>NZ_BAAJPZ010000001.1:0-688953 GCF_057552455.1 Streptomyces sp. PKA51
CTCGCCGCGGCGGGGCTCGCCGCGTGGGGCGTCGAGCCCGCCGACCGCGACCACTACCTCGGCATCATCGAAGGCCGCTGCCGGCGCCGGGTCAACGGCGCCTCCTGGCAGGCCGCCACCTACCACCGCGCCCGGGAGCGGGGCCTGGACCGCGAGCAGGCGCTGGCGGCCACCACCCGGGAGTACTGCGAGCTGATGCGCACCGGCGACCCCGTGCACACCTGGCCGGACGGCGCCGGCGGCTGACCCGCGCCCGCCCCGGTTCGTCCCCGGTGCCCACGGTCGGGCAAGCTGTGACGACCGGACGGGCACGACATGGGCAGACGGAGGCGGCAGTGCGGCACAACGCTCCCGACGGCGGCGCGGGCACCGCGCCCGGCAGCGCGCCGGGCGGCGCCGGCGGGCCGTGGCCCGGCGAGGCGTTGCCCCGGCCCGTGATGCGGTCCGAGCTGCTGATCGTGCTGGCCCTCTCGCTCGGGGCCAGCGCCGTCGCCGCACTGATCAGCTTCATCGGGGCGGCGACCCGGCCCGGCGGCCTGAAGCACCAGGCCGCCACCCTCAACGCCTCCCACGCGCCCGGCCGTCCGTGGCTCGACCTGGCCTGGCAGCTGTTCGGCATCGCCACCGCGCTCGTGCCCGTCCTCCTCGTCGCCCACCTGCTGCTGCGCGAGGGCGCCGGGCCGCGGGCCATCGGCCTCGACCGCACCCGGCCCGGCTTCGACCTCACCCGCGGCGCCGGCCTCGCGGCGGCGATCGGCGGCACCGGGCTGTTGTTCTACCTCGCCGTCCGGGCGGCCGGCCTGAACCTGACCGTGGTCCCCGAGCACCTGCCCCACGTGTGGTGGCGGATCCCCGTACTGATCCTGTCCGCCGTGCAGAACGCGGTGCTCGAAGAGGTCGTGGTCGTCGGCTACCTGCTGCGCCGGCTCGGGCAGCTGGGCTGGTCGCCGGCGGCCGCCCTGGCCGCCAGCGCCGCCCTGCGCGGCTCGTACCACCTCTACCAGGGCATCGGCGGCCTCGTCGGCAACATGGTGATGGGCGTCGTCTTCGTCCTGCTGTACCGGCGCTGGCGGCGGGTGGGGCCGCTGGTGGCCGCGCACGCGCTCATCGACGTCGTGGCCTTCGTCGGGTACGCGCTCCTGGCCGGCAGGGTCGGCTGGCTGCCCACCGCCTGACGCCGCCCGCTCAGGCCAGCAGCTCGCCGTCGATCACGGTCACCGCCGAGCCCGTCAGCAGCGTCCGCTCGCCGCGCAGCGCCGTACGGACCAGACCACCGCGGGCGGACGCCTGGCGTCCCGTCAGGTCGGGGACGCCCAGCCGGCCGGACCACAACGGCGCCAGGGCCGTGTGCGCGCTGCCGGTCACCGGGTCCTCGTCGATGCCCACGTTGGGGAAGAAGCAGCGCGAGACGTAGTCGTAGCCGCGCGCGGGGTCCTCGGCGGGAGCCGTGGCGATCACACCCCGGCGCGCCTGGTGGCCGAGCGCGTGGAGATCGGGGGTCAGGGAGAGCACGCTGTGCTCGTCGGGCAGTTCGACCAGCAGGTCGCCCACCTGCGGGCCGGTGTCATGGGCGCTGAGCGGCACCGCGCCCAGGGCCTCGGCGATGTCCTCGGGCACCTCGACGGGGGTCAGGGGCGCGGTCGGGAAGTCCAGGGTGATCGTGCCGTCCTCGTGCGCCGTCGCGGTGAGCACCCCGCAGCGGGCGGCGAAGCGCACGGTGCCGGTGGCCGCGCCCGTGGTGCGCAGGACGTGCGCGGTGGCCAGCGTGGCGTGGCCGCACATGTCGACCTCGGTGGCCGGGGTGAACCAGCGCAGCGCCCAGTCGGCCGGCCCCCCGTCCGGCAGGCGGTGGGCGAAGGCCGTCTCGGCGTGGTTGACCTCGGTCGCCACGTGCTGCATCCACGCGGCGTCGGGGAAGGCGTCGGAGTCCAGCAGCAGGACGCCGGCCGGATTGCCGGTGAAGGGACGGTCGGTGAAGGCGTCGACGATACGAATCCGCATGCCCGGACCGTACGGACGACCGCGGCCGTGGGCCATGGCCAATCGGCGCGCAGTGGACCGGATTCCCGAGGGGGCGCCAGGACCGCAAAGGGGTGACGGTCCTGTCGATCACTGACATGATGCCGCGATGCAAGCGTCTGAGAGAAGAAGCGCCGGCCTGGGCCTCGCCCTGGTCTCCGCGCTGGCGTTCGGGGGTTCGGGGGTCGCGGCCAAGCCGCTCATCGAGGCGGGCCTGAACCCGCTGGAGGTGGTGTGGTTGCGCGTGGCGGGCGCGGCGCTGGTGCTCTCGCCCGTGGCCTGGCGCCATCGCGCCCTGCTCACGCGCCGCCCCGCGCTCCTGGCGGGGTTCGCGCTGCTCGCGGTGGCGGGCGTGCAGGCGTGCTACTTCGGGGCGATATCCCGTATCCCGGTCGGGGTCGCCATGCTCGTCGAGTATCTCGGCCCGGCGCTCCTGCTGGGCTGGGTGCGGTTCGTGCAGCGGCGGCCGGTGAGCCGGGCGGCCGTGATCGGCGTGGTGCTCGCCGCGGCCGGCCTGGCCTGCGTCGTCGAGGTGTGGGCCGGGCTGGCCTTCGACACCCTCGGCCTGCTGCTGGGCCTGGGCTCGGCCTGCTGCCAGGTCGGCTACTTCGTCCTCGCCGACCACGGCGGCGAGGACGCGGACGGCGGCGCGGACCCGCTGGGCGTCGTGGCCTTCGGACTTCTCGGCGGCGCCGCCCTGCTGACGGTGCTCGCCCGCCCCTGGGCCATGGACTGGGCGGTGCTCGCGGGCAGCGCCCGGATGAACGGTACGAACGTGCCGGCCGTGGTGCTGGTGTGCTGGGTGGTGCTGGTCGCGACCGTCGCGGCGTACGTCACCGGCGTGCTCTCGGTGCGCCGGCTCTCCCCGCAGGTCGCCGGGGTCGTCGCCTGCCTGGAGGCGGTCGTCGCCACCGTCCTGGCCTGGGTGCTGCTCGGCGAGCACCTCTCGGCCGCGCAGTCCGCGGGCGGTGCCATGGTGGTGCTCGGGGCCTTCGTCGCCCAGACCGCGACGCCCCGCAAGGCCCCGTCGGAACCGGTGGCCCGGGGGATGGGCCAGGCCGCCGGGGAGGCCACCGCCGGACGGGAGTTGTCCGGCGACGCCGGCAGGGCCTAGGCTGCGCGATCATGCCCATGACTGTTCTGCCGCCTCCCGCCGCGTAGCGCGGGCGGCCGCTCCTCGCACACCGGGCCCGGGGCACAAGGCTCCCGGGCCGGTCGGTGCTGCCCGCAGACGGACCACGTGATCTTTTCCGTCCTCTTCGCGGGAGAACAGTCGTGCACGACTCCTCCGCCCCGGCACGCCCTTCGGCGGTTCCGGTGGCTTCTGCACCCCTTCCCTCCGTCCCCGGCCCGTCCGTCGGCCGGGGGCTGCTCTTCGTGACCGTGGCGGCCGCCACCTGGGGCACGACCGGTGCGACGGCCGCGCTGGTCTTCGCCGGCAGCGGCCTCGGCCCCCTGGCCCTGACCTTCTGGCGCACCGCCGGCGGGCTCGTCCTGCTGCTGGCGGTACGGGCCCTGCGCCCGCGCCGTGCCCCGCAACCGCGGGGCGCGCGTGAGCCGTGGGGGCGGCGGTTCGCGCGCGTGACGGTCACCGGCCTGGGGCTGACCGTCTTCCAGGCCGCCTACTTCGCCGCCGTCGACGGCACCGGTACGGCGGTGGGCACCGTCGTCACCCTCGGGGCCTGCCCCGTCCTGGTCGCCCTGGGCGGCCGGCTGACCTCGGGCGAGCGGCTCGGCGCCGGTGGCCGCACGGCCGTGGCGGGGGCGGTCGCCGGCCTCGCCGTACTGATGCTGGGCGGTGACGCCGCGGGCGGCGTGCGCCCGGCCGGTGTCGCCTGGGGCCTGGTCTCGGCGGCGGGCTACGCGGTGCTCACCCTGCACTCCCGGCACCTGGGCCGCGCGGGCCGGGGCACCGATCCGCTGACCACCACCGTGACGTCGTTCGCGGTGGGCACGGTGTGCCTGCTGGCGCCGGCCGTCGCCGAGGGCCTGTGGCCCTCGGCGCACCACCTGGGGCGCACCCTGGGGCTGCTGGGCTACCTGGTGACGGTGCCGACGGCGCTGGCGTACGGACTCTTCTTCGCCGGGCTCGTGGTCGTGCGGGCCACCACGGTCGCGGTGATCACCCTGCTGGAGCCGGTGACGGCGGCGGTCATCGCGGTGCTCCTGCTCGGCGAACGGCTGTCCGCCACCACGGCGCTGGGCACGGCGGTGCTGCTGGGCGCGGTGGCGGCGCTCGCCGTCGCCGAGGCCCGCGGTGGCGGGGACGCGGTGGTCAGCGGCCGGTGAGGTAGGCGGGCACGAGGGCGCCCGGGTCCTGGTCGGGGGCCGGGACGGGCGCCCCGTACACCGTGGTGACGGGCACGACGCCGCTCCAGTGCGGCAGGGCCGCGTCCGCGGCGTCGTTGACCGGCGGGGCGTTGCGGATCTTGGCGGAGACCTCGGCCAGGTCCACGCGCAGCACCGCGGTCGCGGCCACCTCCTTGCGGGTGGCGGGCCGGCAGTCCGCCGAGCGCCCCGGCACCGCCTGGTCGACCAGGGCGTCGAGGGCCGTGGCGAGCTCCTCGGCGTCCGTCACCGGCCGGGCGGTGCCCCGGATCACCACCGAGCGGTAGTTGAGGGTGTGGTTGAAGGCGGAGCGGGCGAGGACCAGCCCGTCGACGTGCGTGACGGTCACGCAGACCGGCATGCCGGGCTCGGGGGCCTCGCCGGCCGCGCGCAACGGCCGCGAGCCGGTGGAGCCGTGTATGTACAGGCGCTCGCCGACGCGCCCGTAGAGGGTGGGCAGGACGACGGGCGCGCCGTCGCGCACGAAGCCCAGGTGGCACACGTAGCCGTCGTCGAGGATCGCATGGACGGTCGCGCGGTCGTAGCGGGCGCGCTCGCGGTAGCGGGTGGGAGTGGTGCGCTCGGTCTGCTCGTACGACATTGCAGGCTCCATTGCACTAGTGCATACTGTGTTTTGTGCTAGGAGAGTATCGGATCGAGGGACGCCGCGCAGCCGACATCTCGGCGAGCGTGGAGCGGGCCGTGGGCGAGGGGAAGCTCCCTCCGGGTGAACTGCTGCCGCCCATGCGGGAGTTGGCCGTCGAGCTGGGGGTCAACCCGAATACCGTGGCCGCCGCCTACCGCATGCTGCGCGACCGCGGCGTGATCGAGACCGCCGGCCGCCGCGGCAGCCGGGTGCGCCACCGGCCGGCCAGCGCGCCCCGCGACGCCCTGCGCGTCGAGGTGCCCGACAGCGCGCGCGACCTCTCCGGGGGCAGCCCCGACCCCGCCCTGCTGCCGCCGCTCGGCGCGGCCCTGGCCGCCGCGGCCGAGCGCGCCCGCACCGACCCCGTCCTGTACGGCCGGCCCGCGGTGGACAGCGAGTTCGAGCAGGCGGCCCGGGCGGCCCTCGCGCACGACGGCGTGCCCCGGGGCCCGCTCGCCGTCACCTCCGGCTCCCTCGACGGCATCGAGCGCGTGCTCGCCGCCCACCTGCGGCCCGGCGACGCCGTGGCCGTGGAGGACCCGGGCTGGGGCAGCGTCCTCGACCTCGTCCCCGCGCTCGGCATGCGGGCCGTGCCGGTGGCCGTCGACGACGACGGCCCGCTCGCCGACTCCGCCGACCGCGCACTGGCCCAGGGCGCCCGCGCCCTGATCGTCACCTGCCGCGCGCAGAACCCCACGGGCGCCGCCATCGGCGCCGGCCGCGCCCGCGCGTTGCGCGCCGTCCTCGCCCGGCACCCGCACACCCTGCTCGTCGAGGACGACCACGCCCACGGCATCGTCGACCTGCCGCTGCACCCCCTGGCCGGCGCCACCACCCACTGGGCGCTCGTGCGTTCCGTCGCCAAGGCCTACGGGCCCGACCTGCGGCTGGCCGTGCTCACCGGCGACGCCGTCACCATGGACCGCGTCCGCGGGCGGCAGCGGCTCGGTTCGGGCTGGGTGAGCCACGTGCTGCAGGACGCCGTGCTGCACCTGTGGCGCACCGGGGCGGTGGACGCCGCCGAGGTGGCCGCCTCGTACGGGCGCCGGCGCGAGGCGCTCGTCGCGGCGCTGCGCGCGCGGGGGATCGCCGCCCACGGCCGCAGCGGCATGAACGTCTGGGTGCCGGTGCCCGACGAGACGGCGGTCGTGACGCGGCTGCTGCAGGCCGGCTGGGGCGTGTCGCCCGGTGCCCGCTTCCGCCTCGCCTCGCCGCCCGGGATACGCCTGACCGTCTCGCCGCTGACCGTCGCCGACATGGAAAAGGTCGCCGACGCGGTGGCGTCGGCGACCTTCCCCCTGCCTGCCGGGCGTTACGACTGAGCGGCCTTGCTCCCGTCGGCGTCCGCGGCGGACCGGGCCACCACGTTCCCGCGGTCGTCCGTCCGGCCGCCCGGGCCCCTGCTCTGCGTCAGCCAGGCGCCGGCCAGCACGATCAGGGCACCGAGCGGCACGTTCCAGGTGAGCCGCTCGCCCAGGACGAGCACCCCGGCCCCCGTCGCGACCACCGGGATCAGATACGTCGTCATGGTCGCCGTCGTCGGCCCCACCTCGGCCACCAGCCCGTACTGCATCAGGAAGGCGAGCCCCGTGCCGAGCGCGCCCAGCGCGAAGACCGCCAGCAGCGGCATCACGGGCAGCGCCGTCGGCAGCGGGCTGATCAGCGGGGCGACGACGGCCAGCTGCACGGCCCCCAGAAACAGCTGCGTGGCCGACATCGACAGGTGGGAGTCACCGGTGCCCGACAGGGTGCGCCGGACGTAGACCCAGCCCACCGCATAGCTGGCGGAGGCGATCAGCGCCATCGCGGTGCCCTTGGGGTCCTGGCCGGAGAAGCCCTGCCAGATCCCCAGCACCACCAGCACGCCGACGAAGCCGAGCCCCAGACCGGCGAAACGGCGCCGCGTCGGGCGGTCCTCCGAGAGCGCCACCAGGGCGACCAGCATGCCCCACAGCGGGGTCGTGGCGTTGCAGATCCCGGCGAGCGTCGAGGGGATGGTCAGCTCGGCGTAGGCGAAGAGCGTGAACGGGAAGGCGTTGCACAGGAAGGCGGCCACCGCCAGGTGCGCCCAGGTGCGCGGCGGCCGCGGCGGCCGGTCGCGCTTAACCAGGAGCACCACGGCGAGCACGGCCGAGCCGAAGAACATCCGGCCGAACGACACGTACGGCGGCGCGTAGCCGTCGGTGCCGACCTTGATGAACAGGAAGCTGAAGCCCCAGATCACGGAGAGCACGCCGAAGCGGATCCGCCAGTCGACAGCGGTGCGCCCCCGGCCGGTGGGAGCGGGGGCGCTGGAGGTGTCCGGAGTGGTGGATGGGGAGGAAGCGGCAGGGGGCCCAGGCGGTGCGACGGTGCTCATGACACCCACAATGAAGGCCGGAATCTCGTAGGACAAGCGAATTAATCTTGAGGGCTTCGCGTAGCATCGCTTACATGTTGAACCTGGAGCGCCTGCGCACCCTGCACGCCGTCGCCCGCCACGGATCCGTCAGCGGCGCCGCCGAGGGCCTGCACGTGACCACGTCCGCGGTCTCCCAGCAGCTGTCCAAGCTCGAACGGGAGGCCGGACAGCAACTGCTGGTCAAGAGCGGCCGCGGCGTGCGGCTGACGGACGCCGGACGGCTGCTCGCCGAGCACGCCTCGCGCATCCTCTCCCAGGTCGAGCTCGCCCAGTCCGACCTGGAGGCCCAGCGCGGGCACGCCGTCGGGCAGGTGCTGCTCGGCGCCTTCCCCACCGCCGCCCGCGGCCTGTTCCCCGCCGTCCTCGCCGGGCTGCGCACCGAGCACCCCCAGCTGCGCACGCGCCTGGTGGAGATGGAGCAGGACGAGGCCGTGCCCCGCGTGGTCAGCGGCGACATCGACCTCGCCGTCGTCCTCGACTGGTACAACAAGCCGCTGCCCGTGCCCGAGGAACTGATGCGCACCCCGGTCCTCGACGACCCCGTCGACCTCGCGGTGCCCGCCGGCCACCCGCTCGCCGACCGCCCCGACGCCGAGCTGGAGGACTTCGCCGACGAGGAATGGATCTCCTGGCCCCGGGGCGAGTTCTGCCACGACTGGCTGCTGTCCACGCTGCGCGGCAAGGGCATCGAGCCCCGCATCTCGCACATGGCCGACGAACACCCCACCCAGCTCGCCCTCGTCGCGGCCGGGCTCGGCGTCGCCGTCGCCCCCCGGCTGGGCCGCGGCCCGGTGCCGGAGGGCGTGCGCACCGTGCCCGTACGGCACACGATGTGCCGGCACGTCTTCGCCATCTGGCGCGCCGACGCCGACCGCCGGCCCTCCGTGCGGGCCGTCGTCGAGGCGCTGCGCGCCGCGGGCAGCCGGCACGGCGGCCGCTGCCCGGCCGACGCCGCGGGCGCCGTGCCGGCCGGCGTCTGACAGGAGGCGACGCCCGGCTCCCGCCTCCGCGTCGGCGCGGCCGGAGGCGGGCGGGTCAGCGGGGGAGCTTGCGGAAGTCCCACGAGACGACCGCCTGCGGGGTCAGCCGCAGCCAGGCGTGCCGTCCGTCGTGGGGGATCGCGGCGAGCCCGAAGTACTTCGCGGCGAACAAACGCTCCGGCGTGTGCAGTTCCGGGCACGGCTCGCCCGTGCGCGGCGCCTCCCCGACCCGGACGGCGGTGCCCGACAGCTCCGCGCCGCGCAGCTCCCCGTACTCCTGCCCGTCGTCGACCACGACGGCCACACGCGCGTCCCGGCGCAGGTCCGCCCAGCGCCGGCTGCGGGTCAGGGAGTACAGCCACACCGCCGCGCCGTCCCAGACGAACCACAGCGGTCCCACGTGCGGCCGCCCGTCCGGGCCGGCCGTCGCCACCCGGCAGGTGCGGCTGCCGGTCAGGAAGGCGTCGAGCTCGGCCGGGGTCATCATCGCCCGGCGTCCGCGCCGCTGGCCGGCCGGCATGGCCCACCCCCGCTCCGGTCGCCGTCCGGCCGTCCGCCGGACGTCCGCCACGAAGGATGGGCCCCTTTGCCGGCCCGCGCAATCACCCCAGCACGAGAGAGTCCCCGCTGACCGACACCTTCTGCGCGGGCAGCGGCCGCTGGGCCGGGCCGCCGCGCACGCTGCCGTCGGTCACCGAGAAGCGGCTGTGGTGGCAGGGGCAGTTGATGATGCCGTCCGTGACGTCCTGCACCAGGCAGCCCTGATGCGTGCACACCGCGGAGAAGGCCCTAAACTCGCCCTTCGCCGGCTGCGTGACCACCACCTTGCGGTCGGCGAACACCTTTCCGCCGCCCACGGGGACGTCCGCCGCCTTGCCCAGCGCCTCGCCCGCGCCCGCCGGCCGGTCGCCGTCGCCGCCGGTGGCGGCGGAGCCCGAGGAGCCCGAGGAGCCGGAGGAGGACGTGCTGCCGCCGCCGCAGGCGGCGAGGACGGCGGCCAGGGAGGCGGCCGAGGCGGCCGCGACGACGCCGCGGCGGGTCGCACCGGCGGGGACGAGGGAGGAATGCGTCATGATCGTTTTCCTTCGCTGTTCTCGGGCCCGTGGGGCGCGAGGAGCCGCGCCCCACCGGTTCGACGACGGGTACGGCCGGACGGCCCCGGCTGTTCAACGACGCCATGACATGCCGAGTAACCTGGGGCGATGCTCCCCGAAGTCACGGCCACCCGTTACGTCGCGCCGCTGCGCGAGGGCGGGTCGCTCCCCGGCATCGTCGAGGCCGACGATCTCGGCACGTACGTCATGAAGTTCACCGGCGCCGGACAGGGCCCCAAGACGCTCGTCGCCGAGGTGATCTGCGGGCAGCTCGGCCGCCGCCTGGGCCTGCGGATCCCGGACCTGGCGCAGATCCTGCTGGACCCGGTCATCGGCCGCGGCGAGCCCGACCAGGAGGTCCAGGCGCTGCTCAAGGCCAGCGGCGGCCTCAACCTCGGCATGGACTTCCTGCCCGGCGCCCTCGGCTTCGACCCGCTCGCCTTCGAGCCCGACCCGGTGGAGGCCGGGCGCGTGATCTGGTTCGACGCGCTGATCAACAATGTCGACCGCTCCTGGCGCAACCCCAACCTGCTCGTCTGGCACGGGCGGATGTGGCTGATCGACCACGGGGCCACCATGATCTGGCACCACAACTGGCCGCGCGCCCGGACCGCGGCCGCCAAGCCGTACGACGCCTCCGACCACGTACTGGCGACCTTCCGCCCCGACCTGGCCGCGGCCGCCGCCGAGCTCGCGCCCCGGGTCACCGAGGAGCTGCTGACCGAGGTCGTCGCCGACGTCCCCGACGAGTGGCTGGCCGGGGAGCCGGGCTTCGACGACCCCGACGCCGTGCGCCGCGCCTACGTCGAGGTGCTGCTGGAGCGCGCACCGGTCGTCGGCGCGGGCATCACCATCGGCGAACGCACCGCCGACCTGCCCTCCCAGGCGCCGGAGTGGGTACGTGTCAGGCTCGACGGAAAGGCCGCGAAGTGACGGGCCGCAGCACCACCGCACGTGACGGCAGCACCGCACGTGAGGTCTTCGAGTACGCGCTGCTGCGCGTCGTGCCGCGCGTGGAGCGCGGCGAGCAGATCAACGCCGGAGTCGTCGTCTACTGCCAGGCCAAGGCGTACGTCGCCGCCCGTGTCCACCTGGACGAGGCCCGGCTGCTGGCCCTGGACCCCACCGCCGACGTCGCGGGCGTGCGCGCAGCGCTGCACGCGGTGGAGGGCGTGTGCGCGGGCGGCGAGCGCGCCGGCCAGGCGGCGTGCGACGACGCGGGCCGTCGCTTCCGCTGGCTGATCGCCCCCCGCAGCACGGTCGTCCAGCCCGGGCCCGTGCACACCGGGCTGACCTGCGACCCGGAGCGGGAGTCCGAGCGCCTGCTCGACCTGCTGGTGAAGTAGCCGATCCGGCCGGGGCACGCCCCCGGCCGGATCGGGCGTTGACAGTGCGTGGTGCGGCTTCTAGCGTCTGATCACCGACGCTACTGAGCGGTTGCTCACTCGCGGCTCCGTGGCGGGTGGGCCGCCCCCGACCTGAGGAGTACCCGCATGTCCACCACCGAGCAGCGCGTCGCCCTCGTCACGGGCGCGGCCCGCGGCATCGGCGCCGCCACCGCCGTGCGCCTGGCCGCCGACGGGTACGCCGTCGCCGTGCTCGACCTCGACGAGGCGGCCTGCGCGGACACCGTGGCGCGGATCACCGGCGCCGGGGGCAGGGCGCTCGCCGTCGGCTGCGACGTCTCCGACGCCGCCGCGGTGGAGGCCGCCGTCGCCCGCGTCGCCGAGGAGCTCGGCCCGCCCGTCGTCCTCGTCAACAACGCCGGCGTGCTGCGCGACAACCTCCTGTTCAAGATGAGCGAGAGCGACTGGGACACGGTGCTGAACGTGCACCTGCGCGGCGCGTTCCTGATGTCGCGCGCCTGCCAGAAGCACATGGTGGACGCCGGCTTCGGCCGCATCGTCAACCTCTCCAGCAGCTCGGCCCTCGGCAACCGTGGCCAGGCCAACTACGCCGCCGCCAAGGCGGGCATGCAGGGCCTGACCAAGACGCTCGCCAAGGAACTCGGCAAGTTCGGCATCACCGCCAACTCGGTCGCACCCGGCTTCATCGCCACCCACATGACGGCCGCCACGGCCGAGCGCGTCGGCATGGGCTTCGACGACTTCAAGGCCGCGGCCGCGAGCCAGATCCCGGTGCAGCGCGTCGGCGAGCCCGAGGACGTCGCCAACGCCATCGCCTTCTTCGCCGGCGAGCAGGCCGGATTCGTCTCCGGCCAGGTGCTCTACGTGGCCGGCGGCCCGCTCGACTGACGGGCGTACCGACCGAAGCACCGACCCACGCACCGACCGACCCGGCCGAGGAACGGAAAAAAGGACCATGAGCGCACCGCAGCAGGAGGGCACCGGACGCGTCGCCCTGGTCACCGGCGCCAGCCGGGGCATCGGCTACGGCATCGCCGAGGCGCTCGTCGCCCGCGGCGACCGGGTCGTGATCACCGGGCGCAGCGCGGACGCCCTGCAGGAGGCCACCGAGCGCCTCGGCGCCGACCGGGCGGTCGGCGTGCAGGGCAAGGCCCACGACGAGGCCCACCAGGCCGCCGCCGTCGAGCGGGCCATGGAGACCTTCGGCCGGGTGGACTACCTGGTCAACAACGCCGGGACGAACCCGGTGTTCGGGCCGCTGGCCGAGGTCGACCTGGCGGTGGCCCGCAAGGTCTTCGAGACCAACGTCGTCTCGGCGCTCGGCTTCGCCCAGCAGACCTGGAAGGCCTGGCAGAAGGACCACGGCGGCGCGATCCTCAACATCGCCTCCGTCGCCGGTCTCGCGCCCTCCCCGTTCGTCGGCGCGTACGGCATGAGCAAGGCCGCCATGGTCAACCTCACGCTGCAGCTGGCGCACGAGTTCGCGCCCGGCGTCCGGGTCAACGCCATCGCCCCGGCGGTGGTCAAGACGAAGTTCGCCGCCGCCCTGTACGAGGGGCGCGAGGAGGAGGCCGCGGCCGCCTACCCGCTGCGGCGGCTGGGCCTGCCGCAGGACGTCGCCGGCGCCGCCGCCTTCCTGCTGTCCGACGCGGCGGGCTGGGTGACCGGGCAGACCCTCGTCGTGGACGGCGGTTTGTTCCTCAACGCCGGTTTCTGAAGGCCCCGGGGCGGTCGCCGGAAGGACCGTGCGGACGGCGTTGTCAGTGGCCACCGGTAAGTTCTGGCACGAGAACGGAACGAACCTTCGGAGGTTGCGACGTGACCGTCACCGACGTGCTGCCCGAGTCCTGGCACGCTGTCCTCGCCGAGGAGCTGGAGAAGCCCTACTTCAAGGAGCTCACCGAGTTCGTCGAGGAGGAGCGGACGAAGGCCCCGGTGTACCCGCCCCGCGGGGAGGTCTTCGCCGCCCTGGAGGCCACGCCGTACGACCGGGTCAAGGTCCTCATCCTCGGCCAGGACCCCTACCACGGCCCCGGCCAGGGCCACGGCCTGTGCTTCTCGGTGCGCCCCGGCGTCCGTACGCCGCCCTCCCTGCGCAACATCTACAAGGAGATGTGCGACGAGCTCGGCCACGACGTGCCCGACAACGGCTACCTGATGCCGTGGGCCGAGCAGGGCGTCCTGCTGCTCAACGCGGTGCTGACGGTGCGCGGCGGAGAGCCCAACTCGCACAAGGGCAAGGGCTGGGAGAAGTTCACCGACGCGGTCATCCGCGCGGTGGCCGCCCGCCAGGACCCGGCCGTCTTCGTGCTGTGGGGCAACTACGCGCAGAAGAAGCTGCCCCTGATCGACCAGGAGCGCCACGTCGTGGTCAAGGGCGCCCACCCCTCGCCGCTGTCGGCGAAGAAGTTCATGGGCAGCAAGCCCTTCACCCAGATCAACGAGGCCATCGCGTCCCAGGGCCACGAGCCCATCGACTGGCGGATCCCGGACCTGCAGGTCTGAGACGCCCCACCGCACCCCGTCGCACCGCCGCCGGGCGCTCGCGGTGCTCAGCGCCCGTAGACCTGGCGGCAGATGCGCGAGGCGTCGCCCCCCTGCTGCCAGCGGCCGTACGTCTCGCCCAGGGCGCACACCCCGGTGCCGCCGCGGCCGGGCGGGGCCGCGGGCGGCGCCGCCCGCCGCGGCTCCTGCTCGCGCCCCTGCTCGTGCTCCTGATCGTCCTCGTGCCGCTCCTGCCGGGAGCGCTCCGGCGGGGCGGGAGTCCGCGGGGGCCGGGCGGGAGCGGTGAGAAGCGGGGGAGCGGACAGCGTCGGGGGAGGCGCCGCGTCGTCCGAGGGGGCCGGGCCCGTGGAGCCGGCAGAACCACCGGCAGGTGGCCTCGCCGCGCCACCGTTGTTGCCGCCGTCGCCCGGTCCGCCGAGCGGCTGCGCGACGCGGCCGTCGGTCCCCACCGCGCCGGGTGCCGGCCCGGGTACGGGCGTCCCGCCGGCCGAGCCGGCCGAGCCGTCCGGGCCGACCGGACCGTCCGGACCGTCCGGGCCCGCCGGGGCCCCGGGTGTGGCGGGCGCCGGTGGGCCGGAGGCGTCGGGCCCGGTGACGGCCAGGGACTCGCGGTCCGGGCCGTGGATCAGCCGGGGCGCGCCGGCCGCACCGGCCGGGCCCTGCGGGGGCAGGTGACGGGGGACGGAGACACAGCCGGCGGCGGCCGCCATGGCCACCGCCACCCAGACCGTCGCAGCGGGCACTCGATGCACCCGCCCAACGCTGCTGTCCCGCAGGGTGCGTTGGGAATGCCCCGCGCGGGCGAAGACGATGCGCGGGGTCGCCCCGCGCGCGGGTCAGTCGCCCGTCGCGCCGTCGATGCGCTCGCGGATGAGGTCCGCGTGGCCGTTGTGCCGCGCGTACTCCTCGATCATGTGCGTGAGGATCCAGCGCAGGGTGATCGGGTCGGTGCGCGAGCGGTGCCGGCCCAGGCTCGCGTCGTCCAGCGAGCGGGCCGCGGCCCGCTCCCGGGCCACGGAGATCTCCTGCTGCCAGGTGGCGTACGCCTCGTCGCCGGAGTCCTCGGCGGTGACGAGGAAGTCCTTGTCGGGTTCGGCGTCGGTGTAGTAGATCGGCCGGGCGTCCTCGGCGTCCAGGACACGGCGGAACCAGTAGCGTTCGACCTCGGCCATGTGTCGCATGAGCCCCATCAGCGACATGACGGACGGCGGCACGGACGCCTCGCGCAGCTGCTCGTCGGTGAGGTCGGCGCACTTCAGGGCGAGGGTCGCCCGGTGGTGGTCGAGCCACCCTTCGAGCATCTCGCGTTCCCCGGCGTAGGTTGACGGCTTGGGGCGTTCCGACGTGATCGTGATCATGCCGTCCATGATGGACGCCGAGCGGGACGCTGCGCCACGGAATTGCGCCGGCGACCGGCGCCCCTTACGGGGCGGGCCGCAGGGCTCCGCGCAGGAGCTCGGTGACCCCGCGGTGCAGCTCCGCCCGGCCGGGTGTCTCGGCGTGGTACGAGCCGGCGGCGCAGGCGAACATCATGCCCTCGCACCACGCCACGAGCGACAGCGCGTGCCGCTCGGGCTCGGTGGAGCCCGCCGCCGCCATCAGGGCCACCACCGGCTCGCGGAACCGCTTCCTGCCGGTGGCGTCGTAGATGGCGCGCAACTCCGGTCGGCGCGCGGCCTCCAGGGCCAGCTCGTAGCGGGCGAGCAGCAGTTCGCGCGGTCCGGTCAGCGAGCGGTGCAGCGCGAGGGCGATCGCCTCGGCCAGGGCGTCGAGCCCGGCCGCCGGATCCGGCATCTCCCGCGGCGTGAGCACCTCTTCCTCCCGCTCGCCCAGCCGGCGCACCGCCGCCTCCAGCAGGGCGGCCCGGGTGCGGGCGAGGTTGGAGGTCGAGCCCGTCGGCAGTCCGGCGGCCTCGTCGACGGCGCGGTGGGTCAGCCCGCGCATCCCGCGCTCGGCGAGGAGGACGAGGGCGGTGTCGGCGATCAGCTGGGCGCGCGACGGGGTGGGGGCGGTGTGCCGGGTGGTGCCGGACTTCTCGGAACGCACGGCTCCAATCTACCGGCCGCCTACCGGCCTCACTACACCTGTAGTAACGTCGTTCCGTGAAACTACAGCTGTAGTGACCGGAGGTTCTTGTGCCCGTCCCCGCGTCCGCACCCCGCGCCGTCGTCATCGGCGGCGGGATCGGCGGCCTGACCGCCGCTGCCGCCCTGCACCACGACGGCTGGGCCGTCACCGTCCTCGAACGCGCCGCCGCCCTGGAGCCCGTCGGCGCCGGCATCGCCCTCGCCCCCAACGCCCAGCGCGCCCTGGACACCTTCGGCGCCGGCGACGACGTCCGGGCCCTGTCCGCCTGGCAGTCCGACGGCGGAGTGCGCCTGCCCGGCGGCCGCTGGCTCTCCCGTACCGACGGCGAGGCCGCCGCCCGGCGCTTCGGCGGCCCCGTCGCCCTCGTCCACCGCGCCGACCTCGCCGGCCTGCTCGCCGCCCGGCTCCCCGACGGCGCCGTGCGCACCGGTGCCCCCGCCGCCCTCGCCGACCCCGGCGGCCCCGGCCGGCCCGCCCGCGTCACCGCCCCCGGCGGCGACCTCGAAGCCGAACTCGTCGTCGCCGCCGACGGCATCCACTCCGCCGCCCGCGCCGTCCTCTTCCCCGGCCACCCCGCGCCCCGCTACACCGGAGCCACCGTCTGGCGGTTCGTGGCGCCCGCCCCGAGCTCCCCCTTCACCCCGCACGAGACCTGGGGACGCGGCCGCATCTGGGGCACCGTCCCCCTCTCCGGCGGCCGCGTCTACGCCTACGCCCAGGCCAACGCACCCCGCCGGGCCGCCTCGCCGGGCGGCGACCTCGCCCAGCTCCGCCGCCTCTTCGGCGACTGGCACCACCCCGTGCCCGACCTGCTCGACGCCGTCGACCCCGCGGCGATCCTGCGCAACGACGTCCACGCCATGACCGCCCCGCTCCCGGCCCACCACCGCGGCCGCGTCGCCGTCATCGGCGACGCCGCCCACGCCATGCCGCCCAACATCGGCCAGGGCGGCTGCCAGGCCGTCGAGGACGCCGTCGTCCTCGCCCACGTCCTCGCCGGCGCCGGCGACGACGTGCCGGCGGCCCTGGAGGACTACACCCGGCTCCGCCTGCCCCGCACGACGGCGGTCGTCCGGCGTGCGGAGCGCGTCGCCCGGCTCACCCGCCTTGCCTCACCCCTGGCCTGCGCCCTGCGTGCGGCCGCCGTGACCACGGCCGACCGCCTCGGCCCCCGCACGGTCCTGCGCAGCCTCGACGGCATCGCCGACTGGCACCCCCCGGCCCGGCCGCCCCGGCCGACGCCGGTCGCATGACGGCGCGGTCCGGTGCCGTCCGGCCCGTCACGCCCGTCACACCCGCCCGGCCCGTCCGGCGAGGGAGGACTCGGGGCGAAGCCCGGTCCGCGGGCTCGGCGGCGCGAGCGGGCGGCAGGCCCCGCCCGGAAACGGCGCAAGGCCGGGACCGGGGCTCAGCCGCCCGCAGGGTTCCGCATCGCCGCCCAGCGGAAGAACTCCGCCGCGCAATAGACCGCGAGCACCGCGAGCGCTGCGTACACCGCCCAGTCCCCGGCCCGGACGTACGGGCTCTCGCCCCGCGCCAGCGGCACGTCGTAGACGGCAGCCGCGCTGCGGTCCGTGCCCAGCCGCTCGCCGGTGATCCGGCCGCGCGGATCGGCCACCGTGCTCACCCCGGTGAGCGTCGCGTGCACCACCGGCCGCCATGTCTCGGCGGCACGCAGCGCGGCCAGCGAGGCGTGCTGAGCCGGCGCCCAGCTGTCCTGGAAGGTGGACGTCGCCGACTGCGCCACCAGCACCTGCGCCCCGTCCCGCGTCAATTGCCGGGTCATGTCGGGGAACGCCGACTCGAAGCACACCAGCGGGCCGAGCCGCAGGCCGCTGCCGCGCGTGTCGGGCAGCCGCATCACGACCTGCTTCTCCCCGCGCATCCGGTCCTCGCCCGCCGCCTTGCCCACCGAGGTGGCCCAGCCCAGCACCGAGCGGGCCGGGACGTACTCGCCGAAGGGCACCAGCCGCATCTTGTCGTAGCGGTCGCCGGTGGGGCCGTCGGGGCCGACGAGCACCGAACTCTTGAAGATGCCGGGCTTGTCCGAGCGGCGGGCGTCCACGTTGACCAGCAGGTCCGCGCCGACCGTGCGGGAGAGCGCGGCCAGGCGCGCGCTCAGGTCCGGCCGCCGCCCCAGGTCCTGGCCCACACTGCTCTCGCCCCACACCACCAGGTCCAGCCGCTGCCCGGCCAGCCTGCGGGTGAGGTCCTCCTGCACATCGAAACGGCGCTGCACGCTGCCGGCTCCGTCGACGACCCCGGGCTGGACGACGGCGATACGGGCGGTGCCGGCGAGGGCGGGCACCGGTGCGCACAGCCACACCGCGCACACCAGCGCCGCGCACCCGGTCAGGCCCGTCGCCGCGGCGGCCCGGGCGCGGGGCGCGCACAGCAGTGCCGCCAGTGCGGTGTTGACGGCCACCAGCACCAGGCCGACGAGCCACACCCCGCCCACGGACGCCAGTCGCAGGGCGGGGGCGACCTGCCACTGGCTGGCGCCCAGCAGGCCCCACGGGCCGCCCAAGTACTCCCAGGAGCGGACGAGTTCGACCAGCAGCCAGCCGGACGGCACCACCAGCAGCGCCGCCGCCACCCGGCCGGGCCCGGGAGCGCCGCCCAGCAGCCGGTGGACGGCCAGCCCCCACGGCAGCCACAACAGGCCCAGCAGGGCGGCCAGTACGAGGATGAAGACGTGCAGGCTCGGCAGCAGCCAGTGGTGCACCGCGAGCAGGAAGCCGGCCCCGCCCAGCCAGCCCTCCAGCGCCGCCCGCCGGGCGCTTCCGGCGGAGCGGAGCAGCAGCAGCCACGGCACGAGGGCCACCCAGGCCAGCCACCACAGCGCGGGAGCCGGGAAGGCCAGGGCCGGCAGCGCCCCCGCGGCCAGGGCGGCAAGGGCCCGCCACCACGGCGTGGCGAGGAACCGGGCCGGTCGCTCCGCCCACGACCGCAGCGTCATGACGTCTCTCCCTCGTGCGCCCCCGTCACCAGTGTGGGGGATGCCCGGTGGCCTGTCCGCGTCACCACGCGGGGGCGAGATCCGGCCATGCGCGGGACGACTCCGCTTATGGCGGATCATGGGGAGAAATCCTCGACAACGGTGTGCAATATTCAACCGTTCCTACTCCCCTGGAAAATGCGTTTGGCTTGATGCGATCGAAAACGATCCGAACCGATCCTTGCGCTCCGCGCCGGAACCTCGTGCGCCGGTGGCGCATGCGGGTTATCCGCCCCCCGACGTGGGCAGGTACCGCGCAAAAGCGGACAGGAACGCTGCAGTCGGCCTGGGGAGGCGGCGTGACACGCGTACGGGATCGGATCAAGGTCCAGCCCCTGGAGAACGTTCCTTTCTACTGCCCGATACCGCCGGCCATGCATCCGCGGGTTCGCGAACTCGACCACATCTCCGTGGAGTGGATGCTGCAGAAACAGCTGGACACGTCGCGGCAGCAACGCAAGCGACTGAGCCAGTGCGACTTCGGCGGGCTCACGGCCAAGACCATGCCCTACGGGCAGATGGGCCCCCTCAGCGTCGTGGCGAAGATGCACTCCGTGCTCTTCTCCCTCGACGACGCCCTGTGCGACGAGTCGCGGGCCACCGCCCACGGCCTCGCCCACGCGACCTCGCGCATCATGCGCGTCCTGGAGGCGCCCTCGCCCGCGTGGCCCGACGACTCGCCGCACGCGGCCGCGCTGCGCGCGATCCGCACCGAGCTCGCCGACTACGCCAGCCCCCGGCAACTGCGCCGCTGGACCGAGGGCATGCGCATCTACCTGTCGGGCCTGGTGTGGGAGGCGGCCTGTCGCAGGGACCGGGTGCTGCCCACCCTGAACGACTACGCCGCGATGTGGATGCGCGCGATAGGCATGGCGCCCTCGACGGCGCTCATGGACATCGCGGGCGGCTACGACCTGCCCGACCAGGAGCTCGACCGGCCCGAGGTCAGAGCTCTCACCGAGATGACCTGGACCCTCGTCGCATGGGACAACGACTTCTATTCGCGCAACAAGGAGATCCACCGTGCCGGTGACCATCTCAATTTGATCGACGTCCTCGCCCACGAGCGCGGTACGTCGCCCGCCAAGGTGCAGGCCGAGGCCATGGCGATGCGCGACCGCGTCATGACCTGCTTCCTGCGCCTGCGCGAACAGGTCTGGCGCCGCGCCGGGGTGGAGCTGCGCTGCTACCTGGTCGCGCTCGGCCAGTTCGTCCGGGGCCACCTCGACTGGGCGGCCTCCTGCTCCCGGTACGCCGACCCCCGTACGGTGGACCTCTCCGCCTGGTGGGCGACGCGGCCCTCGGACGACAGCACGGCACCGTTGCCCGTCCCGTCGATCGCCTGGTGGTGGGACCTGCTGGAGCAGGACGGCTACGACGACTACGACCGTCGCAGCCAGTTCGTCAGCGACCTCCACCAGGAGGACCGCCCGGCGGACGGCGCGGGTGCCCGCGACGGCGCCGGGATGGCCACCGACTGCGCGGGGCTCCCGGTCTGAACGTCCGCGTCCGGCCCGGAGGTCAGCTCGGGCCGGCGCGGCCGGTGCGCGGTGAACCGCACCGGCAGCGACGTCAGGTGGCGTGACATCAGGGACGAGCGGTAGGTCAGCTCGGACTCCTCGACGGCGAGCGTGAGGTCGGGCAGTCGCAGCAGCAGGGCATCGATGCCCGTGCCCGCGATGGCCCGGCCCACGTCCTGCCCGGGGCACTCGTGCGCGCCGCCACTGAAGGCCAGGTGGGCGCGGTTGCCGTGGATGGGCGCGTCCAGGTCGGGGCGCACGGCCGTGTCCATGTTGGCCGCGGCCAGGCCCAGCACCAGCGCGTCGCCCGCCTTGATCGGCTGGCCGGCGAGCTCGGTGTCCTGGGTCGCCCACCGGCCCAGGATGGTGATGAACGGCGGCTCGTCCCACAGCACCTGCTCGACCGCGTCCGGCAGCGTCATGTGGCCGCCCGCCAGCGACGCCCGGAAGCGCACGTCGGTGAGCACCATCTTCAGCGTGTTGGCGATGAGGTTCGCGGTCGTCTCGAACGCGGCGATCAGCACCAGGCGCAGGTGCTGCTGCACCTCGTCGTCCGACAGGCCGGAGGGGTGCTCCAGCATCCAGGTGGTGAAGTCGGCCCCGGGCTGCACGCGCTTGCGGGCCACCAGCTTGCGCAGGGTCTCCTGCACGAACTCGTTGCTCGCGACGGCCGTCTCCGTGCCCTTGATCATGTCGCGGGCGGCGCTCACCAGCCGGGGACTGTACTCCTCCGGCATGCCCAGCAGCTGCGTCATCGCCATCATCGGCAGGTGCTCGGCGAACTGCCCCACGAGATCGGCCGTGCCCGCCGCGCAGAAGTGGTCGACCAGCTGGTTCGCGCACTCCGTCACATGCCGGCGGATGCCGCGCTTGTCGAAGCGTGCGATGCCGTCGTTGACGGCGCCGCGCCAGCGCTCGTGCTCCTGGCCGTCGGCGAAGACGCACACCGGCTGCCAGGTGGAGATCGGCGCCAGCGGGTGGTCGGGGGTGAGCCTGCCCTCGCGCATGTCCCGCCAGTGCCGCGAGTCCCGGGAGAAGCGGGAGGGGGTGCGCGTGACGTCCAGGTTCTCCCGGTAGCCCAGCACCAGCCAGGCGGGCAGGTCGCCGTGCAGCAGCACCGGGGCCACCGGGCCGTGCTCGGTGCGCAGCCGCTCGTACAGGCCGTACGGATCGGCCTCGGCCTGCGGGCCGTACAGCCGCGTCACCCCGCCGGGGCCCCGGCCGCCCAGGGCGTGGGCCGGGCACTGCGGCGGGGGAGCGGTCAGGGAGTCGGTGCTGGCGTGTTCGGGGGGGTTGGTCACTGTGTCTCCGCGGAAACGGTGGTCAGGGTGTAGAGGTAGCGCATGAGCGCCATGAGCGTGTCGCGGCAGGAGGAGCGGTCGCGGGCGTCGCAGTCGACCATGGGCACGGTCTCGTCCAGGTCCATGGCCACCCGCAGCTCGGACATGGGGTACCTCGGGGCGCCGGGAAAGGCGTTGACCGCGACGACGAACGGCACGCCCCGCTCCTCCAGGCGGCCGATGACGTCGTAGCTGACCTCCATCCGGCGGGTGTCGAGCAGCACCACGGCACCCAGGGCGCCCTCGAACAGCCCGTTCCACAGGAACCAGAACCGCTCCTGGCCGGGCGTGCCGAAGAGGTAGAGCACCAGCTGGTCGTTGATGCTGATGCGACCGAAGTCCATGGCGACGGTGGTCTCGGTCTTGTGCTCGATGCCCGCCAGGTCGTCCACGCCGACCCCGGCCTGGGTCATCGTCTCCTCGGTGGTCAGCGGCCGGATCTCGCTGACCGAGCCGACCAGGGTCGTCTTGCCGACCCCGAAGCCTCCGACGATCACGACCTTCACGGCCGCGGTGGCGGTGGCAGGAAGGATGTCCTCGCTGCGCGGCCCGGCGTAGCCGTCAGAGCTTTTGTAGTCCATGCATCACCGCCTCAAGGAGACTGACGTCGGGCAGCGCCGCCGCCGGGATCGGGGGCCGGGCCTCCACCCGGCCGCGGGAGAGCAGCTCGGTGAGCACGGGTGTCAGCGTGCTCACCGGCAGCTCGAGGTACGCGGATATCTCCGCCACGGACAGCGGGTAGTCGCACATGCGCACCACGGCGGCGTGCTCCGGCTGCAGACCCGGGTCGGGCTCGCTGCGGGAGACGACCAGCGTCACCAGGTCCAGGTGCGGGGCGGAGGACCTGGCCTCGCCCTCGCCGCCGAGGATGTAGAGCCGGTCGGGGTTGCCGGGCGGCTCGGCGCCGGGCTGCCGGGGGTTCTGCGGTGCGCTCATGTCACCGACCCGCTGACCCGGGGCGGACTGGTCAGGTGGGAGCCGATGCGCGCCACCAGGTCGCGCATCTTCATGCCCATCAGCCCGGCGTCCACGTCGTCGTCGGCCAGCACGGCCAGGTAGGCCCCCGCGCCGGCGGCCATCAGGTAGAAGAACCCGCCGTCGACCTCGATCACCACCAGCCGCATCTCGCCGTCCCCGTGCGGGAACTCCGAGGCGATGGCGGTCGAGAGGCTCTGCAGGCCGGCACAGGCGGCGGCCAGCCGGTCGGCCACCTCCGCCTCCGTACCGTACTGGGCCATGCGCAGGCCGTCCGACGACAGCACGATCACGTGGCGGGTCTGGGGGACGCTGGTGGCCAGGTCCTTGAGCATCCAGTCCATGTTGAACCGCGGCTGCTGCGTCACTTGGCTACTCTTCCTTGTCTGACGGGATGTCATTGGTCGGCTGCCCGTCCTGCTCCGGCAGCTCTCCGTTGATGCCGCTGGTGAAGGCGGCCAGCCACAGTCCCGGCTGGGGCGGCGGCTCCTCCGCGGCGGGTGGCGCGGGCGCGCGCCCCTCGGCGGCCCGTGCCCGCTGCCGCTCGGCGGCCGCGCCCCGGCCGAAGGGCAGCGGGGCCGGACCGCGCCGGCGACGGCGCTGGGGGAGGCCGTTGTCGGCCTGGGGCGGGGGAATGGGGTTGTCCATGATGGGCGAGGACGTCGGCTGCATCGGGATGCCGCCCGGACGCCGCTTCTTCTTCGCCGGCGGGAGCTTGGGGGCCCGGGCGATGTCGCCGCCGGGGAACCGGCTCGCGGTGATCAGCTCCGGGGGGATGACCAGCACCGCGCGGACGCCGCCGTACGCCGAGGGCCGCAGGGAGACCAGGAAGTCGTAGTCGTCGGCCAGCCGGCTGACCACCGCCAGGCCCAGCCGCGGGGACTCGCCGAGGTCGTCCAGGTCCAGGCCGCCCTCCTTGGACAGCACCCGGTCGGTACGGCGGCGGGCCTCGTCGGTCAGGCCCACGCCGGCGTCCTCGATCTCGATCGCGATGCCGGACTGGATGTCGACGGCGGTCAGGTGCACCCGGGTCTGCGGGGGCGAGTAGCGGGTGGCGTTGTCGAGCAGCTCGGCCAGCGCGTGGATGACGGGTTCGACGGCCGGTCCCACGACGGCGACGTCGGCCACCGAGTGCAGGTCGACGCGCTTGTACTCCAGGATCCGGGACATCGCCCCGCGCAGCACGTTGTACAGCGGGATCTCGGAGCGCCACTGCCGGCCGGGACGCGAACCGCCGAGGACGGCGATGCTGTCCGCGAGGCGGCCGGTCAGGGCGTTGCCGTGGTCCAGGTGCAGCAGGTCGCCGAAGACGTCGGGGTTGTTGCCGTGCTTGTGCTCCATCTCCCGGATGTCGTACGCCTGCTGGTGCACGATGGCCTGCATCCGGCGGGCGATGTTGACGAACGCCCGGTGCGCGGCGTCACGCAGGGCCTCCTCCGCCTGCACCGCCTCGATCACGGAGCGCACGACGGCCCGGTGGGCGGAGGCGAAGGACGGCTCCAGGTCGTGGGAGGGGATCGTCACCCTGACCACCTGGTCGGTGGGGGCGCCCCGGCGCATCAGCTTCAGCGCCTCGGGCAGGACCTCACGGGCGAACCGCCAGGTCTCGGCCTCGTGCTGGTCCAGCCGGTGCTGCAGTTCGGCGTCGCGGTCGGCCTGCCGGCGGCGCAGTGCGGTGATCACCCGCCCGCGCCGGGCCGCCTCGGCGGCGGCCAGGGCCACGGCCACCGTGGCGGCGGCCCCGCACCAGGCCACGGGTGCCCGGGCCGCCGGCGTCACGGACAGGACCGCCGCGACCGAGCAGACGGCCAGGACCAGGGGGGAGATCAGCCATATCAGCGCCGACGCGGGCCGCCTGGGAGCCGACGAGCCAGAACCAACCATCGAGATCCTCGGGAAACACTTGGTGCGGAACGTGGAAAGACTTCGGACGGGAAAGCGGAAATGCGGACAGCTTCGTGCAGCGCACGGCGGGGAGTGCGTACGGGAGCAGAACGGCGCTCCCGGGGCGGTGCCACGGCACTCGGCCGCGGCGAGCCGAAAGTCAAGACGGCTCGCTGCGCGACATGGAGCGTAGCCGGTCCCGTGGTGCTCCGGCGCGAAGTTGTCATATTCGCAGATCGGCCTGACGGGGAATTCGCGGACCGTCATAATGGCCCGCACAGGGATATGCGAATGCGTTTCCGAACGCGCTGCATGGGCGTTCGGAAGGCGGGGGCGATCACGCTCACGGGTGGTCCTCCGGCGAACCCTGCCCCCGTGCCCTCCCACGGGGCTAGGCTCGGCCCACCACATCCTCCGGGGAGACATCGTCATGTCGGGGCATCAGCGTGAACCGAACCCATCTGCCGCCCTGTTCGAGCGGGAGCGCGAGCTCGCCGTCGTCGAGCAGGCGGTGCACGGCCTGTGCGGCCGAGGTCCTCTCGGGAAGGACCGGGAGCCCGGCCGGGGCGGCGGGCTGCTGCTCTTCAGCGGCGAGGCCGGGCTGGGCAAGACGGCCCTGCTCAACGAGGCCCGGCGCATGGCCGCCGAATGCGCCTGCTGCACGGTCCTGTTCGGTCGCGGCAGCAAGTCGGCCGAGCAGGTCCCTTTCAATGTCGTCCGCCAGCTGCTGCAGCCCACGCTCGCGGCGATGACGCCCGCCGCCCGGCAGGAGATGCTGGGCGGCTGGTACGACATCGCCGGGCCCGCCCTGGGCATCGTGCCGCCCATCGAGCGGCAGGCCGATCCGCAGGGCGTGCGCGACGGCCTGGACTGGGTGATCACCCAGCTCGCCCAGGGCGGCCGGCGGCTCGTCGTCGTCATCGACGACGCCCACTGGTGCGACCCCGAATCCCTCGGCTGGCTCACCTCCTTCGCCGTGCGGCTGGGAGAGCTGCCCCTGCTGCTGGTGCTGGCCTACCGGCCCGAGGAACTGCCCGCCCACACCCCGGCCTTCCGCACGCTGGTCGAGGCCAGGGGCGTGCGCCCCGTCGAGCTGCGGGCCCTGACGCCCGAGGCCGTGGCCGGGCTGGTGCGCGAAGCCCTCGGGCCGAAGGCCGACGACCCCTTCTGCCGCGAGGTGTGGGCCGTCACCGGCGGAAACCCCTACGACACGGTCGAGCTGATAGCCAAGGCGCAGGACCGGGACATGAACCCGGTGGAGGAGTCGGCCGTGCTGCTGCGCGACCTCGGCGCCGCCGCCCGCGGCAAGGGCCTGGTCGCCCGGCTCGAACAGATGGGCCCCTCCGCCACCCGCTTCGCCTGGGCCGCGGCCGTCCTGGGCACGGAGATCGACGCCAAGCTGGTCACCGGGCTGGCCGGCATGGGGCCCTCGGAGGCGGCCGTCGCCGCCGACCGGCTGCGCGAGGCCCGCATCCTGACCGGTTCCAGCACCCTGGAGTTCGCCCACCCGCTGATCGCCACCGCCGTCTACCGGGCCATCCCGGCCGCGACCCGCACCGCCATGCACGGACAGGCCGCGTGGCTGTCCGCCGACGCCGGCCAGGGCGTGGCCGTCTCCGCCCGCCACCTGCTCGAAGTGCACCCCGACCAGGACCCCGACGTGGTCAGCCAGCTGCGCGCCGCGGCCCGGGAGCACCTCGCGGTCGGCGCACCGGACGCCGCCCGCCGCTGCCTGGAGCGCGCCCTGCAGGAGCCGCCGCCCGAGGAGGAGAAGGCCACCCTGCTGTACGAGCTGGGCTGCGCCACGCTGCTCACCTCGCCCAGGACCACCGTCAACCACCTGCGCAACGCCCTGGAACTGCCCGGGCTCAGCGAGGAGTTGCGGGTGGACGCCACCTACCGGCTCTCCCAGGCGTACGCGCACAACAACCAGCTGCGCGAGGCCGCCGACGTGGTGGCCGACCAGGCCTCCCGCACCCCGTCCGGCCCCGGGAGGATGCGCCTGCAGGCGGCCCACTACATGTGGAAGGGCATCCAGATCGAGGAGGAGGACTCCCAGGGCCGCTCCCGGCGCATCGCCGAGCTCGCCTGCCGGCTGGAGGGCCGGGACAACGCCGAGCGCGCCCTGCTCGTGCTGCGCGGCTTCGACGGCATGATCCGCGCCGAGAACGCCCTGCAGGTCACCGAGTTCATCGACCGCGCGCTGGTCGACGGCCGCCTCGCGGACGGCATGGGCTGGACCAACACCGAGTGGGGCTTCGAGATCCCCAGCGTCGTGGGCATCACCTACGCCTACTGCGACCGGCTCGACGAGGCCCAGGAGTTGTTCGACGAGGCGGTGCGCGCCTTCGAGATCTCCGGCTGGAGCGGCGCCCACCTGGCCTTCGCCCACGACTTCCGCGGCCTGGTGCTGCGCCGCCGCGGCGACCTCGTGGCGGCCGAGGAGGCGCTGCGCAAGGGGCTGGGCCTGGCCGACCGGCTCGGCCCGGGGCTGCCCATCCAGTGGGACGGCACCTGCATGCTCATCGACACCCTCCTGGCCCGGGGCAAGGTCGACGAGGCGCAGGAAGTGGCCGAGAAGAACTCCTTCTGCCCGCCCTATTCACCGGCCATCGTCCTGCCCGACGCCGCCTGTCTGGCGGGCCGGCTGCTGCTGGCGCGGGGCAAGGTCAAGGAGGCCGTCGCCGAGCTGGAGGCGGCCGGGCGCCGGTTGGAGGAGCGCGGCAGGCACAACACCCTGTGGGCGCCGTGGGCGTTCGACCTCGCCGAGGCGCTCGCGCAGGACGAGCCCGAGCGCGCCCGGGCCCTGTCGGACCAGGCGCTGCAGCACGCCAACCGGTTCGGCACGGAGACGGCCGTCGGTGAGGCGCTGCGCAGGTCGGCGGTCATGGCCGCGCCGGCGGAGCGCCTGGCCAAGCTCGCCAGAGCCGTGCAGCACCTGCGCCGGGCGCCCTGCCGCTACGAGTTCGCGGCGGCGCTGGTCGACCACGGTCTGGCGCTGCGGGAGTCCGGGCGGCACGACGAAGCGGCCGAACGGCTGCGCGAGGGCCTGACGGTGGCCGAGCAGTGCGGTGCGGACGGCCTCGTCACCACTGCCCGTACGGCCCTCGGCGAGGACGCCCCGGAGGGCGCCGGGCCCACCGGCTGAGGACGCGCCCGGGGAGCGGGCCGGTGACGCGTCACGAGGCGCGCCGGCCCGCTTTCCTCGCCGTGGATTTGGCGGGGGTGGATTTGGCGGTCTTCGACGTGCTGCTCGCGGCCGATTTCCGTGCGGTCGTCGTTTTGGCCGCGGTCTTCTTGGCCGCGGCCTTTTTCGTTCCCTTGATCGATTCCGCGGTCGTGCGGGACCGACTTCGATCGCTTGTTTTCGCCGCGGCCTTTTTCGTTGGCTTTTTGGCCCCTTCTCTCGCCCCCTCCTCCTTCGCCTCCTTCTTGCCCGCCGTGTCGATGGACGCCTGCAGCGCGGCCATCAGGTCGATGACGTTGTCGGGCGCCGCCGTGACCTTCTTCTTCGGCACCGGCCGGTGGTCCAGGTGCGCCTCGATCAGCTCGCGCAGCGCCACCTCGTACTCGTCCTCCAGGCCCGAGAGGTCGAAGTCCTCCGAGAGGGTGTCCATCAGGCTCGTGGCCATCTTCAGCTCCTGCGGCCGCACGGTGACCGACTCCGGCGGGGCCAGGCCCTGGGTCTCGCGCACCTCGTCCGGCCAGTACATGGTGTGCAGCGTCATCACGTCCTCGTGGACGCGCAGCACCGCCAGCGACTCCCGGGTGCGCAGTGCGATCTTGGTGACGGCCACCCGCTCCGTCTGCTTCAGCGTCTCCCGCAGCAGGACGTACGGCTTGTGGGCGGCCGGGCTGTCGGGGGCGAGGTAGTAGGAGCCGGCCAGGTGCACCGGGTCGATCCGGTCGGCATCGACGAAGGCCAGCACGTCGATGAGCTTCTTGCTGGGCACGGGCAGCTTCGTCAGCTCGTCCTGGGTGATCATGGCCGTGTGGCCCTCGTCGTCCTCGAAGCCCTTGGCGACGTGCTCGTAGTCGACCTCCTTGCCGCAGGCGTCGCACACGCGCTTCATGTGGATCCGGCCGCCGTCGGCGTCGTGGACCATGTGCAGCCGGACCCCGTGCTCCTGGATGGCGGCATAGAGCCGTACGGGAACGGAGACCAGGCCGAACCCGATGGCGCCCTTCCACATCGTCCGCATAGTTTCCACCCTTCGCGGGGAATTCCTACCTTATGCCCGCTTCCTCGGACAGGCAGGAGCGGCAGGTGGTGGAGGTCGAGGGGCACCGGCTGTCGCTCTCCCACCTCGACCGGCTGCTGTTCCCCGAGTCGGGGCACACCAAGGCGCAGGTGCTCCGCTACTACGCCGGGATCGCCCCCGCCCTGCTGCCCCACGCCGAAGGCCGCGCGGCCTCCTTCGTCCGCGCCCCCGAGGGCCCCGGCGGACAGAGCTGGATCGCCAAGAACCCGCCGGGCGGCTCGCCCGCCTGGGTGCCCCGGGCCCCCGTCCGGCACCGCGACGGCACCACCGAACAGGTGATGGTCGACACCACCGCCGCCCTGATCGCCATGGTCAACCTCGGCGCGTACGAGGTGCACGTGCCGCAGTGGCGCGCCGCGGCCGGACCCGACGCCCACGACCGCCTCGTCCTCGACCTCGACCCCGGCCCCGGGGTGGACCTGGTCGTGTGCTGCCGCGTCGCCCAGCGGCTGCGCCAGCTCCTCGCCGACGACGGACTCACCGCCCACCCGGTCGTCTCCGGCGCCAAGGGCCTCCACCTGTACGCCCCCATCGAACCGGCCCCCGGCCGGGCCGCCGGCCACTACGCCAAGGCGCTGGCCACACGCATGATGAAGGAGCACCCGGGGCTGATCGTGGTGTCCATGGTGCGGGCCGAACGGCGGGGCAAGGTCCTCGTCGACTGGTCGCAGAACGCCTCCGCGAAGACGACGGCCGCGCCGTACACGGTGCGGGTGCTGCCGGGGCGGCCGGGGGTGGCGGCGCCGGTGACGTGGGAGGAGGTGGCGGCCTGCGAGGACCCCGCGGATCTGGCCTTCACGCCGGAGGAGGTGCTGGAGCGCTTCACGGCGGACGGGGACCTGCTGGCCGGGCTCGCCACGGACGAGGAGCGTGCGCCGCTTCCGTAGGGGCTCCGGGACCGGCGGATCAGGGGGCCAGATCCGTCAGGTCCGGTCGCAGGCGGTGCCATGTCGGCTGCCGCAGCAGCCCCGTCGCCGTCCACCCCGTGAACGTCACCTCCGCCACCAGCCGCGGTTCGACGAAGTGCGCGCCGCGCACGTCCACCGGCCCGGTGAAGGGCGACGTCGGGCGCGCCAGCACCGCCAGGTAGCGGGCGAGGTCGCGGCGTTCGTGGTCGGAGAGCCCGGAGCCCACCGCCCCGGTGTAGCGCAGCCCCGCCGCCTCCCACTGCCCCGTCAGCACCGCCCCCGGCAGGCCCGTCAGGGCGCCGCGGCCCTCCGTCCAGCCGCCGATGACCGCGTCCAGGGTGACCACGTGCTTGGTCTTGCGCCAGTCGGGTGAGCGCAGCCCCGGCGTGTACGGCGAGGACAGCCGCTTGGCCAGGACGCCCTCGAAGCCGCTGCCGAGCGTGGCCTCCCAGGCCCGCTGCCCGTGGCCCTCCAGGTGGGCCGGCGCCGACCAGGCGGGCCCGGCGAGGCCGAGCCCGGCCAGGGCGGCCCGTCGTTCGCGGTAGCCCAGGGCCAGCAGCGAGGCGCCGTCGAGGTGCATGAGGTCGAAGAGCATGAGGTGCACGGGGTGGCGCAGGGCGAGCTCCGCCGCGCGCCGGGGGTTGAGCACGCCCATGCGCCGCTGGAGCAGGCCGAAGTCGGGGCGGCCGGCCTCGTCCAGGACCACCACCTCGCCGTCGAGCACCGCGCTGCGGCCGGTCAGCTGCTCGCCGAGGCCCTGGAGTTCGGGATAGGTACGCGTGGCGTCGTTCCCGGCCCGGGTGATCAGGCGCAGCGTGCCGTCGCCGGGCACCTCGGCGATGCAGCGGATGCCGTCCCACTTGACCTCGAAGCCCCAGGCGGCGTCCTCGCCGGGGCCGGGCAGCGGTCCGGGGGTGGCGAGCATGGGCCGGATCCGGGGGAGGTCGGCGGGCGGCGGGGTCACGTGGAGCCGGTCCAGTCCAGCAGGCGGTCCATCGGCCAGGTGGTGATGATGCGGTCGGCGGGGATCCCGCACTCCTCGGCCCGTGCACAGCCGTGGATCTGCCAGTCGAGCTGGCCGGGGGCGTGGGCGTCGCTGTCGATGGCGAACAGCACGCCGGCGTCGAGGGCCCGGCGCAGCAGCCGCCGGGGCGGGTCGAGTCGTTCGGGCCGGGAGTTGATCTCGACGGCGGTGCCGAAGCGGGCGCAGGCGGCGAAGACCAGGTCGGCGTCGAACTGCGACTCCGGTCGTGCCCGGCCGCCGTGCAGCCGGCCGGTGCAGTGGCCGAGGACGTCCACCAGGGGGCTGGCGACGGCGGCGACCAGGCGCCGGGTCATGCTCTCGGCGTCCATCCGCAGCTTGGAGTGGACGGAGGCGACCACCACGTCCAGTTGTTCGAGCAGCTCCTGTTCCTGGTCGAGGGAGCCGTCGTCGAGGATGTCGCACTCGATGCCGGTCAGCAGCCGGAAGCCGTCGCCGAGGCGCTCGTTGACCTCCGCGACCACCTGCAGCTGCTCGCGCAGCCGTTCGGCGGACAGGCCGCGGGCCACGGTGAGCCGGGGCGAGTGGTCGGTCAGGACGGCCCATTCGTGGCCGAGGTCGCGGGCCGTGCGGGCCATCTCCTCGATCGGGCTGCCCCCGTCGGACCAGTCCGAGTGCAGGTGGCAGTCGCCGCGCAGGGCCGCCCGCAGCGCCCGGCCGCCCTCGACGAGCGGGCCGCCGGCCTCCTCCTCCAGCCGGGCCAGGTAGCCGGGCACCTCCCCGCGCAGCGCCTCGATCGCCGCGGTCGCCGTCTTGGGGCCGACGCCCTTGAGGTCCGTCAGCGTCCCCGCATCCGCGCGGCGGCGCAATTCCCCCTCCGGCAGGGCCGCGAGCGCGCCCGCGGCCGTGCGGAAGGCCTTGACGCGGTACGTGGGAGCCTGGCTGCGCTCCAGCAGGAACGCGATGCGTTCCAGCGCCTCCACGGGGTCCATCGCACCACCTCCACCCCACCACCGTGCGGCACCCGGCGGGCGGACGCACGCGTTCGCCCGGTGCCCGCGATGGGCAGGTCACTCCTGCCATGGCCGTCAGGGAGAGGAGAGCCGGATGAGCGAGGCGCAGCGCGGGCCCGGTGATGCGGGGCGCCGCCGGGCGGTGGTCCTGGGCGGCAGCCTGGCGGGCATGCTGGCCGCCGCCGCGCTGGCGGGGCACGCCGGGGAGGTGGTGGTCGTCGAGCGGGACGTGCTGCCGGAGGAGGCCCGGCCGCGCAAGGGCCTGCCGCAAGCCCGCCACGCCCATCTGCTGATGTCGGGCGGTGTCCGGGCGATGGAGTCGCTGCTGCCGGGCGTGACGGCCGGGTGGCTGGCGGCGGGCGGCCGGCGGATGCCGCTGCCGGCGGCGGTGGTGTCGCTGTCGACGCAGGGCTGGATCCCCCGGACGGGCGAACAGCAGTACATGATCGCCTGCAGTCGTGACCTGCTGGACCTGGTCGTCCGCGAACGGGTGCGGGCGCTGCCGGGGGTGCGGTTCCTGGAGCGGACGGAGGTGCTGGGGCTCACCGGCGACGCCCGGCAGATCACCGGCGTACGGCTGCGCGACCTGGGCTCGGGCGAGGAGCGGTCGCTGGCGGCCGCCTTCGTCGTCGACGCCACCGGCCGGGCCTCGCAGGCGCCGCGCTGGCTGACCGGGCTGGGGCTGCCGGCCGTACGGGAGGTCACGGTGGACTCCGGCCTGGTCTATGCCACCCGGATCTTCCGCGCCCCGCCGGGTTCGCAGGACTTCCCCATCGTCAGCGTCGCCCCGGAGCCGGGCACGTCCCGGCCGGGCCGGGCCTCGACGCTGTACCCCATCGAGGGCGGCCGCTGGCTGGTGACGCTCTCCGGCACCCGCGGCGGCGAGCCGACGGCGGTGAACGAGGAGTTCGAGCCCTTCGCCCGCACCCTGCGCCACCCGATCATCGCGGACCTCGTCGCCGCCGCCGAGCCGCTGACCGACGTCCGCCTGACGCGCTCCACCGTCAACCGGCGCCGCCACTTCGAGCGGCTGGGCGCCTGGCCGGGCGGCTTCCTCGTGACCGGTGACGCCCTGGCCGCGTTCAACCCGGTCTACGGGCACGGCATGTCGGTGGCGGCCATGGGCGCGGTGGCCCTGCGCGGGCTCCTGCCGGACGGCGGCCTGACCGATCCGCGGCTCGCCCGCCGGGCGCAGCAGGCGATCGCCCGTACGGCCGAGGCGGCCTGGTCCATGGCGGTGGGGGAGGACGTGCACTACCCCGGCGCGATCGGCGAACGGCCGCCCGCCGCGGCCCGGCTGCTGCGCGGCTATGTGCAGCGGATGATGCGCACGGCCACCGTGGACCCCGTGGTGACGCGGTCGCTGATCGACGTGATGACCCTCTCCCGGCCACTGTCGGCGGTCTTCGCGCCCGCGGTGGCGCTGCGGGTGCTGCGCGGCCCGACCACCACGCCCCCGGCCGGCCCGCCGATCACCGCGGCCGAACGGACCGCGGCGGGCCTGGCCCCGGCGGACCCGGGTCCCTGCGACCCGGCCCCCCGCTGACCCTCACGGCGCCCCGTAAGGGGCGCGGGGAACTGCGCGACAAGCCAGGACGTGCCCGCAGATGCGTCGGCTGCGGGCCGCCCGTGGCCGATCGCGCCCACGCGGCGGCAGCCGCAGATCGGCACTGCCCCGCGCCCCTAGGGGGCGTCGGCCAACCGCGTCGGTGGCAGGAACTCGCCCTGCAGGGTGCGGTGCCACCAGGCGCCGGTCTCCCGGAGCTCGCGCCATGTGGTGAAGCGGTACCGGTACAGCCGGGCCCGTACGTGGGTCGGCGGGGCGTCGGGGAAGGGGTTGTGCCGCAGGAGGCGCAGGGTCGCCGGGTCGCCCGTCAGCAGCCGTTCGACGAAGGGGCCGAACCAGTCGCGGGCGTAGCCCGGCGAGATGCCCGCGAACCACATGAGCCAGTCGAGTCGCAGGTGGTACGGCGCGTACTGGCGCGGCAGCCGCCCCGGCTCGCCGGGCTTGCCCTTGAAGCCGTACTCCCGCCAGACGGTCGTGGTGGTGGGCACCGGCTCGTCGGTGCCCTCGACCACCACCTCGTAGCGGCGGCGGTTGATGCTGCCGAAGGCGCCGTACGTGTTGACCAGGTGGAAGGCGTTGAACGACATGTTCATGCGCTGCTGCCGCGAGAGCAGGTTGCGCGCCGGCCACCAGCTCAGGACGGCGACCAGCGCGGTCGCGGCGAGCACCAGGACGGCGTACCACGGCGGCGCGCCGCCGGCCGGGGCCGGCTCGGGCAGGGAGAGCAGGTCCGCCATGGCCGAGCCGTCGACCGCGGAGAAGGTCAGGACGATGGTCACCCAGTTCAGCCAGGCGAAGTTGCCCGAGGCCACCAGCCACAGCTGGGTGACGATGATCAGCCCCGCCGCCACGCTCGCGTACGGCTGGGGGGTGAAGAGCCCGAAGGGCACGACGAGCTGTGCCACGTGGTTGGCGGCCGTCTCCACCCGGTGCAGCGGCTTGGGCAGGTGGTGGAAGAACCAACTGAGCGGGCCGGGCATGGGCTGGGTCTCGTGGTGGTAGTACAGGCAGGTCAGGTCCCGCCAGCAGGGGTCGCCGCGCAGTTTGATCAGGCCCGCGCCGAATTCGACGCGGAAGACCAGCCAGCGCATCAGCCACAGCACGAGCACCGGGGCGTCGGTGCGTGCGTTGCCGAGGAAGACCGCGAGGAATCCGGCCTCCAGCAGCAGCGACTCCCAGCCGAAGCCGTACCAGGTCTGGCCGACGTTGACGATCGACAGGTACATGGCCCACAGCAGCGCCCACATCACCATCGCGGCCCACAGCGGCACCGCGTCCGCGGCGCCCGCCACGACCGCCACGGACAGCAGCGCCCCGCTCCAGGACCAGGCGGCGAAGAAGCGGTCGGAGTAGTGCACGTGGAAGACGCCGGGCGCCCGGCGCCAGGTGACGTACGCCAGGTAGCGGGGGACGGGCAGCATCCCCCGTTCGCCGATCAGCGCCCGGAACTGCAGGGCCGCAGCCAGGAAGGCGACCAGGTAGAGGGCCGCGAGGCCGCGCTGCAGCACCAGCCGGCTCAGCCCGTACCCGCCGGCCGTGAACCACTCCATGCCGGTATCCGTACCACCGGGCCGCCCGGCCGATCGCCGTCGCATCGAAGAAACCGATAAAAGGTGGCAAAGTTGCTCATATGGTTGATCGGGGAGCGGCGACGCCTGCCGCCGTACCGCCGCCGGAGGACTGGCCCGCCCGCCCGGAGACGGCCCTCGCCCTCAACCGGATGGGCAGCTTCGACTGGGACCTCGGCACCGGCCGCATCCACCTGGACGAGCAGGCGCACGAGGTGCTCGGCGTGCCGCCGGAGACCTTCCACGGCCACATCGACGAGCTCGCCGGCCGGGTGCCGCGCACCGACGCCATGCGGGTGGACGGCGAGGTCACCCGCGCACTGAAGGACGGCAGCGAGATCTACGGCGTCTACTACCGGGTCCGGCTGCCCGACGGCGGCCTGCGCTGGACGTACGCCCAGGGGCGCATCCGGCGCGACGAGGCCGGCCGGCCCAGCCGCATCGTCGGCATCGTGCGCGACGCCACCGAGGAGCTGGGCCACGGCGCCCCGCGCGAAGTGGACGACGACCGCCGCCACCAGACCACCGTCGTCGAGACCATCACGGCCGCCCTCGCCCACGCCCGCACCGTCCAGGACGTGATCGACTTCTTCAAGGACCCGCGCGCCGTCGAGTACCTCGGCTCCGACCTGCTCGTTCTCGGCCTCCTCGACTCCGGCCGCATCCACCTCGTCGCCGAGGGGCCCTCCGAGCACTTCATCCCCGGCACCCGCTACACCCGCATCGACGACAACTTCCCCATGAGCGAGGTCATCCGCACCCTGGCCCCGCGCTTCATCGAGTCCCCGGAGGAGTTCGCCGACTGCTACCCCTGGCTGTACGAGCGCATCCGGGACATCGGCATCGCCTCGGCCGCCTACCTCCCGCTGATCGCCCAGGGCCGGGCCATCGGCGCCCTCGGCCTGCTCTACCGGGAGTCCCGCGGCTTCACCCGCCAGGAGCGCAACCTCTTCATCGCCCTCGGCAGCAGCCTCGCCCAGGCCATAGCCCGCGCCATGCTCTTCGACCAGGAACACGACCTCGCCGAGGGCCTGCAGCAGTCCATGCTGCCCCGCCGCCTGCCCGACGTCCCCGGCGCCCAGATCGCCGCCCGCTACCGTTCGGCCCGCATGGGCCGCGACATCGGCGGCGACTGGTACGACGCCATCCCGCTGCCCGGCGGCCGGGTCGGCGCCGTCATCGGCGACGTCCAGGGCCACGACACCCATGCCGCCGCCGTCATGGGCCAGCTGCGCATCGTGCTGCGCGCCTACGCCACCGAGGGCCACGCCCCCGCCACCGTCATGGCCCGCGCCTCGGTCTTCCTCCACGAACTGGAGACCGACCGCTTCGCCACCTGCACCTACGCCGAGGCCGACCTGGCCACCGGGGTCGTCCACCTCGTCCGCGCCGGCCACATGGACCCGCTGCTGCGCCACACCGACGGCACCTGCCGCCGGCTGCCGGTCTCCGGCGGCCTGCCGCTCGGGCTCTCCGCCGAGTTCGGCCGCCCCGACTACCCGGTCACCACCATGGAACTGGACCCGGGCGAGACGCTGCTGCTGTTCACCGACGGCCTGGTCGAGCAGCCCGGCTCCGACCTCGACGAGGGCATGCGGCACCTGACCGACCTCGTCCGCAAGGGCCCCTACGACCTGGACGGGCTCGCCGACCTGCTGTGCGAGGACGTGGGCGAGCGGCTCGGCGAGGACGACATGGCCCTGTTGCTGCTGCGCCGGCACGGCCCGGCCACCCGCGGCGGCGGCCGCCTCCAGCAGCACATCGCCCCCGCCGACCCCGAGGCCCTCTCCGCCGGCCGGCACATGATCCGCGCCGCCGTACGGGCCTGGGGCGCCCGCGAACGCGCCGACGAAATCGAACTGGCCGCCGACGAGTTGGTCACCAACGCCCTGCTGCACACCGACGGCGCGGCGGTCGTGACGATCCGTATGCTCACCGGCCCCGTACGCCGCCTGCGCGTCGAGGTCGAGGACCGCTCCAGCGCCCTGCCCCGCCGCCGGGAACCGGGCGAGTCCGGCGTCTCCGGCCGCGGCCTGATGCTCGTCGACCGCCTCGCCGACTCCTGGGGCGTCGAACCGCGCGGTTCCGGAAAATCCGTCTGGTGCGAGTTCGTCGTGACCGACGGACACCGCGACGAGGACCGGCCCGCCGACTGACGCCAAGCGGCGACCACCCGACCACGCCCCGGAAGAGGTCAAGGTCACAGCCGTTGCCCCTGCTGCCGGACGGGCCCGCTCCCCTAACGTTCCCCCCATGACGGTCCTGCCTGATGACGGCTTCGTCCTGGCCGCCGAATTCCCGCCCGCGACCCGCGAACAGTGGCAGCACCTCGTCCAAGGGGTCCTCGCCAAGGCGGGCGGCACGGCGCAGGGCGCGGCTGCCGAGGACGCCCTGGCCACCGCCCTCGAGGACGGGCTGGCCACGCGCCCCCTCTACACCGCGGACGACGGCCGCGCCACGGCCGCCGCCACCGGCTGGCCCGGCTTCCCGCCCTTCGTGCGCGGCGCCCGGCCCGAGGGCACCACCACCGGCTGGGACGTACGCCAGCACCACCGCGACCCCGACCCGCGCCGCACCAACGAGGCCGTCCTCGCCGACCTGGAGAACGGCGTCACCAGCCTGTGGCTCGCCACCGGCGGAGCGCACCTGCCCGTCGAGGCCCTGCCCACCGCGCTCGACGGCGTCTACCTCGACCTCGCCCCCGTCGTCCTCGACGCCGGAGCCGAGTTCGAGGCCGCGGCCGGGCAGCTGCTGCGGCTGTACGACGAGCGCGACCTGGCCCCCGGGGCCCCGTGCGGCAACCTCGGCGCCGACCCGCTGGGCACCCTCGCCCGCACCGGCACCGACGCCGACCCCACCGGCCCCCTCGCGGCCGCCGCCGCCCTCGCCGAGCGCTGCCTGACGACCCGGCCCGGCGTGCGCGCCCTGACCGTCGACGCACTGCCCTACCACGAGGCCGGCGCCTCCCCCGCCCAGGAACTGGGCTGCTCCCTGGCCACCGGCGTCGCCTACCTGCGCGCCCTCACCGACGCCGGCCTCGGCGTCGAGCAGGCCCTGGCCCAGCTGGAGTTCCGCTACGCGGCCACCGCCGACCAGTTCGTGACCATCGCCAAACTGCGCGCCGCACGCCGCCTGTGGGCGCGCGTCGCCGAGGTCAGCGGCGCCGCGCCCGCCGCCGGCGCCCAGCGCCAGCACGCCGTGACCTCCCCGGTGATGATGGCCCGCCGCGACCCGTGGGTGAACATGCTGCGCACCACCATCGCCTGCCTGGCCGCGGGCGTCGGCGGCGCGGAGGCGGTGACCGTCCTGCCCTTCGACCAGGCCCTCGGCCTGCCCGACGCCTTCGCCCGCCGCATCGCCCGCAACACCTCGTCGATCCTGCTGGAGGAGTCCCACCTCGCCCGCGTCGCCGACCCGGCCGGCGGCTCCTGGTACGTCGAGCGGCTCACCGACGAACTCGCCCACGCCGCCTGGGCCTTCTTCCAGGAGCTCGAACGCGCCGGCGGCCAGGCCGCCGCGCTGCGCTCCGGACTGGTCGGCGAACGCATCGCCGCCACCTGGGCGGACCGCTCACGGCGCCTGGCCACCCGCCGCGAACCGATCACCGGCGTCAGCGAGTTCCCGCACCTCGCCGAGCAGCCCGTCCACCGCGAGAGCGCCCCCGCCGCCCCCGCGGGCGGCCTGCCCCGGGTGCGCCGCGACGAGGCGTACGAGGCCCTGCGGGCACGCTCCGACGCCCACCTCGCCGCCACCGGCGCCCGCCCGCGCGTCCTGCTCGCCACCCTCGGCCCCGCCGCCGCGCACACCGGGCGTGCCACCTTCGCCGCCAACCTCTTCCAGGCCGGCGGCATCGAACCCCTCCAGGCCGCCGTCGACGCCGGCACGGCCGCCGCTGCCCTGGCGGACAGCGGCACCACCGTCGCCTGCCTGTGCTCCAGCGACGCCCTCTACGCCGAGCAGGCACCCGCCGTCGCCGCCGCCCTCAAGGCGGCCGGCGCCACCCGCGTGCACCTCGCGGGCAAGCCCTCGGGCGCCCAGCGGGAAACCTTCGAACAGGCCGGCGTCGACGCGTTCGTCTTCGCCGGCGGCGACGCCGTCGCCGTCCTCTCCTCCGTCCTGGACCACCTGGGAGTGGCGTGATGCGCATTCCGGACTTCTCCCGCATCGACCTGGGCACCCCCGCCGGCGGCCCGGCCGACGCCACGGCCTGGCGCTCGGCCCTGAAGGAGAGCACCGGCCACCGGGCCGAGGACCTGGTGTGGGAGACCCCCGAGGGCATCGGCGTCAAGCCGCTCTACGGCGCCGAGGACCTCGCCGGCCTGGACTTCCTCGACACCTACCCGGGCATCGCGCCCTACCTGCGCGGCCCCTACCCGACGATGTACGTCAACCAGCCCTGGACCATCCGGCAGTACGCCGGCTTCTCCACGGCCGAGGAGTCCAACGCCTTCTACCGCCGCAATCTCGCGGCCGGCCAGAAGGGCCTGTCCGTCGCCTTCGACCTGCCCACCCACCGCGGCTACGACAGCGACCACCCGCGCGTGACCGGCGACGTGGGCATGGCCGGCGTCGCCATCGACTCGATCTACGACATGCGGCAGCTGTTCGACGGCATCCCGCTGGACCGCATGACCGTCTCCATGACGATGAACGGCGCCGTGCTGCCCGTCCTCGCGCTGTACATCGTCGCCGCCGAGGAACAGGGCGTACCGCCCGAGAAGCTGGCCGGGACCATCCAGAACGACATCCTCAAGGAGTTCATGGTCCGCAACACCTACATCTACCCGCCCCGGCCCTCGATGCGGATCATCTCCGACATCTTCGCGTACACCTCGCAGAAGATGCCGCGCTACAACTCCATCTCCATCTCCGGCTACCACATCCAGGAAGCCGGCGCCACGGCCGACCTGGAGCTGGCCTACACCCTCGCCGACGGCGTGGAGTACCTGCGCGCCGGCCGGGACGCCGGCCTCGACGTCGACGCCTTCGCCCCCCGCCTGTCCTTCTTCTGGGCGATCGGCATGAACTTCTTCATGGAGATCGCCAAACTGCGGGCCGCCCGGCTGCTGTGGGCCAAGCTCGTCGCGCAGTTCGAGCCGAAGAACACCAAGTCGCTGTCGCTGCGCACCCATTCGCAGACCTCCGGCTGGTCGCTGACCGCCCAGGACGTCTTCAACAACGTCGCCCGCACCTGCGTCGAGGCCATGGCCGCCACCCAGGGCCACACCCAGTCCCTGCACACCAACGCCCTCGACGAGGCGCTGGCCCTGCCCACCGACTTCTCCGCCCGCATCGCCCGAAACACCCAGCTGCTGTTGCAGCAGGAATCCGGCACCTGCCGCGTCATCGACCCCTGGGGCGGCAGCGCCTACGTCGAACGCCTCACCCACGACCTGGCCCGCCGCGCCTGGCAGCACATCCAGGAGGTCGAGGCCGCCGGCGGCATGGCCCGGGCCATCGACGCCGGCATCCCCAAGATGCGCGTCGAGGAGGCAGCGGCCCGCACCCAGGCCCGCATCGACTCCGGCCGGCAGCCGGTCATCGGCGTCAACAAGTACCGCGTCGAGGCCGACGAGCAGATCGAGGTCCTCAAGGTCGACAACTCCTCCGTCCGTGCCCAGCAGATCGACAAGCTCCGCCGGTTGCGCGCCGAACGCGACGAGGCCGCCTGCCAGGACGCCCTGCGCGCCCTGACGAACGCCGCCGCGGCCACGCCCGGCCCCGGCCTGGAGGGCAACCTCCTCGCCCTCGCCGTCGACGCCGCCCGCGCCAAGGCCACCGTCGGCGAGATCTCCGACGCCCTGGAGAAGGTCTACGGACGCCACGCCGGCCAGATCCGTACGATCTCCGGTGTGTACCGCGAAGAGGCAGGACAGTCGGCCGCCGTCGAACGCACCCGCACCCTGGTCGAGGCGTTCGAGCAGGAGGAGGGCCGCCGGCCGCGCATCCTGGTCGCCAAGATGGGCCAGGACGGCCACGACCGCGGCCAGAAGGTCATCGCCAGCGCCTTCGCCGACCTCGGCTTCGACGTCGACGTCGGCCCCCTCTTCCAGACCCCCGCCGAGGTCGCCCGGCAGGCGGTGGAGGCCGACGTGCACATCGTCGGCGTCTCCTCGCTGGCCGCCGGCCACCTCACGCTCGTCCCCGCCCTGCGCGAGGAGCTGGCGGAACAGGGCCGCGAGGACATCATGATCGTGGTGGGCGGCGTCATCCCGCCCCAGGACGTGCCGACCCTGCTGGAGATGGGCGCCGCCGCGGTCTTCCCGCCCGGCACGGTCATCCCCGACGCCGCCCACGACCTGCTGAAGACCCTCGCCGGGGTCCTCGGCCACGAGCTGTGATCGCATGGCCCGCGCGATAGACATCGACGCCTACGTCAAGGGCGTTCTCGACGGCAGGCGAGCCGCCGTCGCGCGCGCCATCACCCTCGTCGAGTCCCGCCGCGGCGACCACCGCGAGCACGCCCGGCGCATGCTCACCGAACTCCTGCCGCACGCCGGACGCGCCCGCCGCATCGGCATCTCCGGCGTGCCCGGCGTCGGCAAGTCCACCTTCATCGACGCCTTCGGCACCATGCTCACCGGGCTCGGCCACCGCGTCGCCGTCCTCGCCGTCGACCCGTCCTCCGGGCGCACCGGCGGCAGCATCCTCGGCGACAAGACCCGCATGGAACGCCTGGCCGTCGACCCCGCCGCCTTCGTCCGCCCCTCGCCGACCGCCGGCACGCTCGGCGGCGTCGCCCGCGCCACCCGCGAGGCCATGGTGGTCATGGAGGCCGCCGGCTACGACGTGGTGCTCGTCGAAACGGTCGGCGTCGGCCAGTCCGAGACGGCCGTCGCCGGCATGGTCGACACCTTCCTGCTGCTCACCCTCGCCCGCACCGGCGACCAGCTCCAGGGCATCAAGAAGGGCGTCCTGGAACTGGCCGACGTCATCGCCGTCAACAAGGCCGACGGACCGCACGAACGCGACGCGAAGGCCGCGGCACGCGAACTGGCCGGCGCCCTGCGGCTGCTGCACGGCCCCGACGCCGCCTGGAACGCGCCCGTCCTCACCTGCAGCGGCCGCGAGGGCGCGGGCCTGGACGTGCTGTGGGAGCGCATCGAACAGCACCGCCGGGTCCTGGACGCCACGGGCGCACTGGACGCGCGCCGCCAGGGGCAGCAGGTGGAGTGGGTCTGGAGCATGGTCCGCGACCAGCTCCTGACGGAACTGCGGCAACACGAGGGGGTACGGACGCTGGCGCCGCAGCTGGAGCGCGAGGTGCGCGAGGGCACCCTCCCGGCGAGCGCCGCCGCCGAGCGCCTGCTGCAGGCATTCCGGGGCGAGCAGTAGGCGGGACGGCCCGCACCACCCCCGGGTCCGGTCCCCGGCGGAACGTGGCATCCTGAGCCGTCACAGTTCGCCGGACCGAGGGTGCACCACATGAGACTCTGCTTCCTGGTGGAGGAGCAGTACCGGCACGACGGCATGCCGGTGGACGTCATCCGCCAACTCACCGCCTGGGGGCACCACGTGGACGTGCTGCGCCCCGGCAGCTCCCTGGTTCCCCTGTCCGAAGCGGTACGAACCGGGCAGCACGACGCATGGGTGCTCAAGACGGTCTCCGGCGGTCCGGGGCTGAGCCTTCTCGAAGCCGCCGCGGCCGTGGGCGTGGTGACCGTCAACGACGCGCGCTCGATCCGCGCCGTGCGCGACAAGGTGCGGGCCGCGGTCGTGGCGGAGGCCCACGGGCTGCCGGTGCCGCCGACGTTCGCCGCCGCCGACGCCCGGCAGTTCGCGGAGCTGCCCGAGTCGCTCTTCCCGCTCGTCGTCAAGCCGGCCGACGGCAGCTCCGGCCGCGCCGTACGGCTCGTGGCGTCCCCCGACCAGCTGCTGCCCACCACCACCGGATCCCTGCTCATCGCCCAGCCCTACGTGGCCAACTCCGGCACCGACCTCAAGGTCTACTGCGTGGACGGCGAGTTCCACGGCACCGAGCGCCGCAGCCCGCTGCACCCGGACCGCCCGGCCCACGAGCGCACCGTGCCCCTGCCGCCCGGGATCGCCGCCGTCGCCGCCGCGGTGGGCGAGGCGTACGGCCTCGACCTGTACGGCGTGGACATCGTGCTGGGCCCCGACGGACCCGTGGTCGTGGACGTCAACGACTTCCCCAGCTTCCGCCAGGTGCCGGACGCCGTCGCCAAGGTCTCCCGGGCCGTGCTGCGCCTCGCGGCACGGACGGATGCCGCACCGCTCACGCACGCGGCCGGCGGCCTCGCATGAGGATATGCCTGCTCACCCCCGACCCGACGCACCCGCTGCTCGCCGAGACGACAGCCCTGCTGACGCCCCGCCACGAGGTGGAGTGGCTCGACCCGGGCACGTACGAGGGCCTGCCGGATCCGGCCGGACTCGCCGACGTCTATCTGCTCAAGACCCGCACACCGCGCGCCCTGGAGCTCGCCCGGCACCTGGAGGCGCACGGCGCCCCCGTCGTCAACTCCGCCTCGGCCACCGAGCTGTGCCAGGACCGCACCGCCATGGCCGAGGTCGCGCTGCGCGCCGGGCTGCCGTTCGTGACCACCCGCACCGAGCCCTCGCTGGCCGGGCTCGCCGCGACCGGCGGACCCGGCGGCCCGGTGGTCGTCAAGAGCCGGCACAGCCGCCGCGGCGACCTGGTCGCCCTCGTCGACGGACCGGACCGGCTGCGGGAGCTGGCCGGGCAGTGGCCGGGGGAGCCCGTCGTCGTCCAGCCCTTCACCCCCAACGACGGCTGGGACCACAAACTGTGGGTGGTCGCGGACGAGGTCTTCGCCGCCCTGCGCCGCTCGGAGCTGGCCCCGCCCGTACCCGGCCCGCGCACCCGCTCCTTTCCGCCGGCGGACCTGCCGCCGGGGTGGCTGGAAGCGGTACGCCGGGTGGGCGAGGTCTTCGCGCTGGACGTCTACGGCGTGGACCTGCTGGACGCCGGCGGGGAGCCCGTGATCGTCGACATCAACGCCTTCCCCGGCATCCGCGGCCAGCAGGGCGCCCCCCACGCGCTGGCCGCCCTGGCCCTGCGCACGGCCACCGGCACCCGCGCACCGCGCGTACCGGCGGTCAGCCCCTGACGGCGGCTCGATCAGCCGCCCACCGCTTCGAGCACCGGCAGCAGGGCACCGGGCCGCCGCTCCACCGGGAGGTGCTCCACCAGGTGCACCGCGCAGCCGATGCGGGCGGCCCCGCCGTCGTTGACGGCGTCGTCACCGACCATGAGCACCTCCTGCGGCGGCAGCCCCAGCGCCTCGCAGGCCGCATGGAACAACCGGGGGTCGGGCTTCTGCACACCGTGCTCGTACGACAGCACGTAGACCTCCACCAGCGGGTCCAGGCCGTATTCGCGGAAGATCGGCCGCAGGTCCCAGCCCACGTTGCTGACCACGGCGGTCCGTACACCGCGCCGGCGCAGGCCGCCGAGCACCGCGGCGGCGTCGGCGTACGGCCGCCACGCGCCCGGCTCCATGTGCCGGGCGTACAGCACCTCGTACAGCCCCGGCACCGGCATCGGCACACGGCCCGCCATCGCGAAGTAGGCGGCCCGGTGCTCCTCGGCACTGCTGTCGCGCCGCGCCCACACGGCGGCGAGCTCGTCGGGGACATGCGCCGGCAGCGGCCCGCCCGGCTGCGCGCCGGCCTCCTCCAGACGGCGCACGAGCCCCTCGAACTCGCCCTCCGGCAGGGCGGTTCCCGTCCGCTCCAGCGCGGCGCGCAGCCACGAGGCCGTCGACTCGATGCACAGCAGGGTGCCGGAGAAGTCGAAGAGAACGCCCTTGGGGTGACTCATGGCACCACTGTGCCATGCGCCCAGGGCGTCCGGCGGGTCTTCGACGCGGGGCAGTGCGTCGACTGCGTGCCGTCGGTGGCCGATCGCGCTAAGGGGCGCCGTGGCTGGTGCAGTGCCCCGTAGGGGCGCGGGGAACTGCGCGACAAGCCACGACGCACCCGCAGACGGGGTGCCGTGTCGCGCCCACGCCGCGGCAGCCGCAGGGCACGGCCTAGCCGCCGAGGGCGCTCAGGCCGGGGACGAAGGTCACCAGCACGGGGACGAACGGCACCAGCGAGGCCACCGCCGTCAGGCGCAGTCGCTGCGGCACCGTCAGCCGGGGGGCGGGCGCCAGCAGGCGGTCGACGCGGTCGGGCAGCTGGGACAGGCCGGAGGGGCCGGGGCCGAAGACACCGCGGTCCTCGTTGAGTTCGACCAGGGCGAGGGCGGTCGCCAGCCGGCCCGTGCGGCGGGAGGCGCAGTCGTCCGCCGCGAGCTCGACCAGGTGGTGCACCTGGTCGCGGAAGGCCGCGAAGACCGGCACCTGCGGGAAGCCGTCCGCCAGCGCGGCCGAGCAGTGCAGCAGCCAGTCGTGGCGGGCCCGGGCGTGGCCCTGTTCGTGGGCGAGCACGGCGTCCAGCTGGGAGCCGTCCAGCCGGCGCAGCGCCGCGGTGGTGATCACCAGGCGGGGTGCGGTGCCGCCGCGCAGCAGCCAGGCGTCCGGGCGGTCGCTCTCCAGCACCACCAGGCGCTCGCCGCCGCGCCGTTCGCCCGGCAGCCGCGGCGAGCGCACCCGCAGCTCGGCCCGCCGCCGGCGGCGCCGGGCCCGGCGCACCTCGCGGGTGAGCATCGCCGCCGTCCACAGGGCGCCGGTGGCCAGCAGGATGGCCAGGGGCGCGGCCCAGGAGCCGTACACGCCCAGGGCGTAGGCCTCCATCACCCCGTGCGGCGCGAGGGCGAAGACGTGGCCGCGCACCGCCTCCCAGGCGGCGGCCGCGCTGAGCGACATCGCGAGCGCGCAGCACAACAGGACGGCGCCCACCGCGCATTGCCACACCCACAGCGCCAGCACCGGTTCGCGGGCGGGCCAGTCGGCGCGGGTCAGGACGCGCGGGGCCAGGGCCGCGACGAGGGCGGCCAGGAGCAGCAGCGCGAGCGGGACCATCATGGGCGTGTGTACCCCCCGGACCGAAGTGATGGGTGCCTGCTGCGACCCTAGTGGCCGGACGGCCTGGCGCGCAGTGGTCCCGCCCACGCCGGGGCCGGGCGGTCTCAGCGCACGCGCCCGCGCGGTGTGAGGGGACCGGGCGGCAGGGCGGGGGCGGCGAGGCGCGCGCCGTCGTAGCCGTGCACCTCGCCGAAGCGGGAGGAGCCGGACATCCACTCCTCGCGCGCCCGGACGATCTCCTCGTGCCCGCGGCCCACGAAGTTCCACCACATCACGATCCGCTCCTCGAACGGCTCGCCGCCCAGCAGCATGAACGCGCTGTCCACCGAGGCCCGCAGCGGCAGTTCCGTGCGCCCGCAGCCCAGGTACAGCATCGATCCGGGGGCCAGTGGCACACCGTCGACCTCGGCCTCGCCGGACATCGTCAGCACCGCGTACTCGAAGTCGGGGTCGACCGGCAGCCGGGCCGACGTGCCGGCCGCGAGGGAGACGTCCGCGCCGACGAGGGGGGTGTAGGCGGTGGCGGGCGAGGCCGCGCCGGCGAGCTCGCCCATGAGTACGGTGGCGGCCAGGCCCGCGCCGCCCGTCACCCGCGGCAGCTCGGCGTGGTGCTCCCAGGCGGGCGCGGTGTGCCGGTGCGCCTCGGGCAGCGCCACCCACAGCTGTGCCCCGCGCAGCAGCGGGGCGTGCTCGTGCGGGGACTCCTCCGAGTGGGCGATGCCGCGCCCCGATGTCATCAGCCCCAGCTGCCCCGGCCGCAGCGTCTGCCTGCTGCCGAGGCTGTCGCGGTGCAGGATCTCGCCGTCGTGCAGCCAGCTGACGGTCTGCAGGCCGATGTGCGGGTGCGGCGGGACCTGCATGCCGGGCTCGTCCGCGATGTCGTCGGGCCCGTAGTGGTCGACGAAGCACCACGCCCCGACCATGCGCCTGCCCATGCTGGGCAGAAGCCGGCGCACGACGGTGCTCTCGCCCAGCGGCACGCGCTTGGCGGGCAGCAACTCCCGCACGGGACCGCCCGGTACGCCACCGCGGCCACCGCAGGGGGTGGGGACGGGGCGCAGGTCGAGATTGCTCATGGGCACACTGTGCCACGCCAAGGCCCCCGCCCGGCGGAAGCCGGAGCGGGGGCCGGGGGAAGGCGGCGGGATCAGCCCTTGCGGGACTTGACCTCGTCCGTCAGCTGCGGGACGACCTCGAACAGGTCGCCCACGACGCCGTAGTCGGCGAGCTCGAAGATCGGGGCCTCGGAGTCCTTGTTGATGGCCACGATGGTCTTCGAGGTCTGCATGCCGGCCCGGTGCTGGATGGCGCCGGAGATGCCCGCCGCGATGTACAGCTGCGGCGAGACGGACTTGCCGGTCTGGCCGACCTGGTTGGTGTGCGGGTACCAGCCGGCGTCGACGGCGGCGCGGGAGGCGCCGACGGCCGCACCGAGGGAGTCGGCGAGGGCCTCGATGATCCCGAAGTTCTCGGCGCCGTTGACGCCGCGGCCGCCGGAGACCACGATCGCGGCCTCGGTCAGCTCGGGACGGCCGGTCGACTCGCGCGGGGTGCGGGAGACGACCTTGGTGCCGGTGGCCAGCTCGCCGAAGCTCACGGCCAGCTGCTCGACCGTACCGGCGGCCGGGGCGGCCTCGGGGGCGGCCGAGTTGGGCTTGACGGTGATGACCGGCGTGCCCTTGGTGACGCGGGACTTGGTGGTGTACGACGCGGCGAAGACCGACTGCGTGGCCACCGGGCCCTCGTCGCCGGCCGCCAGGTCGACGGCGTCGGTGATGATGCCGGAGCCGATGCGCACCGCGAGGCGCCCGGCGATCTCCTTGCCCTCGGCGGAGGAGGGGATCAGCACGGCGGCGGGGGAGACGGCCTCGTAGGCCGCCTGCAGGGCGTCGACCTTGGGCACGACGAGGTAGTCGGCGAACTCGGGGGCGTCGGCGGTGAGGACCTTGACCGCGCCGTACTCGGCGAGGGTCGCGGCGGCGGTGTCGGCACCGGCGCCCAGGTGCACGGCGACGGGCTCGCCGATGCGGCGGGCGAGCGTCAGCAGCTCCAGGGTGGGCTTGCGGACGGCGCCGTCCACGTGGTCGACGTAGACGAGGACTTCAGCCATGGCGTTGCTCTCCTGCGGGGAAACGAGGACGGGAAGGGGACGGCGCGGCTCAGATGAACTTCTGGCCCGCGAGGAACTCGGCGAGCTGCTTGCCGCCCTCGCCCTCGTCCGTGACGATGGTGCCGGCCGTGCGGGCCGGGCGCTCCGTGGCCTCCTCGACCGCGGTCGAGGCGCCCTCCAGGCCGACCTCGTCCGCCTCGATGTCCAGGTCGGACAGGTCCAGGGACTCCACCGGCTTCTTCTTGGCGGCCATGATGCCCTTGAAGGACGGGTAGCGCGCCTCGCCCGACTGGTCGGTGACGGAGACGACGGCCGGCAGGGCGGCCTCCAGCTGCTCGCTGGCGGCGTCGCCGTCGCGGCGGCCGGTGACCTTGCCGTCGGCCACGGCGACCTCGGAGAGCAGGGTGACCTGCGGGACGCCCAGGCGCTCGGCGAGCATTGCCGGCAGCACGCCCATGCCGCCGTCGGTGGAGGCCATGCCGCTGATCACCAGGTCGAAGCCGGTCTTCTCGACGGCCTTGGCCAGCACCAGGGAGGTGCCGAGCGCGTCGGTGCCGTGCAGGTCGTCGTCCTCGACGTGGACGGCCTTGTCGGCGCCCATCGACAGCGCCTTGCGCAGCGCGTCGTTGGCGTCCTCGGGGCCGATGGTCAGGACGGTGATCTCCGCCTCGCCGTCGGCCGCCTCCTTGATCTGCAGCGCCTGCTCGACCGCGTACTCGTCGAGCTCCGAGAGCAGGCCGTCCACGTCGTCGCGGTCGACGGTCAGGTCTTCGGCGAAGTGCCGGTCGCCGGTGGCGTCGGGCACGTACTTCACACAGACAACGATCCTCAAGCTCACGCCGGCTCTCCTACTGCATCGTCTCTATCAAAGCTGCCTTGACAGGCAGCATAGGCGCCTGGTGGGGCGGGATCCCGGTCGGCGGCGTCCTCGCTCCGAACGGAATGTTACTCGTCAGTACATCGAGCGTGGTGACCGAACGCAAGGCCGGTCCACTGTGATCTGCCCAACGCGTGAGACGGGGATGCCTCAGTCGCGCAGTGCGTTGAAACGCCCCTGGTGGTACAGCAGGGGCCGGCCGTCGCCCGTGGGGTCCCCGGCCACCACCTCGGCCAGCACCACGCGGTGGTCGCCGGCGGGCACCCGGGCCACCACCCGGCACACCAGCCACGCCAGGACGCCCTCCAGCACCGGCACCCCGTGCGGGCCCGGCCGCCAGCGGGTGGGCGGGGCGAAACGGTCCGCGCCGCTGCGCGCGAAGGTGGCCGCGAGCTGCTGCTGGTGCTCGCCGAGTATGTGCACGCCCACGTGCTCGGCCCCGGCCAGCACCGGCCAGCTGGAGGAGCCGGTGCCCACCCCGAAGGAGACCAGGGGCGGTTCGGCGGCCACGGAGGTCAGGGAGGTCGCGGTGAAGCCGGCCGGGCGGGCACCCTGCGCGGTGATCACCGCGACGCCGGCCGCGTGCCGGCGGAAGACCGAACGCAGCAGCTCGGGGCTGCCGAGGTCGGCGGGGGAGGCCGTCATGGAGTTGTCGTGTCCTTCCGAAGGGGCCCGGGCGGCATGGCGTCACAGTGACGATCGACGCCGTGCGGCGTCAAGCGAGGGCCTACGGGTGGGAGGTGGATCACGCCGCGTCACCGCGGCACGTCACATCGCCGCGCCGAGCGCGGCGACGACGTCGGCCCGGCGCGGCTGCCCCGCGGCCCGGCGCACGACGCGACCGCCGGCGTCCAGGACGAGGGTGGTCGGGGTGGCGGTCACCTCCAGGGCGCGCACCAGTTCCAGGCGGGACTCCGCGTCGATCTCGACGTGCGCCACGCCCTCGACCATGGCGGCCACGTCCGCGAGGACCCGCCGGGTGGCCCGGCACGGCTGGCAGAAGGCGCTGGAGAACTGCACGAGCGTCGCCCGCTCGCCCAGGCGCGCGCCGAGTTCGGCCGCGCTCAGCCGCGTCGGCTGCATCGTGTGCTCCTTCGTCGTGTCCGCCGTGTCCGCCGTGTCGGCAGAGTCGTCGCCGGCGTTGTCGCCGGCGTCCGTCGCCCTCGCGTCAGCGCCCGCCGTAACCGGGAAATTTCCCGACGTGACGAGGATCTCCACCTCCGCCCGGTCTCCCAGCTGGATCGGCGCGTGCCCATTCGGGCACGATCTGGCGAAAGCCAGACCCTACGTCCGCGTAACTTCAGCATCTCAACCGGGAGCACCCTCCCCGGGCCGGAAGGATCTTCCCGATATGGCAGAGCTCGTCTACCCCCCGGTGATCGGATTCGCACGCACCATGTTCAAGGCCTTGGACCTGCGTTTCGACATCCAGGGCAGCGAGCACGTCCCGCAGCGCGGCGGGGCCGTGCTGGTGAGCAACCACATCGGCTACCTCGACTTCGTCTTCTGCGGGCTGGCGGCGCGGCCGGCCGGGCGCCTGGTGCGCTTCATGGCCAAGGACTCGGTCTTCCGTCACAAGGTCTCCGGGCCGCTCATGCGGGCCATGAAGCACATACCCGTCGACCGGGCCGCGGGCGCCGACGCCTACCGCCACGCGCTGTCCGCGCTGCGCTCCGGCGAGGTCGTCGGGGTCTTCCCCGAGGCGACGATCTCCACGTCCTTCACGCTGAAGAACTTCAAGTCGGGCGCGGCACGGCTGGCCCAGGAGGCCGGGGTGCCGCTGGTGCCCATGGCACTGTGGGGCACCCAGCGGCTGTGGACCAAGGGCCGCAAGCGCGACCTGGGCCGCAACCACGTCCCCGTGACCATCCGGGTGGGCGAGCCGGTCGAGGCCGCGGCCGGCGAGTCCGCCGAGCAGGTCACCGACCGGGTGCGCGGCCGCGTCCAGCAGCTGCTGGAGGCCGCCCAGCGCGCCTATCCGGTGCGCGCCGACGGCCCCGGCGACAGCTGGTGGGTGCCCGCCCACCTCGGCGGCACGGCCCCCACGCCGGCCGAGGCCGCCCTGGCCGAGCGCCGCTGATACGCCGACGGGGCGCGGGGTACGTACGCCGTCGTACGTACCCCGCACCCCGTACGGTGCAGGGCGCTCGCGCCTACTGCTTGGCCATTTCCTCCGCGACCGCCGCGGTGAAGGCGTCCACGTCGGCCTCGGTGGTGTCGAAGGAGCACATCCAGCGCACGTCGCCGGCCGCCTCGTCCCAGAAGTAGAAGCGGTAGCGCTTCTGCAGCCGCTCGCTCACGTCGTGCGGCAGACGGGCGAAGACCGCGTTGGACTGCACCGGGTGCAGCACCTCCACGCCCTCGATCCCGCGCACGCCCTCGGCCAGGCGGGCGGCCATGGCGTTGGCGTGGGAGGCGCTGCGCAGCCACAGGTCGCCCGACAGCAGCGCCTCGAACTGCACCGAGACGAAGCGCATCTTGGAGGCGAGCTGCATCGACAGCTTGCGCAGGTGCTTCATCGCCCGCACCGCGCCCGGGTCGAGGACGACGACGCACTCGCCGAAGACCATGCCGTTCTTCGTCCCGCCGAAGGAGAGCAGGTCCACACCGGCGTCGGTGGTGAACGCCCGCAGCGGCACACCCAGGGAGGCCGCCGCGTTGGCGATCCGCGAACCGTCGAGGTGGACCTTCATGCCCCGCTCGTGGGCGTGGTCGCAGATCTCGCGGATCTCCTCGGGCGTGTAGCAGGTGCCCAGCTCGGTGGTCTGCGTGATCGAGACGATCTGCGGCTGGGCGCGGTGCTCGTCCTCCCAGCCCCACGCCTCGCGGTCGATCAGCTCCGGCGTCAGCTTGCCGTGCTCGGTGGGCACGGCGAGCAGCTTCAGCCCGCCGACGCGCTCGGGCGCGCCGCCCTCGTCGACGTTGATGTGCGCGCTCTGCGCGCAGATCACCGCACCCCAGCGCTCGCTGGCGGCCTGCAGGGCGACGACGTTGGCGCCCGTGCCGTTGAACACCGGGAAGGCCTCGGCGGTGGGCCCGAAGTGGGCCCGCATGATCTGCTGCAGGTGGGCGGTGTAGTCGTCCTCGCCGTAGGCGACCTGGTGGCCGCCGTTGGCCAGGGCGAGGGCCGCGAGGACCTCCGGGTGGGCACCGGCGTAGTTGTCGCTGGCGAAACCGCGCAGCTGCGGGTCGTGCCGGCGTATCGCGTCGGTCACCGGGGGGATCACGGTTGCGGGGTCAGCCACTGACGGGTTCCGTTCACTTCGTGGGCGGGCTTCTCCCAGACGCCGGCGATGGCCTGGGCCAGGTCCGCCACGTCGGTGAATCCCGCGAATTTCGCGTTGGGTCGTTCGGCGCGCATGGCGTCGTGCACCAGGGCCTTGACCACCATGACGGTGGCGGCGGCCGGCGGCTCGCCCTCGCCGCCCGCCTTGCGGAAGGAGTCCGCGAGGGCCAGGGTCCAGGCCTCGGCGGCGGCCTTGGAGGCCGCGTAGGCGGCGTTGCCCGCGGTGGGCTTGCTCGCGCCCGCGGCGCTGACCAGCACGTACCGGCCGCGGCCGCTGCGGGTCAGGGCGCTCTCGAAGGCCAGCGAGGTGTGCTGGACGGTGCGGATGAGCAGCTTCTCCAGCAGCTCCCAGTCGGCCAGGTCCGTCTCGGCGAAGGTCGCCGAGCCGCGCCAGCCGCCCACGAGGTGGATCAGGCCGTCGATCCGCCCGAACTCCTTCTCCGTCCGGTCCGCCCAGGCGCGGGTGCCGTCCAGGTCGAGCAGGTCCACGGTCTCGCCGGTCACGGTCGCGCCTCCGTGCGCGTACCGGGCGGCGTCCACGGCCTCGGCGAGGCGGGCCGCGTCGGCGTCGGAGGCCACGACGGTGGCCCCGGCCTCGGCCAGTCGCAGCAGGACCGCCCGTCCGGCCGCACCGGCCGCTCCGGCCACTGCCACCACGGCGCCCTCCAGCGGGCCGCCGTTGCCGTTCGACGGAGTGCTCATGCCCGTCGCCTCCTTCTCCTGCTCGCTCACGTTCTGCTCGCTCACGCCGCGACCCGCTCCACGTCCGCCGCGGTGATCCCCTTGGTCGAGGCGATCACGGACCGCAGCTTCTTGGCAAGGGCCTCGTAGAACATGCTGAGCGGGAACTCGTCCGGGAGCACCTCGTCCACGAGCTTGCGCGGCGGCTGGGTGAGGTCCAGGGCGTCCGGGCCCTTGGCCCACACGGAGCCGGGGTGGGGGGCCAGGTAGGAGGAGACGAGCTCGTAGGCGGCGAACCAGTGCACGAGCTTGGGGCGGTCGATGCCGTCCCGGTAGAGCTTCTCGATCTCGCCGCACAGCTGGTTGGTGACCTGCGGGGCCCGCTCCCAGTCGATGCGCAGGGTGTTGTCCGTCCAGCGTACGACGTCGTGCTTGTGCAGGTACGCGAAGAGCAGCTGACCGCCCAGGCCGTCGTAGTTGCGCACGCGCTCGCCCGTGAGCGGGAAGCGGAACATGCGGTCGAAGAGCACCGCGAACTGCACGTCACGGGCCTGCGGGTAGCCGTCCGCCTCCAGCTTCACGGCCTCCTTGAACGCCGTGAGGTCGCAGCGCAGCTCCTCCAGGCCGTACATCCAGAACGGCTGGCGCTGCTTGATCATGAACGGGTCGAAGGGCAGGTCGCCGTGGCTGTGGGTGCGGTCGTGGACCATGTCCCACAGCACGAACGCCTCCTCGCAGCGCTTCTGGTCGCCCAGCATCGCCGCGACGTCCTCCGGCAGGTCCACGCGGAGGGTCTGCACGGCCGCCTCGGTCACCCGGCGGAAGCGGGCGGCCTCGCGGTCGCAGAAGATCCCGCCCCAGGTGAAGCGCTCGGGGGCCTCGCGCACCGCGATCGTCTCGGGGAAGAGCACGGCGGAGTTGGTGTCGTAGCCCGCGGTGAAGTCCTCGAAGGTGATGCCGAGGAAGAGCGGGTTGTCGTACCGGGCGCGCTCCAGCTCCGCCAGCCACTCCGGCCACACCATGCGCAGCACGACGGCCTCGAGGTTGCGGTCGAGGTTGCCGTTCTGCGTGTACATCGGGAAGACGACCAGGTGCTGACGGCCGTCGGCGCGCTGCGCGGCGGGCTGGAAGGCCAGCAGCGAGTCCAGGAAGTCCGGCACGCCGAAGCCCGCATCCGCCCAGCGGCGCAGGTCGGCCACCAGGGCCTCGTGGTAGGCGGCGTCGTGCGGCAGGAGCGGGGAGAGCTCCTCGACGGCCGTTATGACCGCCTCGACCTGTGCCCGGACCGCCTCGCCCGGCGGCGCTCCGCCGGCGGTGAGGTCGATCGAGCCGTCGGCGGACTGCCACGGCCGGATCGTCTCGACCGCCGTCTTGAGCGCGGCCCATGCCGGGTGCTCCACGACACGATCGTCAGACAGAATGTCGGTTTTGACCGCTGTCGACGCAAGAATTTCCGTCACGACTGCCCCTCCTCGGGAGAACCTGGCGTTAAGACACCGTATCCAGGCGAGGTTCTTCAGCTCAAGGGCCGTGGCGAGAAATTATCCTGCAGCCCCCCGGGGCGGACCGACGTTTTTCCTGTGCGCCTACCCCGTGCGGGGCAACGCGAGCGGACATACGCCACCCCCTGCGCACCTTTCACCCCGGCGGCACAGGCGAAAACCGGCCATGCGCGCGGCGCACCGTCCTTCCCGGACGGCTACCCACGTTCCGGCCGGTTCATGAACCGGCAACAACCTTCCGCCATCCGGACGGACCGTGATCCCTCCTGGACAGCCCCGCACGGCCGCTGCCAGTCTCCCGCCATGCCCGTCGCCACCCGGCCCGCCCGCCTGGCCGCCGCCCTCGCCGTGCTGATCGCCACGGCCACCGGCTGCGCGCCGCAGGACGAGACCGACACCGCCGCACCCGCCGCCTGCACCGGCCCGAGACCCGCCACGCGCACCCCCGGCACGCTCACCATCGGCACCGACAAGCCCGCCTACGCCCCCTGGTTCCAAGGCGACGACCCCGCCAACGGCAAGGGCTTCGAGTCGGCCGTCGCCTACGCCGTCGCCGGCCGCCTCGGCTTCGACCGCTCCGCGGTCGTCTGGCGCACCGTGCCCTTCAACAACGCGGTCGCACCCGGCCCCAAGGACTTCGACTTCGCCGTCAACCAGGTCTCCATCAGCGACGAACGCCGCCGCGCCGTCGACTTCTCCAGCGGCTACTACACCGTGCGCCAGGCCGTCGTCGCCCTCAAGGACTCGCCCGCCGCGCAGGCCACCACCGCGGCCGGCCTCCGGCACGCCCGCCTCGGCGCCCAGGTCGGCACCACCAGCCTCGACGTCGTCAACGACGTCATCAAGCCCGACCGGCAGCCCGCGGTCTTCCAGAAGAACGACTACGCCAAAAGCGCCCTGAAGAACCATCAGGTCGACGCCGTCGTCGTCGACCTGCCCACCGCCTTCTTCATCACCTCCGCCGAGGTGCCCGAGGCCAAGGTCGTCGGCCAGCTCCCGGCCACCGGCGCCCGCGCCGAGCAGTTCGGGCTCGTCCTGGACAAGGGCAGCCGGCTCACCCCGTGCGTCAGCAGGGCCGTCGACGACCTGCGCGGCGACGGCACCCTGGCCCGGCTGGAGAAGCAGTGGCTGGCGGACGCCGCCGGCGCACCGGAGCTGCGATGACGGCCCGGGAGACGACGGATCGGGAGACGACGGCCCGGCCCGAGGACGCCGGAGCCGAGGCGGACGGCTACGTCCCCTCCGCCCGGCGCCTGGAACGCGAACGCTTCCGCCGCGCCCGCGCCCGCCGCGCCCGGGCACTCGCCGCCGCCAGCACCCTGCTCACCGCCCTCGCCCTCGTCCTCCTCGTCGTCAACTCGCCCGGCTGGCCCCGCACCCGGCAGACCTTCCTCAGCTACCACCACGCCCGCGAGGCCCTGCCGCACATCCTCACCGGACTGTGGCTCAACATCCGGCTGCTGCTGGTGTGCGGGGCGGCCGTCCTCGTCCTCGGCCTGCTGATCGCCGTCGCCCGCACCCTGCGCGGGCCGGTCTTCCTGCCGCTGCGCGTGCTCGCCGCCGCCTACACCGACTTCTTCCGCGGCCTGCCACTGATCATCTGCCTGCTCGTGGTCGTCTTCGGCGTCCCCGCCCTGCGGCTGCAGGGCGTGACCACCGACCCCGTCCTGCTCGGCGGCACCGCGCTCGTGCTCACCTACTCCGCCTACGTCGCCGAGGTCTTCCGCGCCGGCATCGACTCCGTCCACCCCTCCCAGCGCGCGGCCGCCCGCTCGCTCGGCCTGAACACCGGGCAGACCCTGCGCTTCGTCGTGCTGCCGCAGGCCGTGCGGGCCGTCGTGCCACCGCTGCTCAACGACCTCGTCTCGCTGCAGAAGGACACCGGCCTCGTCTCCATCGCCGGAGCGGTGGACGCCGTCTACGCCGCGCAGATCAGCGCCGCGAAGACCTTCAACTACACCCCCTACGTCGTCGCAGGACTGATCTTCGTGGCCCTGACCATCCCCATGACCCGCCTCACCGACGCCGTCACCGCCCGCATGGACCGCCGCCGCGCCAAGGGAGGACTGGTATGACCGCGCCCGTGGCCCCTGCGGGACCCCTGCAACCCGTCCTGCGCCTGGAAGCCGTACGCAAGTCCTTCGACGGCACCGTCGTCCTGCGCGACGTCGACCTGGAGGTCGCCCCGCACACCGTCACCGCGCTCATCGGCTCCTCCGGCTCGGGGAAGTCCACCCTGCTGCGCTGCGCCGGCCTGCTGGAGGAGATCGACGACGGGGCGATCCTGCTGGACGGCACCGAGATCACCGACCCCCGCGCCGACCAGGACGCCGTGCGCCGCCGCATCGGCGTCGTCTTCCAGTCCTACAACCTCTTCCCGCACATGACCGTGCTGCAGAACATCACCCTCGCCCCGCGCCGCGTGCACGCCGTGCCCCGCGCCGAGGCCGAGGACCGGGCATGCGCCCTGCTGGAGCGGCTCGGCCTGGCCGACCGCGCCGACGAGTACCCCGACCGGCTCAGCGGCGGCCAGCAGCAGCGCGTGGCCATCGCCCGGGCCCTCGCCGTACGGCCCCGACTGCTGCTCCTGGACGAGATCACCGCCGCCCTCGACCCCGAGCTCGTCGGCGAGGTGCTCGACGTGGTGCGCGGCCTGAAGGACGAGGGCATGACCATGGTCCTGGCCACCCACGAGATGGGCTTCGCCCGCGACGTCGCCGACCAGGTGTGCTTCCTGGACGGCGGGGTGGTCGTCGAGCGCGGCACCCCTGCCCGCGTCTTCGGCGAGCCCGGCCACGAGCGCACCCGGCGCTTCCTCAGCCGGCTCGTGGCCGCGGGACGGCTGTGAGGAGCGTGCTGCGACCAGCGCTCAGACGAGGTCCTTGATCAGCAGCTCGAACTCCAGGTCCGCCCGGCGCGGTATGCCGAACCGCTCGTCGCCGTACGGGAACGGGCTCATCCGCCCCGTACGGCGGTAACCGCGGCGCTCGTACCAGGCGATCAGCTCCTCGCGCTGCCTGATCACCGTCATGTGCATCGCCCGCGCGTCCCACTCGGCCCGCGCCAGCCGCTCCGCCTCGGCCATCACCAGCTTGCCCAGGCCGCCGCCCTGTGCCGTCGGCCGGACCGCGAACATGCCGAAGTAGACGTGGTCGCCGCGGTGCTCCAGGTGGCAGCAGGCCACCGGCTCGCCGTCCCGCTCGGCCACCAGCAGCCGGCTGCCGGCGTCGTCCAGCAGACGGAGCACACCGGCGGCGTCCGTGCGCTGCCCGTCCAGCAGGTCGGCCTCCGTCGTCCAGCCCGCGCGGCTGGCGTCGCCCCGGTACGCCGACTCCACCAGCGCGACCAGCGCGGGCACGTCCCCCGCGTCCGCGATCCGGAAGACGGGCAGGTCCGTGCCGGGGGTGGCGGTCTCCATGGGTACCGGGATCCTTTCGCGCGGTTTCGGGCGTACGTACGACCCTAGCCGAGCCGGAATGCGTACAGTCACCGGCATGGTGCACGTACTGAGCAGCAGGTTCTTACTGCGACCGACCGACCCCGAACGGTCCCGGGCGTTCTACGGCGAAACGCTGGGGCTCGCCGTCTACCGCGAATTCGGCACCGGCCCCGAGCGCGGGGTCGTCTACTTCCTCGGCGGCGGCTTCCTGGAGATCTCCGGCCGCTCCCCGGCCCCACCCGCCCCCGGACTCGAACTGTGGCTCCAGGTCGCCGACGTCGCCGCGGCCCACGAGGAGCTCGCCGCCCGGGGCGTGACGGTGCTGGAAGCCCCCGAGCGCAAGCCGTGGGGACTGATCGAGATGTGGATCGCCGACCCCGACGGGGTGCGCATCGCGGTGGTCGAGATCCCCGAGGGACACCCGCTGCGCTACCGGCCCGGCATCTGAAGGAGACCCAAAGACCCACCGCCCGTGCGCCGGCGGTGAGCGGGCGCATGCGACGGGACCGGCGTGCTCCCGCCGTGCGCCCGTGCGCTCCCGTGCGCGGCCCCATGGATGGGCAGCCTCCCTCGGAGGTGTGCACGCCCGGGGAGGTGCGCCGTGCACGGACCACCGCTGGCCGGCTGGCTGCTCGTCGTCCTGTGCACGGCCACCGGGGCGTACTGCCTCCTGCGCGCCCGGACCGGCGCCGCGGGGGAGCGTCGGTCCGCGGCGGACGACGCGGTCATGGGCCTGGGCATGGCCGCCATGGCCGTGCCCACCACGGCCTGGGACGCCGCCCCCTGGCGACCGGTGCTCCTCGCCGCCCTCTTCGCCGCGGCAGCCGTACGCGCCCTGATGACCGGGCGCCACCTGCACCACACGGTGGGAGCCCTGGCGATGGTCTACATGTCCGTGGCCATGGTGCCCGCATCCACCCAGGGCACCCACGCGGGCCACCACCGCCCGGCGGGCACCCCCCTGCTCACCGGGCTCCTCCTGCTGTACTTCACCGCCTACGTCGTCCGCACCGCGGCCGCCGTCGTCCCCGTCCCCGCCCCGGCCGGCGGCCCCCCACGGCCGCCGGGCCGCGAGCTGACGCACGCCTGCCGGCTGTCGATGGCCATAGGAATGCTGGCCATGCTCCTGACCCTGTGACGGCTCCGTCCGGGTGACCTTGCCGTCCCCCCAGGTGTCCCCGCGCGCCGAGCGCTGGAAGAGATCCGTCCGGAGGACGGATCCCACGAGGAGGCCCCATGGAGACGGACACCGTGACACGGTTTCTCCACGCTTTGAGCCCGGCCAGCCGGGAGGACGTCCAGCAGCTGCCGCGCGAGGAACAGGAGAAACTGGCCGCGACCTGGGAGGACTACCTGCGCGACGACACCGACCTGCTCTCCCTGAGCGAACTGGACCCACCCACCGCCGAGAACCGCGCGGCCGAACACGTGGTGCGCGAGTACTTCTGAGGCCGGCCGCACCATTGCCCCGTGCCCTCGCGCCTGGCTACGTTCGCGCCACCGGACGGTCAGGACGCATGGTGGCGGAGGGACGCATGGGGATGCAGCCGGAAGTCGTGACGACCTTCTCGCGCGCGGTGAGTGAACGCATCGGGGCTCTGCTCGGCCCGGTCGATGCCGCCTTGGCGCGGCGCTATCCCGGGGAGCCGGGCACCCGTCAGCCGGTGCACACCGTGTACGTCCCGGCCGATGCCTTCGGAGCCGGCACCGCGCGGGCCTGGGGCGAGCGGGCGCTGGCGGCGCTCGACGAGCATGCGGCCGACGCCGGCGCGTTCGGTGCGGTACTGGGGCTGCCGGAGGACCTTGCCGGAGAGGTGTACGCCCGGGTGCGGGCCAAGCTGGGCAGGGAGCCGGTGGAGGATCTGCGCATCGACTTCGAGGACGGGTACGGGGTGCGCCCGGACGCCGAGGAGGACGCCGACGCGGCGCGGGCCGCCCGTCTGGTGGCCGGCGGCACCGGGACGCCGTACACGGGCATCCGCATCAAGTGCCTGGAGGCCGCCGTGCGTGAGCGCGGCATCCGCACCCTCGACGTCTTCCTCACCGGGCTGGTCGCCGCGGGCGGGGTGCCGGACGGGCTGGTGGTCACGCTGCCCAAGGTCAGCCACCCGGCGCAGGTGGCGGCGATGGTGCGGCTGATGGAGGAGTTCGAGAAGGCGCACGGTCTGCCCGAGGGCCGGCTCGGGTTCGAGATTCAGATAGAGACCACGCAGGCCGTGCTCGGGCCCGACGGCCGGGCCACGGTCGCCCGCCTCCTGGAGGCGGGGGAGAAGCGCGTGACCTCCCTGCACTACGGCACGTTCGACTACAGCGCGGCCTGCGGAGTCGCGGCCGCCCACCAGTCGCCGGACCACCCCGTGGCCGACCACGCCAAGGCCGTGATGCAGGTCGCCGCGGCGGGCACCGGGGTGCGGGTCTCGGACGGCTCGACGAACGTCCTGCCCGTCGGCCCGCGGGACCGCGTGCACGAAGGATGGCGGCTGCACCACGCCCTGGTGCGGCGCTCGCTGGCACGGGCGTACTACCAGGGCTGGGACATGCACCCGGCGCAACTGCCCACGCGCTACGCCGCGGTGTACGCCTTCCACCGCGAGGGCCTCGGGCCGGCCGCGGCCCGGCTGGCGGCCTACGCCACCGGTGGCGGCGACGGCGCCGTGCTGGACGAGCCGGCCACGGCACGGGCGCTGGCCGGCTTCCTGCTGCGGGGCATCGACTGCGGTGCGCTCGACGCGGCGGACGTCACCGGTCCGACCGGCCTCGACCTGTCCGCCCTGAGCGCCTTGGCCGGTCGTTCCGGGCCGATGGAAAACGGCTGGCGCTCCTCCTGATCCGACGGGACCATCGACGTGGCGGCCACCACGCGCCCGGGGAAGGGACTGCGATGACCACTGACGTGTCCGAGCCCGAAGTGCGCATCGCGTCCGGAGCGCTGCGCGGCAGCGCGGAGCAGGGCGTGGCGGTCTTCCGCGGGATCCCCTTCGCCGAGCCGCCGGTGGGCGGCCTCAGGTTCGCAGCGCCGCGGCCGGCCGGGCGCTGGGAGGGCGTGCGCGAGGCCGTGGCGTACGGCCCGCCGCCCCCGCAGGCCGGCGTGTTCGGCATGGACGCACTGTCGCAGGGCACCGGCACCGACTGGCTGACGGTCAACGTCTGGTCGCCCGAGCCGCGTACGGGGGCGGGCCTTCCGGTGCTGGTGTGGATCCACGGCGGCGCCTACATCATCGGCACCGCGGCCCAGCCCGAGTACGACGGGGCCCGCCTCGCGCGGGAGGGCGGTCTCGTGGTGGTGACGTTCAACTACCGCCTGGGCATCGAGGGCTTCGCGCAGATCGAGGGCGCGCCCGCCAACCGGGGGCTGCTCGACCAGATCGCGGCGCTGGAATGGGTCCGTGACAACATCCGGGCCTTCGGGGGCGACCCGGACCGGGTCACGGTCGCCGGCCAGTCGGCGGGCGCGGGATCGATCGCCGCGCTGCTGACCATGCCGCGCGCGGCCGGGCTCTTCCGCCGGGCCGTCGCACAGAGCGTGCCGGGCACCTTCTTCTCACCGGAACTCGCCGCCGACGTCACCGCCGTCTGCGCCGCCGAGCTGGGCCTGCGGCCCACCGCGGCCGACCTCGCGACCGTGGCCCCGGACCGGCTGTCGGCCGCCGGTGACGCGGTCGCCGCCAAGGCGGCCGCGTACGCGGGGCGCTGGGGATCGATCGCGCACCGGCCCATCCTGTTCTCGCCCGTCGTCGACGGCGACGTCCTGGTCACCACCCCCTGGCAGGCCCTGGCCGGTGGCGCCGGCCGGGACGTGGACCTCGTCGTCGGCCACACGCGCGACGAGCAGCGGCTGTTCGACGTGGTCGACGGCACGCTCGGGCAGGTGACGCCGGAACAGGCCGCCACCGCGCTGGAGCGGTTCGCCCCCGGCCCGGACGGGGCCCGCCGCTACCGCGCCGCCTTCCCGGCCGCGGGCCCGGGCGAGCTGTACGAACGGGTCAACTCCGACCGGCTGTTCCGCATGCCGAGCCTCCACCTCGCCACGGCCCACACCGCCGGCGGCGGACGCGCCCACCTGTACGAACTGACCTGGGCGGCCCCCGGCATGGGCGGCGCCTTCGGCGCCTGCCACGGCCTCGACGTCCCGCTGGTGTTCGGCAACCTCGGCAGCGGCCTGGCCGCGATGGTGATCGGCGACGGCGCCTGCCCCGCCGCGGAGGAGGTCTCCGCCGCCCTGCGCGCCGCGTGGACGGCCTTCACCGCGCACGGCGACCCCGGCTGGCCGGCGTACGACGCCGAGCGGCGCCTGACGCGGCTGTTCGACACGCCGCCGGTGACCACCGCCTACCCGGAGGAGGCGTCCCGCCTCCTGTGGCAGGACCACACCTTCGCGCCCCTGCCGCTGCGCGGCGCCCCGTAGGGGCGCGGGGCGGTGCCGACCTGCGGCTGCCGCCGTGAGGGTGCGGCATGGCACCCCGCCTGCGGCTGCGTCGTGGCTTGTCGCGCAGTTCCCCGCGCCCCTGACGGGGCGTGCGTGGTGCCTCGCGACGGAGATCTGTCGGACTGGCCCGGGGGCGCCCCGTAGGGGCGCGGGGAACTGCGCGATCGGCCACTGACGGCCCGCAGTCGACGTGTCACCCCGACGCCCGGGCGAAGGACGGCACCCTGTCTGCGGGCGCGCGGGCGGCCACGGCGCGCCCGCAGGCGGAGTGCTGGGGTGGCGCTTCGGCCGCAGGCCGTCGGTGACTTGTCGCGCCCACGCCGCGGAGCCGCACATCGACACCGCCCCGCGCCCCTGCGGGGCGGCGGCCCGGGAGTCACCCCGTGGCGGGTGGGAGTTCGCCGGAGCCGCGGATCACCAGGCGGGTGGGGACCTCCACGCGGCGCGGGGTGTCCTCGGCGCCTTCCAGGCGCTGGAAGAGCAGTTCGGCCGCGGTGCGGCCCAGACGGGCGGCGTCCTGGGCCACGACCGTGATGCCGGGGGAGAGCAAGCCGGCCAGTTCCAGGTCGTCGAAGCCGACGAGGGCCACGGGTCGTGGCGAACGCGCCAGCAGGCCCAGGACGGTGACGGTGACGCGGTTGTTGCCGGTGAACAGGGCGGTGACCGGCTCGGGGCCGGTGAGCATGCGCTCGGCCGCGGCGCGTACGCGGTCGGGGGCGGTGGGGCCCAGGCCCAGCCACGCGTCGGCCACGGGCAGCCCCGCCTGCGCCATCGCGGCCCGGTAGCCGCGCAGTCGCTCGGCCGCGGTGTGGATGCCGGGCCGGTCGCCGATGAAGCCGATGCGCCGGTGGCCGTGGGCGATGAGGTGGGCGACGCCCTCGCGAGCGCCGCCGAAGTTGTCGGAGAGGACGGCGTCGGCGGATATGAGCCCGGCGGGCCGGTCGACGAAGACGGTGGCGATGCCGGCGGCGATCTCGGGTTCGAGGTAGCGGTGGTCGTGGCCGGCGGGGATGACGATCAGGCCGTCGACGCGGCGGGCGCAGAAGGCGAGGGCGACCTCCTGTTCGCGCTCGGGGTCCTCGGCGCTGGAGCCGTTGAAGAGCAGGGCGCCGTGGTCCCGGGCGACGTCCTCGACGGCGCGGTTCAAGGGCGCGTAGAACGGGTCGGCGAGGTCCTCCAGGACCAGGCCGATGGAGGCGGTGCGGCCCTTGCGCAGGATGCGGGCGCTGTCGTTGCGCCGGAAGCCGAGGGCGGTGATGGCGTCGCGGACGCGCCGCTCGGTCTCGGCGGTGACGCCCGGCTCGCCGTTGACCACGCGGGAGACCGTCTTCAGGCCGACGCCGGCGCGGGCCGCGACGTCCTTCATGGTGGGGCGGGCGCCGTAGCGCGGTTGCCGGGGGCCGCGGGCGGTGTTCATGGGCGTTTTCCGGTCCTTTGTGCGTGCGGGGGCCGCCGGTTGCGCGGAGGCGGTGTCGAGCATAGAGGTGGACAACGTTGTCAACCCCGGTGAGACTGGGGCCCGTACACCGACCGCCCGGCCGCACCCAGGAGAGACGCGAGCACCGTGCACACCGACCCCGGCGACCTCGTCGCCGCTCTCGACATCGGCGGCACCAAGATTGCCGGCGCGCTGGTGGACGGCCGTGGCCGGCTGCTGCGGCGCGTCCGCCGGGCGACCCCGGCGGGCGGGGACGCGGCCGCGGTGATGGCCGCGGTCGCGGCGGTCCTCGGCGAACTGGCCGCGGCCGCAGCGTGGTCGGACGTACGGGCCGTGGGCATCGGCAGCGCCGGGCCCGTGGACGCCTCGGCCGGCTGCGTGAGCCCCGTCAACGTGCCCGGCTGGCGCGGCTTTCCGCTGGTCGCCGAGGTGGCCGCGGCCAGTGGCGGGCTCCCGGTGGTGCTGGTGGGCGACGGGGTGGCGATGACCGCCGCCGAGCACTGGCAGGGCGCCGCCCGCGGTCACGACAACGCGCTGTGCATGGTGGTCTCCACGGGCGTCGGCGGCGGCCTGGTGCTGGGTGGCCGCCTGCACCCCGGCCCCACCGGAAACGCCGGTCACATCGGGCACATCAGCGTCGACCTCGACGGGGACCGCTGCGCCTGCGGCGGGCGCGGCTGCGTGGAGCGGATCGCCAGCGGACCGAACATCGCCCGCCGGGCGCTGGCCGCGGGCTGGCGGCCGGGCGCGGACGGGGACGCGAGCGCCGAGGCCGTCGCCGCCGCGGCCCGCGCCGGGGACGAGATCGCGCGCGCCTCCTTCGCCCGCGCCGCCCGGGCGCTGGCCGCCGGCATCGCCGCGACGGCCACCCTCGTGGAGGTCGACGTCGCGGTGGTGGGCGGCGGCGTGGCGGGGGCGGGCGAGGTGCTCTTCGGCCCGTTGCGCGCGTGCCTGCGCGAGTACGCGGCGCTGTCCTTCGCCGCGGGCGTCCAGGTGGTTCCGGCCCGTCTGGGCGCGGACGCGGGCCTGGTGGGCGCGGCGGCCGCGGCCGCGGGGGAGCTGGGGTTGTGGGGACTGCCGGGGAACGCCTCCGGCATATGACGGGGACTCAGTCCCTGGTCAAGACGGGCCCGGCGAACGGGCGCGGGCACCATGCCCCTCGTACAGGTTTCCGTGGCAAGGTGGTGCGGGACGTGCTGTCGGGGGCGGTCCCTGGGGACCGCGCAGAAGGGGGAACCGTGATCGTCTGGCTGAACGGCCCGTTCAGTGGCGGCAAGACCAGCACGGCGCAGGAACTGGTCCGGCTCCTTCCGGACAGCACCCTCTACGACCCGGAGGTGATCGGCGCGGCACTGCGGCACCTGCTGCCACAGAAGAGAATGGCGCAGGTCACCGACTATCAGGACCTGCCGATCTGGCGACGGATGGTCGCGGACGCCGCGGCGGCGCTGCTGGCCGAGGTGGGCGGGGTGCTCGTCGTGCCGATGACGCTGCTGCGGCAGGAGTACCGCGACGAGATCTTCGGCGCCCTCGCCTCCCGTCGGATCCAGGTGCGCCATGTGGTGCTCACCGCCGACGAAACGATACTGCGGGAGCGCATCGAGGCACGGGAGGAGTTCCCCGGCGACGCGGTGCGCAGCGAGTCCGTACGGCAGTGGGCGCGCGACCACCTCGCCCCCTACCGGGCCGCCCTCGGCTGGCTGAAGGAGGACGGCCTGGTCGTCGACACCACCGGCCGCACCCCGCGCGAGGTCGCCGCACATGTCGCCGAGGCCGTCCGCAACGGCACCGCCGGCTACTGCCCCATCGTCCAGACGCCCGAGCCGACGGCGGCCACGCTCGCCGCCGGCGTGCTGCTGTTCGACGAGCAGGACCGCTTTCTGCTCGTCGACCCCACCTACAAGCCCGGCTGGGAGTTCCCCGGCGGCGTCGTCGAACAGGGCGAGGCCCCCGCCCGGGCCGGGATGCGCGAGGTCGCCGAGGAGATCGGCATCGAACTGCAGGACGCGCCGCGCCTGCTGGTGGTCGACTGGGAGCCGCCCAAACCACCCGGCTTCGGCGGCATGCGCTTCCTCTTCGACGGCGGCCGGCTGCACTCGGCCGACGCCCACCGCCTGCTGCTGCCCGGCTCAGAGCTGCGCGGCTGGCGCTTCGTCACCGAGGACGAGGCGGCCACCATGCTGCCCCCGGTCCGCCTGAGCCGGCTGCGGTGGGCACTGCGCGCCCGAGAGCGGGGGTGCCCGTACAACCTGGAGGCGGGGGTTCCGGTGGGATGACGATGTCGTCCCCGCCAGGGGCGCGGGCCAGTGCCGGTCCGCGGCTGCCGCCGCGTGGGCGCGACCGGCCCCCGGCGGCCTGCGGCCGGGGCGCAGCACGGCATTTCGTCTGCGGGTGCGTCGTGGCTTGTCGCGCAGTTCCCCGCGCCCCTGACGGGGCGCGGGGTGCCGTACGGCCCCGGCGGAGGCTCAGGCGCGGCTGCCTGCGTAGTCCGCCAGGAACAGCGCCTCGGCCAGGGCGAGCCGCTCCAGCTCCTGCGGCGAGACGCTCTCGTTCACCGCGTGGATCTGTGCCTCCGGCTCGCTCAGGCCGATGAGGAGGATCTCCGCCTGCGGGTAGAGCGAGGCGAGGGTGTTGCACAGCGGGATCGAGCCGCCCATGCCCGCGGTCTGCATCTCCTCGCCGGGGTACGCGACGCCCATGGCCCGGGCCATCGCCTCGTACGCCGGGCTGGAGGTGTCCGCCTGGAACGGCTGGCCCTGGCCGACCTGCTCCACCGAGACCCGGGCGTTCCAGGGGGTGCTCGCCTGCAGGTGCGCGGCCAGCAGCTTCGTCGCCGCGGCCGCGTCCGTGCCCGGCGGCACCCGCAGGCTGATCAGGGCGCGGGCACTGGCGTGCACGGACGGGGTGGCGCCGACCACCGGCGGGCAGTCGATGCCGAGGACGGTCACGGCCGGGCGGGCCCACAGCCGGTCGGCCACCGTGCCCGAGCCGATCAGGGCGACGCCGTCGAGCACCTTGGCGTCCTTGCGGAAGTCCGCCTCCGGGTACTGCAGTCCCTCCCAGCTCGCCGCCGCCTGCTCCTCCAGGCCGGGCACGACCGTCGAGCCGTCCTCGTCGCGCAGCTTGTCCAGGACGCGGATCAGGGCCGCCAGCGCGTCCGGCGCGGCACCGCCGAACATGCCCGAGTGCAGGTTGCCCTCCAGCGTGTCCACCTGGACGCGCACCAGCGTCATGCCGCGCAGGGTGGCCGTCACCGTGGGCAGGCCGAGGCGGAAGTTGCCGGCATCACCGATGACGATGGCGTCGGCCGCCAGCAGCTCCGGGTGCGCCTCGGCGTACCGCTCCAGGCCCCCGGTGCCCTGCTCCTCCGAGCCCTCCACGATCACCTTCACGCCGACCGGCACACCACCGTGCTCCTTCAGCGCCCGCAGCGCCATCAGGTGCATGATGAAGCCGCCCTTGCAGTCGGCCGAGCCCCGGCCGTACCAGCGCCCGTCGCGCTCGGTCAGCTCGAACGGCGGGGAGACCCAGGCCGCCTCGTCCAGCGGCGGCTGCACGTCGTAGTGGGCGTACAGCAGGACGGTCGGCGCCCCGGCCGGACCGGGCAGGTAGCCGTAGACGGACTGGGTGCCGTCCGGGGTGTCCAGCAGCGCCACGTCCTCGAAGCCCTCGGCGCGCAGCGCGCCGGCCACCCAGTTCGCGGCCGCCTCGCACTCGCTCTTGGGGAACTGCGCCTCGTCCGCCACCGATCGGAAGGCCACCAGCTCGGCCAGTTCGGTGCGGGCCCGCCCGGTGAGCCCGGCGACGGTGGTCGCCAGCGCGGCGGGGTCCGGCAGGCGGGACGAGGACGTGTCCATGGAACGCTCTCCTTCGAGACGCGGCAGCGGTCGTTCGTGCCGTGACCGCACCTTTCGTACGGATGCACGGATGTGTCCGTCGATCCTCCCACGGCCCCCGCCGGCCTCACCCCCGAGGGGGCGCGCCGCGACGGGCCGTAGGATGCGGACGAAAGCCGTTGCCGTGTAGGTGTGGGGAGCGAAGGCACAGGTGAGCAGCGACAGCGCAGCCCGGGACGAGGGACGCGAGACGGCCGGGGAGCCCGTCTGGGACGTCGTGGTGGTGGGCGCCGGGCCCGCCGGCGCCTCGGCGGCCCACGCCGCGGCCGCCGCGGGCCGCCGGGTGCTGCTCCTGGAGAAGGCGGAACTGCCCCGCTACAAGACCTGCGGAGGCGGCATCATCGGCCCCTCGCGCGACGCGCTGCCGCCCGGCTTCGAGCTGCCGCTGCGCGACCGCGTGCACGCCGTCACCTTCTCCCTCAACGGCAAGCTCACCCGCACCCGCCGCTCCAAGCGAATGCTCTTCGGGCTCATCAACCGGCCCGAGTTCGACGCCGGACTCGTCGAGGTCGCCAAGGCCGCCGGAGCCGAGGTGCGCACCGGAGTGACCGTCTCGCGCGTCGAACAGCACGGCGCGGCCGTGCCCGACCGGCGCACCGTCGCCGTCGTCCTCGGCGACGGCAGCACCGTCCTGGCCCGCGCCGTCGTCGGCGCCGACGGCAGCGCCGGGCGCATCGGCGCCCACGTGGGAGTGAAGCTGGAGCAGGTCGACCTCGGCCTGGAGGCCGAGATCCCCGTGCCCGCCACCGTGGCCGAGGACTGGGCCGGCCGGGTGCTCGTCGACTGGGGCCCCATGCCGGGCAGTTACGGCTGGGTCTTCCCCAAGGGCGACACCCTCACCGTCGGCGTCATCGCCGCCCGCGGCGACGGCGCCGGCACCAAGCGCTACCTGGACGACTTCATCGGCCGGCTCGGCCTCGCCGGCTTCGAGCCGAAGATCTCCTCCGGCCACCTCACGCGCTGCCGCACCGACGACTCCCCCCTCTCCCGCGGCCGGGTCCTCGTCTGCGGCGACGCCGCCGGGCTGCTCGAGCCGTGGACGCGTGAGGGCATCTCCTTCGCCCTGCGCTCCGGACGGCTGGCGGGGGAGTGGGCGGTACGCATCGCCGAGGCGCAGGACGCCGTCGACGCCCGCCGCCAGGCCCTGAACTACGCCTTCGCCATCAAGGCCGGGCTCGGGGTCGAGATGGGCGTCGGGCGCCGCATGCTCGCCCTCTTCGAACGCCGGCCCGGCCTGATCCACGCCGCGGTCACCGGCTTCCGCCCGGCGTGGCGCGCCTTCGCGCGCATCACCAGCGGCTCGACGACGCTCGCCGAGATCGTCCGCACGCACCCGATGGCCCGCCGCACCCTGGCGAGCGTCGACCGCCCGGGCGCCCCGGGCGCCCCGGGCGCCTGACGGCGCCCCGTCAGGGGCGCGATCTGCGGCTGCCGCCGCAGATTGGGCACAGCCCCGCGCTCCTGCGGGACGCTGCCCCGGGACGTGTCCGGCGGATCTTCGTCACGCGCCTTCACGGCGCCCCGTAGGGGCGCGGGGAACTGCGCGATCGGCCGGCGACGGCCCGCGGTTGACACGCCACCCCGGGGTCCGGGCGATCTGCGGACGCGTCGTGGCTTGTCGCGCAGTTCCCCGCGCCCCTACGGGGCACTGCATGATCCGCCGGACAGGGCCTGGCGCGCCGTAGGGGCGCGGCGCGGCCGCAGATTGGGCACAGCCCCGCGCCCCTACGGGGCGCAGGTCTACTCCTCCTGGAGCCAGAAGCCCGTGCGGTCCAGCCAGAGCGCCAGCAGCTCCGCATCGCCCGTGACGCGGACGTCCGGGGCCGGGCGGCGGTAGAGGAAGAGGAGCAGGTCCGTCACCGGGCCCTGCACCGTGACCGCCGCATCCGCCGGTGCCGGGCGGACCGCGGGAACCGTACCCGTCAGGTCGACGAACCAGTCGGCGGGCCGGTCCCCCGTGGCATGGAAGTGCAGGGTGCGGCCGGGGCCGAGCAGGCCGGGCCGGCCCGGGGCCGCCCGGTACGCCTCCGGCAGGCCGGCGAAGCCCAGCCACTCCTCGACGGCGTCCCGCGCCACCTCCGTGTCCAGCGCGAACTCCGCCCCCACCGCCAGCGCCGCGTCCGCCCGGTGCACGGCCGTCTCGTGGGCCATCCTGCGGGCCCAGAACCCGGCGCACCGGTAGCGGGCCGACTCCTCCGGCACCGGCGACCACATTGGCGCGGCCGGCCCGGCCGTGCGCAGGGTCCCGGCCAGCAGCGCCGCGCCCTCCTCCAGCCAGGAGCCCAGCGGGTCGAGGTCCTCGCCGGTGTGCCGATGGACGGAATTGAGCTCCGCGTCGGGGACGGGCTCCTGTGCCCGCGTCCGTACGGCCGTCTCCGCCCACCGGTGGGCACTGCCGAGGTGGCGCAGCAGCTGGCCGAGGGTCCACTCGGGGCAGGTGGGCACCGGGGCGTCCGCGTCCGCCCCCTGGACGTGGGACCTCAACAGGGCCGACTGCGCGAGGATTTCCGCGCAGTGGCGCTCGAAGCTCAGGGCCGTCATGGCACCACCGTAGCGGCGGGGCGGCCTCAGAAGAGCGCTTCCGGCTCCGCCGTCGTGGCCCGCACCGCCGCCGTCGTCCGGGCGTCCGGAGCCGCGGCCGTCAGCGGCCAGCCGGCCAGCTGCCGCGCGTCGACGATCAGCTGGCGGCCCTCGGGCGTCGCCAGATGGACGTCCGGGCCCGCCACGGCGGCCACCCGGCCCGCCACCGTGCACCCGGGGGCGAGCTCCACCAGGGCCCCGCCGGTGCGTATGCCCTCCGTGTGGAACGCCTCGTCGTGGTGCACCACGGCCGGCGGCAGCGTGTGCAGCGACTCGGGCAGCCCCGCGAGCCCCAGCGCCCGGGCGTGCGTCGCCTCCAGCTCCCGCGCGCGCCGCTCCCGCGACGGCAGGGGGTGGCGGGCGGCGCGCTTGGCCGCGTACGGGATGCGGTCGGGGACCGCGAGGGCGGCGCCCAGCACGGCCTCCGCGCGGCGTGCCGCCATGAGCGGGCCGCGCCCCAGCAACACGTACGACAACGCGGCCTGTTCGAGCAGGCGGACGCCCTGCCGCTCGGTGGCCGTGATGCCGACCTTGACCAGACCGGGGCCGAACCACGCCAGGTACACGTCGTACGGGCGGGGGTCGTCGGCGAGGGTGTCCGCCGCCACGGAACGGGAGCGGTCCAGCCGGGCGCAGTCGGCGCACTGCGCCGAGGCGACCGTGGCGGGCACGCCGGCACCGGTCGGGCACGGGGTGTGCCGGCCGCCGCGGCGCACGCCCACGCAGTGGCGGGCGGCGCCCGTGGTGAAGGACAGGGCCCTGCCGGGCGGCAGGGGGGAGAGGCGCTCGCCGTGCCCGGGGCGGCGCCAGACCAGGGCCGGGCCGTCCGCGCTCCAGCGCAGGCCCGCGCACAGCCAGTCACGCTCCTGGGCGATCACCACGGCAGCCTCCCCTCGCTCACACGGCCATCGTGTCAGGCGGCACTGACACGCGGGCGGCCGTCCGTGTTTTGTTCAGCGACGGCACAAAGTCAGAATAGGAGCGTGACCCAGACTCGGACCACCCGCCTGGAGCGGGGCAGAGGGGCGCTCGGCCCGGCCCTCGAGCTCGTACACACCGGCCGCGCGCCGACACGCGCCGTGCTCACCGCCGAACTCGGTGTGACCCGGGCGACCGCCGGCGCCGTGGCCGCCGAACTGGAGGCCCTCGGGCTGATCACCGTCGACCCGCACCCCGTGGCCGCCGGCGCCCAGGGCCGCCCCTCCCACCGGCTGTCCATCGCCCCCGGCGGACCGGTCGTCCTCGCCGCGCAGATCCACGCCGACGGCTACCGGGCGGCCCTCGTCGGCCTCGGCGGACGCATGGTCGCCACCGCACCCGGCTGCATGGACGTCCCCGCCGACCCCTCCCGCATCATCGACGCCGTCGTCGAAGCCGGCGCCGCACTGCTGCGCGAGAGCGGCCGGCAGTGCCTCGGCGCCGGCCTCGCCGTGCCCTCCGCCGTGGCCGAACCCGACGGCACCGCCCTCAACCCGCTGCACCTGTCCTGGCCCGCCGGCGCGCCCGTACGCCGGCTGTTCACCGAGGCCCTCGCCAAGAGCGGCATCACCGGGGCCGACGGCGGGCCGCTCGCGGGAGTCGCCGGCAACGACGTCAACCTCGCCGCCCTCGCCGAGCACCGGCACGGCGCCGGCCGCGGCGCACGGCACCTGCTGTGCGTGGCCACCGGCCACCGGGGGGTCGGCGGGGCGCTCGTCCTGGACGGCCGTCCCCACACCGGCAGCTCCGGGCTCGCCCTGGAGGTCGGCCACCTCACCGTCAATCCGGCGGGGCTGCCGTGCCACTGCGGCAGCCGCGGATGCCTCGACGTCGAGACCGACCCGCTCGCCTTCCTCACGGCGGCCGGCCGCACGCCGGGCCCCGCGGTGTCACTGCTGCAGCAGTCGCGGGAGCTGCTCCGTTCGGAGTACTCCGACCCGGCGGTACGGGCCGCGGCGGAACTGGTCGTCGACCGGCTCGGGCTCGGGCTGGCGGGGCTGGTCAACATCCTCAACCCGGATCGCATCCTGCTCGGCGGACTGCACCGCGAACTGCTGGAGGCCGACCCCGAGCGGCTGCGGGCGGTCGTGGCCGACCGGAGTCTGTGGGGGCGCAGCGGGAGCGTCCCGATCCTTGCCTGCACGCTCGACTTCAACAGTCTCATCGGGGCGGCGGAGGCGGCTTGGCAGCCGGTCCTGGACGATCCGCTGCGGGTGCTGGGCGGCTGAGGCCGTTGCGGGGTGCCCGGTTCGGGTGCGGGTCCGTTGTGGCTCGTCGCGCAGTTCCCCGCGCCCCTTCGCGGGTGCCGGGGTGTCCTCCGGCGCGGGTTGTTCCTGGTTGAGCGCGCAGTTCCCCGCGCCCCTGCTGGGGGTGGGCCGTGCGTTCTTGGTGCGGGTGGGGTGTGGCTCGTCGCGCAGTTCCCCGCGCCCCTTCGGGGCGGTGGCCGTGCGTTCTCGGGTGCGGGCCGGGTCTGGCTGGGCGCGCAGTTCCCCGCGCCCCCTCAGTGCGGGCCGTTGCCTGTGCCCCCCAGGGCTCAGGTGCGGGTTCGGGTGGGGCGGGCGCCGGCCAGGGCGGGTTCCTCGTGGGGGGTGAGCGTGGCCGGCAGGGCGGCGCGCTTCTTGGGGCGCCGGGCCGTGCGCGGCGGGGTCGCCGGGGCGCTCGCCGGGACGGACAGCGTGAACCAGACCACCTTCCCGCCGTCCGGCCGCTCCTGCACGCCCCAGCTGGAGCTGAGCGCGGCCACCAGGGCCAGCCCCCGGCCGTGGGTGCTCGCCGGGTCCGCGGTGCCCAGGGTCGGCAGCCGGGGGTCGTGGTCGCGCACGGAGACGGTCAGCCGGTCCAGCACCAGGTCGAGTTCGACCGTGCAGCGCTTGTCGGGCTCCGCGTGCTGGTGAACGTTGGTCAGCAGCTCGGTGACGCACAGGGCCGCGCGGTCGATGAGCGGATCGAGGTGCCAGTAGCGCAACTGCGCAGATACGATTCTGCGAACCTGGCCGATCCGCGGCGGCAGGGCCTGGAGCTCGACGGTGCAGTGCTTGTTCACTCGGCTGATCACGGCTGCGACTCCCTGAAGAAGTAGGGCTAGCCTGATTCCGAAACGCGTTGCCTCACGCGCCTGTTGCGAATCCGGCGGCGTCCCCCCGCCGGTCCGTACGGCGGACTGGTCCGCAGGGTGACCGCCGGTAGACCCTCGGTGATGCCGGTACTTGCGTCAAGGGTCGACTCTCGCAGCCGCCTTCGCAACTCCTGCACCCGTCAGTGCTTCGGCGTGCTTCCGTGCGCCGACCGCACCACCTCCAGAAAACGGTTGACCTCTTCCTCGGCCTCGTCCTCGGAGGCCGCCTCGTGCTCGGGGCCCAGGGTGAGCACGTAATGGTGGCCGTTGACCGTCGCCCTCGCCCGGTCGCGGGCGAGCCAGGGCTTGCGGGCCTGCACCGAGTCCACCGGTGCGCTGTCGATCTCCCGGCCGTAACTGGTCAGCAGTTCCAGCCGGCCGTCCTTGATCTGCACCTGTCCGGCCCGGGTCAGCGACCGGTGGTCGCGGTCGATCCGCACGCCCCTCGCGCTGAATTCCGCTTCCGCCACGGCGTACCGCCTTTCGTGTCGTGTCCGGTTCGCCCTTCAGGCGCAGTCTGCCCGTGACCGGGCCCGGACACCAGTGCCCGCTTATGATCGAAGGGCCACACCGGGCCGGAGCCCGGCGGGCGCCCGCAGAGCACAGGAGCGGCGTGTGAACGGCACAGCGCACCCGCCGGAGCACGACCCGCCCCGGCACACCGTCGACGTGGACCGCAGCGATCCGGCGTACCGCGCCTGGCTCAAGGAGGCGGTGCGCAGGGTCCAGGCCGACGCCAACCGGTCCGCCGACACGCACCTGCTCGGCTTCCCGCTGCCGCCGGAGTGGGGCGTCGACCTGTACCTGAAGGACGAGTCGACCCATCCGACCGGCAGCCTGAAGCACCGGCTGGCGCGCTCGCTGTTCCTGTACGGGCTGTGCAACGGCTGGATCCGGCCGGAGGCCGCGGTCATCGAGGCGTCCAGTGGCTCCACCGCCGTCTCCGAGGCATACTTCGCCGAGCTGATCGGGGTGCCCTTCGTCGCCGTCATGCCGCGCACGACCAGCCCGGAGAAGTGCCGGCTCATCGAGTTCCACGGCGGGCGCTGCCACTTCGTGGACGACCCGCGGACGATGTACGCCGAGGCCGCCGCCCTCGCCGAGCGCACCGGCGGCCACTACCTCGACCAGTTCACCTACGCCGAGCGGGCCACCGACTGGCGCGGCAACAACAACATCGCCGAGTCGCTCTACCGTCAAATGCGGGACGAGCGGCACCCCGAGCCGGCCTGGATCGTGGCCACCGCGGGCACCGGCGGCACCTCCGCCACCATCGCCCGCTACATCCGCTACATGCAGTACGACACCCGCGTGTGCGTCGCCGACCCGGAGAACTCCTGCTTCTTCGCCGGCTGGCGCGACCACGACCCGTCCGCCGTGTGCGAGCTGCCCTCGCGCATCGAGGGCATCGGCCGGCCCCGTATGGAACCGAGCTTCCTGCCCGGTGCCATCGACCGGATGATGAAGGTCCCCGACGCGGCGAGCGTCGCGGCCGTGCGCGCCCTGGAGCGGGCCATCGGGCGCAAGGCGGGCGGCTCCACCGGCACCGGACTGTGGAGCGCCCTGAGGATCGTGGCGGAGATGGCCGCCGAGGGCCGGCCGGGCAGCGTCGTCACCCTCATCTGCGACCCCGGCGAGCGCTACCTCGACAAGTACTACTCCGATGCCTGGCTGGCCGCGCAGGGCCTGGACATCACCCCCTACACCATGGCCATCAGCACCTTCCTGGCCACCGGCCACTGGCCCGGCTGACGCCCCGGCCCCTGCGCCCCGGCCCTACGCCGCCGACAGCCGGCGGTCCAGGGCGCGCACCGCGTCGCGGAAGGCCCGGTGCAGCAGGGGGCGGGCCAGCTGTACGGCCAGGCGCCCCGGCAGGGGGCCGTCCACGCCGATCCGCCACTGCAGGATCGTTCCGCCGCCGACCGGCGACAGCCGCCAGTCCTCCAGCATCGCGTGCACCCCCGGCATGTTGGTGCCGTCGATGCGGTACGTGTACCGCCGCTGAGGGATCGCCGCCATGACGGTCGCAAGGAAGCGGATCGTCCCCATCACGTGGACCTCGTGCCCGTCCCGGCCCTCCCGCTCCACCGGCCGGGCCAGGGTCACCACCCGGAACCAGCGCGGCCACGCCTCCACCTCGTCGGCCAGCGCGCGGTAGACCTCCTCGGGTGCCGCGGCCATCCGGGCCGCGAACGACAGGCGCACCGGGGCGGTGTCGGCGAAGTCCGCACCGACCGGGCGCAGGCCGTGCGACCTGCGGGTCATCGCACCGACACGGGTCATCGCACGGGTCATCGCAGCAACCCCCCACGTGGGTCTCGCCTCGACCGGGTTCCGCTTACGGTAGTGCGTGCGGCCTCAGATGTCCGTATCCCCGTCGCCCTCCTCACCGGCCACCACGAGGGCCGGCCCGCGCTCGGTGATCTGCGTGCGCGCCGAGGCCGCCAGCCCGGCATCGGTCACCAGGGCGTCCACCTCCTCCAGCGCGGCGAAGGAGCTCAGGCCCACCGTGCCCCACTTGGTGTGGTCCGCCAGCACCACCACCCGCCGCGCCGCGCGCACGAAGTGCCGGTTGGTCTCGGCCTCCGCCAGGTTGGGCGTGGACAGTCCGGCGTCCGCCGATATGCCGTGCACGCCGATGAAGAGCACGTCGAAGTGCAGCGACCGGATCGCCGCGTCCGCCACCGGACCCACCAGGGTGTCCGACGGCGTGCGCACGCCGCCCGTCAGCACCACCGTCGCCGCGCCCGGCCGGGCGGGGGAGGCGGAGGGCGCGAGTGCGCGCCGGGCGGTGTGGAACGCCTCGGCCACCCGTACCGAATTGGTGACGACCGTCAACTCGGCGACCTCGACCAGCTGCTGCGCCAGGGCGTACACGGTCGTCCCGCCCGCCAGCGCTATCGCACTGCCCCGCGGCACCATGCGGGCCGCGGCCCGGGCGATGTCCTGCTTCGCGCCGAGCTCCAGCGCCGACTTCGCCTCGAACCCCGGCTCGTGCGTGGTCGCCGCCGCCACCGGCACCGCGCCCCCGTGCACCTTCTCCACCACCCCCTGGCGCGCCAGCGCGTCCAGGTCCCGGCGGACCGTCATGTCCGACACGTGCAGCCGCCGCGTCAGCTCGTTGACCCGGACCCCGCCGCGCCGGCGGACCTCGTCGAGGATCAGGGCGCGCCGCTGCTCCGCCAGAAGGTTCTGGTTGTCGCTCACCCGGGCCGTCCTTTCGGGGGTCGACCGTCGCACACCGTGGCGCACATCCTGCCACGCGGTCACGGCGACGCCAGGTGGTGCACCAGGCGAACTCCCCGCGCAATCACGGCAGTTCGGGCAGGTCCTGCGCGTACAGCAGGGAGAGGTCCTCGGTGCTCGGCGCCGGCAGCTGCGCCACCCGGCCCGCGTGCCGCTCGACCATCGCCTCGAAGGTCTGCCGGGCCGTGCGGCCGTTGCCGAACGCCGGCCCCTTGGGCAGGTCCGTGAAGTACCGCAGCAGCGCCTCGGCCGCATCCTCGCCGATGCGGTACTCGTGCTCCTCCGCCTGCTGCCGCACGATGCGCAACAGCTCCTGCGGCGCATAGTCGCCGAAGGTGATCGTCCGCGAGAAACGCGAGGCCACCCCCGGGTTGACCGTCAGGAAGCGCTCCATCTCCGCCGTGTAGCCGGCGACGATCACCACCACCTCGTCCCGGTGGTCCTCCATCAGCTTCACCAGCGTGTCGATGGCCTCCCGGCCGAAGTCCCGCCCGGCGTCCTCCGGGCACAGTGCGTACGCCTCGTCGATGAACAACACCCCGCCGCGCGCCCGGTCGAACGCCTCCTGCGTGCGCAGCGCCGTCGAGCCGATGTGCTCGCCCACCAGGTCCACCCGGGAGACCTCCACCAGGTGCCCGCGCCCCAGCACCCCGAGGGAGGCCAGGATCTCGCCGTAGAGCCGGGCGACGGTGGTCTTGCCCGTCCCGGGGGAGCCGGTGAAGACCAGGTGCCGGCGCACCGAGGCCGCCTTGAGGCCGGCCTCCTGCCGACGCCGGCCGACCTCGATCATGTCGGTCAGCGCGCGCACCTCGCGCTTGACGCTCTCCAGGCCCACCAGCGCGTCCAGCTCCCCCAGGACCGCCGCCGCCGGCCGCACCGCCGCACCGTCCGCCGCTTCGCCCTCCGCCGTCGCCGGGCGCGGGCCGGGCACCGCGGCGGGCCGGGCCGGGACGGCCGCGGTCTGCACCACCGGCACCGGCGCCGCGGCCCGCACGTCGTCGTCGCTCGTGCACCCCTCGCGCACGACGCCGTCCTCGGCGAACTCGTAGCCGCCGCGCGCGCAGCGCTCGGTACGGCAGTCGGTCAGCGTCGAGCGGCAGCCGTCGATGACGTGGAAGCCGTACCCGGCACTGCCGGTCACCCGGCAGCCGTCGAACGTGCCGCGCCCCTCGGCGGAGACGTAGAAGCCGGCCTCGCGCGGAGAGGTGACGGTGCAGCGCTCCACCACGGGATCCGCGCCCTTGGAGACGATCACGCCGGTGGAGGTGGCGTCGATGGTGCAGCCGGCCACCCGCCCGCCGCTGCCGTGGCCGCGGAACCACACGCCGGTGGCCGCCTCCCGGATCCGGCAGTCCTCCAGGGCGGCGGCCGCGCCGCCGCTGACCGAGACCGCGGTGCCGCGCACCCGGGACAGATCGCTGTCGGTGACCTCCGCGCTGGAGCCGCGGTCCAGGACGAACAGGGCGTCCGGGACGTCGTGCACCCGGCAGGAGACCAGGCCGGCCCCGGCGCCGTCGCTCACCCACACCGCCGGGTAGTCGCCGGTGCTGTCGTGGATCTCGCACTGCGCGGCCTCCACCCGCGTGCCCGGATCCCAGACCGACAGCCCGTTGCGGCCGAAACGGCGCACCGCCGAGCGGGTCATCCGCAGCACCGAACGCGAGCGCAGGTCCACGGCGTTCTCCGGGACGTCGTGGATGGCGCAGTCGGCGAGCTCCAGCACCGCGTCGGACTCCAGGGTCACCCCGTCCCCGGAGGTGCGGTGCACCCGGCAGTCCGTCAGCCGCCCCGCGGCGCGCGCCGCGACCTGCACCCCGGCGCCCCGGATCTCGTACACCTCGCAGCCCACCGCCTCCAGCGTGCTGCCCTCGCCGGTCAGCGACAGGCCCGCGCCGCGGGCGTGGTGCACCCGGCACCGCTCCAGGCGCGGCGCGGCCCCGCCGCCGACGGCCACCCCGGACTGGCCGGCGGCCACCACCTCGCAGTCCTCGAAGACCCCGCCCGCGCCGCCCTGCACGCTGATGCCCACCCCGGCGGGGTTGTCGACGGTGCAGGCGCGCACGGTCGGCCGCGCGCCGCCGCGCACCTCGATGCCCGCCGCCGAACGCGTCACCACCCGCAGCCCGGACAGCACGGGTCTGCCCTCCTCCACCAGCAGCGCGGGCGCCGAGGCGTCGTGGCCCTCGATGCACACGTCCTGCAGCGTCGCCGACGCCCGTACGGTGACGGCCACGCCCTCCGTGGGGGCGATCCGCACCGAGCCGGGCTGGCCCTCGCCGCCGCGCAGCGTGACGGCACGGGCCAGCACCACGTTCTCCCGGTAGGTGCCGGGTGCCACCGACAGCACGTCGCCGTCGGCGGCGGCTTCGAGGGCGGCGGCCAGGGAGTCGTACTCCCCGCTGCGTTCGCCCGCCCGCAGCCGCCAGCGGGACGTGCCGGTGTGCGTCACCTTGACCGAGCCCTGTGCCATGGTGCTGCTGTGCCCCCACGTATGAGTGTGTGTGCGATCCGGGACGAGCCATCGTGGACGGAAGGAGTACCGGCCGCACCACGGTAGCGCGCGCGGCGCACGGGAGTTGACGTCTCCGCGCCGCCGCCTCCCCACGGCGGGTGCCGGGCCGATGCCCGCCTTCAGCTGCCGGTGTCCGCCCGCCCCCAGGTGCGCGCCGCCCGCTCCCACTCCTCGTCCCACTGCGCGTACCGGCGCCGGACGATGCGCCACACGACGAGCCGCCGCCCGCCCTCCAGCAGCCCCGCGCAGGCGCCGGCCGTGGCGACCCCGGCCAGCACGGCGTGCAGCGCGGCGGCCGCGTCGTCCATGGGCCGGGTCGCGACCCGGCCCGCGTCGTCGGTCCACAGCGGGAAGTGCTCGCCGGGCCCGGCGAACCGGCGCACGGCCACCGCCCCGGTGCACTCCCGGCCGCCCGGGCACGGCCAGCTGGCGAGCACGTGGTGGAAGCCGTCGCGGCCGGTGGAACTCTCCTGCCCTGGCCCCGCCTCCGGGGCGCCGGCGGGCCCCGGCAGCGCCGTCGCGGTCACCAGATGGCGGTGCCGCTGCTGCTCGCGGACGGTCTCGCGCAGCGCGTCGTGGGCCAGCGAGCCGGTGAACCAGCCCAGCGGCGGCGCCAGCAGGAGCATCAGCACCACGGCGGCCACGCCCGTCCAGGCCTCGGCGACGTCGCTGCGCCGCAGCAGCGGACTGCGCCGCCGGGACACCGGGAAGCCCCAACGGGCCAGCAGTCGGCACAGCCGATGGGACAGTGTCGCGCGCACGGTGGTCACCCCCTTACGCGTCCGTAAATACCTCACACGGAAGACCGCATGCGGAGGAAGACGACGGAGAGAGGAAAATCACCCCTCGCGGAGTGGGCCCACGGCGGCGCGTTGACGCCGCCCCCCCGGCGGTCGCGCGGCGGTGGTCAGCCCAGGACCTCCACCGGGTCGCCGACGCGCAGGACGCCGGTGTGCTCCGGTATCAGGTTCTGCCCGAACACCGGCTTGCCGCCCAGCCGGTGGTGGCGGGCCAGGGTGCGCAGCGGCTCCTTGCCCCGCTCGGCGGTGCGCTGGTCGGTGGTGGTGATGATGCAGCGGCCGCTGGGTTTGACGGCCCGGAAGGTCACCTCGCCGATCCGCACCCGCCGCCAGCCGTCCTCCTCCCACGGCTCGGTGCCGTCGACGACCGCGTTGGGCCGGAAGCGGTCCATCGGCAGGGGCCCCTCCGCGGCGCGGTCGCCCGCGGCGACGAGCGCGTCGAGCGCCCGCAGCGAGGCGGTGGTGGTGACCAGCAGCGGGTAGCCGTCCGCGAAGCTGACCGTCTCGCCCTCGCGCGAATAATCGGGATCGATGGGACGGCAGTGCGCCGGGTCGGCCATGTGCACGAGCCGGGACGGGGCGCCCAGGAAGGCGCTCACCCATGCGTCGGCGGCGGCGCCCGCGGGCACCGCCGTCACCTTCTCCGAGAAGACCTGGACCGTGACCGTGCCCCGCTCCCCGGCAGCGGGCGGGGCGACCTCCAGCGGCCGGGCCCCGGGCGCGCCGAGCCGCACGCCGCCGCCCGGCAGCGGGACGGCCGCGCCCAACGCGAGCCGCGGTGCCTGCCGTTGCGTGAGCACCCGGCCGTCGGTGTCGGTGACGGCCCATCGGCGGTCGCCTGCGAGCCCCCAGGGCTCCATGAGCGCCTCGTCGGGCGCGCATCCCGCCATCGACTTGACCGGGTAGCAGTGCAGCGCGGTGAGCACGGGAGTCGGCATGGGGTCATCTTGCCAGCCGGATATGACACTTGGCCGGTCGAGGTGGGGGGACGCCCGCCGTCATGGCGGTTCGTCCCCTTTTCGCGTTGTCGCGCTCGGTCGTGCGTTCTGTCGTGCGATGTGTGTCGTGCGATATGTGTCGTGCGTGGTGCGTTGTGCGTGATGCCTGGTGCGTCGTGCTCGGTTGTCCCCCGCAGGACGTGCCGGGGCCGGTCGGGGCCCCGGCACCGGTCGGTCAGTAGCCTCCCTGACCCTGGTACGGGCGACCGCCGCCGTACGGGTCCTCGTACTGCCCGGGCGCCGGACGCGGCGCGGCCGGGCGCATCGCCTCGAAGCTCGCGGGGTTGGTGCCGGCCCCCGGGCGCTGCTGCAGCTGCTGCGGGGCCACCGGACCGCGCGGCGCGGAGGCCTGCTGCGGGATGTACGGCGCCGGCGCCTGCTGCAGGCCGCCGGGCTGCGCCATGCCCGGGCCCGGCTGGCCGCCGCCGTACTGCGGCTGCTGCGGCACGGGGTAGCCGGCCGGCGGCCCGGACTGCGCCGCGGAGGGGCCGGAGGGCAGCGCCGGCAGGGCGGGCAGGCCGCCCCCGCCGAAGTCGTAGGGGGAGGAGACCCGGATCGGCGCGATCTGCGGCGTGCCGCGCTCGGCGACGAGGCTGTCGTAGATGGGGGTGTCCGGGAACGACGACGAGGCGTAGTAGCCACCGCCGTAGGTGCTGCGGGGGGAGGTCATAGCCCATAAGTTAAGCCCATGGTGTGCCGGTTGGGGAGCCCGGTGGGTGGGTTGATTCCGGTTCCCCGGGAGGCGGGGGATCACCGACCCGGTCGAACCGTGGAAAAACGGTCGCCAAAGGGCGTTGGAATCGTGTAAAGACCGGCAGCTGCAAGGAGCTCGGCAAGGGTTCCGGAGGGGTTGGGAACATGGGCATGCTCAAGGGCGCCAACATCATCGTCCCTGCACAGGCCGTACGGATCGAGCTGGGCCGGCGCCCGGGCCCCGGAGTCCCGGACGTCGACGCCGCCGCCGTGCTGCTCACCGCCGGCCGGGTCCGCTCCGACGACGACCTCGTCTTCCACGGCCGGCCGGTGCACCCCTCGGGCACCGTGCGCCACGAAGGCCGAGGTTCCGCTTCCGGCGCCACGGAGACCCTCGCGGTCGACCTGGCCGCCCTCGCCGGCCACGTCGAGCGCGTCGTGATCGCCGCCCTCGCCGACGGCCCCTTCGGCCGGGTGCCCGGCCTGCACGTGCGCGTCCTGGACGCGGCCGGCGGCCGCGAACTGGCGCGCTTCGACAGCACGGACGCCACCGTCGAGACCGCCCTCGTCCTCGGCGAGCTCTACCGCCGGGGCGGCCAGTGGAAGTTCCGGGCCGTCGGCCAGGGCTGGAACACGGGGTACGAGGGCCTGGCCGCCGCATACGGCCTGAGCGCCGCCGCCCTGACCCCCCGGCCGACGGGTCCGGGATCCGGGCCCGGGACTCCGGCGTCCGGCTCGGGGGCTCCGGCGTCCCGGCCCGGGACCCCGGCTTCCGGTGCCGGAACTCCCGCGTCCCGTCCGGCCGGCCCCGGGTCCGGCCCCGGAAGCCCGGCGTCGCGGCCCGGGCCGCCCGCACCCCGGCCGGCGACTCCGGCCCCGGGCCCCGGGGCCCGAGGCCCCCGGCCCGCCGCTCCCGCCGTTCCCCGGACCGGCCCGCAGGTCACCCCGCCGCTGCGGCCCTCGCCCGGGCCGGCCGGCCCGTCGTCGGGCGCCCCGCGGCCCATCGCCACCGGCCCCCGGACCGGCCCGCAGGTCACCCGGCCGCTCCGCCCCTCGCCGGGGCCGGCCGTCCCGCCGCCCGCCGCGCCCGCGACGCCGCGCCCCGTCACCCTCACCAAGGAGGCCCCGGCCGTCTCCCTCGCCAAGCAGGGCGGCACCTCCGGCGTGATGCGCGTCAACCTCAACTGGCAGATGCTGCCCCGCCCCACCACCGGCCGGGGCCGCCGCCTCGGCGTGCCCCCGCAGCCCCTGGACCTCGACCTCGGTGCCCTGTGGGAGCTCACCGACGGCAGCAAGGGCGTCGTCCAGCCCCTGGGCGAGTCCTTCGGCGCCCTGCACGAGCCGCCGTACATCCACCTCGACGGCGACGACCGGACCGGCGAGGTGGAAACCGGCGAGAACCTCACCATCAACCTCGACCACGCCCACCTCTTCCGCCGCATCCTCGTCTTCGTCACGATCTACGAGGGCGCCCGCAGCTTCGCCGGCCTGCACGCCACCGTCACCCTCCAGCCGCAGCACGGCGCGCCCATCGAGTTCGCCCTCGACGAGTGCACCGTCGCCTCCGACGTGTGCGCCCTCGCCCTGATCACCAACCAGAACGGCGAGCTCGTCGTCCACCGCGAGGCCCGCTACCTGGTGCCCGAGCGCGGGGTCGGCCCCCAGCGCGCCGTGGACCGCGCCTACGGCTGGGGCCTGCGCTGGCGGCCCGCCCGCAAGTGACCGCCGGGCCCTGTCAGGAGGCCGACCGGTCGGGGGCGGCCTCGGGACGCGCGTACGTGCGTCCCTTCCAGGCCGCCCCCCGCCCCCGGTGGTGCTGCACCGCCGAGTCCACCGTCATCAGCAGGTACAGCAGCGCCGTGACCGGCAGCAGCGGCGCCAGCAGCAGCGGCTGGCGGTAGTAGCGCAGCATCGGTCCGTACGTCCCCGCCATCACCGCCCACGCGACCGCGCCCAGGACCGCCGGCAGCGCCGTCCCCGTCACCGCGCCGGCCACCACCGCGGCCGGCGGCACCAGGTAGACCACGGCCAGCCCCGCCACCGTCCCGGCCAGCAGCAGCGGGTTGTACAGCAGCTGGGCATAGGCGCTGCGCGAGACCATCCGCCACAGCGGCCCCAGGCCCGGGTACGGCCGTACGCTCTCCACCCGGTCCGCCAGTCCCAGCCAGATCCGGCCCCCGCTGCGCCGCACGGCCCGGGCCAGCGCCACGTCGTCGATCACCGCCTGCCGGATGGCGGCCGGGATGCCGGCCCGCTCCGCCGCCTCCCGGCGGATCAGCACACAGCCCCCGGCCGCCGCCGCGGTGCGCCCGCCCGGCCGGTTGCACCAGCGGAACGGATACAGCTGCGCGAAGAAGTAGACGAAGGCGGGCACGATCAGCCGCTCCCAGAAGGTGGCCACGCGCAGCCGCGCCATCTGCGAGACGACGTCCCGTCCCGGGCCCGTACCGGCCGCGGCGACCAGCTCGCGCAGGCTGTCGGGGGCGTGGGCGATGTCGGCGTCGGTCAGCAGCAGGTACGCGGCGTCCGTACGGGCCCGGGCCAGGGCCATGCCGTGCCGCACCGCCCACAGCTTCCCCGTCCAGCCGGGCTCCGGCTCCCCGGGCGAGGTCACCGTCAGCGGCAGCCCCCCGTGCCGCTCGGCCAGCTCGCGGGCCAGGGCGGCCGTGCCGTCGGTGCTGCCGTCGTCGACGAGGAAGACCTCCGCCCGCCCCGGGTAGTCCTGCGCCAGCAGCGACGGCAGGCTGGCGGGCAGCACGGCGGCCTCGTCCCGGGCCGGCACCACGATCGCCACCTGCGGCCATTGCGCCGGCGGCGTGCGCCGCGGCAGGCGCACATCGGTGCGCCAGAAGAAGCCCTGGCCCAGCAGCAGCCACAGCCAGGCGGCCAGCGAAACGGCGGTGATCCACGTCAGCGCGTCCACCCGCCGCAGTCTGCCGCACGGCCGCCCGGCCCGGGGCGCGAAGCCGCCGCGACGGGCACATCGATTAAAGTGACCGGGTGAAGATCGCGCTCATCGACTCAGGCCTCGGCCTGCTGGCAGCGGCTGCCGCCGTGCACCGGCAGCGCCCCGACGCCGATCTCGTGCTCTCGTCCGACCCCGGCACCATGCCCTGGGGCCCGCGCACGCCCGAGGACCTCACCCGGCTCGCCCTGGGCTGCGCCCGGGCCGCGGCGGAACACCGTCCCGACGCCCTGATCGTCGCCTGCAACACCGCCTCCGTCCACGCGCTGGAGGCGATACGGGCCGAGCTGGAGCCCGCCCTGCCGGTCATCGGCACCGTGCCCGCGATCAAGCCGGCCGCCGCCGCGGGCGGCCCGGTCGCCATCTGGGCCACCCCCGCCACCACCGGCAGCCCCTACCAGCGCGGGCTGATCCGCGACTTCGCCGAGGGCGTCGAGGTCACCGAGGTGGCCTGCCCCGGGCTGGCGGACGCCGTCGAGCGCGCCGACGCCGAGGCCATCGACCTCGCCGTGCGGGCCGCCGCGGCCGCCACCCCGCGCGACGTGCGCCGCCTGGTGCTGGGCTGCACCCACTACGAGCTCGTGGCCGGCACCATCCGCGACGCGGTGGCCGCCGTCCAGGCGGAGGGCGCCGCGCCGGTCGAGCAGTACGGCTCGGCCGACGCCGTCGCCGCGCAGGCGCTGCGCCGGGCCGGCGTCGAGCCGGACCCGCACGCCGCCGCCACCGGGCGCCTGACCGTGCTGCTCGGCGGACGCGAGGCGGAGCTGCAGCCGGCGGCACTCGCCTACCCCGAGGGCCGCACCCTCGTCCCGATCGGCGCCGCGCACGCGTAGGCCGGTGCCGGTGCGGCTGCCGCCGCGGGGGCGCGACCGGCCACCGCGACGGCCCGCGGCCGAGGTGCTTCCCGGCCTGCGGGCGCGTCGTGGCTTGTCGCGCAGTTCCCCGCGCCCCTTTGGGCGCCCCGCCAGGGGCGCGGACGGTATCGACCTGCGGCTGCCGTCGCGGGGGCGCGACCGGCCACCGCGACGGCCCGCGGCCGAGGTGCTTCCCGACCTGCGGGCGCGTCGTGGCTTGTCGCGCAGTTCCCCGCGCCCCTACGGGGCGCCGTGGTGCACGCGCCCGGGATCCGGCGCGCACTCCTGCCGGCGGGGGCGAAGGTGAGTAGGCTGCCCGGTATGAGGGACCACTCCCAGGGGAGCGAGGGCCCGCAGGGCCCCGAGCACGGTGGGCGGGCGGACGCGGAGGCGCCGCCGGCGCCTGCGGTGTGGACCGGCCGGGCGACCAACCGCGTCCAGTGGCTGCTGGCCGCCGCCGGCGCCGCCTGTCTTGCGCTCGGCATCGACCTCGCGGTCGACAGTGCCTGGACGTCCGGGCCCGCGCCCCTGGTGATGGCGGTCGTCGGCTGCGTCGCGGCCGGGCTGCTGATGCTCTACGGCACGATCGCCTTCGTCCATGTGGCCGTGCGGGTCGACAAGGACAACGTCGAGATCCGCTGCGGCCACATCGGCGTACCCCGCACGCGCATCCCGCTCACCCACGTGGTGGACGCCGACTTCGACCCCCGCGTCACCCCGCGGCAGTGGGGCGGCTGGGGTTACCGCTGGCGGCCGGGCAAGGGCACCGGTGTGGTGGTGCGGCGCGGCGAGGGCTTCGTGGTCCGGCTCGGCGACGGCCGTACGTACACGGTCACCGTGGACGATGCCGAGGCGGCCGTCCGGGTGATCCGCGCCCGCCTGCGGCTGCTGCGCGGCCGCTCGGCCGCGGCCTGATCTGCCTGCGCGGCCGGGCCGCGGACACCACGGCGCCCCGTCAGGGGCGCGGGGCGGTGACAATCTGCGGCTGCCGCCGCGTGGGCGCGACAAGCCACGACGCGCCCGCGGGCCGGGAAGCACCTCGGCCGCGGGCCGTCGCGGTGGCCGGTCGCGCCCCCGCGGCGGCAGCCGCAGGTCGATACCGCCCCGCGCCCCTTCGGGGCGCCGTGGTGCCGTATGACAAGAATCCGCCGGACAGGCCCTAGGCTGCGACCGTGCCGGTACCCGAGTACATCCGTGACCTGAGGACGGCCGTCGGCGGCCGTCTGCTGTGGCTGCCCGGAGTGAGCGCCATCGTCCTGGACGACGAGGGGCGCGTCCTGCTCGGGCGCCGGGCCGACCTCGGCATGTGGTCGATCATCGGCGGCATCCCCGATCCGGGCGAGCAGCCGGCCGCGGCCATCGTGCGGGAGGTGTACGAGGAGACCTCCGTGCGCTGCGTCCCGGAGAAGGTCCTGCTCGTCGAGGCGCTGCACAAGGTGGTCTACCCCAACGGGGACATCTGCCAGTTCATGGACATCTGCTTCCGCTGCCGCGCGGTGGGCGGCCGGGCGCGGGTCAACGACGACGAGTCGCTGGAGGTCGGCTGGTTCGCGGTGGACGCGCTGCCCGACCTCGAACCGTTCGCGGTCGCGCGCATCAAGCAGGCCACCGAGGACGGGCCGACCTGGTTCGAGGGTCTGGCCGAGCCGTAGGCGAAGTGACGAGGTGTCAAGGAAAGGCGACTGCTAGTCAAAACGCCCCTGTCGCGGTGCAGTCGAAAGAGGTCGACTTCAAGGGGCTTGTGCTGACGCCCTGTTGGGTCGTCGGCCGCCCCCGGCGGCTACGGCGGTCCACGGAGGAGTGCAGGAACGTTCCGGCAGTCGCGACGGCGGCGCGTCGCGGTGGATGCGCCGTCGCACTGGCGGTGCCCCAAAAGTCCTTTCGCCAGTACGGCCGTTCCAGCGCTCGAAGAAACAGCCGGTCGCAATTCGGTGTCGTTCTTTCGATGCCGAGGGTGCTGCGGGGCCTCTCACCGGCACTGTTGGGAAAGAGATTGCTTTGCTAAAGTGTCATCTGCTCCTTCTTCCGAGAGCAGCCGGGGGTCAGTGAGGATGCACCGCAAAAGCATATGATCGACCGCCCTCTCCCAGTCAGCGAGTGCGGCCGTTCCTGCGAACGGACAAGCGAGTCGACGACTAGGACACCGGAGCGAACTGACGCTTAGTCAGGGCTCTGATCAGGAAGAACCCTGAGGTCGCCCCGGATTCCGTCCCCGCCGCTTGGCGCACCGTCACACCCCCGGTCGCTTGGCGCGCCCTTGGATCAGGGCGTTCCCGCCTGCCCGGGCTGGATTCAGGAACGCTCATGAGAAAGTTTCGGGCGACGCGCGAGTTCCCTCTCGCATTGCGATTGCTATTGCTCAATCAGTTTGGGATCGACATTGGCTTCTATCTCCTGATGCCGTTTCTCGCGGCCTATCTGGAGCAGGGCCTGGGAATGTCGGCCGCCCTCGTCGGACTGGTCCTCGGGGCACGGACCCTCAGTCAGCAGGGTCTGTTCGTCCTTGGCGGATCGGCGGCGGACCGGCTCGGTCCCCGAGTAGTGATCATCGCCGGCTGCGCACTGCGGACCGTGGGTTTCGCCCTCTTCGCCTTCGGCAGTTCCCTGGGGCTGCTGATGTGCGCATCGGCCCTGACCGGCCTGGCCGCGGCGCTGTTCTACCCGGCCGTGCGCACCTACGTCGCACTGGAGTCGGGGGACGGCAAGGCCGAGGCGTTCGCTCGCCTCAACGTCTACGCCACCATCGGCTCCCTGAGCGGGCTCCTGCTGGGCAGCGTGCTCTTCCTCGCCGACTTCCGGATGTGCGCGGTGGCCGTCGCGGCGGTCTTCGGCCTCCTGACCGTCGCCCAGGCCATGGTGCTGCCCACCCGCGGTGTCGCTCCCGTCCCCTCCGTCTCGGTGCTCGCCGACTGGCGCGAGGCGATGGCCAACCGCAGGTTCCTGCTCTTCTGCCTCGCCACCACCGGCATGTTCACCATGGAGAACCAGCTCTACCTCCTGCTGCCGGACGGCGCCCTGCGGGCGTCGGGCTGGAAGGCCGGGGGAGGGGTGCTCCTGGCGGCGGGCGCGCTGGCCAACATGGTCTTCCAGCTGCGCATCACCCGCGCACTGGAACGCAACGGCGGCGGCACCCGATGGGTGAGCTCGGGCCTGGTCGTGATGGGCGCTAGCTTCCTGCCCCCGCTGCTGGTGTGCTGCAGCGAGCCGCCCGTGGGCACCACCGCGGCCGCCGCCCGGCTGGGCGTGATGGTGCTGAGCTCGGTCATGCTGTTCTTCGGCATCATGGTCGCCCACCCGACCGTGCTGGAGATGATCCCAGGCTTCGGCCGCGAGAGCCTGACCGGCACCTACTTCGGCCTCTTCTACGTCTTCTCCGGCATCGCCGCCACCGGCGGCAACGCCGTGGTGGGGCGGGCCATGGACATCGCCGAACAGGCCGGCTGGCCCTGGCTGCCGTGGGTGTGCTGCCTGTCCTTCGGGCTCGCCTCCGCCGGCGCCGTGGCCATGCTCTACCGCGCCCGGATGCTGCCCGGTGCGGCGGCGGCCCCGGAGGAGCCGGCGGTCGCCGGCAACCCCGTGGTGACCGGGACGGCCGTCCTGCCCGGGGTGCCCGGCGGCGAGGAGCAACCGGCCGGCGGCAGCGCCCTCGTCAAGCGCGCCAGGGGCCCCGTCGTCCCCCGCGAACCGCGGGTCCCCCCGACCACCAACGGCTCACCGGTCGCGCGGGATGCGGCACCGTCCGTGGGCGGCGGCCTCGACCGGCAGGACACGCCCCGGCTGCCGGGGCCCCTCGTCCCCGACGAGGAGCCCGCCGACCGGCCACCGCGCTGACCCGCCGGGCCCGCGCGGCCCGCCCCGAAGCTGGCGCGAATGCCCCTTGCCCGAGCCGTGGACCGCTCATAGATTCGAAGATCAGGAGGCACGGTTTCCCGGGACGGCGACGGTGCCGCGCGCCGGGCAAGTCCCCGGGGAGGCGTCGTTGGCGGGCCCTGCCGAGGGGCACCCGGATCCGCCGGTCACCAGCGGGTCCCCGGTGCCGCGCACACCGGTCGTCGGCCTGGAGCTGTCCGTCCGCGGCCGCCCCGCCACCCTCTGGCTGAAGCTGGAGTCGTACGGCCCGTACGGCTCCGTCAAGGGGCGCACCGCCCTGGCCCTCTGGCAGGACGTGGCCTCCCGGGTGCACCCCGACGCCGGGATCGTCGAATCCACCTCCGGCAACCTCGGCCTCGCCCTCGCCGGTGTCGCCGCGGCCCACCGCGTCCCCTTCACCGCCGTCATGGACCCGCGCAGCAGCACCGCGCTCGTGGACGCCGTGACCGCCCTCGGCGGCCGGGTGCTCACCGTCGACCGCCCCGACGGGGCCGGCGGCTATCTCCTCAGCCGGCTCGCCCGCCTCCGCGAGCTGCTCGCCGCCGAACCCCGCCTGGTGTGGCCCGACCAGTACGCCAACCCCGCCAGCCCCGCCGTCCACACCCGCGAGACCGCACCCGAACTGCGCGCCCAGACGGGCGAGGAGCCCACCAGCGTCCTGATCGCCGTCTCCACCGGCGGTACCCTCGCCGGCTTCCGCGCCTACCTCCACGCCGCCCGCCCCGCCTGGGAACTCGTCGGCGTCGACGTCACCGGCTCGGCCGCCCTCGGCGGCACGGCCGGCCCCCGCCTGCTCTCCGGCATCGGAGCCAGCCGCCGTTCCCTCTTCCTGCCGCACGGCCACACCCCGTCCCTACGGGTCACCCCCCAGGATGCCGTCAGCGCCTGCCTGTGGCTCGCCGAGACCACCGGCGTGGCCGTCGGCGGCAGTTCCGGCGCCCTCGTCGCCGCCGCCCTGCACCTGCTGCGCACCACGGACCGGCGCCGGGCCGCCTGCCTGTGTCCCGACGGCGCCGACCGCTACCTGGAGACCGTCCACCTCCCCTCCTGGCGCCGCCGCCAGGGCCTGGCCCGCACCGACGTCGGCCGGGGCGTCGACGTCCGCGCCGTCACCCGCCTGCCGGCCGGCCCCCCGCCGGCGCACCCCCGCGCCCGCGAACCGTCCGGGCCACGGAAGGAGCCGCCGTGACCGCCACCGGCCCCGGCCGCGACTGGTACGAGCGGGCCGGAGTGCGCAGCGACCCGCGCCGCGTCCTGACCGGCGAACTCGACGCGGGATGCCTCTTCTTCCCGCCCGGCCTCGTGCCCTGCCTCGCCCACCCCGCCGTCGCCGCCCTGCCCTCCGAACGGCGCACCGCACTGCTCGCCCGCCACCTCTACCACTACCTCGGCTTCACCGCCCAGTTCGAGACGAGGGTGGTCAACCGGGCCACGGACGCCATCGCCGGCGGCCGCAGCGGACTGGACCTGCCGGCGTCCACCCGGCTGGACGCCTACCGCATCTACGTCGACGAGGGCTACCACTCCCTGTACAGCCTCGACGTCGTCGACCAGATCTCCCGCGCCAGCGGCATCGCCCCCGTGCCGTACGACTTCGCCCCCTTCCTGCGCCGGCTCGACGACGCCGGCGCCCGCGCCCTGCCCGGCGAGCCGCGGCTCGCCCAGCTGCTGCAGGTCGTGGTCTTCGAAACCCTCATCACCGCCATCCTGTGCGACGTCCCCAAGGACGAGCGGGTCCTGACCCTGGTGCGCGACGTCGTGCGCGACCACGCCCGCGACGAGGGATGGCACCACGCCTTCTTCTCCCGCTTCTTCCGCGACCTGTGGGCCGGGCAGGACGCCGCCCGTCGCGGCCGCATCGCACGCTGCCTGCCCGGGCTGATCCGCTCCAGCCTGCTGCCGGACCTGCACCCCGTACGGGCGTCGCTGACCGCCGCCGGGCTGACGCCGCGGCAGGCCGAGGAGGTCGCCCACGACACCTACCCGGCCCACAAGGTCGACCGGGACATCCGCACCGCCTCCCGGCACGCCGTCCGGCTCTTCACCGAGACCGGGGTGCTCGACGCCGACGGCGGCCGCGCGGCCTTCGCCGAGGCCCGCCTGCTCGACCCCTGACCGCCCCTCCACGGTGCGCCCCGAACCCGCCCAGCGCCCGCACCGCCCTGCCGGCGGAGCGGGCCCGACCATGCGAGAGGTCCGGAATCCCCATGGCCGAGCACACCGTCCCCCCGCCGTACACCCCCGCGCCCGAGCGCGGGCTGTTCTCGCTCGCCGAGCTGCCGGCACCCGTCCTGACCGGCCTGACCACCCGGTCGGTCGAACTCTTCCACGACGCCCGCGCCCACGACCGCCCGCTGGCGGACCGGGTGGCAGGGGTGCTCTTCACCAGGACCTCCACCCGCACCCGTACCGCCTTCACCGTCGCGACCGTCCGCCTCGGCGGCACCCCGATCGCCTACGGCCCCGACGACCTGCAGCTGAACACCGGCGAATCGGTCGCCGACACCGGCCGCGTGCTCGGCTCCATGCTCGACGTCCTCGTCGCCCGCACCGCCGGCCCCCTCGAAGAGCTGCGGCTGCTCTCCCGCCGAGGCCGCATCCCCGTCGTCAACGCCATGGCCGCCGAGGAACACCCCAGCCAGGGCGTGTGCGACCTGGCCACCCTCGCCCTGACCTTCGGCGACCTCACCGGCATATGCGTGGTGTACGTCGGCGAGGGCAACAACACCGCCGCGGCCCTGGCCCACGCCCTGGCCACCGTCCCCGGCGCCGACCTCACCCTCCTCACCCCGCCCGGCTACGGCCTGGACGCCGACACCCTGCGCACCGCCGCCCGGCGGGCGCGCGCCGCGGGCGCCGCCATCCGGCAGATCCACGACCTCGCCCGGGCGCCCGGCGAGGCGGACGTGCTGTACACGACCCGCTGGCGGACCACCGGCACCACCAAGCCCGACCCCGACTGGCGGGAGGTCTTCCGGCCCTTCCACGTCGACGAGGCCCTCCTCGACCGCTGGCCGCGCGCCTTCTTCATGCACGACCTGCCCGCCCACCGCGGCGAGGAGGTCGCCGGCCGGGTCCTGGACGGACCCCGCTCCCTGGCCTGGACCCAGGCGGCCATGAAACTCTCCAGCGCAATGGCGGTCCTGGAATGGACGGCCACCGGCACCGCCGAGGACTGACAGCGCGCCGCCCACCCGCCGCACCGCCACCGACCGAGGGGATCGCCGTGCCGCACCTCACCCGTGTGACCAGCCACGTCCACCTGACCGCAGCGGACCTCACGCCGCCCGCATCGCCCCACGTCTTCTTCGAGCCCGCCGACACCGAGACCGGCGTGTGGGTCGCCCACGACCTCATCGGCGACGGCTGCTCCGTCCTCGACCTCGGCTGCGGCAGCGGCGCCGCGGCCGCCGCCATCGCCCGCGCCGGCGCCGCCCGTGTCCACGGCCTCGACGCCTCGGCGGACTCCGTCGCCTGGGCCCGCGAGCACTACGCCCCGCACGACGCCGGGCCCGTCACCGTCGGCCACGGCGACTTCGCCGAACTGTCCACGAAGGACCTGCTCGCCACCGCACCCACCCCGCTGCCCCACCCGCTCGTCGTCACCAGCAACCCGCCGTACGTCCCCCTCACCGCCGCTGCCGGCGCCCGCCGGCGCTCCATCAGCGGCGGCGAGGACGGGCTGCGGTGGGCGCCCGCCGTCATCGCCCACGCCCGCGAGCTCGGCAGCGACCTGGGCCTGACCATCGGCAGCTACTCCACGCCGCGCCGGGCCGTGCACCTGCTGGAGGACGCCGGCTACCGCGTGCACGCGGTCACCCTGTGCCCGCTGCCGCTCGGCGAGTTCACCCTGACCCACATGGAGCAGGTGCTCGCGCTGGAGGAGGCCGGCGAGGCCGTGCTGTGGCGCTCGGGACGGGCCGTACCCGCGTACTTCATCGTGGGCCTGGCCTGCCGGCGGGCCGCGGCGCACGGCGACGGCCGGCTGACCGGCGACGGGCTGCTGCACCTGCTGCGCGCGGCCGCCCGCTCCCGCACCGGGCACCTGGAGACGCTGGACGAGGCCGGGCCCGCGGACTGGGCCGGCCTCGTCCGCGTCCTGGACCTGCCGCCCGCGCCCGTGCGCCGGCACTGGTGAGAGCGGCGGACGACCGGCACACCGCCCCGCGACCGGACCCGGGAACCGGGGCAGGGGGCCGGGGAAGAGGAGCCGGCCCGCCACGGTCACGGGGCGGGGACCGCTCGGTTTCCTTCCGCTCCCGGTGAGAAATCATCCGAGACGGAATTCAGCTTAGTGACGGCACGACGTCCCGCTACCCGGGCCGGGCCACGCACACCGGTTCGAGTGACGCGGCCGGCGCCGTCCTGCCGACGCTGTCTTGCGCCGCCGTCCGCCGCGCCGCAGAGTCGAGACATGCCCATCGCAACGGTGAACCCCGCGACCGGCGAGACCCTCAAGACCTTCCCGGAGCTGGGACCGGAGGAGATCGAGCGGCGCCTGGCCGCCGCGGCCGCGGCCTTCCGCGTCCACCGCACCACCGGCTTCGCCGAACGCGCCCGGCTGCTGGGCGAGGCCGCCGACCTGCTCGACGACGACCGCGACGACATCGCCCGCACCATGACCACCGAAATGGGCAAGCCGCTGGAGGCCGCCCGCGCCGAGGCCGCCAAGTGCGCCAAGGCCATGCGCTGGTACGCCCGCAACGCCGAGGCCCTGCTCGCCGACGAGGTGGCCCCGCCGACGGAGGCCGAGGACGCGGGGGCCGCACACGCCCGCGTCCACTACCGGCCGCTGGGCGTCATCCTCGCCGTCATGCCGTGGAACTTCCCGCTCTGGCAGGTCGTGCGCTTCGCCGCCCCCGCCCTGATGGCCGGCAACGTCGGGCTCCTCAAGCACGCCTCCAACGTGCCGCAGACCGCCCTCTACCTGGAGGACCTCTTCCGGCGCGCCGGATTCCCCGAGGGCTGCTTCCAGACCCTGCTCATCGGCTCCGGCGCCGTCGAGGCCGTCCTGCGCGACGAGCGGGTGGCCGCCGCCACCCTCACCGGCAGCGAACCGGCCGGCCGCGCCGTCGCGGCGGTCGCCGGCGACGAGATCAAGAAGACCGTCCTGGAACTCGGCGGCAGCGACCCCTACGTGGTCATGCCCTCCGCCGACCTCGCCCGCGCCGTGCGCACCGCCGTCACGGCCCGCGTGCAGAACAACGGCCAGTCCTGCATCGCCGCCAAGCGCTTCATCGTCCACACCGACGTCTACGACGCCTTCGCCGAACGCTTCACCGCCCTCATGGAGGGCCTCACCGTGGGCGACCCCATGGCACAGACCACCGACGTCGGACCGCTGGCCACCGAACGCGGCCGCGCCGACCTGGAGGAACTCGTCGACGACGCCCTGCACCGGGGCGCCACCGCCCTGTGCGGCGGCCGCCGCCCGGCCGGCCTGGAGCACGGCTGGTACTACGAGCCGACCGTCCTCGCCGGCATCACCCCCGCCATGCGCATCCACCGCGAGGAGACCTTCGGCCCCGTCGCCGGCCTCTACCGCGTCGACGACCTCGACCAGGCCGTCGCCCTGGCCAACGACAGCCCCTTCGGGCTCAGCTCCAACGTCTGGACACGCGACGAGGCCGAACAGCAGCGCTTCGTACGGGACATGGAGGCGGGCGGCGTCTACTTCAACGGCATGACCGCCTCCCACCCTGCCCTGCCCTTCGGCGGCATCAAGCGCTCCGGCTACGGGCGCGAGCTGTCGGGCCACGGCATCCGCGAATTCTGCAACGCCACGACCGTCTGGTACGGGGCCGACTAGGCCGCGGGGCGCCCCGTCAGGGGCGCGGGGAACTGCGCGACAAGCCACGACGTGCCTGCAGATGGGTTGCCGTGCTGCGCCCGGGCGCCTCAGGATGGCGCGTCGACTGCGGGCCGTCGGTGGCCGATCGCGCCCACACGGCGGTAGCCGCAGATCGACACTGCCCCGCGCCCCTACGGGGCGCCCCGTAAGGGGCGCGGGGAACTGCGCGAGGAGCCACGACGCGCCCGCAGGCGGGGTGCCGTGTCGCGCCCACGCGGCGGCAACCGCAACCGACACCCCCCCGCGCCCGCGGACGGGGCGCCGCGTCAGCGGCCCCAGCGGAGCGCCGGCGTGGCGACGGGAGCGTCGTACAGCCGCAGCAGCTCGTCGTCCGCCTGACACAGCGTCACCGACGCACCGGCCATGTCCAGCGACGTCACGTAGTTGCCCACCAGCGTCCGCGCGACCGGCACCCCGCGCTCGCGCAGCACCCGGTGCACCTCCGCCGCGAACCCGTACAGCTCCAGCAGGGGAGTGCCCCCCGCCCCGTTCACCAGCACCAGCACCGGACCGGCCGGCCGCAGGTCGTCCAGCACCGCCTGCACCGCCACGTCGGCGATCTCCCCCGACGTCATCATCGCCCGGCGCTCCCGGCCGGGCTCCCCGTGGATGCCCACCCCCAGCTCCAGCTCACCGGGCGGCAGGTCGAACGTCGGCCCGCCCTTCGCCGGCGTCGTGCATGCCGCGAGCGCCACCCCGAAACTGCGCGAGCCCTCGTTCACCCGCCGGGCGATCGCCTCCACCCGCTCCAGCGGCGCACCCTCCTCCGCGGCCGCCCCGGCGATCTTCTCGACGAACAGCGTCGCCCCCGTACCCCGGCGTCCCGCCGTGTACAGGCTGTCGGTCACGGCGACGTCGTCGTTGACCAGCACACTGGCCACCTGGATGCCCTCGTCCTCGGCGAGCTCGGCGGCCATGTTGAAGTTGAGCACGTCGCCCGTGTAGTTCTTCACGACGAACAGCACGCCCTTGCCGCTGTCCACCGCGGCGGCGGCCCGCACCATCTGGTCGGGCACCGGCGAGGTGAACACCTCCCCGGGACACGCCGCGTCCAGCATCCCCGGTCCCACGAACCCCGCATGCAACGGCTCGTGCCCCGACCCCCCACCCGACACCAGCCCCACCTTCCCCGCCACGGGCGCATCCCGCCGGACCACCACCCGCCGCTGCGGATCCACCAGCAATTCCGGATGCGCGGCCGCCATCCCGCGCAGCGCATCGGCCACCACGGTCTCGGGGACGTTGATGAGCATTTTCATGCGGGGCTCCTTCGGTGACGGACGGTTAGGGCGCCGACCTGCGTTTCCGCAGGTCACCTGCCGTGTAGGAGGTAATTGATCTCGGCGGTGCTCCGGCGGTCGGTGGCGGGTCCGTGGCGGTACTGATGCCGACCTCATGCCGACTTTGCTGACGGTGCATCAGCTAAAGAGTGAACTGCTCAGCGCGATGATCCCAGGGTACCGAGGCCGGCGCGCTGAGAGACTTCGGCAAAGAGTCTTCGATCCTCGAAGGAGGCAGGTCAGGAAGTCGGGAAGCGGTGCTGGTGGTCCTTCTCCGGTAGCCTGATCGTGCGCACGAAATCGCAGTCCGGTTGGTAGCCCGGACGCTGTCGTCGTGGAGACTCGGCGCCCGGTGCGGCACAACCCGAAGCGAGCCGTGAGGCTGGCCGCCCGGGAAGCTGCCCGAGTTGCCCAGGGCCGACACGGCACCGCATCTCAGGAAGCGCTACGGCTGGAACTTGAGCAGCGCAAGTCGTCGACCGCAGCCGAGGTCAAGAGGCGAAGGCAGGACGAGGCTGAGCGCAAATACGCCCTGGAGCAGGCCAAGCGCAAGCGCCGAAAGCGCGGGCGTTGAGAGAGCGGACACCGACGAGACGGCGACCAGTTCTCCCAAGGTGCTCCATGTGGCGACCTGTCAGGGAGTCGTCAGGGAGCCGTCAGAGATGTGGCCTGCTGCTTGTGGCCGGCTGACCCGTTGCCTTGAATGGTCCTCGTGAACAGCCATCTGCGCCACGACGACCGGCCGCCTCATACGGCGCTGACCGGCTCTGCGCGCTGTTCGCTTCTCACGCGCTGAGCGCATTTGCGTTCCACGACACCGTGACGGCGGTGCACGACGCGCCCGTCATGACATGACACCTCACTGCCCGTCGCTGACGTGTCCTTTTGCTCGCACGGCAACCCCTCCCTCCCGGCGGGGGGCTGCCGCATTCTTGATTCCCGGAGTGGATTCCCATGTCTTCTGCCGTCTCGCCCGCTCCCAGGACCGTGCTGGTCACCGGTGCCACCTCCGGCATCGGCTGGGAGACCGCCCGGCTGCTCGCTGGCCGGGGGGACACGGTCATCGTGCACGCGCCCGACCAGGCGTCCGGCGACGACGCCGTCGCCCGCCTCGTCGCGGCCGGTGCCGACACCCTGCGGCTGCGCCTGGCCGTCGCCGACTTCTCCCGGCTGGACGAGGTCCGGGCCATGGCCGCCCGCGTCGCCGAGGAGCACCCCGTCCTCGACGTTCTGGTCAACAACGCGGCCGTCGCCGCGCCCGAGCGGCGCACCGTGACGGCCGACGGCAACGAACTCTCCTTGCAGGTCAACTTCCTGGCCGCCTACCTCCTCACCCACGAGCTCTCCGGCCCGCTCAGCGCCCGCCCGGGCAGCCGGGTGGTCAACGTGTCGTCGTCCATGCACCGCACGGCGTCCATCTCCTGGAACGACCCCCAGCGCGCCAAGCGCTACTCCCGCGTCGCCGCCTATGCCCAGTCCCAGCTCGCGCTGACCGTCTTCGCCCGCGAGAAGGCGCCCTGGACGTCGGTCAGCGTGCACCCGGGCGTCTGCGAGACCGCCCTGCTGCCGCTGTACGCGCACGAGGGCGACTCCGCCCTGCAGGGCGCCGAGCGTGTCGTACGACTGTGCGATCCCGCTGCCGAGGTCGTCCCCGGCGCGTACTACGACTGCACTGCGCTGAGCCCGGCCGCCCCCGTCGCCATGGAAGACCGTACGGTGCGCCGGCTGTCCAAGCTCGCCGACCAGCTGGTGGCCCGGACGGCCTGACCTTCGCAACACCCGGCAACCCCTCTACCGAGAGAAGGAGCGACATCCGTGTCCAAGCGCGCCCGTAAGAAGCGAGCCCGCCGCAAGAAGAACGCCAACCACGGCAGCAAGGCCTGCACCTGACCTCAGGCCGTCACCACCGGGGCGGACGGTGCGTCCGGGCGCTGTGCGCCGACATCACCGCCCGCGGCCGTATTCCGTCCGGTTGGTCAGCCGACGTGGACGCGGGGGCGGCGGTCGCGGTCCGGTTCGGCCTCGCGCAGGATCTCGCGGGTGACCGGGGCGACCTCGCCCTGGCCGAAGAGGAAGAAGCGCACGAAGTTGGTGAAGGGGTTGCCCTCGGTCCACTCGAAGAAGACGTGGGGGCGGGTGCCGGTGAGGTCGCGGGCGTGGAGGAGGAAGGCCGCGAGGGCGTTGGGAACGGAGGAGCTCTCCATGGTGAGGACGCGGTAGCGGTCGTGCATGATCTCGCCGCGTACGGTCAGGCCGGCCTCGAACTCCGAGGGGTCGGTCACCGTCACTTCGACGAAGACGAAGTCCTCGGTGGTGGGGATGTCGTTGTCGGCCCGGATTTGTTCGATCTTCTCGCGGTATTCCGTGGCGTCGCGCTCGTCGGGTTCGTTGGCTATGAAACGCGGCGTGCGCTGGGAGATGTCGCGGATGAACCGCTCGGCCTTCTCGTCGAGCTCCACATGCGTGACGCGGAGCTCGAAGGCGCGGCCGAGGCGGGAGAGGAGGGAGACGAGGAGGATGCCGGCGGTGAAGCAGGCGCCGATCTTCACGCCGTCCGGGCGCTCGATCACATTGAGGACGGTGGTGTAGAGGAAGACGGCGGAGATGACGCCGAAGGCGAGGGTCCAGCCGCGCTGGCCGGCCTTGCGGGCGGCGATGGTGACGGCGATGGCGGCGGAGCAGATGAGGACGAGGACACCGGTGGCGTAGGCGCCGCCCTGGGCGTCGACGTCGGCGTCGAAGAGCCAGGTGACGAGGAAGGCGACGAGGGTGAAGACGATGACCATGGGGCGCACGGCGCGGGCCCAGTGCGGGGCCATGCCGTACTTGGGCAGGTAGCGCGGCATCAGGTTGAGCAGACCGGCCATGGCGGAGGCACCCGCGAACCACAGGATGAGGATGGTCGAGACGTCGTAGACCGTGCCGAAGGCGTTGCCCAGGTACTCGTGCGCCAGGTAGGCGAGCGCGCGGCCGCTGGCATTGCCGCCGGGCTCGAACTCCTTGTGCGGGATGAGCACGGTGGTGATGAAGCTGGTCATGATCAGGAAGGCGCTCATGATGACCGCGGCGGTCGTGAGCAGCTTCTTGGTGTCGCGGATCCGACCGGCGGGCCGGTCCTCCGTGTCGTCCGGGGCGCCCTTGACGTGCGGCATCACGGCCACGCCGGTCTCGAAGCCGGAGAGACCGAGCGCCAGCTTCGGGAAGACGAGCAGGGCGACGCCGATCATGACGAAGACGTTGCCGTGCTCGGCGGTGAGGGCGGCGGTCCAGTCGGTGACGACGCGGCCTTCGGTGAGGACGTGCCACAGGCCGGTGACCACGACCACCGCGTTGAGCGCGAGGTAGACCGAGACCAGGACGACGGCGACGCCGATCGCCTCCAGGAAGCCCTTGAGGAACACCGCGCCGAGCAGCGCGATGAGGATCAAGGTGATCAGCACCTGCTTGTCGTGCAGGAACCCTTCCAGATTGGGGTTCTCCACCATGTGGGTGGAGGCGTCCGCGGCCGACAGCGTGATCGTGATCAGGAAGTCGGTCGCGGCGAAGCCCAGCAGCGTCAGGACGAAGAGTTTGCCCTTCCAGAAGGACAGCAGCCGCGACAGCATCGCGATCGAGCCCTCGCCGTGCGGGCTCTCCTCGGCCACGCGCCGGTAGACGGGCAGCGCGCCGGCCAGGGTCACGATCACGAGCACGATCGTCGCCACGGGCGAGAGCAGACCTGCGGCCAGGGCGGCGATGCCCGGCTGATAGCCGAGGGTCGAGAAGTAGTCGACACCGGTCAGGCACATCACCCGGTACCAGGGCTGGCCCTTGTGCTCGGGCGCCGGCGCGGCCTGCGACGGCCGGCCCTTGCCCATGTCGGAGAGCCCCTCCAGCATCCACTCCCGCACACGACTCGTGTGCGTGTCGGTCGGGGTGGCCATGTGGTGCTCCTGTGTGCTCTGCCGGGAAGGGGGAATTCGGCCATCATGCGGACGGCCGAGCCAGCGTAAGCAATGGATGCGCGGCCTCCCCGGGGAGGGGCGTCAGGAAAACGTCAAGATGCTGGCCTGACGTGGCCGGGCGGGGCATGGCGATGCCGATCTGCTGTGTATGCCGCGCCACGGGGACGGCGGGTGGTCCTGCCTTCGCGGGCTGAGGCGGTGTGCCGGGTGTCACGTCGTGCCATGCGTCCGGCCGGCCGCCGCGTGAGGGCGGCCGTCAGCCGGCGAGCCAACTGCGGTAGTGCGTGCGGGCGATATACGCGCCGCTCGCCGCGGTGAGGGCCTTGGCGGATGCGGCGGCGAAGGGACCCGCGTCGGTGCCGGGGAAGGCGTCTTCGCCGTCGGCGCCCACGCACGGCGCTACTTCGCCCGCCCTGATGTCGTCTACGTCCCCTTCGCGGATGCCGAGCCGGTGGAATGGGGCCTGGTATGGCTCGCCGACGGCGCAACGGCCCGCGTCCGCGCCTTCGGCGAGGCGGCACTCGACCTGGTCGAGGAGCCCGCACGCCGGCGCCGTTGAGGCCGACGGCGAGCCGCGATGCGGTGAGGGCGTCCTGGAGGCCCGCCCCTGGCGATCTTCAGCCGGCCCCGGACCGTCCGTGACCGGCCCGCTGTGGGTCGTGGGCCGGTTGAGGCGGGAGGGGCAGCCGGGTGCGGAAGGTGGTTGCTCCCGGGGTGTCGAGGACGGTGAGGGTGCCCTGGTGGATGGCCGCGATGTCGCGGGCGATCGGGAGGCCGAGGCCCGAGCCGCCGTCGTCGCGGCTGCGGGCGTCGTCGAGACGGGCGAACCGTTCGAAGATCTTCTCCCGGTCGGCGGGCGCGATCGGCGGGCCGTCGTTGGTCACGTCCAGGACGGCCTCCGCGGAGGCACGGTCGGTGGTGAGGCGGACGGCGATGTGGGCGCGGGCGTGGCGCTGGGCGTTGTCGAGCAGGTTGGTCAGCAGTCGCCGCAGCCACAAGGGGTTGCCGGGGAGGGTGATCGCCGTCGGGGCGTGCACGGTGATGGGGTGGGGTTCGGCGCCGCGGTGCGCGACCGTGGTGTGTACGAGGTCGGTGAGGTCGACGGGTTGGTCGGGCCAGCCGTGGTCGGTGGTGTCCAGGCGGGCGAGCAGCAGGAGGTCGGCGGCGAGGGCCTGCAGGCGTTCGGTGTCCTCCAGGGCGCCGGCCAGCAGGTCGGTGCGGACCTCGGGGTCGCCGTGGGCGAGGGCGACCTCGAGCTGGGTGCGCAGGACGGTCAGGGGGCTGCGCAGTTCGTGGGAGGCGTCCGCGATGAAGCGGCGCTGCCGGGTTCCCGCGGCTTCGAGGCGCCGGAGCATGGCGTTCATGGTGCCGGCGAGGCGGGCGATCTCGTCATTGCTGCGGGGTACGGGGACGCGGCGGTTCAGGTCGCGGTCGCCGATGGCGGCGACCTCGGCGCGGATGGCCTCGACCGGCCGCAGGGCGCGGCCGGTCGCGCCAAGTGAGGATGCCGACGGTGAACAGCAGGACCGTGCTCAGCACCGCGAGGGCGGCGGTGGTCAGGTTCTCGGCGGCGTCGGCGGTCCGCAGGGACGCGCCGACGTAAATGGTGACGGGGCCGGTGGGGGTGAGGGCGGCGATGCTGGTGACGCGCTGGTGGTGGCGATGCGCGTGGCCCGGGGCGTCGAGGTCGAAGGTGCGGCGGCCCCGGGGGCGGCCGGAGCGGGCGAGCGGGGGCCGGCCGGTGAGGTTCTGGCTGGCGGCCACCACCCTGCCGTGCGCATCGACGACCTGAATGAAGTCGGTGCCGTGGTCGAGGGGGAGCGGGCCGGTGAGACGACCGTCGCCGGCGAGGCGGGCGACGGCCCGGGCCTGCTCGCGGGCATCGGCCTCGATGCCGCGTTCCAGATCGCCCCGCAGGAGGAGGACGACGGCGACCGAGGCCACGCAGAGCACGACGGCGACGCTGGCGCAGGCGGCAAGAGTGGTACGGGCGCGAACCGAGCGCGGCGTCAGACGATCGGCGAGGGCCGCGGCGCGAGGATGGCGCGCCAGGTGGCGGTGCACGGCCGCGCGCAGCCGGTGACGTGCGGCGCCGGCGTCGGCCGGTGCGCCGGCGGAGGTCCGGTCAGCCACCGTCGGCCGCCAGTCGGTAGCCGGCGCCGCGGACGGTCTGGACCGCGGCCCGCCCGAAAGGCGCGTCGATCTTGCGCCGCAGGGCACTGACATGGACCTCGACGGTGTTGGGGTCGCTGTCGAGGGCGTTGTCCCAGACGGCGTCGAGGATCTCCCGCTTGGAGACGGCCTCGCCGGCCCGGCGGGCGAGGTGGTCGAGGATGGCGAATTCGCGGGGCGTGAGGGCAATCGTGGTGCCGGCGCGCGTGCAGGTGCGGGCGGCGGAGTCGATCACGAGGTCGCCCAGGACGGTGCGCCGGGGCGCGCGGCTGCCGATGCGGCGGGCCAGCGCCTTCAGACGGGCGACGAGCACGACGAAGGAGAACGGCTTGGACAGGTAGTCGTCGGCGCCGGTGTCCAGCGCCTCGGCCTCGTCCCATTCGCCGTCCTTGGCGGTGAGCATGAGGATGCCGACGTCGCTGCCGCAGGCCCGCAGGCGTGAGCACACGCGGTAGCCGTTGATACCGGGCAGCATGACGTCGAGCACGACCACGTCGTAGGCATGCTCCATGGCCCGGGCCAGGCCGGAGGGGCCGTCGTGGGCGACGTCGACCGTGAATCCCTGGGCGGTCAGACCGTGCCGCAGCGCCAGGGCCAGCCGGCGTTCGTCCTCCACCACCAGTACGCGCATGCGCATCAGGGTCGCAGGTCGCCGCGCCGGACAGCCGAAGGGGTCCGCAGGTCTTCAGCCGATCTTCAGCAACGCACCTCCATCCTGCCGCTGTCGCCCGGGGACCGCCCGGGCCTGCCGAGGATCGGGGTGTGCCATGAGCGAGCCCATGGGAACGGGTGAAACGTTGCCGCAGGAAGAGCCGAAGGCCGCGGGTGCGGGCAGGACGCGTACGGGAGCCGGCCGTGTCGGCCGGTGGATGCGCGGCCGGTCCGTGCGCTGGGTCGCGGCCGGGGCGGCCGTGCTGGTGATCGGAGGCGGCGCAGCGGCGGCGGTGGCCCACCACCACCACCACCACGAGCGCGCGGAAGCCCGCGGCCACGGCCACGGTCACGGCCAGGGGTACGGCCACGGCCGGCGGGCGGCGGCCGATGACCGGGGACGGCACGACGGCCGGGGCGGACGCGAGGACCGCCAGGATCGTCGGGGCAACGGGCGGGCCGGCCACGCGGCCCCGGCACCGCTGCCGTCGACCAACGCGGCCGACGCGCTGGCCAAGGCATCGTCGGCGGTGCCCGGCGGCAAGGTGGAGTCGCTGAGGCCGGTCGCCGGTCAGGGCGGCGTCCGGGGCTGGCGGGTCGTGGTCCAGGGCACCGACGGCGTGCGGCACGCGGTGACGATCGACGAAGCCGGCGACACGATCACCGGCAACACCGTCCTGAACGGCTGACCCACCGACCGGGGGCGGCCGGGCCGCGTCGTACGGAAGGGAGCGCCGTCGTCCGCCCCCGGTCCTGACGTTCCGGCCGCTCGGCGCATGCCCATCGGCACAGGCGCCGGGCGGCATGCGGTATGGGCTCGTGGTCACACGTCCCAGATGACCGGGAGGCTCTTCACTCCGTAGATGTCCGCGGTCTCCGGGCGCAGGGGGACCTCTTCGGCCGGTACGGCCAGGTGCAGGGTGGGGAAGCGGTCGAACAGCGCAGGGAGGGCCACCCGCATCTCGATGCGGGCCAGTTGCTGGCCCAGGCACTGGTGGATGCCGTGGCCGAAGGCCAGGTGGCCGCCGTCCTGCCTGCGAAGGTCGAGCACGTGGGGATCGGTGAAGCGTTCGGGGTCGCGGTTGGCCGTGTTGTACGACAGGATCACCGTGGTGCCGGCCTCGATCGTGTGGCCGCCCACCTCGACGTCCTCCAGCGCCGTCCTCATGAACGTCTTGGCGACGCTCAGATACCGCAGCAGTTCCTCCACGGCCCCGTCGGCGAGCGCGGGTTCGGCACGCAGCGCGGCCAGTTGCTCCGGGTTCTGCAGCAGCGCGAAGGTGCCGAGGGCCAGCATGTTCGCGGTGGTGTCGAACCCTGCGGCCAGCAGAAGCAGGCTGATGCCCTGCAGTTCCTCGTCGGTCAGATCGCTGCCGGTGAGGTCGCTGAGCACGTCGTCGGTGGGGCGTGCGCGCTTGGCGGCCACCAGCTCCGCGAGGTAGTTCCGGGTCGCGAGGTAGGCCGCCGTCAGCTCCTCCTCGCTCGTCTCCCCGCCCATGAACGTGTCGATCTGCTCCTGGAAGGAGCCCCGGTCCTCGTACGGCACGCCCAGCAGTTCACAGATGACGATGGTCGGGACGGGCTTGGCGAACGCGGTCACCAGGTCGGCCGGCGGCCCGGCCTTCTCCATGGCGTCCAGGCAGTCGGCGGTGATCTGCTCGATGCGCTCGGTGAGTTGGCGCATCCGGCGAACGGTGAACTTGCCCGCCAGCGGCTTGCGGTAGCGGCGGTGCTGCGGGTCGTCCATGAGGAGGAATTCGCCGGGCGGTGCCGGAGGCACCTCGATGTCGCCGTAGTCGATGGTCGGATGGTGGCGCATGAACTCCTTGCGCGAGCTGAACCGCGGGTCGGCCAGAACCGACTTGACCAGGTCGTACCCGGTGATCAGCCGGCCCTGGTGCCCGTCGGGGAAGGGGTAGTGGCTGATCGGGCCGTGCTCACGGGCCCGGAGCAGCTCTGCCGGCGGGTCGAAGGGGCAGCCGCCCTGACGTGCCGTCGGCAGTGTGGTGACGGTGTGGAGGGACTCGCTCATGACCATTCCTCATCTCGCAGCCGTACGCGTTCAGAACTGCTCGAAAGCTACGTTGCATTCAGGATTGCGTCAACCAATTGAAATGCGTTTTCCCTGTTCAGGGTCGGTGAATTGATGCAATGGCGCTGAAGTCGAATGCAACGATGCGTTGCAATGGATGGCGGCGAAGGCAATCCGGCCGGACGGTGCTCCGGTACCACGACGGTCAGTACACATCGTGACACCAAGGGACAATCATGTCCGTACTTGTTGGCGCAGGCGCGGGCGCAACACAATCGACGCGTGCCCGAGAATCCTTCTCTCCCATCCCTTCGCGTCGCCTCCTGGGCGAGCGCTCTGCAGTGGGACGACGTGCCCGGGCCGGTGCGCGGCAGGGTGGTGGACGCGTTGCGGGACGTCGTCGCGGTGATGTTCGGTGGTGCGGCCACGGCGACCGGTGGGATCGCCATGGCCTACGCGCGCTCCCGGCACGGGGACGTTCCCCTGGCCGGCGGCGGGTTCGCCGAGGCCGGGCGGGCCGCCTTCGCCAATGCGACGGCGGCCACCGCGCTGGACTTCGAGGACGGGCACTACCTCGGCGGCGGCATTCACCCCGGTTCGGTCGTCGTGCCGGCGGGACTGGCCGTGATGCCCGCGGGCACGACGGTCGCGGATTTTGTGACGGCGCAGGTCGCCGGGTACGAAGTGGCGCTGCGCGCAGGCGCGTTGCTGCGGCCGCGCACCCCCGGGGACCGCTATCACTGCACCGGCACCGCGGGCAGTATCGGTGCCGCGGTCGCCGCGGCGCGGTTGCGGGGGCTGGACGCCGAGGCGACCCAGCGGGCGATGGTGCTCGCCTGGCAGCACGCGCCGATGGCCACCTTCGCCCTGCCCGCGGCCAAGGAATCCGTCGGCTGGGGCGCGACGGCGGGGGTGGCGGCGGCCGAGCTGGCGGCAGCCGGGTTCCTGGGCCTGCCCGACGGGTACCGTCCGCCCGTGCCGGCGGGCTTCGCGCCGACGCCGTTCGACGTGCCGGGGGCCGGGAACGACGCCCTGGTCGGCGGGCTGGGGGAGAGGTTCCACAGCCGCGACATCTACTTCAAGAAGTACGCGTGTTGCCGCTACATCCATGCCGCTGCGCACGGCTTGGAGGTGTTGATGCGCCGCCTGGGCCTCGCTCCGGGAGGGGGCCGGGCCGCGGCGGCGGTCGAGGCGATCGAGGTACGGACGCATGCCGGAGCCCTGTTCCTGACGGAGGCCGATCCCCGCACGCTGGAGCACGCCCAGTACAGCTTCCCCCATGTGCTCGCCGCTGTGGCGCTGGAGGGGGCCGCGGGCGGCCGGCAGATCGGCGAGGCGCGGCTCGGCGATCCGGGCAGGCGTGCGCTGGCCCGGCGGGTGCGGGTGCTGCACGATCCCGCGCTCGACCGGCACCTGCCGGCCGGCTACCCCGCGCACGTGCGGATCACGACTGCCGACGGGCGGCAGGATGCAGGACTGTTCACCGTCGCTCCGGGCGACCCCGAACTCCCGCTGAGCGACGAGGAGTTGCAGTGCAAGTGGCTGGAGGCGATGGGGCTCGCGATGCCCGCATCGGTGGCCGGCGTCGTGCTGCAGGGGCTGGCGGATCCCGGGCGACGGCTGTCCGATGTGCTGGACCCCGCATGGAAAGCGGTGTCACCGCTCCATGTATCGGCTCATGGGTAACAGAGGAAGGACTTGGTCCGATTTGCCGCACCACAGGTCTCCGGCCATGGCGCGCATATTCGGCCGGTCGTGCGCGTATGGCGGACGTCACAATTCCCGAAAGCGCGGCGATTGGTCTTGGAGGGGGTCGCCCTCGGGCGTCTCGGTGTCACGCCGCTTCACCGGCCAAGACCTGGGCGGTATCACTTCTGTCCCTAGCGATCAGGGGAATTCGGCGCAGCCGACCGACCATTCGACCGTGCAGCGGAAGCTAATGTTCCGGCAAGATGCATGCCGTTGACAACTATGTGCATCCGATGTGAGTGTTCCAGGCGAGGTGAAGCAGCACCCGCGGTGTGACGCAGCCCCCACCGGCGCGTCCGCCGCCCAGCGCTTGAGCCAGCAGTCGGGGGAAACACCAATGACACTCGCCTTAGCGCGCCCGCATACCGTGAACGCGAGGCGCACACACCCGTGCACGTCCTTTCCCGTGCGGCGGCCGATCGGCCGTTCCGGGGGGCGTTGAACCATGAACCGGCACCACCAGGACGCCCACGACGACACCGGAGAGCACCACGCCCCCGCAGGGGACGGACACCGCACCCCGCCCCACCTGTCACCCGTGACCGACGTGCCCGTCACGGCGCCGGCCACGGCCGTCCACCTGCGGCTCAACGGCCCCGACGAGGAGCACTGCCGTGCCCTGGCGGAATCCGGGGCCGAGCTGCCGCCCATCGTGGTGCACCGGGCGACCATGCAAGTGATCGACGGCGTGCACCGGCTGCGCGCGGCCCAATTGCGCGGCGATGACGTCATCGCCGTGCGGTTCTTCGACGGCAGCCTGCGGGACGCCTACGTCCTGGCCGTCAGGGCGAACGTCACCCATGGGCTGCCGCTGTCCAAGGCCGAGCGCATGCTCGCCGCCGCGCAGATCATCGGCACCCATCCGCAGTGGTCGGACCGGGCCGTCGCCGCGGTGACGGGTCTGTCCGCCCGCACCGTCGCCGTACTGCGCGGGCGTTCAACCGAGCAACGTGTTCAGTCGAACAGCCGCATCGGCCGGGACGGCAGGGTCCGCCCGGTCAGCAGCGCCGAGAGCCGGCGCATGGCCGGCGAGCTGATGAAGAGCGACCCGGGGGCCTCCCTGCGCCAGATCGCCCGGACCGTGGGGCTGTCCCCCGCCACCGTGCTCGACGTGCGGCGCAGGCTCGACCGGGGGGAGGACCCCGTGCCACCGAGCCGGCGCGGCACGCCCGGGCGGGCCGGCCGGCCACCGGGGAAGGAACCGGAGCGCGAGGATCTGGACGTGCTCCTGCGGAGCCTCACCAAGGACCCGGCACTGCGCTTCAACGCCGCGGGCAGGGTGCTGCTGCGGTGGCTGCACAAGCAGGCGGCGACCACCCAGGAGCAGGGCAGGCTGCTCGACGAGGTGCCCCCGCACTGCGCCGGGACCATCGCCCAATGCGTGCGCCGCTGTGCCGAGACATGGCTCGAATTCGCCGAGCAATTGGAGAACCGCAGGATCCCGGCCCGCCGAGCCGAATAGCCCTGCCCGCCGTTCGTGCGGGATTTCCACCGCAGCCCCCGTGACCGGGGGCTGCGGTTTTTCTTTTCCTCGAAACATACCGTTCACGTGAATGCGTGAACGGCCGTTCGATGTGCCGCACTTCGATGCTGTTGAACTGCGGATCTCCCTGGCTAGCATCCTGAGCGGGCACCGACGCGGTGCGCCCGGCCCGTCCGGGACATTCCCCTCTTCCTCCCCCGGCCGCCCAGGCGGCTCGTCGTGCCCCCGCCATTCCTGTTCGCCATTACCCCACCCCGCGAGAGGAAAACCGTGTCCATTCTCGATGAGCACGCCGTCGGCACGGACGGCGCGGACCGCGACCCCTTCGAGGCATGGAGCTTCGAGACCAAGCAGATCCACGCCGGGCACCTGCCGGACCCCGTCACCAAGGCCCGCGCCCTGCCGATCTACCAGACGACCTCGTACACCTTCGACAGCACCGAGCACGCCAAGGCGCTCTTCTCCCTGGAGGAGACCGGCAACGTCTACACCCGCATCATGAACCCCACCCAGGACGCGATCGAGCAACGCATCGCGGCCCTGGAGGGCGGGGTCGCGGCCGTGCTGGTCTCCTCCGGTCAGACCGCCGTGGCCTTTGCCGTGCTCAACCTGGTCGGGGCGGGCGATCACATCGTGACCAGCCCGCAGTTGTACGGCGGCAGCCACACGCTCTTCCGCCACACGCTGCGCCGCTTCGGCGTCGACGTCTCCTTCGTGGAGGACCCGGACGACCTGGACCAGTGGCGCGCCGCGGTGCGTCCGCAGACCAAGGCGTTCTTCGGGGAGAGCATCTCCAACCCCCGCAACGCGGTCTTCGACATCGAAGGCGTCTCCTCGGTGGCCCACGAGCACGGCCTGCCCCTGATCATCGACAACACCGTGGCCACGCCCTACCTCATCCAGCCGCTGCGCCACGGCGCCGACATCGTGGTGCACTCGGCGACGAAGTACCTGGGCGGGCACGGAACCACCATCGCGGGCGTGGTCGTCGACGGGGGCACCTTCGACTGGGCCTCCGGCCGGTTCGCCAACTTCACCACCCCGGACCCCAGTTACCACGGCCTGGTCTACGCCGAACTCGGCCCCCCGGCCTACGCCGTCAAGGCGCGGGTCTCGCTGCTGCGCGACCTGGGCGCCGCGATCTCGCCCTTCAGCGCCTTCCTCCTGGGCCAGGGCCTGGAGACGCTGAGCCTGCGCGTCGAACGACACGTGCGCAACGCCACCGCCGTCGCCGAGTTCCTCGCCGGACACCCCGCCGTGTCGTCGGTGGCCTACGCGGGCCTGCCCACCTCGCCCTGGTACGAGCGGGCCCGGCGCCTGAGCCCGCGCGGCGCGGGGGCCGTCCTCAGCTTCGAGGCGGCCGGCGGCGAAGCCGCCGCCACCCGGTTCATCGACGCCCTCACCCTGCACAGCCACGTGGCCAACATCGGCGACGTGCGCTCGCTCGTCCTGCACCCGGCGACCACCAGCCACGCCCAGCTCAGCGAGGCCGACCTGCTCACCGCAGGCGTGACGCCCGCCACCGTGCGGCTGTCGGTGGGTCTGGAGGGCATCGACGACATCCTGGCGGACCTGCGCGCCGGGTTCGCCGCAGCCGAGCGGTGAGGGCCGGCCCGACCCGGCCGGCGCCCCGCGTGTCCTTCCCGCCGGCCGACGGCACGCGCCACCACGTCGACGTCGGCACCCTCGCGCTGGAGTCCGGGGCGGTCCTGCCCGGGGTGCGCATGACGGTCCAGTGCTGGGGCAGGCCGTCGGCGGCCCGCGACAACGTGGTCCTGGTGCTGCACGCGCTCACCGGCGACTCCCACGTGGTCGGGCCGGCGGGTCCCGGCCAGCCCACGCCCGGCTGGTGGGACGGGCTCTTCGGCGAGGGCCGCGCAGTGGACACCCGGCACTGGTGCGTACTGGCGGCCAACGTGCTCGGCGGCTGCCGGGGCAGCACCGGCCCCGCCTCCCCGCATCCGGCGGGCGGGGCCTGGGGCAGCCGGTTCCCGCGGATCAGCGTGCGCGACCAGGTGGCGGCCGAGGCCGCCCTGGCCGATGCGCTGGGCATCGAGCGGTTCGCCGCGGTGGTCGGTGGCTCGATGGGCGGCGCCCGGGTGCTGGAGTGGGCGATCGGCCACCCGGACCGGGTGGGCGCCGCCCTGGTGCTGGCCGTCGGCGCCCGCGCCACCGGCGACCAGATCGGCACGCAGAGCACCCAGATCGACGCCATCACCGGCGACCCGGACTGGCAGGGCGGCGACTACCACGGCACCGGCCGGCACCCCGCCGCCGGCCTCGCCGTGGCCCGCCGGATCGCCCACCTGACGTACCGCACGGAGGCCGAGCTGGACGAGCGGTTCGGCAACGCGCCCCAGCCCGGCCGCCCGCTGTACGCGGTGGAGAGCTACCTGCGCCACCAGGCGCGCAAGCTGATCGACCGCTTCGACCCCGCCAGCTACGTCGTGCTCACACGCGCCCTCAACGGGCACGACGTCGGCCGCGGACGGGGCGGCGTGCAGGCCGCGCTGGCCGGCTGCCCGGTACCGGCGGTGGTCGCCGGAGTCGACAGCGACCGCCTCTACCCGCTGCGGCTCCAACAGGAGCTCGCCGACGCACTGCCCGGATGCCGCGGCCTGTCGGTCATCGGCTCCCGGCAGGGGCACGACGGCTTCCTCACCGAGACCGAGGCCGTCGGCGCGCTGCTCGCCGAAACCCTGCAGCTCGCCGACGGCAGCCGAGCACCCATCGAAAGGCATCACCGTGGCCCGCATCCCCTACCCGCACTTCGACCCTGACTTCCGTATGCCGACGCCGATCTACGGCGACCCGCAGGACGCCACGCTGCTGAACGTCTTCCGCATGCTCGGGCACAGCCCCGGCCTGCTGACGGCCGTGGCGAACATCGGGCACACGCAGCTCACCGACGGCGAACTCCCCGATCCCGACCGGGAACTGGTGATCCTCGCCGCCGCGCGGTGCTTCGGCTCCGACTACGTGTGGGCCCAGCACGAACAGCTCGCCGGGGAATTCGGCATCTCCGGCGAGCAGCTCGCCGCCCTGACCGCCGGCGCGTTCGACGCGCCGTGCTTCGACGGTCCGCAGCGCGAACTGCTCGCCTTCGTCGCCGAGGTGGCACACGGGACCACCGTCGGCGACGAACTGCTGGAGCGCCTGCGCGCCCGGCGCGGCGAGCGCCAGGTCGTCGAGATCATCGGCCTGGCCGGGGTGTACTTCCTGGTCTCGCGGATCACCACGACCCTCGGCCTGGAGATCGACCGCCGTCAGCTGGACGGCACCTTGGCCGTCATCGGCCGCCCCGCCGGCACCCAGCCCCGAAACCCCGCGTGACAACCCCCATGAACACCCCCACGCAGGGCCGGCGGACGTACGCCGTCACATCCAATTCCTCGTCAGGAGAGGGGACACCTGTGCACTCCACGGCATCCGGAGCCCAGTCTCTGCCCGACCACGGCGGTGCGGTCGCCGTCGTCGGAATGTCGTGCCGGTTCGCCCGCGCGGCAACGCTCGACGCATTCTGGCGGCTGCTGTACGAGGGCCGGGACGCGATCGGCGACGTACCGCCCGACCGCTGGGACGCAGACGCGTTCCACCACGAGGACCGTGCGGCACCCGGGCGGACGAACTCCCGGCGAGGAGCCTTCCTCACCGACGTCGACCACTTCGACGCCGCCTTCTTCCACCTGTCCCCGCGCGAGGCGGCCATGACCGACCCCCAGCAGCGCCTGATGCTGGAACTCGGCTGGGAGGCGCTGGAGGACGCCCGGGTACGCCCCCTGAGCCTGGGCGGGCGAAGGGTGGGAGTGTTCGTCGGCTCCATCTGGGACGACTTCGCGCGCCTGGTCTACCGCGACGCCGTGGCGGACAGCACGCAGCACACCATGCCGGGGCTGCACCGCGGCATCATCGCCAACCGGCTCTCGCACTTCCTCGGCGTGACCGGGCCCAGCCTCGTCGTGGACACCGGGCAGTCCTCCTCCCTGGTGGCCCTGCACCTCGCGTGCGAGAGTCTGCGCCGGGGCGAGTCCGAGGTCGCCCTCGCGGCCGGCGTCAACCTGAGCCTGCTGCCCGAGACGTCCGTGATCTCCACCAAGTGGGGCGGCCTCTCCCCGGACGGCCGCTGCCACACCTTCGACGCCCGGGCGAACGGATACGTCCGGGGCGAGGGCGGCGGCGCCGTCGTCCTCAAGCCCCTGGACCGCGCCCTCGCCGACGGCGACCGGATCTACTGCGTGGTGCGCGGCAGCGCGGTCGGCCACGGCGGCGGCGCCACCATGACCACTCCGGACGCCGACGCCCAGCGCGAGACCCTGCGCCTCGCCTACGACGACGCCCGGGTGGACCCGGCGTCCGTCCAGTACGTCGAGCTGCACGGCACCGGCACGAAGGTCGGGGACCCGATCGAGGCGGCGGCCCTGGGCGCGGTGGTGGGCACCGCCGGCTCCGGCCGCACCCTGCGGGTGGGATCGGTCAAGACCAACATCGGACACCTGGAGGGGGCCGCGGGCATCGCGGGATTCCTCAAGGTCGCCCTGAGCATCCACCACCGGCGGCTCCCGGCCAGCCTGAACTACCGAACGCCCAACCCCGAGATCCCGCTGGAGGAGCTGCGGCTCGCGGTCCAGCAGGAGACGGGCGACTGGCCGGACGCGGACGGCCCGCTGACGGCGGGAGTCAGCTCGTTCGGCATGGGCGGCGCCAACTGCCACGTGGTGGTGAGCGAGCCCTCCCCGGCGGCTTCGGCCCCCTCGTCCTCGTCCGCCTCGGGCGCCTCGTCCGCCTCCACCGTCACCCCGTGGGTGGTCTCCGGCCGTACGCCGCAGGCACTGCGGGCCCAGGCCGATCGCCTGCACGACTTCCTGGGCGCGCAGGAGGACTGGGACCCGGTGGACGTGGGCTACTCGCTCGCGACGACGCGTACGGTGTTCGAGCACCGTGCCGTCGTCCTGGGCGATGACCGTGCCGAGCTCCTCGCCGGCCTGGCCTCCGTGGAGGCCGCGGTGTCCGCGACGGCCGGCGGCGTGGGCTTCCTGTTCGCCGGTCAGGGTTCGCAGCGGGCGGGTATGGGTGCGGAGTTGTACGGCCGGTATCCGGTGTTCGCCGAGGCCCTGGACGAGGTGTGCGAGCAGTTCGCGGGCATGCGGCTGCGTGAGGCGATGTTCTCGGGTGAGGGGTTGGGGCGGACGGAGGTGACGCAGCCGGCGTTGTTCGCGCTGGAGGTGGCTCTGTTCCGGCTCGTCCGTTCGTGGGGTGTGTCGCCGGATGTGTTGGTCGGCCATTCGATCGGTGAGATCGCGGCGGCGCATGTGGCCGGTGTGCTGTCCCTTGCGGATGCGGCGCGGCTCGTTGCCGCCCGCGGGCGGCTGATGCAGGCGCTCCCTGCCGGTGGTGCCATGGTCGCCGTCACCGCGTCCGAGGCCGAGGTCGGTGAATTTCTCTCCGACCAGGTCGGGCTGGCCGCGGTCAACGGACCGCGCTCGGTGGTCATCGCCGGTGACGAGAGCGCCGTCCTCGAAGCCGCCGCTGCCCTGACCGCCCGGGGCCACCGGACCAAGCGGCTGGCGGTCAGCCATGCCTTCCACTCGCCGCTGATGGAGCCCATGCTGGAGGACTTCCGGCGGGAGTTGTCCGGGCTGACCTTCCACGCCCCCGCCATTCCCATCGTTTCCACCGTCACCGGACGACCGGCCACCGCCGGGGAACTGGCCGATCCGGACTACTGGGTGACCCACGCCCGCCGTCCCGTGCGCTTCCTCGACGCCCTGCGCACGGCGGACGGCCAGGGCACCCGCACCTTCGTCGAACTCGGCCCCGGCGCCACGCTCGCCGCCCTCGTCCCCGAGTGCACGAGCAGGGCGGACGTCCTTGCCGTCCCGCTCCTGCGCGGCGGCAAGCCGGAGCCCCGTACCTTCACGGGGGCCCTCGCCGAGCTCTTCGGCCGCGGCGTCGACGTCGACTGGTCGCAGGCGTTCGCGGGCACCGGCGCCCGTACCACCGACCTGCCCACCTACGCCTTCCAGCGCCGGCGCCACTGGCTCGACACCCTGCGGACCGACTCCGCACCGGCCGAGGCCGCGCCGTCCGCCGAGGCGGCCCCCGCCTCCGGCCCGCACGCCGTGGAGGCGGGGACCACCGGCGGCACGCCCGACCCCCAGGAGCTGCGCGCGCTGGTACGGCGGCATGCCGCCGCCGTCCTCGGTCACTCCCGGCCCGACGAGGTCAACCCCCGGTACTCCTTCGCCGACCTGGGCTTCGACTCCTTCAGCGCTGTCGAGTTCCGCACCCGCCTGAGCGCCGCCGTGGGACTGCCCCTGCCGACCGGGCTGGTCTTCGAATGCCCCACCCCCGACCTGGTGGCCGACTACATCATCGAGCAGTACGCCGGATCGGCCGACCAGGCCGCAGCACTCGCACCGGACGTCCCTGCGGTCGAGGATCCGTTGGTGGTGGTGGGGATGGCGTGCCGGTATCCGGGTGGTGTGGGGTCTGCGGAGCAGTTGTGGGATCTGGTGGCCGGTGGTCGTGATGCGATCAGTGGGTTTCCGGTGAATCGTGGTTGGGCCGGTGATTTGTACGATCCGGATCCGGATGCGGTGGGGAGGTCGTCGACGCGGTTCGGTGGTTTCCTGCACGACGCGGACGAGTTCGATGCGTCGTTCTTCGGGATCTCTCCGCGGGAGGCTGTGGCGATGGATCCGCAGCAGCGGCTGTTGCTGGAGACCGCGTGGGAGACGTTCGAGAACGCGGGCATCGACCCCCACACCGTCCGCGGCAGCAACACCGCCGTCTATGTCGGAGCGACCGCCGGGGACTACGGACCGCGCATGCACGCGGCCCCCGAGGCGGTCGAAGGCCACCTCCTGACCGGCACCACCGCCAGTGTCATGGCCGGGCGCATGGCCTACAGCTTCGGGCTGAACGGCCCCGCGATGACGGTCGACACGGCATGCTCGTCCTCGCTGGTCGCCCTGCACCTGGCGGCCAAGGCACTGCGCGCGGGCGAGTGCTCGCTGGCCATCGCCGGGGGTGTCACCGTGATGTCGACGCCCGGGATGTTCCTCGAATTCAGCCGGCAGCGGGGTTTGGCGCCGGATGGGCGTTCGAAGTCGTTCTCCGATGATGCGGACGGGACGAGTTGGGCGGAGGGTGTGGGTCTGCTGCTGATCGAGCGGCTTTCCGCTGCCCGGCGTCATGGTCACACGATCCATGCCGTGATCCGGGGGACGGCGGTCAACCAGGACGGTGCGTCCAACGGTCTGACCGCGCCGAACGGGCGCTCGCAGCAGCAGGTCATCACCCAGGCACTGCGGGATGCGCGTCTGAGCCCGGCGGATGTGGATGCGGTGGAGGCTCACGGCACCGGTACGCGTCTGGGTGACCCGATCGAGGCGGAGGCCCTGGCCGCCACCTACGGGCGCGATCGCGAGGTGCCGTTGTGGCTGGGGTCGTTGAAGTCCAACATCGGCCACAGCCAGGCTGCGGCGGGGGTCGGCGGCGTCATCAAGATGATCATGGCGATGCGTCATGCCACCCTGCCGGCCACCCTGCATGCCGCTCAGCCCACCACCCATGTCGACTGGGAAAACAGCGGCATTCGCCTCCTGACCGAGGCGCAACCCTGGGACTCCACCGACGACCGTCCCCGCCGTGCCGCCGTCTCCTCCTTCGGCATCAGCGGCACCAACGCCCACGTCATCATCGAGCAACCCCCTGTGCCGGACGCTCGGCCCGCACCGACCGCGCCGCCCGTCACCCCGTGGGTCCTGTCGGGGCACACCCCCGAGGCTCTGCAGGCGCAGGCCCGGCGTCTGCACGACCACCTCACCGCACAATCCACCTGGGACCCCACCGACATCGGGCACACCCTCGCCGCGTCCCGCGCCACCCTCGAACACCGTGCCGTCGTGCTGGGCGGTGACCGTGCCGAGCTCCTCGCCGCACTGGCCTCCGTGGAGCCCGGGACCCCCGCGACGGTCGGCACCCTCGGTTTCCTCTTCACCGGTCAGGGTGCGCAGCGGGCGGGTATGGGCGCGGAGTTGTACGACCGGTATCCGGTGTTCGCCGAGGCCCTGGACGAGGTGTGTGGCCATTTCCCCGGTCTCGACCTGCGTGAGGCGATGTTCTCGGGTGAGGGGTTGGGGCGGACGGAGGTGACGCAGCCGGCGCTGTTCGCGCTGGAGGTGGCTCTGTTCCGGCTGGTGGGCTCGTGGGGTGTGTCGCCGGATGTGCTGGTCGGGCACTCGATCGGTGAGATCGCGGCCGCCCATGTGGCCGGTGTGCTGTCCCTTGCGGATGCGGCGCGGCTCGTTGCCGCCCGCGGGCGCCTGATGCAGGCGCTCCCTGCAGGCGGTGCCATGGTCGCCGTCGACGCTTCCGAGGCCGAGGTCGCCGGACTGCTGCCGGCGGACCGGGCCGGCATCGCCGCGGTCAACGGTCCCCGGTCGGTGGTCATCGCCGGCGCGCAGGACGCCGTTGCCCGGGCCGCGGTCACCCTGGCCGAGCGGGGGCACAAGACCAAGCACCTGGCCGTCAGTCACGCCTTCCACTCGCCGCTGATGGAGCCCATGCTGGAGGACTTCCGGCGGGAGTTGTCCGGGCTGACCTTCCACGCCCCGGCGATTCCCATCGTCTCCACGGTCACCGGACGCCCGGCCACCGCCGCGGAACTGGCCGATCCGGACTACTGGGTGACCCACGCCCGCCGTCCCGTGCGCTTCCTCGACGCCCTGCGCACCGCGGAGGACCAGGGCACGCACACCTTCCTGGAGATCGGTCCCGCGGCCACCCTCGCCGCCCTCGTGCCGGACTGCGCCCGGGAGCCGGGGACCGTTGCCGTCCCGCTCCTGCGCGGCGGCAAGCCGGAGCCCCGTACCTTCACGGGGGCTCTCGCCGAGCTCTTCGGCCGGGGCGTCGACGTCGACTGGTCGCAGGCGTTCGCGGGCACCGGCGCCCGTACCACCGACCTGCCCACCTACGCCTTCCAGCGCCGGCGCCACTGGCTGGCGCCCTCGGGCGGTGCGGCGGACCTGTCGTCCACCGGCCTGGACCGGCTCGGCCACCCCCTGCTCGGCACGTTCGTCGAGCAGGCCGGCGGGGACGGCGTCACCTTTCTGGGCAACCTGTCGCTGGCGGCGCATCCGTGGCTGGCCGATCACGCCGTTCTCGGCGCGGCCGTGCTGCCCGCCACCGCGTTCGTCGAGATGGCGCTGCGCGCAGCCGAGTTCTTCGGGTGCACGACGGTCGACGAGCTGACGCTCGTCAGCCCGCTGCACCTGCCGGAGGGCGACGATGTACCGGTGCAGCTGGTGGTCACCGCCGCCGACGACCCGGACACGTGGGAGTTCGGTGTCCACAGCCGGCAGACGGACGAGTGGGTGCTGCGGGCGACCGGTCGCCTGTCGTCCGCCCCGGCGGGCGAGGCGACGCCGGCCACGGGCCCGACCGCCGCATGGCCGGTACGCGGTGCCACGGCGGTGGACCTCGGCGACGTCTACGAGCGGGTCGCCGACCACGGTTACGCCTACGGCCCGGCGTTCCGGTTGCTGAGCGGCGCCTGGACCGCCGGCGAGGACGTGCTGGCCGAGACCGGGCCCGCCCTGCAGCCCGCGGGCGACGCCTTCCTCGTGCATCCGGCGCTCCTGGACGCGGCCCTGCACGCGCTGCTGCCCGGCGTCACCCACGAGGGGACGGCCACACGGCTGCCCTTCTCCTGGAGCGGCGTCCGGCTGCACGCGGTGGCGGGCAACGGCGGGCTGCGCGTCCTCTTCCGGCCCGCGGGCCGCGACACGGCCTCGCTCGCCGTCACCGACGCGGCGGGACACCCCGTCCTGACCGTGGACGAGCTGAGGTGGCGGGAGACGACTGCCGCGGCGCTCGGCCCGGCCGGCGACGAGGGACCGTCGCTGTTCACCGAGCAGTGGCGGCCGATCGCCCTCGCCGGGACGGCCCCCGCTCCCCATCTGCTGGCCTCGGTCGCGGACCTGGCCTCGGACGGGCTGCCGGACACCGTCGTCCTCCCGGTCACCGGCGGCACGGCCGCCGATGCGGCGGTGCACGCCCTGCAGGCCGTGCAGACCTGGCTGGCGGACGAGCGCTCCGCCACCCGCACGCTGGTGCTGCTCACCCGCGACGCGACCACCGACCCCGCGGCCGCGGCGGCCTGGGGCCTGGTGCGGTCCGTGCAGACCGAGCACCCCGGCCGGGTCGTCCTCGTGGACACCGACGGATCCGCGCAGTCGCAGGCCGTGCTCGGTACCGTCGTCGCCTCGGGAGAACCCCAGACGTCCGTACGGGCGGGAACGGCGTTCGTCCCCGAACTCGCCCGGCTCCCCGACGGGCCCGGGACGCCGTCGCGGTTCGACCCCGAGGGCACCGTCCTGATCACCGGCGCGACGGGAGCGCTCGGTGCCCTGCTCGCCCGGCACCTCGTGACCCGTCACGGCGTGCGCCACCTCCTGCTCACCAGCAGGAGCGGCCTGCGCGCGGACGGTGCGGCGGAGCTGCTGGCGGAGCTGACGGAACGCGGCGCGCACGTACGGATCGAGTCGTGCGACGTGTCCGACGAGCAGGCGCTGGCCGCCCTGCTCGCCACGCTCCCGGCGGACCACCCGCTGACCGCGGTCGTGCACACCGCGGGCGTCCTGGACGACGGCATCGTCACCGCCCTGACCCCCGAGCGGCTGCGTGCGGTGATCCGGCCCAAGGCCGACGCCGCCCGGAACCTGCACGAGCTCACCCGCGACCTCGACCTGTCGGCCTTCGTGCTGTACTCCTCCATTTCCGGGCTGATCGGCGCGGCCGGCCAGGGCAACTACGCCGCCGCGAACACCTCGCTCGACGCCCTCGCCCGGCACCGTCGGGCGCAGGGGCTGCCGGCGACCTCCCTGGCCTGGGGCCTGTGGGAGCAGCGGGGCGGCATGGCGCGGTCGCTGGCGGAGAACGACATCCAGCGCATGGCCCGGGCGGGCGTCGGCGTCCTCACCTACGACGAGGGCCTCGCTCTGTTCGACCGTGCCCTCACCACGGACGAGCCCGTCCTCGCACCCCTGCGGCTCGACACGGCCGCGGCGGGGGCGGCGGACGACCTTCCGGCGGTGCTGCGCCCGCTGGCGGGCGCCCGGCCACCGCGGCGCCGGGAGCGCGACCTCCGGCGGCAGTCGCACACCGCGGACCTGGCGGCCCTGCCGGAGGCCGAGCGGCGGGAGCGGATCCGCGAGCTGGTACGGGACCGGGCGGCCGCGGTGCTCGGGCACGCCGACGCGCTCGGCATCGACTCCGCGCATTCCTTCAACCAGCTCGGGTTCGACTCGCTGATGGCGGTGGAGTTCCGCAACAAGCTGGGGGCCGCGGTCGGCCTGACCCTGCCGACCGGCCTGGTCTTCGACCACCCCACCCCCGAGGACGTCGTCGACCACATAGCCGAGCGACTGGGCGGACCGGGCGCCGAGCCCGAGCCGGTACCGGAGCCTGACGCGGACGTCCCTGCGGTCGAGGATCCGTTGGTGGTGGTGGGGATGGCGTGCCGGTATCCGGGTGGTGTGGGGTCTGCGGAGCAGTTGTGGGATCTGGTGGCCGGTGGTCGTGATGCGATCAGTGGGTTTCCGGTGAATCGTGGTTGGGCCGGTGATTTGTACGATCCGGATCCGGATGCGGTGGGGAGGTCGTCGACGCGGTTCGGTGGTTTCCTGCACGACGCGGACGAGTTCGATGCGTCGTTCTTCGGGATCTCTCCGCGGGAAGCGGTGGCGATGGATCCGCAGCAGCGGCTGTTGCTGGAGACCGCGTGGGAGACGTTCGAGAACGCCGGCATCGACCCCCACACCGTCCGCGGCAGCAACACCGCCGTCTACGTGGGTGCCATGTACCACGACTACGCGCCCCCGGTGCACCAGATGCCCGGCGAGCTCGAAGGGGTGCTGCTGACCGGCAACACCGCCAGCGTCATCTCCGGCCGGCTGTCCTACATGTTCGACCTGACGGGCCCCACGGTGACCGTCGACACGGCGTGCTCGTCGTCGCTGGTCGCCCTGCACCTGGCGGCCAAGGCGCTGCGCTCCGGCGAGTGCTCCATGGCGCTGGTGGGCGGCGTGACCGTCATGTCGACTCCGGGCACCTTCGTGGAGTTCAGCCGGCAGCGGGGTTTGGCGCCGGACGGGCGTTCGAAGTCGTTCTCCGATGATGCGGACGGGACGAGTTGGGCGGAGGGTGTGGGTCTGCTGCTGATCGAGCGGCTCTCCGATGCCCGGCGTCATGGTCACACGATCCATGCCGTAATCCGGGGGACCGCGGTCAACCAGGACGGTGCGTCCAACGGTCTGACGGCGCCGAACGGGCGCTCGCAGCAGCAGGTCATCGCCCAGGCACTGCGGGATGCGCGTCTGAGCCCGGCGGATGTGGATGCGGTGGAGGCTCATGGCACCGGTACGCGTCTGGGTGACCCGATCGAGGCCGAAGCCCTGGCCGCCACCTATGGTCGCGGCCGCGAGGTGCCGTTGTGGCTGGGGTCGTTGAAGTCCAACATCGGCCACAGTCAGGCTGCGGCGGGAGTGGGCGGCGTCATCAAGATGATCATGGCGATGCGTCATGCCACCCTGCCGGCCACCCTCCACGTCAGCACCCCCACGCAGCACGTGGATTGGGACGCCAGCGGCATTCGCCTCCTGACGGAGGCGCAGCCCTGGGATGCCACCGACGAGCGTCCCCGCCGTGCCGCCGTCTCCTCCTTCGGCATCAGCGGCACCAACGCCCACGTCATCATCGAGCAAGCGCCTGTGCCGGACGCTCGGCCCGAACCGACCGCGCCGCCCGTCACCCCGTGGGTCCTGTCGGGGCACACCCCCGAGGCTCTGCAGGCGCAGGCCCGGCGTCTGCACGACCACCTCACCGCACAGTCCGCCTGGCACCCCACCGACATCGGGCACACCCTCGCCGCACGGACCACCCATGCGCACCGCACCGTGGTCCTCGGGAGGACACCCGGCGAACTCCTCGCCGCACTGGGGGACGTGGCGGCCGCCGAGTCCCTCCCGGCCGGCTCCCCGGCCGGGCGGCAGCGCGACAAGGTCGTGTTCGTCTTCCCCGGGCAGGGGTCGCAGTGGGCCGGCATGGCGCACGAGCTCCTGGAGACCTCCGAGCCCTTCGCCGAGGCCATGGCGCGGTGCAGGCAGGCGCTCGCGCCCCACGTCGACTGGGACCTGTTCGACGTGGTGCGCCGGGTGCCGGGCGCCCCGGACCTGGACCGCGACGACGTGGTGCAGCCGGTGCTGTTCGCGGTCATGGTCTCGCTCGCCGAGGTGTGGAAGTCGCTCGGCGTCCTCCCGTCGGCGGTCATGGGCCATTCGCAGGGCGAGATCGCCGCCGCGTACGTGGCGGGCGCCCTCTCGCTCGACGACGCGGCGCGCATGGTGGCGCTGCGCAGCCGGGCCCTGCGGGCGATCGCGGGGCTGGGCAGGATGATGTCCGTTCCCCTTCCGCACGACCGGGTCGCCACCCTGGTGGAGTCCTGGCAGGGCCGGCTGTCGGTCGCGGCGGTCAACGGGCCCGGCTCCACGGTCGTGGCGGGTGACGCCTGCGCCGTCGAGGAGTTGCGGGACCAGCTGGTGGCGGACGGGGTGCGGGCCCGGATCGTGCCGGTCGACTACGCCTCGCACTCCGTCCACGTGGAAGCGGTGCGCACGGACGTGCTGACCGGTCTGTCCGGTCTCCGCCCGCGCCGGGCCCGGATCCCCTTCTACTCGACGGTGACCGCCGAGCGCATGGACGGCAGCGAACTGACCGCCGAGTACTGGTACCGCAACCTTCGCCGGACCGTGCGCCTGCAGGAGACCACGCAGGCGCTGCTGGAGAGCAAGCACGCCGTCTTCGTGGAGGTCGGCCCCCACCCGGTGCTGACCATCGGCCTGCAGGACACGGTCGACCTCCAGGGAGCCGACGCGGTCGTCTGCGGAACGCTGCGCCGGGACAACGGTGGCTTGGAGCAGGTCCACCGCTCGGCGGGGCACCTGTTCTCCCACGGCGTGGCCGTGGACTGGGCCGGGGTGTTCGCCGGTACCGGCGCGGTGCGGGTGGAGCTGCCCCCGTACGCCTTCCAGCGGGAGCGCTTCTGGCTCGACCGCTCGGGCGTGCACGTCACCGCGCGCGAACCCGCTCCGGCGGCGGCCGACAGGTTCGCCGGCCTGTCCGCGGGGGAGCGCATTGCCGCGCTGACCCGCGTCCTGACCGAGGAGCTGGCCCTGGCGCTGGGCCGCGGCAAGGACGGCGCGGTGGAGCCGGACGAGACGTTCACCGAACTCGGGCTCAACTCCCTGTCCGCAATGGAACTGCGTACCCGGCTCGCGACGGTGACCGGTGTCCGGCTGCCGGTCACGGCGATGTTCGACCACCCGACCGTGGACCAGCTCGTCAAGGTCCTCGACGAACTCGTCGGCGCGTCGCGGCCGGAGGCGGAGGCGGAGGCGGAGGCGGAGGCGGAGCGGACACCGGCGCTCCCGGTCACGGCCTCCGAGGCTCCGACGGTCCCGCCGGCCGCGTCGACCACGCTGCGGGAGCTGTTCCAGGGCGCGTGCGCGACGGGCAGGATCACGGAGGCGATCGACATGCTCGCGGCCACCGCCCTGCTGCGGCCCGCCCCGCGGCAGCCGGTGCCCGCCGGGTCGCCGGTCCGGTTCTCCCGTGGCGCGGATCCCGTCCTGGTCTGCCTCCCCTCGTTCGTGGCCCCCGCCAGCCCGTACCAGTTCGCCCGGTTCGCCGCGCCGTTCCGCGAGGAGCGGGAAGTGGTCTCGCTCCCGGCGAGCGGGTACGCGGACGGCGAGCCGCTGCCGGCGTCGTTCGACGCCCTGGTGCGGGCGCAGGCCGACGCGGTGAGCGCGTACGTGGCGGACAGGCCGTTCGTCCTGCTCGGCTACTCCTCGGGCGGCTGGCTCGCCCAGGCGGTGGCCGAGGCGCTGGACGGCCCGGCCCGGCCGGCCGGAGTGGTGCTGCTGGACAGCTACCTGCCGGAGGACGAGGAGATCCTGCGCATCCAGTCGACCCTGTTCGACGAGCTGGCCGCCAAGCCCGAGATCGCCGAGCTGGTCAACGACGCCAACCTGACCGCGATGGGCCGGCACCTGCGGCTGTTCCGCGGCTGGACCCCCCGCCGGGTCGCCGCGCCGACGCTGATGGTGCGGGCCGCCGACCTGCCGGGGGAGGAGGGCGGTCGCCGCTCGGTGTGGCCGCTGGCCCACACCGAGGTCACCGTGCCGGGCACGCACGTCTCGATGATCGACGAGTTCGCGGAGTCGACCGCCCGCGCGGTCGCCGACCGGCTCCCCGCCCTCCTCTTCGAACGGAGCAAGTGAGTGCTGATCGTCCAGAAGTACGGCGGGTCCTCGCTGGGGGACACCGATCGGATCAGGGAGGTCGCCGGGCGCATCCTGCGCACCCACCGCAGCGGGCACGAGGTCGTCGTGGTCTGCTCGGCGATGGGCGACACCAGCGACGAGCTGATCGACCTGGCCGGCAGGGTCGCCGGCAGCCCGCCGGCCCGCGAGATGGACATGCTGCTCGCGACCGGTGAACGGGTCTCCAACGCGCTGATGGCCATGGCGCTGCACGACCTGGGAGGCACCGCGTGCTCCCTGTCGGGGGCCCAGGCCGGCGTGCTCACCGACGCCGCCCACGGCAGCGCGCGCATCGTCGACGTACGACCGCACCGGGTGCGCGAGGTGCTGGACCGGGGAGCCGTCGCCCTGGTCGCGGGCTTCCAGGGGGTCGTCCCCGGCACGGGGGAGACCACGACGCTCGGCCGCGGCGGCTCCGACGTGACGGCGGTTGCGCTGGCCGCGGCGCTGAAGGCCGACGTCTGCGAGATCTATACGGACGTCGACGGCGTCTTCTCCGCCGATCCCCGCGTCGTCGCCCACGCGCGGCTCCTGGAGGCCGTCGGCTGCGAGGACATGCTCGAAATGGCCGCCGGCGGGGCGAAGGTGCTGATGCCGCGGTGCGTGGAGTACGCCCGCCGGCACGGCGTCGACCTCCACGTCCGGTCGTCCTTCACGGACCGGCCGGGAACCGTCGTTTCGCACTCGGTGAAGGGAACCGGAGTGGAAGGCTCGCGCATCACGGGGGTGGCCCACACCCCCTCGGTCGTCAGGATCACGGTCGACGGGATCCCGGCCGCACCGGCCGCGGTGGCCCAGGTCCTGGAGACGCTGGCCGACGCCGGCATCCCCGTCGACATGCTCCAGAGCGCCCCGGCGACGGCCGACACCGCGCTGACCTTCACCGTGCCCGCGGCCGACGGGCCGCAGGCGGTGGAACTGCTGGAGCGCTGCCGCTCCCGCACCGGCCACGGCGCGGTGCACGGCCGGACCGGCGTGGGCCAGGTCTCGCTCGTGGGGGCCGGGGTGCGCAGCGATCCCGGCGTGGTGGCGCGGCTGTACCGCACGCTGGCCGAAGCGGGGATCGCGGTCCAGCTGATCTCCGCCTCGGAGGTGCGTGCCTCGGCCCTGTGCCCCGCCGAGCGGCTGGAGGACGCCGTACGGGTACTGCACCGAGCCTTCGGACTGGACGGTGCGAGCGAAGCCGTCGTCTACGCGGGAACGGGGCGCTGACGATGACGAGCGAGAAGAACGCCGACGCCGGCCCGCTGAAGGTGGCCGTGCTCGGCTGCGGGACCGTGGGCACCGAGGTCGTACGCCGGCTGCACGACGCGGGCTCGGTGCTGGCCGGCCGCATAGGAGCGCCCCTGGAACTGGTGGGCGTCGCCGTGCGGGACGTGAAACGGACGCGGGACACCTGCGTCGCCCCCCACCTGCTGACCGACGATCCGCTCGGTCTGGTCAAACGGGACGACGTCGACCTCGTCGTCGAGGTGCTCGCCGGCACCGACCCCGCCCGGTCGCTGGTCACCACCGCACTGGAGCACGGCGCTTCGGTGGTGAGCGCCAACAAGGCGCTCGTCGCGGCGCACGGCCCGGCCCTCCACGAGACCGCCGCGCAGCACGGAGCCGATCTGTTCTACGAGGCGGCGGTGGCCGCCGCGGTGCCCGTACTGCGGCCCCTGCGCGACTCCTTGTGCGGCGACGACGTCACCCGCGTCGTCGGCATCGTCAACGGCACCACCAACTACATCCTGGACCGGATGACGCAGACCGGCGGCGACTTCGCCACGGCGCTGACCGAGGCGGTCGAACAGGGGTACGCCGAGGCCGATCCGACCGCCGACGTGGAGGGGACGGACGCCGCGGCCAAGGCCGTGATCCTGGCCTCCCTGGCCTTCGGCGCCCGGGTGCCGCCCGAGGACGTGCACCGCGAGGGCATCACCGGGGTCACGGCGGCGGACATCGCGCACGCCCGGGTCCACGACCGCGTGGTGAAGCTGGTCGCCTTCCTCGAACGGCCCGCCGGGGGGCCGGAGTTGGAGGTGCGGGTCCATCCGGCGATGGTCGCCCGGACCCACCCGCTCGCCGGCGTCGCCGGCGCCGACAACGCGGTCCTGATCGAGGCCGGTGGCGCCGGACCGCTGCTCTTCCGCGGCGCGGGCGCCGGCGGCGCGCCGACCGCCAGTGCGATCCTCGGCGATCTGGTGACGGCGGCCCGGAGGAAGGTTCTCGGCCACCCCGCGACCGCCCTGCCGTTCCCCGCCGAGCCGTCCGCCCTCCTGCCCCCGCACGCACTGCGCGGCCGCTACCACCTCGCCGTGCCCGTCGACGGCGCGGCGGTCGCCCTGGAAGGCATCGCCGGCGCACTGCGGACCACGGGGATCACGCTCGACTCCTTGCGGCGGTGCCGTACGAGCGGGCGGGAGACGCTGCTCCTGGAGACCGGTGTCGCCAGGGAGGCGGACCTGCTGCGCTCCCTGGACGCCGTCGCGAGCCTGCCGTCGGTCACCGGGGCACCGCGGACGATGCGCATTCTGGACGCGACCGCGTCCTGAGGAATTCCCGGCCCCGCACGGCATGACGCCGTGCGGAAGGACGGCAATCCCGGTTTCCCCCGGCCGGGATTGCCGTCCGACGCATGTCCGCAAAAGGGCGCCGAACCCCACTCTTCCCGCAATGTGCTGGTCGCAGCCGGTACAGAAAATGTCCCCAGGGGACAGAAAGGACCCTACTTGTCCCCGCAGTTGCCCACTCTGCACGATGTCGGCATGACGGAAGAAAAGGCAAACAGCCGCCGCTGGGCGGTCCTGGCCGTGTTGTTGGCCGGCATGCTCATGGGAGGCATGGATCTCACCATTCTCAACGTCGCCCTGCCCTCGGTCGGACGCGAATTACTCCCCTCGGGATCCGAACTGCTGTGGATCACCGACGGTTACGCCCTGACGGTGGCCGCGACGCTCGTGGTCTGCTCGACGATCGGCGACCGGCTCGGGCGCAAGCTCGTCCTGCTGCTGGGGCTGGCCACCTTCGGGCTGTCCTCGGCCGGGGCGGCCATGGCCTCCGGCCCGGGACAGCTCATCGCGGCCCGGGCGGTCCAGGGCCTGGGCTACGCGATGATGCTGTCCAGCACGGTCGTCATCATCCGGGTCATCTTCCCGGTGGCACGCGAACGCTCCCTCGCCTACGGCCTGTGGGTGGCCGGCTCCAGCACCGGTGCAGCCCTCGGGCCGGTGCTGGGCGGCGCGCTGGTGCAGAAGTTCTCCTGGGGCGCGGTGTTCCTGGTCAACGTGCCCATCGCCGTCGCCGCGGTGCTGGCCAGCCTCGTGCTCGTGCCCGAGTCCCGCAACCCCGCACCCGAACCGTGGGACGTGCCCAGCGCCGTGCTGTCCATCGCCGGGCTCGCGGGCGCGGTGTACGCCCTGCAGCGCACCGGGCAGCCGGGGAGCGTCCCGCCCGGCACCGTGGTCACCGGGGTGCTGGGCGTCCTGCTCCTGGTGGTGTTCGTGGTGCGGCAGCGCCGCATCGCGCATCCGCTGCTGGACATGCGGTTGTTCGCCGGGCGGCTGTTCTCCGTGGCCACCGTGACCATCCTGGTCTGCTACGGGGCCTACACCGGCCTGCTGTTCCTGCTGACGCAGCAGCTGCAACTCGTTGACGGCCTCTCGCCCCTGTCGGCCGGCCTGACGCTGGTCCCGGTCGCGGTCGCCAGTGCCGTCGGCGGCGTCGTGGCCCCCAAGCTGGCGGCCGTCCTCGGCAAACGGTGGGGCGTGACCGTGGGGGTAGTGGTGATCGCCCTGGCGCTGATCGCGCTCGGGGTGTTCGGCGCAGCGCACAACTACGCCGCCCTGGTCGCCGCCGGCCTCGGGTCGGGCATGGTCATGACCCTCGGCGCCGACGCGATGATGAGCTCCGCCCCGCCGGAGCGGGCGGCCGAGGCGGGCGCGGTGCAGGAGGTCGGCTTCTCGCTCGGCGCCGGGCTCGGCGTCGCCGCCATGGGCATCGTCGTCACGCTGGCGTACCAGGACCGGCTCCGGCCGGTCGACGGGCTCACGCCCGACCAGGCCGACACCGCGGCCGAGTCGGTGGGCAACGCCATGGGGCTCGCGGGAAAGCTCGCGGGCGGCGCGGGGGACGCCCTGCGGGCCAGTGCGCGACGGGCCTACGAGCAGGGATTCGGCCTGACGACCGCGGTGACCGCCGCGGTGCTGCTGGTGCTGGCGGCCGTCACCGCCGCCCTGCTGCGCCCCGGGGAGCCGGCCGGCGACGAGCAGGGAACGGACGGGGACGCGCCCCGGCGGGACCGGTCGGACACGCTGACGGCCTGACGCCCGGGCGGTGTCCCGCGATCCACGCGCACCGTGGTGTGGCGCGTGGCGCGGGACACCCCGGCGCGCTCAGACCAGGCTCGGCTCCTCGACGGGCCGGCGCACCTGCTCCCGGTACCAGTTGCCCCACTCCTCGAGCCGGACCACCAGCTCCTTGAGGCTCATGCCGATCTCCGTCAGCGAATACTCGACCCGCGGCGGCACCTCGTGGTGCACCGTGCGCAGCACCAGGCCGTCCTCCTCCAATTCGCGCAACTGCCGGGTGAGCATGCGTGGCGTGATGTCGGGCATCGCGCGCTTCAGTTCACCGAATCGCAGCGTCCCGCTCCGGAACAGGTATTTGAGAATACTGAGCTTCCACACACCCCCGCAGACAGTCATCGCGACCTCGAGGGTGCAGTAGTCGAGCATGTCGTCCACGCGCGGCCGCATGGTCCTCCCTCATGTGCCCATCGATGGTTCACCACCATCTATATGGCCGCTACACCTGAATGGCTACCGCATATTCGGCCGGTTGTCGTCTTCCCTCCCGCGCCGTCGCCCCCGCTATCCCGAGCCCCGGGGTGTTGTCAGTCCGTAGCGTTCCGGATGTCCTCGCCGGCCGGCCCTGGCTACCGTGCCGCTGGCCCGTCCATCCGACCCGACGTGCCCCTCGAGGGGGGAGGAACACCACGTGCTCCACGGTCTTCGCACAGGCGCGCTGCGCCTCTTTCTCGCGGCGACGTGCGCCGTACTGCCGTCGCTGGTGACCCCGTCACCGGCCGCCGCGGCACCGCGCCCCGCCGGCTTCGCCGCGTCGTGCCCGACGTCCGGCTTCATCTCCGACGGCTACGGCGGAGCCCGCGACCACGACGGCATCGACATCGCCAACGCCCTCGGCACGCCGATCCACGCCGTGGGCGACGGGGAGGTCATCAACTCCGGCCCCGCCCAGGGCTACGGCCAGTGGATCCGCATCCTGCACCCCGACGGAACGGTGACCGAGTACGGGCACATGTACCAAAGGGACGTCGCCGTGGGGGAGCGGGTGACGGCAGGCCAACGCATCGCGCTCATGGGCGCCGAGGGCGAGGCCAGCGGCCCCCACCTCCATCTGCGGGTGCGGCGCGACACCGGTATGAGTCACGGCATCGACCCGATTCCCTACCTCGCGGACCGCGGCGTGACCGTACCGTGCACGCCGGGCCGGCGCCCCGGGCCGGCGCCGTTGGTGTATCCGGTGGAGTCGGGGCGGGTGGTGTCGGCGCGGTCGGCCGATGGTCGTCTGGAGGTGTTCGCTGCCGGGGCGGATGGTGTGCATCACGCTTGGCAGTCGCAGGTGAACGGTGGTTGGTCGGAGTGGGAGAAGCTGGGTGGTCCCGGGAACGCTCAGCTCGCGATCGCGCCGAATGCGGACGGTCGGCTGGAGGCCTTTGCGATCAATGGTGATGTGGCCAAGCATCGTTATCAGCTTTCTCCGTCGGGTGCTTGGTCGGGTTGGGAGGACTTCGGTACCGGTGGCAGCAGTGTCGCGGCGGGGGTCAATGCCGATGGTCGTATCGAGGTGTTCGCCTCGGGGTCGACCGGGGTGTTCCACCGGTATCAGAACGCTCCGAACAGCGGTTGGTCGAACTGGGAGTCGTCGGGCGGTGGTCCTGCCGGGAGTCGGGTGAAGATGGAGAAGTCGTCGGATGGGCGTCTTGAGGTGTTCGCGCTCAACGGGACGGTTTTCCAGCATCAGTACCAGACGGCTGTCAATGGTGGCTGGTCGCCGTGGGAGGACTTCGGCGGCGGTGGCCATGATGTGACCGTCGACCACAATGCCGATGGCCGGTTGGAGGTCTTCGCCTCCGGTCCGGTGGGCGTCTTCCACCGGTACCAGACCGGCCCCGCCGGCTGGTCGGGCTGGGAACCCGTACGCGGCCCCGCCAATTCCCGGCTCACCAGCGACCGTACCGCCGACGGGCGTGTCGAGGTCTTCGCCGTCAACGGTGACGTCGCCATGCACATCTGGCAGCAGGGCCTGAACGCTTCCTACAGCGACTGGGACACCTTCGGCACCGGCGGCACCGACGTCACCGCCGCGACGAACGCCGACGGCCGGATCGAGGTCTTCGGCGGCAGCCGGGACGGAATTCATCACAAATGGCAGACCGGCTTCAGCACCTGGTCCGAGTGGACCTGGGTCAACAGCACCTCCGGTCCCTCCATCCCATGACCGACGACCCGAAGGGGCAGCAGGTGACAAGAACGCAGCGCGTCCGGCGACATGCCTTACAACGCATCGTTCCCTCGGTGCTCGCGACGCTGCTCGTGGCGGCGGGCATGGTGGGCGGCGCCTCGCCGGCGCAGGCCGACCCGAGCGATCTGTGCGCCCAGGTCGGCTACAACGCCGGCTGGCGCGGCCAGGCCCTGGAACTCGCCGTCGCCGTCGCGCTGGCCGAGTCCAGCTGCAACCCGTCCGCGTCCAACACGACGAACAACACCCCACCGTCGACCGACCGCGGCCTGTGGCAGATCAACAACTACTGGCACAAGGAAGTCGACGACGCCTGCGCCTACGAGCCCCAGTGCAATGCGAACGCGGCCTACCGCATCTCCAACGAGGGGCGGAACTGGGAGCCCTGGTCCACCTACGTGATGGGTCATCACCTGCGGCACATGGGCGAGGCACGCGCCGCGGTGGCGCGTCTGGGCAGTCCCGGCACCGGGCCGGCGCCGTTGGTGTATCCGGTGGAGTCGGGGCGGGTGGTGTCGGCGCGGTCGGCCGATGGTCGTCTGGAGGTGTTCGCGGCCGGGGCGGATGGTGTGCATCACGCTTGGCAGTCGCAGGTGAACGGTGGTTGGTCGGAGTGGGAGAAGCTGGGTGGTCCCGGGAACGCTCAGCTCGCGATCGCGCCGAATGCGGACGGTCGGCTGGAGGCCTTTGCGATCAATGGTGATGTGGCCAAGCATCGTTATCAGCTTTCTCCGTCGGGTGCTTGGTCGGGTTGGGAGGACTTCGGTACCGGTGGCAGCAGTGTCGCGGCGGGGGTCAATGCCGATGGTCGTATCGAGGTGTTCGCCTCGGGGTCGACCGGGGTGTTCCACCGGTACCAGACGGCGCCCAACAGCGGGTGGTCGAACTGGGAGTCGTCCGGCGGTGGTCCCGGCGGAAGTCGGGTGAAGATGGAGAAGTCGTCCGACGGGCGTCTTGAGGTGTTCGCGCTCAACGGGACGGTTTTCCAGCATCAGTACCAGACGGCGGTCAATGGTGGCTGGTCGCAGTGGGAGGACTTCGGCGGCGGTGGCCATGATGTGACCGTCGACCACAATGCCGATGGTCGCCTGGAGGTCTTCGCCTCCGGCCCGGTGGGCGTCTTCCACCGGTACCAGACGAGTCCGACGAGCTGGTCGGGCTGGGAGCCGACGCGCGGTCCGGCGAACGCCCGGCTCTCCAGCGACCGCAGTCCGGACGGGCGCGTGGAAGTCTTCGCCATCAATGGTGACGCCGCGATGCACATCTGGCAGAAGGGCGTGAACGCCGCGTACGTCGACTGGGACACCTTCGGCACCGGCGGCAACGACATCGCCGCCGCGACGAACGCCGACGGCCGGATCGAGGTCTTCGGCGGCAGCCGGGACGGAATCCACCACAAGTGGCAGACCGGGTTCAGCACCTGGTCCGAGTGGACCTGGGTCAACAGCACCTCCGGTCCGCCCCTCACCTGACCCGTCCCCCCCCCGGCGGCCGGCCGGGCCGACGAGGCCCGGCCGGCCGCGCCCCCCACCCGGAGGATCCGTGCATCCGATCAGCAGACGACGCCTGTTCCAGGGCTCCGCCGCGGCGGGTGCGCTGGCCCTGCTGGGGGCCGGCGGGGCCGTGTCCGCCGCCGCCGCGCCGCCTCCGCCCCACCGGTGGGTCGGCGCGGGGCCCTTCACCCACGTCCACGACCCGTCCACCCCCGGTGAGCGGCGCTACCTCAACGACCACACGCTGATCGAGGCCGGGGGCCGGTGGCACCTGTTCGGCATCGTCGGTGCCGCGGCGCCTGCCGGCCGGTCCCCCGACAGCGCGGCCGAGATCTCCTTCGCCCACGCCTCCGCACCGCACCCCACCGGCCCGTGGACCCCGCACCCCGACGCGCTGACGGTGGACCGGACCTACTTCGGGGAGGAACACCTGTGGGCGCCGCACGTCGTCGAGGCGGGCGGCACGTACTGGATGTTCTACGCGGCCGGGGGCCGCAACGGCGCCGCGATCAACCTCGCCACCTCGACCGACCTGTTCACCTGGACCCGCGTGCCGACCGGCCCGCTCTTCCGGGGCCGCGCGGCGCGCGACCCGATGGTGGTGCGGATCGGCGGCCGCTGGGTCATGTACTACACCGAGCTGTCCCCGGACGGCCGGCACGTGGTCGCCTTCCGGCGCTCCGACGACCTGGTGCACTGGAGCGAGCCCGGCGTCGCCTTCACCGACGCGAGCACCGCCGCGACGGTGTCGGTCACCGAGTCGCCCTTCGTCGTCGAACGGGACGGCTGGTACTACCTGTTCATCGGGCCGCGCGGCGGTTACGACGGCACCGACGTGCTCGCGTCCCGGGACCCCTTCCACTTCGTCGTGGACGGCTACGCGGGCCACGTGCCGGGGCACGCCGTCGAGGTGGTCACCGCTGCAGGACAGTGGTACGCGACCGCCGCGGGCTGGTTCCACCAGGGGCTGTACGTGGCCCCGCTGGACTGGCGGGACGTCCCACCGCCCTGGCAGAGCCCCGACAACCCGGCCGCCGCGCTGGACGCCGACGGCCGGCTCAACGTCTTCGCCCTCGACGCGGGCGACCACTCGATGCTGCGGCGCGTCCAAGTCGACCCGCAGTCCGACACCTGGTCGCCGTGGGAGGTGTTCGGCGGACCGGCCGGGGCGGTCCCCACCCTGGGCCGCAACGCCGACGGCCGGCTGGAGGTGTTCTCCCTCGCCCCGGACGGTGCCGCGCTGGACCACCGGGCGCAGCGCCCGGACGGCGGCTGGGCCGGCTGGGAGCGGTTCGGCGGCCCGGCGGGCGCCGCCCCCGCCGTCGCCCGCAACGCCGAGGGGCGGCTGGAGGTCTTCGCCCTCGCGCCCGGCGGCGCATCGATCGCCCGGCGACGGCAGCAGGCGCCCGGAGCACCGGCCTGGGAGGAGTGGGACGCGGGCTTCGGCGGGCCCGCGGGCGCGCCGCCCGTCGTCGCCGCCAACGCCGACGGGCGCCTGGAAGTGTTCGCCCTGGCGCCCGGTGGCGCGGGCATCTTCCACCGGTGGCAGGAGGCGCCGAACGGCGCCTGGGCGCAGTGGAGTCCCTTCGGCACCGCGGCCGGCACCGCGCCGCGGGTGGCACGGGACGGCAGCGGCCGGCTCACCGTCGTCGCCACGGCACCGTCCGGCCTGGCGACCTTCCACCGGCGCCAGTCGGTGCCGAGCGGTGGCTGGGACGACTGGCGGCCGCTGACCGGCTGGACGGACGCGGCCCCCGCGCTCGTCCCCGATGCCGACGGCAGGCTGGAGGCCCTCGCCCTGCCGCCGGGAGGGGCGCCGCTCACCCGCTTCCGGCAGGTCGCGCCCGGCGGGGCCTGGGACACCGGCGACGACTTCGGCGCCCCCGGCGTCCGGCTCGCCGCCACGCCCACGGCGGTGACCGACGCCACCGGACGGATCCACGTCCTCGCCGTCACCCCCGAGGGCCGGATGCTCACCCGCGTCCAGGCGGCGCCCGGTGGCGGCCGGGGCCCGTGGACCGCCTTCGGCGACCGGGCGGTCGCGCCCGTTCGAACGGGCACCCCCGTCTTCTGACCCCCCGCCTTCTGACCCCCGCCTTCCGACCCGCTTTTTCGACCCGCCTTCCGGTGGGACGGCCGCCGCCTTCTGGCGGGACGGCCGCCGGGTGGGGAGGATCGGTCGGGTGACGACTGATCAGGAACGCCCCGGCCGAGAGCTCCCGACCACCCGCCGGATGCTCCGTACGAATCAGGAGAACTGGGACGCCCGTGCCCCCGTGCACGCGGCGAGCGCCTTCTACGGACTGGACGGCACCCGGTCCGCCGAGGACTGGTTCGCGCCCTTCGAATGGGAGGACCTCGGCGACCTCCACGACCGCGACGTGCTGCACCTGCAGTGCCACCTGGGCACCGACACGCACGCGTTCGCCCGGCGCGGCGCGGCGCGCACGGTGGGCCTGGACTTCTCGGGGGAGTCGGTGGCGCAGGCCCGGCGCATCGCGCGCGAGGCCGGGGTGGACATCGAGTTCGTGCAGGCCGACGTCCACGACGCCGTGGACGCCCTGCGCGGACGGCGATTCGATGTGATCTACACCGGCAAGGGCGCCCTGTGCTATCTGCCGGACCTGTCGGCATGGGCGGACGTCGTCCGCGCGCTCCTGCGCCCCGGCGGCATGCTGTACCTGGTCGAGTTCCATCCGCTCCTGAACGCCCTGGGCCCGGCCCCGGACCCCGGGCGGCAGAAGCTCGAACTGACGGCCGACTATCTCGCCGGCCGCGGTGCGATCAGGAAGGACGCGCCGCACACGTACACGGACGGGCCGCCCCTGGAGGGCGAGACCACCTGCTTCGAGTGGCGGCACGGGCTGGGTGACGTCGTCACCGCGCTCGTCGGCGCCGGCCTGCGGGTAGATCTGCTGCGGGAGACGGAGCTGCTGCCGTGGAAGCGCTTCGAGGCCATGGTCCCGGCCGGCGGGGTGTGGTGGCGCCTGCCGGACGAGGAACCGCGGATCCCCCTGCTGTTCGCCCTGCGGGCGGTCGGCGCCCGAGCCGAGCACTTCTCGTGACGTTATGGGTAGTGTTCGGCCTGTGTAAGTACCGCTGACGGGGGGTTGAGGAGAGGTCAGTGAGCGGGATAGTGGTGCATCTGCCACGGGGGAGCGGTGATCCTGCGGAGGCCGGCCGCGGCGGGGACGGGGTGACGCTGCGGCTCGGACCGGGCGAGGTGGCGCGGTTCGGGCGGGGATCGGCGACCGTGCCCGTCGAGCTGCGCCTCGTCGACGAGGCGATCTCCCGGCTGGCGGGCGAGATCCGGGTGACCGACGACCACTGGCAGCTCAGCAACTTCAGCACGACCCAGAGCTATCTGGTGGAGAACCCGGAAGGCGCCGGGGAGTACCTGAGGGTGCCGCCGCGCCGGGCGGGCGCGCCCATCCCCTTCGAGTTCTCCCGGGTCGTGCTGCCCACCCGCGAGAACACGGTCGCCTTCCAGGTCTTCGCGCCCGACCACGTCTACCTCGACCCCGACGCCGCGGGCGGGCCGTGGGGGACGCGCACGCTCACCGCGTACTCGCTGGACGAGACCGCCACCTACTTCCTCGTCCTCGTCGCCCTGTGCGAACCGCGCCTGCGCGACGAGTCGCCCGTCGCGGTACCGACGACCCCGCAGATCGTCGAGCGGCTGCGCGGACACGCCGCCTGCGACCGGCTGACGGCCCGGGCCGTCAGCTCGCACATCGACTACCTGGCCGAGGAGAAGATCCGCGTCGGCCCGCCGGCCGGGGGCGATGCCGGCCGGGGAGCCCGCCGCAACGGCAAGCGGGAGGCGATCGTCGGGGTCGCCCTGCGCTTCGGCCTCGTACGGGAGGAGCACCTGGCCCTCCTGCCGCCCCGACCGGGCGGCGGCAAAGCGGCGCGGGGGGCCGCCGGATGAGCGGCGCCGGCCGGCCCGCGGGCGGGACGTACGGGGCACGGCCCGCCCGGACCGGTGGACGGTGACGGCCGTGGAAGGGCTCACAGCCGGCTGCCGCCTCGGCGACTGGGAGGTCGGCGCACCGATCGGTACCGGCGGCTGGGCGACGGTCTACGCCGGGCGCCCCGCCGGCGAGGGCACGACGGCGTCCGGCGCACAGGCGGACGTCGCGCTCAAGATCCTGTCCACCGAGGGACTGGCACCGCGCCAGGCCCGCGCCGTCGCGGAGGCCGCCCGGCGCGAGGTCGAGCTCGCCTCCCGCGCCCGCCACCCCCGGCTCGTCCGCTTCCTGGACTCCTTCACGCTCGGCCGGCCCGGCGATGCGCACCTGGACGGCGCGATCGTCCTGGTCATGGAGCGCGCGGCGGGCAGCCTGCGGGAGCGGCTCGCCGCCGGCATCACCCCGTCCGAGGGCGCCCGGCTCGTCACCGAGATCTGCGAGGGCCTGGCCCACCTGCACCGCAGCGGCTGGGTGCACGGCGACCTCAAACCGGACAACGTCCTGCTGATGGCCGACGGTTCGGTCAGGCTCTCGGACTTCGGACTCGCGACCGAGCTGACGGCCACGCAGGGAACCCACGGCTACGCGCCCCCGATGGGCACCTTCGACTACCTCCCGCCCGAACGCTGGAAGGCCCCGCTCGGCGAGCACGGCGTCCGGGTGCGGCCCAGCGCCGACATCTGGGCCCTGGGCATCCTCGTCCACCAGGTGTTCGCCTCCGGTGCGACACCGTTCCCCGGCGCCACGCCGGTCGCGCGCGCCGCGGCGGTGCAGGAGTACGCCGAGGGCCGCACCCCGCTGCGCATCGACACCGCGGTCCCGCCGTTCTGGCGCGCGCTGGTCACCGACTGCCTGGCCCCGACCCATGCCGCGCGCGCCCCGCACACCGCCGAGACGCTGCTGGAGCGCATCCGCCGGCGGCCGGCCGAGGAGGGCCGGCCGCAGCCCGGCCCGCACCCGTCCCGGCACCGGCGCAAGGGCCTGCGGGTCGCGGCCGTGGCCGCCTCGGTGTGCGCGGTGGCGGTGGCGGGCTGGGCGTACGTCGTGCGCGGCACCGGCCCCGAATCGCCGGGCGCGGACCGGATCCGGGTGTTCAACGAGGAGCGCGGCTGCCGGGACCGTACCGACCGCGTCCCCGAGTGCAGCCTCGGCCTGGCGATCGATCCCCGCCGCAACTACACCACCGGCAACGTCGTACCGACCCGTGTGTGGCACGGGGACGTCCTCACCGTCGACTGCCGGCTGGCCCAGGGCGTGCCCATCGTCGACGAGGGCGGCACGTGGTCCGCCGAGTGGCTGCGCATCCGTCTGCCCGCCGGGTCCCGCCCGGCCACCGCCTGGCTGCCCGCCGTGCGCACGAAGGACCGCCCCGCCGTTCCGGCCTGTCCGCACCCCGGCGCCACGCCGTCGCGCTGAGGCGGCCTTCGACCGGGGACTCGTCCGAGGGCCTTTCTACCGGCGGCCTCCGCGCGTCGTCACTCCGGATCGTTCCGGATGCCCTCCCGCGGGCGCCCGCGGCTACGGTGCGGGCCTGTTTCCACCCGGGCCACCGGCAACGGAGTTTGTTCACCATCAGGAGGTCATCTTGAGCGAGTACCGACCCACGCGCCGCGGCATTCTCAAGGCCGTCGGCGGCCTGTCGGCGGCGGTGGCGGTGGCCGGCGGAGGCGTCCTCGCGGGCGCGTCGGCGGCGCACGCCGTCGGCGACGGCTTCGGGCTGCGCGTCGTCGAGCGCGGCGAGACCGACCCCCGCATGTGGTACTACCGCTTCCAGACCGCCGAGATCGGCTGGAAGCCGGCCGTCAACGTGCTGCTGCCCGACGACTACCACACCAGCGGCCGCACCTACCCCGTCCTGTACATGCTGCACGGGGGCGGGGGCGACTTCATCGAGTTCGACCGCGCCGGGATCCGTGAGCTGACCGCCGGCAAGCCGATCATCGTCGTGATGCCCGACGGTGGGCGCACCGGCTGGTACTCCAACCCGGTCCACTCCAACGTCGGCCCGCGCAACTGGGAGAACTTCCACATCAACCAGCTGATCCCCTGGATCGACGCGAACTTCCGCACCTACGCCGAGTACGACGGCCGGGCCATCGGCGGCTTCTCGATGGGCGGCTTCGGCGCGCTGAAGTACACGGCCAAGTACTACGGCCACTTCGCCTCGGTGAGCTCCTATTCCGGCCCGGCCAGCCTGCGCCGCGACGGCGGCCTCGTCGTGCACTGGGCGAACGTCACCTCCGCCCTGGACCTCGGCGGCGGCACCGTGTACGGCGCGCCGTTCTGGGACCAGGCCAGGGTCACCGCCGACAACCCGGTCGAGCGCATCGAGAGCTACCGCAACAAGCGCATCTTCATGGTCGCGGGCACCAGCCCCGACCCGGTCAACCTGTTCGACCGGGCCAACGAGACCCAGGTCCTGGCCGGCCAGCGCGAATTCCGCGGCCTGCTGGACCGCGCGGGCATCCCGTACGAGGCCCACGAGGACACGGGCGGCCACTACTTCCGCACCCAGTTCTTCCGCGACGACATCAACGGCATCATCGACCGACTCCGCAAGGCCTAGGCCGGGTCCGGCGGACCTTCGTCATGCACGGCGCCCCTACGGGGCGCCGTGGTGGCGCGTGACGAAGATCCGCCGGACAGGCCCTGGGCCCCGCGGGGGCGGTTTGGGTGGCGGGGGTGGTGGTTAGTGATCTCATCGGCATCTTCCCGCGGCGCCCCGCGCCCGGACGGCACGTCGGCTGAAGAGTGACGATGACCAGGACTTCGTCCGATGGCGAGCTCGGCGGAGGCACGCTCGCGCCTCATCCGTTGCGGCAGTACGCGCTGCTGGCGGACGGTGAGCGGGGTGTCCTCGTCGGGCCCCGGGGGGAGTACGCGTGGATGTGCGCCCCCCGGTGGGACTCGGACGCGGTCTTCTCGACCCTGGTCGGCGGGACGGGCGTGTACGTGGTCACGCCCGTGGCGCGCTGCGTGTGGGGCGGGTACTACGAGGACGGGACGCTCATCTGGCGCAGCCGCTGGGTCACCGACGACGGCATCGTCGAGTGCCGCGAGGCCCTCGCCTTCCCCGGTGACCCGCACCGTGCCGTGCTGCTGCGGCGCATCGTGGCCGTGCACAACGCCGCGCGGGTGTCCGTGGTCCTGGAGCCCTGCGCGGGCTTCGGCCGGTACCCGTTGCGGGGGTTCTCCCGCGAGGCCGACGGGGTGTGGGCCGGGCGGGCCGGGCCCCTCGCGGTGCGCTGGTCCGGTTGCGCGGCCGCGCCGCGGCCGGTGGACCCCGGCGGGCGCCGGGTGGGGATGGAGCTGACGGTCGGGGCGGGGGACTGCCACGACCTCGTCCTGGAGATCAGCGACCGGTCCCTGACCGGGCGGCCCCCCGACCCGGGTGAGATGTGGCGCGCCACCGAGGAGGCGTGGCACGCGGCGGTGCCGCGGCTCGACGGCACGGTCGCCCGGACCGACGCCCGCCGGGCGTACACCGTCCTGCGGGGGCTGACGGCGGCCTCGGGCGGCATGGTCGCCGCCGCGACGACGAGCCTGCCGGAGCGGGCGGAGGAGGGCCGCAACTACGACTACCGCTACGTGTGGATCCGCGACCAGTGCTACGCCGCCCAGGCGGCGGCCGCCGCCGGGGACACGGCGCTGCTGGACGAGGCCGTACGGTTCGTCGCGGCCCGCCTGCACCAGGACGGGTCCCGCATGGCCCCCGCCTACACCGTGGAGGGGCGCACGATCCCCGACGAGCGCGAGCTGGACCTGTCGGGCTACCCCGGCGGGTTCGACCGGGTCGGCAACAACGTCAGCGGGCAGTTCCAGCTCGACGCGTTCGGCGAGGCCCTGCTCCTGTTCGGTACCGCGGCACGCCACGACCGGCTGGACGCCGACGGCTGGCGGGCGGCGGTCATCGCCGCGCAGACCATCGCCCGCCGCCGCGACGAGGCGGACTCCGGTGTGTGGGAACTGCGCCCGCGCCTGTGGGCGCACAGCCGGCTGACGTGCGCCGCCGGCCTGCGGTGCGTCGCCGCCGCCGGCCCGCCCGGCGGTCGTACGGCCGAGTGGAGCGCCCTGGCCGACCGCCTGGTCGCGGACGCCGCGGCCCGCTGCCTGCACCCCTCCGGGCGCTGGCAGCGGTCCCCCGAGGACCCCGGCCTGGACGGCGCCCTGCTGCTGCCCCCGCTGCGCGGCGCCCTGCCCGCCGACGACCCCCGCACGCAGGCCACGTTGCGCGCGTACGTCGACGAGCTCACCGAGGACCACTTCGCCTACCGCTTCCGCCACGGCGACCGGCCGCTGGCGGAGAGCGAGGGCGCCTTCCTGCTGTGCGGGTTCGTCACGGCGCTGGCCGAGCACCAGCAGGGGCACCAGGTGGCCGCGTTCCGCTGGTTCGAGCGCAACCGCGCAGCCTGCGGCCCGGCCGGGCTGTACTCGGAGGAGTACGACGTCGCCCAGCGGCAGTTGCGCGGCAATCTGCCGCAGGCCTTCGTGCACGCGCTGATGCTGGACTGCGCGGCCCGGCTGGCCGGTCCCTGGCCGGAAACGTAGCGGCCGGGCGGCGGGCGGAGCTTGAATGGGCCCTCCTGGCCTTCCCCCTCAGGAGGTTCCCGTGGCGGACCGTACCGAGTCGATCGAATCCATGGAGCAGCTCGCCGTCGTGTGGCGGGCGATGGTGCTCGACCGCGATGCCGCCGCCGACGTGCGGGACCTGCCCGGCCTCGCCGTCCGCTGGGCCGACTGCCGGTTCGCCTTCTGGAACTGCATCACGCTGACCGAGGTCGACGCGGACCCGGCGCTCGTCGAACAGCGCCTGGGGCTGGCGGCGCAGATCATGCGCGAGAAGAAGCACCCCGGGTTCCTGTGGCTCTTCGAGGACCTCCTCGGCGACCGGGCGCGCGCCGGGGTGCGGGCGGCCGCCGAACGCGCGGGCCTGGAGTACGCCTTCCCCGGCACCGGCATGGCCGGCGACCTCCTCCCCCTGCCCGAGCCGTCCCACCCCGACCTGACGTTCGTCCGCGTGAGCACCGACGAGCACCTGCGGGCGTACGCGGACCTCAACTCCCGCGCCTACGGCTTCCCGCTGGAGGACGGCCGCGACGGGCTCCTCGGGTCCACGCTGTGGAAGAACGAGGTGCACGCCTACCTGGGCCTGCGCGACGGTCTCCCGGTCACGTGCGCCGGCACCGTGGAGGCCGAGGGCCGTCTGTTCGTGGTGCTCGTCGCCACGGCCCCGGAGTGGGAGCGCAGGGGGTACGGGGAGGCGGTGACGCGCAAGGCCCTCTTCGAAGGGGCGCGGGCCACCGGCCTGACCCGCGCCACCCTGCACGCCACCGCGGCGGGGGCGCCGGTGTATCCCCGCATCGGTTTCCGGCCGAACTCGCCGGTGCACTTCTACGGCCTGAAGGGCTGACCGGTCACGCCCCGGGGGTCGGCCGGGTCAGCGGGCGGGCTCCTGTGGGGCCGTTGCCCGGTGGCGTACTCCCGAGCGGACCGCCCAGAAGAAGACGGCCAGGGCGAAGGCGGCGACGGTCAGGGAATCGTAGGGAGCGGGCAGCCGGCCCGAGCCCTTGAACGTGCCCAGCCAGGACAGCAGCGTCAGCCCCGACAGGTAGCACAGCAGCCACGCGCCGTCGCGCAGTTCGCCGGCCAGCGGCCCGTCGTCGACGGAGCGCCGCATCCCGGCGTACAGCACCAGGCCGGCCAGGACGACGGGCAGCGCGAACCGCAGGTCGTGCCAGCCCGACCAGTACACGAACTCGCTGGAGACCACGAAGCTCAGCGGGGCGATCCAGCGCAGCCCCGGCACCCACCCGGCCATGCGGGTGCCCGGGTCGGCGCGGAAGACGGCGACCGCCACCGCCGAGGCCGCGTAGATCAGCAGGTACATGTCGCCCATGATGCTGACGATGCGCTGCCACCCGCCGAACGGCAGCAGGAAGACCACGATCACCGCGAAGTTCAGCGCCAGCGCCCGGTGCGGGATGCCGGAACGCGGATCCACCTGCATGAAGGCGCGCGGCAGCGTGCGGTTCTTGGCCAGGGCGTACGTGTGGCGGGCGTTGAGCGCCACACCGACGTACGCCGAGCCGCCGGGGGAGAGCACCGCGTCGGCGTAGAGCAGGCTGGAGAGCCAGTGCAGGTTGAGGATCAGGGCCAGCTGGCCGAAGGGCGACTCGAAGTCGACGCCCTTCCAGCCGTGACCGAGGAGGGAGTCGGGCACGGTGAAGAGGAAGGCGAACTGCAGCCCCAGGTACATCACCAGCGCCAGCCCGATGCCCGTGAGGACGGAGGCGGGGATGGTGCGGCGGGGGTTGCGCGTCTCCCCCGAGAAGTCCAGGGCCGCCTGGAAGCCGTTGACCGAGTAGACGATGCCGCCGCCGGCGAGGGCGGACAGGCAGGCGGCGTAGCCGTACGGGGCGAAACCCCCGTGGTCGGTCAGCCGGCCGGAGTGCCAGCCGGAGGCGAACAGGGCGACGATCGTGATCACGGGGACGGCTATTTTGAAGACCGAGACCAGGTTGTTCAGCCGGGCGAACGTGCGGACCGCGAACCAGTTCAGGACGGTCAGCAGCAGGCTGAGGCCCACGGCCAGCGCGAGGCCCGTCGGCGTGAGGACGTGGCCGTGGTAGAGGTCCGGCAGGTAGTGGTCGGCGTACTGCATGATCGCGCTGATCTCGGCGGCGGTGCCGCCCACCGACAGCAGGACCGACCAGCCCACCAGCGTGCCGACCAGCCGGCCCGAGGCGTACAGCGGCCAGCGCACGGTGCCGCCGCCCTCGGGCCGGGAGGCACCGAGCTCGATCATCACCAGGGCGACCAGGCCGCACAGCACGCCGGCGCCCACCCAGGTCAGCAGGGACGCCGGGCCCGCCGTACGGGCCGCGTACATCGCCGCGAACAGCCAGCCGGAGCCGACGATGTTGGAGAACCCGATCGCCGTGAGCGCCCAGAACCCCAGGTCCCGCCGGAGCCGTTGCTCCTGGACGGCCGCCTCCGCCGCGTCGGCCTGCGGTGCGGCCCCACGATCCGCTGCCACGATCTGTCCCCCTGCCCGAGGCGCCTGGACGGCGTACTGCCGAATGGATCACTCAACCTTAGGTGACGGATGAACAATTCCCGCCGGTACGCGGCCGGTGAGTCGGGACGGCTCCATGGTGCCGGTGCATGCCGCCGACGGCGCGTCGCCGTGTGTTTTTTCGTATGCGGACCGTCACACCGCAAAAGCAGACATTCAGGAGTTTCCCGAGGGTGTCCGAGGGTGCGCACGACGCCGTCCCACCTGGTGGGCAAAACGACCAAAACGTGGTGACGGAGTGTCCGAAACTCCTCCTGGATGTGACTGAAATCTATCGGCCTGGCCCGAACTCGCCCCGCTGACCAGGGGCGTTGACAGGGCGCCGACCTTGATCGACAGCTGTAGACAGGTCGGATTCGGCCGCCCTAGGATCCAGCCTGACCCGACCGGACAAGGTCGAGGAATTGGCCGATCAGTCGCTGGTTTCAGTCGTTGGCTTTTCGATATCGGGGGAATTCCCATGCCCAGCCCCACCGTCTGGAATGTCGTGCTCGACGCGGGAGCCGACACCGACATTGTGCTCGCCGCCGATTTCCCGGTGACGGGCCGGAACGAGGGTGGGTTCGCCGAACTGGCGCCAGGACTGCACCTCGACTGCGCCCTGTGGCAGACCGTCGCCCCCGTCCGCAACCCGGAGACCGACGCCCTGGGCGAGGAGTACCTGGAGCCCTGGCTGTCGGAGGTGGCCGCCAGCGGGCGCACGGTCCGCGCGGTCCTGGGCTACTGCGCGGGCTCGGTGTTCGCGGGCGTCCTCGCACAGAAGATCGCCGAGCGTCAGGGGGCCGCCCCCCTCGTGGTCGTCTTCGACCCCGAGCTCGTCGACGTGCCGACCGTCCACCTGCAGTTCGGACGCGTCATCGGCAACATGACCACCGTCCTGACGCCGGAGGAGATCGCCGAGCTGTCCGGCACCGCCGAGCAGCTCGCCGCCAAGCCCGCCATCGCGCCCGTCGACTTCGCGGCCGGGCTCTACGCGGCCTTCCGGCCCATCGGCACCGCGGCGCTGCGCCGGGCCGGACTGGACGAGGACTACGCCGGGGAACTGGTGACGCTGGTCGGCTCGTTCATGTCCTACCTCGCCACTGCCGCCGGCCTCGACCCGCGCCCCGGCTGGCGGCGGGCCACCGTGATCACCTCCGCCAGCGAGCGCAGCGGCCTGAACCGGATGCGCACCACGCCGGGCATCGCCCCCGTCGAGGTGGCCGACGAACGCCGCTTCGAGGTCGAGCACCGCGACCTGCTGCGCACGCCCGCGGTCGCCGATGCGGTCGCCGCCGTGCTGGCCGGCCGTCCGGAGGCCGGCGCGTGAGCCCCGACCTGCCGGCCGGTCACGTCCGCCCGTCCCGCAAGGAGAGCACCCTCTGGCTGCTCGACGAGCTCGTCCCGGACAGCGGCGCGAACAACCTCTCGCTCGCGATCCGGGTGCGCGGCCGCCTGGACGCCGCCGCGACCGCGAAGGCCGTCCAGCTGCTGGTCGAGCGCTTCGAGGTGCTGCGCACCGTCTACCACCGCGACGAGGCCGGCCTGGTCCGGGCCGTCGCGCCGACGCTCGCCGTCGCCCTGGAGGAGGCGGAGCACCAGCGGGACGAGGAGGGCGAACTCGCCCTGCTGACGGCCTTCGTGGCCAGGCCCTTCACCACCGACGGCAGCCCCCTCGTGCGGGCCCTGCTGCTGCACGGCCCCGACGCGGACGTGCTGTGCCTGGCCCTGCACCACGCCGTCTCCGACGTCCAGTCGACCGCGATCCTGCAGGCCGCCTTCGTCTCCCTGTACGAGGCCGTGCTCGCCGGCGAGCACCCGGTGCCCGCCGAAGTGCCCGCCTGGCACGAGCCGGAGCCCTCCGCCGAGAGCCGGCAGTACTGGCGCGAGAAGATGGCCGGTTTCCGCTCCTCCGGCCTCGAACTGTGGTGCGAGCAGCGCGAGCAGCCGGCGATCACCCTCAAGGGCGACGAGGTCACCCACACCCTCTCGCCCGAGGCCCACGCGGTCGTGCGCCGCCTCCAGCGCGAACTGCGGGCGCCCGAGTCCGTCGTCCTGCTCGCCGCCTACGCCGTCCTGCTCGCCGCCCACGGCGCCGGCCCCGACCTGACCGTCGGCTCGCCGGTCAACACCCGCCCCCGCGAGGCCGTCGAGGCGGTCGGCTACCACAGCAACCTCGTCACCCTGCGTCTGCTGCTCGACCGGGACGCGAGCTTCCGCGACCTGGCCGCCCTGACCCGGCGGACGTTCATGGAGGCGATGGCGCACAAGGACGTGCCCACCGACGACGTCCTCGACATGGTCGAGCGCGACGGCTCCACCTGGCGCAACACCCTCTTCAAGCACGTCTTCAACTACGTGCCCTTCGCCGAGGACCAGCGCACCTTCCCCGTCGCCGGCCTCGACGCCGAACTCGTCGTCGTGGAGAACGGCTACAGCCAGTTCGACCTCGAGTTCTTCGTCTCCGCCAGCCGCGAGGCGGCCACGGTGCGCGCCGTGTTCTACACGGGCGTGCTGGAGCGCTCCGACGTGGAGCTGATGGTCCGCCGCTACGACGCCCTGCTGGTCGCGGTGGGGGAGGCGGTGGACGCCCCCGTCGCCTCGCTGCCCTTCTGGTCGCCGCAGGACCACGCGGTCATCGACGCGGCCAACGCCACCGACCGGACCATCGAGCACCCCTCGGTCCTGGCCGGATTCGCCCACCGCGCCGCCGCGGACCCCGCCGCCCCCGCCGTCCGCGACGGCGAGGCCACGATGACGTACGGCGCGCTGTGGTCCGCCGCCGCCGACACCGCCGCCCGGCTGGGCGCGGCCGGTGTGCAGCGCGGCGACGTCGTCGCCCTGCTGCTGCCGCGCGGGGCGGCGCTGGCCGCCTCGGTGTTCGGCACCTGGCTCGCGGGCGCCGCCTACCTGCCCCTGGACCCCAACCACCCGGCGGAGCGGCTGGCGTACCAGCTCGACGACGCCGGCGCCAAGGTCGTGATCACCGGGGCGGGCATCGAGGCCCCCGGGACCCGCACGAGCGTCCCCGCCGCCGACTGGCAGGCCGTGCCCGAGGTACCGGTGGACACCGCCGCAGCGGCGGCGGCCGGAGCCGACGACCTCGCCTACGTGATCTACACCTCCGGCTCGACCGGCAAGCCCAAGGGCATCCCGATCCGGCACCGCAGCCTGGTCAACCACATCGTCGACTACGCCGACCGGTTCGGCGTGACCGGCTCCGCGCGCCCCACGGGCTGGCTGAGCACCTACAGCTTCGACACCTCCTCGCTCGAACTGATGATGCCGCTGCTCCACGGCGGGCACACCGTCGTCCTGCCCGACGAGGCGCGCACCGACGGCGCCCTGCTGGCGGCCGCGGTCACCGCCCACGACGTCGGCCTGCTGCAGGCGACCCCCACCACCTGGCGGCTGGTCGCCCGCGAGGCCGGCGAGGTGCTGGCCGGCCGCACGATCCTCACCGGCGGCGAGCCCCTGCCCGCCGAACTGGCGGACACGCTGCTGGCCGCCGGCGCCGAGCTGTGGAACGTCTACGGCCCCACCGAGAGCACGATCTGGGCGACCGCCGGACGCATGGGCACCGACCGCGGCGGCCGCGTGGACGTCGGCTCGCCCGTCGCCAACACGCGCATCTTCGTCGCCGACCCGCACGGCAGGCCCCTGCCCGTCGGGCTGCGCGGCGAGCTGTGCGTCGCCGGCGTCGGCGTCGCCTCCGGCTACCACGGCCGGCCCGAGCTGACGCAGGAACGCTTCGGCGAGAACGCCGCGTACGGACGCTTCCACCGCTCCGGCGACATCGCCTGCTGGCGGCCCGACGGCCGCATCGACCTCTTCGGCCGCGTCGACCGGCAGGTCAAGCTGCGCGGCAACCGCATCGAGCTCGCCGAGGTCGAGGCCGTCCTGCTCGACCACCCCGACGTCGAGGCCGCGGCCGTGGTCGTGGTCGGCGACCCTGGCGGGGACGGCTACCTGGCCGCGTTCGTCCGGGTGCCCGGGCGCCCCGAGGCCGTCGACGAGCTGTGGGACCACGCCCACCGGCAGCTGCCGCGCTCCGTGGTGCCGCACCAGTTCCTCGCGGTGGACGCCTTCCCCCGCACCGGCAGCGACAAGGTCGACTACCTCGCCCTCGCCGAGCAGGCGGCCCGGCAGCGCGGCCCGGCCGTCGGCGGCGGCGCCACCGGCACCGGCGACGACCTCACCACCACCCTCGTCGGCCTCTTCGGCGAACTGCTGGAGCGGCCCGACCTGGACGCAGGCTCCCACTTCTTCGCCAACGGCGGACACTCGCTGCTGGCCGCCACGCTCGCCCAGCGCATCAAGGGCATCACCGGCGTCCGGCTCGCGCTGTCCGACGTCTTCGAGACGCCGACCCCCGCCGCGCTGGCCGACCGGCTGCGCCGGCTCGTGTGACGGGACCGAAAGGCAGACATCCCATGGAAATCCTCAAGCTGGCCGTCAGCGGCTGGTTCGCCCGGGCCCTGGCGGTCGCCGCCCGGCTGGAGATAGCGGACATCCTGGACGGCGGCTCGATGTCGTCGCAGGAACTGGCCGAGCGCACCGGCAGCGACCCGGAGGTCCTGCACCGCCTGCTGCAGATGCTCACCGTGCCCGGCGTGCTGGAGCGCGACGGGGAGAAGTTCAAGCTGACCGAGGCCTACGCGCCACTGCGCGCCGACCACCCCTTCACCCAGCGCCACTTCGCCATCCTCGCCGCCGAACTGTACGACGACGCCTTCGCCGGCCTGATGCACACCGTCAAGACCGGCAAGTCCGGCTTCCAGGAGGTCTTCGGGCAGTCGCTGTACGCCTACCTGGAGAACCACCCCGAGACCGCCGAGCTCTTCGACAAGGGCATGGTCGACCTCGCCACGCCGGTCGCCCACTGCCTGGTCCAGCAGCACGACTTCGGCGGCGTGCGGAGCATCGTCGACGTCGGCGGCGGCAGCGGCGGCCTGCTGCCCGGCATCCTCGCCGCCCACCCCGGCATCCACGGCACCGTGGCCGACCGGGCCAGCGTCTGCGCCCGCGGCCCCGAGGGCCTGGGCCGGGTCACGGACGAGAGCGTCCTGGAACGCATCACCTTCGCACCCAGCGACTTCTTCGCCGAGGTGCCCGCAGGCGCCGACCGCTACCTGCTGAAGAACGTGCTGCACGACTGGACGTACGACAACTGCGTCCGCATCCTGCGCACCGTCGCCACCGCCATGGCCACCAGCGCCGAGGGCGCCCGGCTGCTCGTGGTGGAACCGCTGGTGGAGAACGACATCGACGGCTGGCGGGCCATGTTCCAGGCCGTGGCCTGCGACGAGGGCACGCTCGGCCTGGACGAGCCCGGCATGCGCCGCGCCCTGGAGGAGGCCGGCTTCACGGTGGAGTCCGTGGTCCAGCTGCCCACCGGGCACAAGGTCCTCGCGTCCGCCCTGCGTGCCGCCTGATGCTCACGCCCGTCTTCCTGTTCGCGGGCCAGGGCTCGCAGTACCACGGGATGGGCAAGTGGCTGTACGGGGCCGACCCCGTCTTCCGCGAGACCCTCGACTCCCTCGACGCCGTCGTCCGTGAGGTGCGCGGCGACTCGGTGATCGAGGCGATCCACGGCGACGGACACGGCCCCGAGCGCCCGATGACGCGCTTCGCCATCACCCAGCCGGCGATCTTCATGGTCGAGTACGCCCTGGCGCGCATGCTCCAGGGACACGGGTTCGCGCCCGGCGCCGTGCTCGGCGCCAGCCTCGGCGAGGTCGCCGCGGCGGCCGTCGCCGGGGTCGTCGACCCCCACGCGTGCCTGCGCTCCCTGCTGCGCCAGGTCGAGTTGTTCGAGGCCGAGTGCCCCCGCGGGGGCATGCTCGCCGTCCTCGCCGACGTCGGCCTGGCCCGGCGCGACCCCGTCCTGGCCCGGGCCCACGTGGCCGCGGTCAACTCGCCGGAGAACTTCGTCCTGGCCGGGGAGGCCGAGGACCTGGACCGCATCGAACGGCACCTGGTCGCCACCGGCACGCTCTGCCAGCGGCTGCCCGTGCTCTTCCCCTTCCACTCGCCCCTGATGGACCCGGTGGAAGGCGCGTTCAAGGACCTGATCGGGGACCTGGCCACCGGGCCCGCCACGATCCCGCTCATCTCCGGCACCACCGGCGGGGCCGTGCACGTACCCGACCCGGCCCACCTGTGGCAGGTGCTCAGGGAACCGTTCGACCTGACCCGGGCCCTCGCCCCGCTGCTGGCGCGGGACGACCTGCTCTTCCTCGACCTCGGCCCCTCCGGGTCCATGGCCAACCTGGTACGGGCCGCCCTGCCGCCCGGCAGCCGGTCCAAGGTGCTGCCGCTGCTGTCCCCGTACGCCCGCGACGAGGTGCTCCACCGGGCCGTGCTCGATGCCCGCCCCCTCCTCGCCGCCCCCGCACCCCGAACCGAGGTGAACCCCGTGAGCACTCCCGTGGCGACGCCGGCCCGACCCGCCGCCGGGAAGACCCTCGACGTCCACGTCTTCCCCGGACAGGGCGCCCAGGCCAAGGGCATGGGCCGGGACGTGTTCGACCGCTTCCCCGACCTCGTCGCCCGCGCCGACGCCGTGCTCGGCTACTCGGTGCGCGAGCTGTGCCTCGAAGACCCCGGCCGCAACCTGCGCGACACCCGCTACACCCAGCCCGCCCTCTACGTCGTGGAGTCCCTGACCTGGCTGGCCACCCTCGCCGAGGGCGGCCGGCTGCCGGACTACGTCCTCGGCCACAGCCTCGGCGAGTTCGCCGCGCTCTTCGCCGCCGGCGTCTTCGACTTCGAGACGGGCCTGCGCCTGGTCGCCGAGCGCGGCCGGCTCATGGGGCAGGTCACCGGCGGCACCATGGCCGCCGCCTCGGCCGTCGACGCCGCCCTCGTCGAGCGGGTCCTGGCCGACGCCGGCCTCGACGACATCGACATCGCCAATTACAACGCCCCCACCCAGACGGTGATCGCCGGCCCCGCGGAGTCGGTGCACCGGGCCCTGCCCCTGCTGAAGGAGGCCGGCGCGCGCTGCGCGCCGCTGAACGTCAGCGCCCCCTTCCACAGCCGCTACATGGCTGCGGCCGCCGAGGAGTTCGGGCGACTGCTGGACGCCACCGACTTCGCCGCCCCGAAGATCCCGGTGATCAGCAACGTGCACGCCCGGCCGTACGAGGCGGACGAGGTGGCCGCCACCCTGCGCCGCCAGATCGCCTCCCCGGTGCGCTGGACCGACAGCGTCCGGTACCTGATGGGGCTGGGCGACTTCCGGGTGCGCGAGCTCGGCCCGGGCCAGGTCCTGACCAAACTCGTCGACCGGATCCGCACCGAGGCGACGCCGCTGGAGGCGACGCCGGCGGCACCGGCCGTGACCCCGGCACCGGCGGCACCGGCCGTGACCTCGGCCCCGGCACCCGCCGTTACCCCGCTCCCGGCCGTGACCCCGGCCCCGGCCCCGACCCCGGCACCGGCCGTGACCCCGACCCCGGCCCGGACACCGACCGCCGGGTCGCTGGGTTCGGATGCCTTCCGCCGGGACCACGGCGTCCGCCTGGCCTACGCCGCCGGCAGCATGCGCCGCGGCATCGGCTCGGCCGAGCTGGTCGCCCGCATGGCCCGGGCCGGCCTGCTGTCCTACTTCGGCGCCTCGGGCCTGGCCCCCGCCGAGGTGGCCGCCGCCATCGGCCGGATCCGCGGGAGCGCCGGCGCCGACGCGCCGTTCGGGGTCGGCGTCACGCACGACCCCTTCGACCCGCGCGCCGAGGACGAGCTGGTGGACGTCCTGATCCGGCACGACGTCCGGCGCGTGGAGGCCGCCACCCACGTGGAGGTCACCCCCGCCCTCGTACGCCACCGCCTGACCGGCGCCCGCGTGCTCCCCGACGGCACGGTGCACGTGCCCCGCACGATCCTGGCCAAGGTCACCCGGCCGGACGCCGCCCGGCTCTTCCTGGCGCCCCCGCCCGCCGCGCTGGTGCGGCAGCTGGTGACCCGGGGGCTGCTGACCGAGCAGGAGGCGGCGGCCGGGCAGCGCGTCGCGCTGGCGGACGACGTGTGCGCGGTCGGCGACTGCGGCGACCACTCGGACCTCGGCACCCTGTGGGCGCTGCTGCCCGCGCTGCGCCGACTGCGCGCCGAGCTCGGCGGCGTCGCCGAGGCCGTGCGCATCGGCGCCGGCGGCGGCATCGGCGCCCCCGAGTCGGCCGCGGCCTGCTTCGTGCTGGGCGCCGACTTCGTCCTGACCGGCTCGGTCAACCTGTGCACGGCCGAGAGCGGGATGAGCGCCGCGGCCAAGGACCTGCTGCAGGACGCCGACGTGCACGACACCGCCCTCGCCCCCTACGGCGAGCTGTTCGAACTGGGCGGCCGGGCGCGCGTGCTGCGCAAGGGCGTCCTCTTCCACGCCCGCGCCGGCAAGCTGCACGACCTGTGGCGCAACCACGACTCCTGGGACGCGGTGCCCGCCGCGGTGCGCTCGAAGGTGGAGCGCGACTATCTCGGCGCCCCCTTCGACGAGGTCTTCGCGCGCCTCGGCCGCAGCGGCGAGGAGGCCGCGGACCCCAAGCGGCGCATGGCGCTGGTCTTCCGCTGGTACTGCGCGCAGGCGAGCACCTGGGCGATCGAGGGCACTGCCGGCCGCGTCGCCGACTACCAGGTGCCCTGCGGTCCGGCGCTCGGGGCCTGCAACCGGTGGCTGGCCGGTACGCCGCTGCACGCCTGGCGGGACCGGCACGCCGACGAGATCGCCGACCGCCTGCTGACCGAAGCCGCCGCGCTCGTCGGCCCGGCGGCCTGACATCACATCCGAGCAAGAAGCGAGGCCGACCGAATGACCGAAACCTGCCCCCGGGCGCTGACCACCCTCGCGGACGAGCCGGCCAGTGAGTTCGACCTGTCCGACCCGGCGTTCATCACCGACCCGGCGGCCGGCGAGCGCTGGACCGGCGGCCCCCGGCCGGTCTGCCGCGGCAGGTTCGCCGACGGCACCGACATCTGGGTGGCCACCGCGTACGAGGACGTCCGGAAGGTGCTGGGCGAGCCCACCCTGCGCAGCCGGCCGCCGGGCGACTCCCACCGGGAGTCCATGCTCAGCCGCGGCATCCCCGAGGACATCGTCGACATGTTCGACTCGACCCTGCTGACCATGGACGGCGCCGATCACATGCGCGTCCGCCGCCTGGTCACCCGGGCCCTGTCCGCCCGCCGGATGCAGGCCCTGACCCCCGCGATCACCCGCGTGGCGCACCGGCTGCTCGACGACCTCGCCGGCAAGCCCGAGCCCGACCTCATCGCCGACTACGCCCACCCCCTGGCCATCATCGTCATCTGCGAGATGCTCGGCGTCGACGAGCACTACCGCGAGCAGTGGCGCGAGTGGAGCGAGACCCTGGCCCAGGCCCTGCGCCCCAACCCCGAGCAGTTCGCCCCGGCGGTGCGCGGCATGGCCCGGATGACGAAGGAGATCATCGAGGCCCGCCAGGCCGAGCCCCGGGACGACCTGATCTCCGAACTGGTGCAGGTGCACGAGGAGGACAGCGACCGGCTCACCGACGACGAGCTGGTGGCGCTCGCCATGGTGCTCGTCCAGGCCGGCCACGAGACCGTGCGCAACCTCATCGCGCTGGGTGTCTTCACCCTGCTCCAGCACCCCGAGCAGCTCAAGCAGTTCAAGGACGACCCGTCCGTCGCCGCCAAGGCGGTGGCCGAACTCGTCCGCCACACCGCGCCCGTCAAGCACACCTTCCGGCGCTTCGCCACCGAGCCGGTCGAGATCGGCGGGGTGACGGTGCAGCCGGGCGAGGCGATCCAGGTGGTGCTGGCCGCCGCCAACCGCGACCCGCAGGAGTTCGAGCAGCCGCAGGAGCTGGACCTCACGCGCGAGCACAATCCCCACCTGGGCTTCGGCCGCGGCGCCCACTACTGCCTGGGCGCCAGCCTCGCCCTGATCGAGGGCGAGGTGGCCCTGACCGCGCTGTTCGAGCGGTTCCCCGACCTGCAACTGGCCGCCGAGCCCGCCGAGATCGCCCCGCGCTACCTGCTGGCGATGCAGCGGCTGCCCGTCCACCTCACGCCCCGGAAGGGAGAGGAATGACCCCCACCGCCCTGCCCACCGCCGACGGCCTGCCGATGGCCCGCGGCCGGTGCCCCTTCGACCCGGCTCCCGGGCTCACCGCGCTGCGCGCGCAGGCCCCGGTGGCCCGCATGGTCTTCCCCGACGGTCACCTCGGCTGGCTGGTCACCGGCTACGAGACGGTGCGCGAGCTGCTGGCCGACGGGCGGCTGAGCTCGCGCGGCGACGCCCTGCGCTCGCCCATCCCGCTGCCCATGGCCGACGACCGCATCGAGGTCGCCCCGGGCATGTTCACGGCCATGGACCCGCCGGAGCACACCCATTACCGGCGCAAGGTGGCCGCCTGGTTCTCCGCGCGCCGCACCCGCACCCTCGAACCCCTGCTGACCGCGCTCGCCGAGCGGCACCTGGACGCCATGACGGCCAAGGCCGCCGGCACCGGGCCCGTCGACCTGCTGACGGAGTTCGCCGAGCCCATGGCGGCATCCGCGATCTGCGAACTGCTCGGCGTGCCCGTGGCCGAGCGCGAGCACTTCGCCGCCTGCGTCAAGCGCCTGTTCTCCGTGCACTCCAGTGCCGAGGACGCCATCGGCGGCTGGCAGACGATCGCCGGGCTGCTGCACGGCCTGATCGAGGCCAAGAAGGCCGAGCCCACCGACGACCTGCTGGGCACGCTGGTCGCCGAGGGCGACCTCGACGACGCCGAACTCGTCACCCTGGGCACCGTCCTGCTGATCGCCGGCTACGACACCAGCGCGAACATGATCGCGCTGGGCACCTTCGCCCTGCTGCAGCACCCCGAGCAGCTCGCCGCGCTCGTCGCCGACCCCGCCCTCGCGCCGAACGCCGTCGAGGAGCTCCTGCGCTACCTGACCATCGTGCACGCGGGCTCCATCCGCGCGGCCGGCGAGGACATGGAGATCGCCGGGCACCGCGTCGCCGCCGGCGACGCGATCTCGCTCTCCCTCGCCGCGGCCAACCGCGACCCCGCCCTGTGCACCGATCCCGACCGGCTCGACATCACGCGCGAGCCCGTGCCGCACCTGGCCTTCGGGTACGGCATCCACCAGTGCGTGGGCCAGCAACTGGCCCGGCTGGAGCTGCGGATCGCCTTCGAGACCCTGCTGCGCCAGCTGCCCGGGCTGCGCCTGGCCGTCCCGGCCGACGAGATCCGCACCCGCGCGGAAATGATCATCTACGGCGTGCACGAGCTGCCGGTGACGTGGTGAACGGAGAGACCGTGCTGTACCGAGAGATGTTCAAGTCCAAGATCCACCGGGCCAGGGTGACCCAGGCGGACCTGCACTACGTGGGTTCCGTCACCATCGACGCCACCTTGATGGCCGCCGCCGACCTGCTGCCCGGCGAGAAGGTCGACATCGTCGACATCGACAACGGCGCCCGGCTGAGCACCTATGTCATCGAGGGGGAGGCGGACAGCGGGATCATCGGCATCAACGGCGCCGCCGCCCGCCTCATCAGCCCCGGCGACCTCGTCATCATCATCTCCTACGCCTCGATGAGCGACGAGCACGCACGCTCCTTCGAGCCCAGCGTGGTGTTCGTCGACGCGGACAACCGGCCCGTCCAGGTCGGCTCCGACCCCGCCGACGTGCCCGACGGCTTCGGCCTGCGCCGCGGCGACACCGTCGACGCCTGACCCGCCCCACCCCGTCGATCGTGGAGTAACGCCTTGAGTGCCACCCCTGACGTGATGACCGCCTTCACCAGCGGTCTCGCCGACATCAACCTCACCGAGTCCGCGACTCCCCGCAGCGGGGAGAAGGCCGCCGGCATGAAGTCGGCCAGTGCCACCATCTACGACATGGCCGCCACCCTCTCCGGCAAGGGCGACCTGTGGAACTGGGGCATGTACGACCGTGGGATCGCCGAGGAGATCCGGGCCCGCGTGCCCGGCTTCGGCGAGCCCTGGACGGACGGCTTCAGCGAGCAGCTGTACTTCCTCGCCCTGCGGGACCTGCCGATCGACCTGGACGACTACGCCGGCCGCACCGTCCTGGAGGTCGGCTGCGGCATGGGCGAGGGCCTGAACTTCCTGTCCCGGATCGTCCCCGGGGCGCAGCTGACCGGCCTCGACCTCTCGCCCAAGGCCGTCGCGCGGGCGAGCGCCACCCTGGCCCGCGGCGAGAGCCTGCGCTTCGTCCACGGCGACGCGGAGGACCTGCCGTTCGAGGACGGCTCGGTCGACGTGCTCGTCAACATCGAGAGCTCGCACACCTACCCCGACCTCGGCAAGTTCCTGCGCGAGGCCGCGCGTGTGCTGCGCCCCGGCGGCCACCTCAGCCACATCGACGTCTTCACCCGGCAGCGCACCGCCACCATGCGGCAGGCCGCCGAGGAGACCGAGGGCCTGGAGTGGATCGTCGACAACGACATCTCCGACCGGGTCCGCGCGGCGGTGCGCCGCCGGATGGCGCAGGGCAGCCACTTCCGCACCATGCTGGGCAAGCAGCGGATGAACCCGCTGATGCGGCAGGTCGTCGCGCACAGCCAGATCCTGATGTTCGGCGGCATGTTCGCCGGCTACCAGCCGCCGTCCACCATCAAGGTGCTCAGCAAGCTGGGCATCGTGCCGTGGATGAGCGGCCTGCCGATGGAGAGCTACCGCCACCAGATCGCGGTCCGCCGGTGAACGGCCCCGACACAGGGGCCGGCAGCCCGCGGCTGTTCGCCGTCGCCGCCGACTCCGAGGAGCTCCTCACCGCCCTGCTGTACGCGCACCTGGACCGCATCCGCGCCGGGCGGTCGCTGCCCTCGCTCGCCCGGTACTGCCACGACGCCGCCACCGGCACGGCCGGCACGCACCGCGTCGCCTTCGCCGTCGCCTCCTACGCGGAGCTGGCACAGCAGCTGCAGGCGGTGTGCGCGGGCGAGAGCGAGCGCGTCCCCGCGGACGTCGCGGCCCGCCGCCCCCGCCTGGTGTTCGTCTTCGCCGGGCAGGGCGCGCAGTGGCACGGCATGGGCCGGGAACTCCTGGCCGCCGAGCCGGTGTTCCGGCAGACCCTGCACCGGTGCGACGCGTTCGTGCGCGAGTTCGCCGGATTCTCCGCCGTCGAGCAGTTGGGGCTGCCCGAGGAGACCTCCCGGCTCGGCGAACTGGACGTCCTGCAGCCGACGATGGTGTCCTTGCAGATCGCCCTCGCGGCCCTGTGGCGCAGCTGGGGCGTGACCCCGGACGCGGTGGTCGGGCACAGCATGGGGGAGATCGCCGCCGCGCACACCGCCGGCGCGCTGACCCTGCGCGACGCCATGGTGATCGCCTGCCGGCGCAGTGCGCTGCTGCGCCGGATCACCGGCAAGGGCGCGCTCGCCGTCACCGAACTCCCGCCCGCCGAGGCCCATGCGGTGGCCGAGGCCAGCGGCGGCACGATCAGCGTGGCCGGGGAGAACAGCCCCCGCTCCACCGTGCTCGCCGGGGACGCGCGCTCCCTCGCCGAACTCGTCGGCGAACTGGAGCGGCGGGACGTCTACTGCCGGGTCATCAAGGGAACGGTCGCCTCCCACAGCCACTACGTGGAGGAACTGCGCGAGGACCTGCGCACCGCCCTGCAGTCCCTGCAACCGACCGCCACCGCCGTGCCGATGTACTCGACGGTGACGGCCGAGCCGGTGCCGGGCACCGAGCTGGGACCCGCGTACTGGATGCGCAACCTGCGCGAGCCCGTACGGCTCGCCGCCGCGACGCAGAACCTGGCCGCCGCGGGCCATGAGGTGTTCGTCGAGGTCAGTGCCCACCCCGTGCTGCTCAGCCCGCTGCGGCAGACGCTGGAGCACGGCGAGCGGCCGGGGTGGCTGCTGCCCTCCGGCCGGCGCCGGGAGGAGCACCGCTCGATGCTCTCCTCGCTCGGCGCGCTGTACGCCTGCGGCCGCGAACCCGCCTGGGCCGCCCTGCACCCGGGCGGCCCCGCCACGGGCCTGACGCCGTACCAGGCCGCGGTGATCGAGGCCGCACGCCGGCCCCGGCCGGTGCCCACCGCCGCAGTGGCGTGACGGACCCGAGGCCCCGCATCCGGCACGGACGCGGGGCCTCACGGCGTACAGGGCTCCTGGAACGTCAGCGGCCCTTGCGCTTGATCTTGATGCTGGCCATGTCCGTCGACACCGAGCGCAGGTCGCTGCAGCCCGCCCCCAGGCCGCGGACGGCGGCCGTGGCCAGCTCCTCGGCCTTCGCGTGCACGACGGCCTCGGTGTCCTCCTCGTCGGCGGGGACCAGCACGCGGAAGGTGAACCCGCGCAGGTGCCGCTCGTAGGTGACGGTGCCCTCCTCGGTGAACCGGGCGCTGAACACGTCGTGCTCGCCGGCCTTCGCCACCAGCGCGGCGCGCTGCGCGTCGTCGAGATCCGCGAATTTGCCCTGGGTGAGGACCTGGTAGGTGGTACTGCTCATGACGCTCGCTCTCCAGATGTGCTTGTTCCGGTGTCGGGCCGGCGGGTGCAGCGCCCCGTAGGGGCGCGAGGAACTGCGCGACAAGCCACGACGCACCCGCAGGTTCGGCTGCAGGCCCACGATGGCCCTAGGCCGCCGCCTCCTGCTTGCGCACCCGGTGGTGCGGCAGCAGGAACAGCAGACCGGTCACCGGTATCAGGCCGGCGGCCGTCCAGTACAGCGTCTCGCTGTAGGTGGTCTGGAAGGTCCGGCCGCGGATGTCGCCGAGCGCACCCGCGATCGCCTCCCGGCCGCCGGCGTCCGCGCCGTCGAGGAGCACGGTGCAGCTGCGCGGCACCTTGGCCAGGTCGTCCTGACCGAGCGAGTCGGTCGCACACGTCCGCACGGCCGTCACCTGCTGCGGCGCCACCGCGCGGTGCTCGGGCAGCGCCCGGTCGGCCTGCGGGCCGGCGTTGGCGCCCAGGGCGGAGAAGAAGACGCCGCCGATGACCGCCACGCCGAGGGCGGCACCGAGCTGCCCGGTCGCGTTGATGATGCCGGAGGCGGCACCGGCCTCCTGCGGGGTGACCTCCCGCAGCACCAGCGCGGTCAGCGGGGGCATGAGCAGGCCCATGCCCGAGCCGAGCAGGATCATGGACGGGACGGCGTGCCAGGAGGTGATGTCCGCCCCCGCGCGGTCGGCCGCCCAGGCGTACGAGGCGATGCCCGCCAGCATCATCAGCGCACCCGCCAGCAGGCAGTACCGGCCGTAGCGCGGGGAGAGCCTGCGCACGGCGAAGCTGCCGACGAGCGGGACGCACACCGAGAACGGCACGGCGGTCAGACCGGTGTGCAGGGCCGACCAGCCCAGGCCGCCCTGCAGGTAGAGCGTCCAGCTGAGGAAGAAGCCCGCGGGCACGGCGCTGAAGAGCAGCTGCACGCCGATGCCGGCCCCGAACGCACGGACCTTGAACAGCGACAGCGTCACCAGCGGCGAGCCGTCCTTGCGGGTCTTGTGGCGCTCGTAGAGGACGAACGCCACCCCGACGGGGGCCGAGGCCACGAGCGAGACGATGCTCCAGGCGGGCCAGCCGAGCTCCCGGCCCAGCGTCAGGGGCAGCATCAGCAGCAGCAACCCGCCGATCGCCAGCAGCATGCCGACGAGGTCCAGCCGCTTGGCGTGCGGGGAGTTCGACTCGCGCATCCACCGCCAGGCGCCCACCAGGGCCGCGACGCCGACCGGCAGATTGACCACGAAGATGCTGCGCCAGCCGAGGTCGAGGGGGCTCCAGTCGACCAGGGCGCCGCCGATGACCGGCCCGCAGACGATGGCCAGGCCGATCATGCTGGCGTACAGGCTGACGACGCGCCCCACCTCCTGCGGCGCGAAGGTGACGTGGATGAGCGCCAGCACCTGGGGCACCATGACGGCCGCGGCCAGGCCCTGCAGCACCCGGGAGGCGACGAGCATCTCGGTGCTCTGCGCCGCGGCGCACAGCGCGGAGGCGACGACGAAGCCGGCGACACCGGTGAGGAACATCCGCTTGCGGCCGAAGATGTCGCCGAGCCGGCCGCCGGTGATGAGTAAGACGGCGAAGCTCAGCGTGTAACCGGCGGTCATCGCCTGGACGGCGACCGCGGAGGCCCCCAGGTCGCGCTGGATGGCCGGGATCGCCACGGTGATGATGTTGGCGTCCAGCAGGTCCATGAAGGTGGCGACCAGCAGGACGGCGAGGGCGAGCCAGCGTTTGGGGTCCGGCTCGGGCGCTTCGGGGGTGACGGGTGGTCCGGCGGTGGCCGGCTGCTCCGCCTGTCCTGCCTTGCTCATGGGTTCCTCTCCACGGTGTCGGATGCGCGGGGCTCGGTGGTGCGTGCGAGCGCGGTCCAGGACTTCATCAGGAGTTCCACCACGTCCACGACCGTGTCGGTGGTGCTGTCGGCGGGCGAGAGCGCGCGCTGGACGGACAGGCCGTCGTCGAGGGCGTGCACGACGAGGGCGAGCAGTTCGACGGGCGCCGGGGGAGTGACGCCGCGCGCGGCGAAGCCCTGCTCCAGCGCGCCCGCGAGGGCAGCCCGCGAGCGGCGTTCGCGGTCCGCGAGCAGGGGCAGCAGCTCGGGGTCCCGCAGGCCGTACAACCACAGCTCGGTGCGCAGGGCGAGCCAGCTGGTGAGATTGCCGTCCCGCCGGCGGTGCCAGGAGCGCAGGTGCTCGATCATCTCGTCGAACGTCCCGGCGCTGCTGGTCATCTCCTGGATCTCCGCCAGCTCGCGCTGGGAGCGCTGTTCGAGCAGGGCCAGGACGAGCTCGTGCTTGCCGTCGAAGTTGCCGTAGAAGGCGCCGCGCGTGTAGCCGGCGTTCTCCACGATCTGCTCGACGGACGTCCCGCTCACCCCCTGCTCGGCGAAGAGTTCGGCCGCCGACCGCAGGAGCTGCTCCCGGGTGAGTTCCCGGCTCTGCTGCCGGGTGAGCCGCCTGGTGATGGTGATCGCCTCCTTCAAGGACCGTTCGGATACGGGACTGTATCCCAATACAGGTCTGTATCCGACCTGGATCCGGTGGGTATCTGACGACCAATCAAAGGGGCAGGCAAAAAGAGCCGGTCACCCCACCGGAGGGCGGGATGACCGGCTCGTGGCGCGGGTGCCTCAGTGGCCTGCGGCCGGGACCACGAGGGCAGTTGCGACGTACCGGGTGCCGTTGCGGACGGCCGTGCACCAGCGGCCGGTGAAGGTGTCGATCCGCCGGCCGCCGACCACCGGACCGGGCACCTTCAGCTCACAACGCAAGGTGCCCTGCTCGGGATCGGGGGTGATGACGCAGTCGCCGAAATCCAGCCAGCGGCCGGTCAGCGGGAACCATGTCTTGTATGTGCTCTCCTTGGCACTGAAAAGCAGCCGGTCCCACGCCACGTCCGGATGCGAGGCGGTGAGCCGGTCCAGGATGCGCCGTTCCTCGGGCAGTGCGATCAGCCTCTCCACGCCTGCGGGCAGTGGGGCGTGCGGCTCGGCGTCGATCCCGACCGAGGCCACCTGTGCCGTCCGGGCGACGGCCGCCGCACGGTAGCCGTCGCAGTGGGTCATGCTGCCCACGACGCCGTCGGGCCAGGCGGGAGCGCCTTTGGGGCCCGGCAGGATCGGGCCCGCGGTCACCCCCAGCTCCGCCAGCGCGGAGCGGGCGCACAGCCGGACGGTGGTGAACTCCCGTACGCGCTTGTCGACCGCGCGGGCCACCACGGCGGCCTCCTGCGGATGCAGGTGGACGCCCGGGGGATCGGAGAACAGTTCCACGGTGACGACATCCGGCAACAACCCTCTGAGCAGGTCGGTTCCGGCGGGGAAGGGGGCTGCGGGCGCATGCGATGTCCGTATCGGACCGTTTGGGCAGCAATCCGCTTGCTGATTCCCCGTCATGAACGGAAGCCTACCTTGCAGAAGCGTTCATGATCGGCCAAGATGCGTGCTGTCGACGCGTGATTTCCGGCCTGGGCAGGGGAGGTTGGGTCCGCACGCCGAAACCCGAACTCCCGGGCCCTGCCGACACGGCCTCACCGCCGCGCCGCCACGGGCCCCCACAGGGCAATGCATCGCACGTGGGGGATGTGATGATTCAGCACTGCCGCAGGTCAGGGCTCTCTCAGGGCCGGGACTCCGGTACTTTCGCGCCGGACCACCGGCTCACGTCCGTGACCGTATGCTGACCCGCCCGGTCGTCCTGGGCCTGCCCGCCCTGTCCGTCGGCGGCCTGTCCGAGAACTGGCTGTTGCGCGAAGCCGGCGACATCCACTGGGCGCTCATCGGGGAACACTTCGACATCCCCGTCGCACAGCTCACCGATGCCGACGGCGTCCGGCTGCTGCCCGCCTTCGTCCGCGCCGCCGTCACCGCCACCGACTCCCTGAAATCCTTCGCCGAGCACGACGAGGGCGAACTGAGCGGCACCCTGAGCCGCCTCGACGAGCACACCTTCGTCGGCGACATCCGGTTCGCCACGGCGACCGCGCACGTCGACGTCCGGCTGCTCACCTCCTTCGTCCGCCGCGGCACGGGCAACTGGCTGGTCCCGGCGACGCCGCAGCGCGCGGGCGGCAGCACGGCCGCCGAGCCGGACCCCGCACACCTGCGCTTCCACGAGGAGTTCCTCGCCCAGCGGTCGCTCACCCCCGACGGCGCCGGCCTGTACAGCGACACCTACGAACTCAACCCGTTCGCGGACGTGAACGCCGCCGGCCTGCTGTACTTCGCGTCGTACCCGCACATCAACGACCGCGGCGAGCGCAAGTTCGCGCAGTCGCGCGTGCCCGGGGCGGAATGGGCCACCGAGGCCACGACCCTCGGCCGCGACATCGTCTACCTCGGCAACTGCGGCCTCGACGAGGCGGTGCGCTACCGCCTGGACGACTGCCGGCCCGACGGGGACGACCGCATCGTCCTGACGTCCTCCCTCCTGCGCGAACGCGACGGCAGGCCGCTCGCCCGCATACGCACCGTCAAGTCCCTCGCCGAACGGGCCGACTTCGCGCCGCTGTGGGACGGCGGTACGGCCGTGGCCGCATCCCGCCCCCGGGCGCCCCGGGGGACGGCGCCCGTGCCCGACGACGTCGAGGCCCTGCTCCTGCCGGTGATGGAGCATGTGCTGGAGCAACCGGCCGGTTCGCTGACCGTCGACGACGACCTGCGCCCGCACGGACTCGACAGCCTCGCACTGTCGGAGGCCGCCGTCCGGGCCGCCGACGAGGCCGGGCTGGAGATCGACCCCAGCACCATGTTCCAGGCCTTCACCGTCGCCGCCATGGCCCGGGTGCTGCGCGGCGAACGCCCGGCACCGGCCCCCGCCCCCCTCCCGCCGGCGCCCGCCTCCGGTACCGGCGCCGGCGCACCGATCGCCGTCATCGGCATGGCCGGCCGGTTCCCCGGCGCACCGGGCGTGCCCGAGCTGTGGGACCTGCTGGGCCGCGACGAGGACGCCGTCCGCGACATCCCCGCCGACCGCTGGGACGCCAGCGCCCACCCCGGCCTCATCGGCCGGGCCGCCCTGCTCGACGACATCCGCCGCTTCGACCACGAGTTCTTCTCCATCAGCCCCCGCGAAGCCGCCCTCATGGACCCCCAGCAGCGCCTGCTGCTGGAGGTCGCCTGGGCGACGGCCGAGGACGCCGGAGTGGACCCCGCCGCCCTCGCCGGCACCCGTACCGGCGTCTACGCGGGCGTGTGCCACTCCGACTACGCCGCCGTCCTCGCCGCACACGCCGGCCACGACGAGCCCCACCTCAGCGTCGCCGTCTCCCCCTCCCTCGTCGCCAACCGCGTCTCCTACGCCCTCGGACTGCGCGGGCCCAGCGTCGCCGTCGACACCCTGTGCTCCTCCTCCCTGGTGGCCGTCGCCCAGGCCGTCGCGGCCCTGCGCACCGGCGAGTGCGACCTGGCCTTCGCCGGCGGCGTCAACGTGCTCGCCGACCCCGCCCGGCAACGCGCCTACCAGCGCACCGGCGTCCTCAGCCCGCGCGGCCGCTGCCACACCTTCGACGACGACGCCGACGGCTACGTCCGCGGCGAAGGCGTGGCCGCGCTGCTGCTCAAGCCGCTCGACCGCGCCCTCGCCGACGGCGACCGCGTCCACGCCGTCATCCGTGGCGCCGCCGTCAACCATGGCGGCCAGGCGCAGTCCTTCACCGCACCCAACCCCGACGCGCAGGCCGACCTCCTCGTCGCCGCGTACAACGAGGCCGGCGTCGACCCCGCGACCATCGGCTACATCGAGGCCCACGGCACCGGCACCCGGCTCGGCGACCCCATCGAGATCTCCGGCATGGTCACCGCATTCGAGCGGCTCTACGACCAGTGGGGCCACCCGCGCCCCGCCGCACCCCACTGCGGCGTCGGCTCCGTCAAGACCAGCATCGGACACCTGGAATCGGCCGCGGGCATCGCCGGCATGATCAAGGTGATCCTGGCCATGCGCCACCGGACCCTGCCCGCCAGCCGCAACGTCCGCCGGCCCAACCGCATGATCAGGACCGAGGGCACGCCCCTGCGCCTGCAACTCACCCGCGAGACATGGCAGGCCCCCGCCGGCGGCGCCCCGCGCCGCGCCGGCGTCAGCTCCTTCGGCATGGGCGGCACCAACGCCCACGTCGTCCTGGAGGAGGCCCCCACCGCACCGGCGGCCGCCGACACCGGCGCCCCCGTGGTCGTACCCGTCTCCGCCCGCACCCCCCAGGCCCTGCGGCAGGCCGTGACCGCCCTGCTCGACGTCGTCCGCTCCAGCGACGCCCCGCCACTCGCCTCGATCGCCCGGACGATGCGCACCGGCCGCGCGAACCTGCCCTGCCGCATCACCGTCGAAGCCGCCGACCTCGGCGAACTCGCCACCCGACTCGCCGCGGTACTCGACGGAACCGCACCGCACACGGACACCGACCCCGACCGCCACCCCGTGCCCGACGCCCCGCCCGTGTCGCTGCCCACCTACCCCTTCGCCCGCACCCGGCACTGGGCCGCACCCGTGCCCGACGCCGCCCTCCTCACCACCACCTGGCAGGACGCGCCCGCACCCGGCACATCCCACGACGGCCGCCTCCTGGTCGTCACCACCGACCCGCACCTCGCCCGCACCGTGCTCGCCGACCGCGCCGTCGCCCACGCGCCCGGCGACCCCCTGCCCGACCTCGACGGGCTCACCGGCATCGTCGACCTCGTCGACTGGACCGCACCCGGCACCCTGGTCGCCGAACGCGTCTTACTGCTGCAGCAGGTGCTCGCCGCCCTCCCCCGCACCGGACTGCGGTGCGTGCACGTCAGCGGCACCGAACGCTCCGCACTCGCCGGCTTCTACCGCTCGCTGTCCGGCGAGTTCACCACCGTCCACGCGCGCACCGTCCGCGTCGACGGCGGCACCGCCGACCTCGCCGCCGCCATTCGTGCCGAGACCGCGGCGACCGACCGGGAAACCGAGATCCGCTACGAGGGCTCCCGGCGCCGCCGCCCCGTGGCCGCCTTCGCCCCCGCACCCGCCGGCGACGACCTCCTCGCCGGCCTCGACCGGGGCGCCGTCCTCATCACCGGCGGCCTCGGCGGCATCGGCCTGCGCCTGGCCGCCCACCTCGCCGACCGCGGCGCCCGGCACATCGTCCTCGTCGGCCGCTCCCGCATGCCCGTACGCAACCAGTGGGCCGCCCTCGCCACCGACCCCGCCACCGACCCCGCCCTGCGCGAGCGCCTCACCGCCCTGCTCGCCCTCGTCGAACGCGGCGTCACGCTCACCGTGCGCACCGACGCGCTCGACGACGTCACCTCCCTGCGCCGGCTCATCGGCCGGGTCAGGAAGCAGGCCGGCGGACTCCACGCCGTCTTCCACTGCGCCGGTGTGATGGACCGCCCCACCTCCTTCCTCTCCCGCACCCCCGACGACATCGCCCGGGTGCTGTGGCCCAAGACCGACGGCCTGCACGTCCTGTGGTCCGCCTTCGGGCAGCAACCGCCCCGGCTCATGGTCCTGTTCTCCTCGGTGGCCGCCGCCGCACCGCGCCTCGGCGCGGGCTACCTCGACTACGCGGCCGCCAACACCGTCCTCGACGACTTCGCCACCGACCACGCCGACGCACCCGGCTGCACCGTGCGCTCCCTGCGCTGGCCGCTGTGGCGCGGCGTGGGCATGGGCAACGACCGCACGAGCGCCGCCGGCGCCCTCGGCATCCCGGACCTGACCCCGGACGACGCCCTGGAACTCCTCGACCTCGCCCTGCGCACACCCGGCGAACCCGTCCTCCTGCCGTGCCGCGTGGAGCGGTCGGCGGTGGTGACGGACGAGCTCCACCTGGCCCCGAGCCGCCCGACCCCGGCCGCCGGGCCGGCGCAGCCGGCGCCGTCCGGCGGTGCCGGTCACGCCGTGCCGGGCGCCGTGCCCGGCGGTGGCGGTCAGCCTGTGGGGGGCGCCGGGCAGTTCACCTCGGGCGTCGTGTTCGGCGAATCGTCGCGGTCCGTCCCGCCCACCGACGGCGGGCACGACGTGCCGTCCCCCGGCGCGGCCGTCGACCTCGACCGGCTCGTCGCCGTCGTCGCCCGTACGACCAGGGTCGACGCGGCCCTGCTGGGCCCCGACACCGTGCTCGGCGACGTCGGCGTGGACTCGCTGCTGATGGCCGAACTCGTCCGGGAGCTGGAGGTCGAGCTCGGGCACCCGGTCGACCCCAGCCTGCTCCAGGACCACCCGACCCTCGCCGGACTCGCCGCCGCCCTCGGTGCGTCGGCCACCACCCCGCCCCCTGGCCCGAACGCCCCGGCCGCCGGGACCGTCGGCCCGGTCCCGGCTCCCGGGGCGGCCGCCGCGCCCGCAACCGGTCCCGTTCCGGCCCCCGGGCCCGCCGCACCCGCTGTCGGCCCGGTTCCGGGCCCCGGCCTCGGGCCCGTCGCCCCGGCGGCCCGGCCGACCGCTCCCGCGCCAGCGGGTACGGCGCCGGCGGGTACCGCTCCCGAGGGGAAGCCGGTCCCCATCGCCGTCATCGGCATGGGCTGCCGCCTGCCCGGTGCTGCCGATCCCGCCGCGTTGTGGGAGGTGTTGCTGGCGGGGCGTGACGTCGTCACCGAGGTGCCGGCCGATCGTTGGGACGTCGGGGCTCTCTACAGCCCCGACGACGCACCCGGCCGCAGCCGGAGCCGGTGGGGTGGGTTCCTGGAGGACGCGGCCCTGTTCGACCCGGAGTTCTTCGGTTTCGACGACGAGGGCGCACGCCATCTCGACCCGCTGGCGCGCAAGGCGCTCGAGGTGTCCGTCGAGTGCCTGCGCGACGCCGGGTACCGCGAGGACGAGCTGCGCGGCCGCCCGGTGGGGGTTTTCGTCGGTACGCGCACGGGCAACCACCGCGCGCACCTGCAGCCGCCCACGCGGGCGTACATCGCCGGTGTCAACCAGAACTTCGTCGCCGCGCACATCTCGCACTTCCTCGACCTCACCGGCCCCAATCTCGTCGTCGACAGCGCCTGTTCCTCGTCGCTGGTGAGCATTCACCTCGCGGCGCAGAGCCTGGCGACGGGCGAGTCCGCCATGGCGCTGGCCGGGGGAGTGGACCTGCTGTTCGACGAGGAGCCGTACCTCATGCTCAGCGCCGGCAAGGCGCTGTCCCCCAGCGGCCGGTGCCGCACCTTCGACGAGGCCGCCGACGGGCTCGTCCCGGGCGAGGGTGCCGGGATGGTGCTGCTCAAGCGGTTGGAGGACGCCCTGCGCGACGGCGACCGCGTCCTGGCGGTCGTCGAGGCGTCCGGGGTCAACAACGACGGCCGGACCATGGGGCACACCACGCCCAGCGGCGCCGCCCAGCGCGCACTGGTCGCGGGGACGCTCGCCCGGGGCGGGATCGACGCGCGGTCCATCGGGTACGTCGAGGCGCACGGCACCGGCACGATGATCGGCGATCCGATCGAGCTGCAGGCCCTGACGGCCGTTCACCGCACGTACACGGACGACCGGGGCTACTGCGGCATCGGCAGTGTCAAGAGCACGATGGGGCACCTGTTGAGCGCGGCCGGCGTGGCCGGGTTCATCAAGGCGGTGCAGATCCTGCGGCACGGCCGCCTCGTGCCCACCCTGCACTGCCGGCGCCCGAACCCGCGCTTCGCGTTCGACGAGTCGCCGTTCTTCCCGGTCACGCAGGTCGCGGATCTGCCGGCCGGCAGCCGGGTGGCCGTCAGTGCCTTCGGCTTCGGCGGTACGAACGCCCATGTCGTCCTCGGGCCCGGCACGCCGGGCGAGCCGGGAAGGGCGCCGCTGGATCCGCCCGTCTACCGCCGCAGACGGTTCTGGCGCCTGCCCGCCGCGCCCGGCCCGGACGCGGCACCGCGGGTCCGTTCGGCCCGGCTCGACCTGAGTTTCACCTGACCTCCGCCCGACCCCGCCTGACTTCGCCCCAGCTTCACCCCCGACCCGGTGCGCCCGGGCCGCTTCACGCTCCGTCGCATCGCCGATCACCGGGAGAGAACACGTGGACCGTCGGTCCGTTCGATGTGCCCTACACCTGAAACGGGACAACCCGATCGTCGACGACCACCGGGTGCACGGTGTGCGCACCCTGCCCGGGGTCACCTTCCTCGACATCGTCCACCGGCTGCTCGCCGCGCGCGACGTCCCGCTGGACCGCACCGAGCTGAGCGACGTGCTGTTCGTCGAGCCGGTGGTCACCACCGAGTCCTTCGACCGCGAACTGACCGTCGAGCTCGTGCCCGACGGCCCGGTCTTCCGGGTGACGGCGACCAGCCGCCGCATGCAGGACGGCGTGCCCGCCGACGACGCGGTGACCACCCACCTGCGGGCGACCCTGCGCACCGACCTGCCCCCGCTGACCGGCACGCCGGAGCCCGCGCCCGCCGGCGGCACCCCGGTCGACGTCGCCACGGTGTACGCGACGGGACGATCGGCCGGCATCGAGCACCGGGCGTTCATGCGGTGCCTGGGCACCCTGCGGGCGACCGCGGAGCGGGTACGGGCCGAGATCGCGCTCGGCGACGAGGCCCGGGCCACGGTGGCGGACTTCCTCCTGCACCCCGCCCTGCTCGACGGTTCGACCATGCAGTCGTACGCGCTGGCCTTCGACGGTGCGGACGCGGACGGACGCCCGCTCATCCCCCTGCACATCGCCGCCTTCCGCGCGGCCCGTCCCCTCGGCGACGCCTGCACCGTCGACCTGCGCCTGAAGAGGGCCGGGGACGGCGCGGCCCGGGACGTCGTCAAGGCGGACATCGACCTGTACGACCGGTCGGGCGGGCTCGCCGCGCAGTTCACCGGGCTGACGTTCAAGCGGGTCCGTTCCGCCGCGTCGATCACCCGGCTCACGACGGCCACGACCGCACCGTCCGCCGCACTTCCCGATTCCGCACTTCCCGTCGCCGCGCTTCCTGTTTCCGCGCTGCCGGTCGACACTCCTGCGCCCGCCACCAGCGGCGAACCGGGCGACCTGCGGGCGGAGATCGCCGAGCTGGTCCGCCGGACCGTCGGCGACCCCGGGCTCGTCGTGGACACCGACCGCGGTTTCTACGACCTGGGGCTGGAGTCCACCCAGCTCCTGGCGCTGGTACGCGCCCTGGAGGAACGTTTCGACGTCCCGCTCTACCCCACCCTCCTGTTCGAGTACCCGACGGTCGACGCCGTCGCGGACCACCTCGCCGGGCTGCTGCCCGACGACTGGCACACCCGTACCCCCGCCGCGCCGGCACCGCAGACACCGCAGGTGGACGCCCCCGCACGCACCGGCTGCCTGACCGGCGTGTGGCAGGAGGCCCCCCGGCCCCCCGCGCCCGCCGCCCGGCCGCTGCTGGTGATCGGCGACGCGCGGATCCGGCCGGACCAGATCACCGTCCGGCGCGGCCCGGCCTTCCGCCGCATCGCCGCCGACGCCTACGAACTGCGCCCCGCCGAGACCGCGGACCTGCAGCTGCTGCTCGCCGACCTCGGCACCCGGCCCGGCGCGATCCTGCACCTGGCCGAGGGCGACGGCGCCGACCTGCCCGCCGCCGTGCGGTCGGCCTGCGGCGAGGTGCTCGCCCTGGCCCAGGTCCTCGCGACCGGCCCGGCCCCCGTCGTGCACGTGGGACCGGCACCGGTGGCCGCCGCGGTGGCCGGCCTCGCCCGTACCGTGCGCCTGGAACAGCCCAGCCTGACGATCACCGCCGTCGAGTGCGACGGCCCCGCCGAACCGGACGCGCTGCTCGCGGAGTTCGGCGACCTCTCCGAGCCCTGGGTGCGGCACACCCCCGGGCGCCGGCACGTCCGCCGCTACCGTGACGCCGAGCCCGAGGCCGCGTCCGCGCTGCGCCCCGGCGGCGTCTACCTGATCACCGGCGGGGCGGGCGGCATCGGCCGGGAGCTCGGCGCGCGGATCACCGAGCGCGGCGCCACCGCCGTCCTGGCCGGGCGCAGCCCGCAGCCGCAGCCCGCGGCCGGGCACTACGTGCGGGCCGACGTCACCGTCGCGTCCGAGGTGGAGGCCCTGGTCTCCGGCGTCCTGGACCGGTTCGGGCGGCTCGACGGCATCGTCCACGCAGCCGGGGTGCTGCGCGACGGCCTGTTCACCGCCAAGTCGGCCGCGGACCTCGCGGCCGTCCTGGAGCCCAAGGTCCGCGGCACGGTCCTCCTGGAGGCGGCCACCCGCCACCTGGACCTCGACTTCTTCGCCGTGTTCTCCTCCGTGACCGGCGTCGCCGGCAACGCCGGTCAGAGCGACTACGCCGCCGCCAACGCCTTCCTCGACGCCTACGCCCGCGAGCGCGGGCTCGTCTCCTTCGCCTGGCCGCTGTGGGCCGAGGGCGGCATGCGCACGGACGCGGCCGCCGAGGCACTCTTCCGCCGCCAGGGACAGGTCCCCCTGCCGACGGCCGCCGGCCTGGACGTCTTCGAGCAGGCGCTCGCCCTGTCCGGCACCGAGGTCGTCGTGCTCCACGGCGACCCCGAGCGGGCCCGTACGGCGCTCGGCCTGCCCGCCGCCGAGGCCGCCCACCACGACAGTGCCCCCGAGCCCGTACGCCGCAGCCCGCGGCCGGCCGCCCCAGCGCACCGGAACACCACGGGCCGGGACACCGACCAGGACACCGGCCGGGACATCGGCCGGGACATCGCGGTCATCGGCGTCGCCGGCCGCTACCCCATGGCCGAGGACCTCGACCAGTTCTGGACCAACCTGCGCACCGGGCGCGACTGCGTCACCGAGATCCCCGCCGAGCGGTGGGGGACGGACGGCTTCTACGCGCCCGGGCGCGCCGCCGGGCGCTCGTCCAGCAAGTGGGGCGGCTTCCTGGAGGACATCGACGCGTTCGACCCCGCCTTCTTCCGCATCACCCCGCGCGAGGCCGAGGGCATGGACCCGCAGGAGCGGCTGTTCCTGCAGACCACCTGGCACGCCCTGGAGGACGCCGGCCTGACCCGCGCCGACGTCGCCGGGCGCGCGGTGGGCGTCTTCGCCGGAGTGATGTTCACCCAGTACCAGATGCTCGGCCTGGGCGCCGAGGACCGGCTGCCCGTGCTGCCCACCTCCTTCTCCTCGGCCGTGGCCAACCGCGTCTCCGCCTTCCTGGACCTGCGCGGCCCCAGCCTGGCGCTGGACACGATGTGCTCCTCGTCCCTGACCGCCCTGCACCTGGCCTGCCAGAGCCTCACGTCCGGCGACAGCGAGCTCGCGCTCGCCGGTGGGGTGAACCTCATGGTCCACCCCTACAAGTACCTGCACCTGAGCCAGGTCGGCTTCGTCTCCTCCGACGGCCGCTGCCGCGCCTTCGGCGCCGGCGGGGACGGCTACGTGCCCGGCGAGGGCGTCGGCGTCGTCGTGCTCAAGCCGCTGGCCCGCGCCCTGGAGGACGGCGACCGGGTCCTCGGCGTCATCAAGGGCAGCGCCGTCAACCACGGCGGACGGGCCGGCGGCTTCTTCGTGCCCAACCCCGCCGCCCAGACCGACGTGATCCGGGCCGCCCTGCGGCGGGCCGGCACCGACCCCGCCTCCATCGGCTACGTCGAGGCGCACGGCACCGGCACCGCGCTCGGCGACCCGATCGAGATCACCGCCCTGGCCCGGGCCTACGGCGACGCGCGCACCCGCATCGGGTCGGTGAAGTCCGGCATCGGGCACCTGGAGCCGGCCGCCGGGATCGCCGGCCTGACGAAGGTCCTGCTGCAGCTGCGCCACCGCACCCTGGTGCCGTCCCTGCACGCCGACCCGGCCAACCCCGGCATCGACTGGGACACGCTGGGCCTGCGCGTGCAGCGCACGGCGGAGCCGTGGCCCGCCGGCGAGGGCACCCCGCGCCGCGCCGCCGTCAGCGCCTTCGGTGCGGGCGGCGCCAACGCCCACGTCGTCGTCGAGGAGTACCCGCAGGCGCCGTCCTCGGACGCCGGCGCCGTCGGGCCGCAGGTCGTCCTGCTCTCCGCCCGCACCCCCGAGGCCCTGCGCGAACTGGCGCAGCGCTACCTGGAGCTGCCCGCGGCCGACCGCCTCGCCCGGGTCGCCGAGCTCGCCGGCCTCGCCGGCGCCGACCCCGAGGCCGAACTCGACGAACTCGGCCTGGACGCCGCCGACCTGCGCCGGCTCGCCCGCGCCCTGGAGGAGCGCTTCCCCGGCCGGGCCCCGCACGTCGACGCCCGCTCCACCCTGGCCGGCCTGGCCGCCGGCCTGCCGGGCGGCGACGCGACGGACGTCCCGCTGGCCGACATCGCCTACACCACCCAGACCGGCCGGGAGCCCATGGCCGAGCGCCTCGCCGTCGTCGCCTCCGACACCGACGAACTGCGCTCCGTCCTGCGCGCGTTCCTGGACGGCTCGCCGACGGCCGGCCACCGGGGCACCGTCACGACGGCGGCCGCCGTCGCCGCCCCCGACTCCACCGACCCCCACGTCCTCGCGCGCAGCTGGGCGGCGGGCGCCGCCCCCGACTGGCGCGCCCTGCACCGCGACCGCAAGGCCCGCAAGGTGGCGCTGCCGCTCTACCCGTTCGCCCGCGTCCGCTGCTGGGTCGACGTCCCGCCCCCGGCCCCCGCCGCTGCGTACGCACCGGCCGCCCCCGCCGGGCAGCTCGCGCCCCCGGCCGCCGCCCCCGCGGTCGACGCGCCCGTCGCCCTGGCATCCGCCCCCGCCCCCGCGACCGCGCCCCCCTCCGCCGCGCAGGCCGAGCCCGTCCCGCTCGACGTCCCTGTCTGGGAGCCCTGCCGCGCCCCCGGCCCGCTCCCGGCGCCGGACGGTCCCGTCGTGGTGCTGTACGCCCCCGGGCGCGAGCGCCTCGCCCGCGACCTGATGGTCCGTCACCCGGACGCGCACCTGGTGGAACTGGGCGCACCCGTTCCCGTACAGCCGCGCCTGGTCTACCTGCTGACCGGCACCACCACCGCGCACACCGCCGCGAGCGAGCAGGAGCGGGTCGCGCACGCCGAGGCCACCGGCGTCCACGCCCTGGCCCGGCACGCGCGCCAGTGGTCGCGCCTGCCCGCCCTCGACTGGGTCGTCGTCACCACCGGCGCCGCCGCCGCACCCGGCCGCGGGGTGAGCGACCCCTACGCCGCCGGCGTCATCGGCTTCGCCCGCGTCCTGGAGAACGAGCACCGCGGCTGGAGCGTCGCCACCGTCGACCTCGACCCCGCCCGCGAGTCGGCGGACCTGGTGGTGCCGGCCCCCCGCGGCAGCCGCCTGGCCTGCACCGGGGACGTCCACCACGCCCAGGTCCTGCGCCCCGCCCCCGTCGCCGGCGGTCCGTCGCCGCTGCGCCGCGGCGGCACGTACCTCGTCATCGGCGGCGCCCGCGGCATCGGGGCGGCGATCGCCCGCCGCCTCGTCGCGGACCACGACGCGCGCGCCGTCCTGGTCGGCCGCAGCGAGCTGCCCGCCGGCACCGACCTGGGCGCCGGAATCCGCTACCTGCGGTGCGACGCGACCGACAGCGCCCGCCTCGCCGCCCTCCTCGACGAGGCCGGCCCCGTGCACGGCATCGTGCACGCCGCCCTCGTCCAGCGCGACCGGCTGGTGCGCAACATGTCCGAGGCGGACCTCACCGAGAGCCTCGCCGCCAAGTCCGGCGTCGCGGCCGCCCTGGCCGACGCGCTGCGCGGACGCGAGCTCGACTTCCTGGTGTTCTTCTCCTCCGCGCAGTCCTTCCTCGGCGATGCGGGCCTGGCCAACTACGCGGCCGGCTCCACCTTCCTGGACGCCTACGCCCACGCCCTCGACGCCCGCCTGCCGTATCCGGTGCGCGCCGTCGACTGGGGTTTTTGGGGCACGGTCGGCGCGGTGGCCGACGACACCCACCGGGACGGCCTCACCGCCGCCGGCTTCCACTCCATCACGCCCGAGGCGGGATTCGCCGCGCTCGTACGGGCCCTGCGGCAGCCGGCACCCCAGGCCGTCGCCGTGCCCGGCACCGCGGCCCTGCGCGGGCGGATGGGAGCGACCAGAACGGAGACCACGGACGTGACCGGCACCGGCGGGCACCCGAGCACCGCGACCCAGCGTGTGGTGGACGACTTCCACGCGCTCGACCGGCAGATGACGGACCTCGCCCAGGGCGCCCTGCTCGCCCTGCTCGACGGCATGGGCGCCTTCGAGGGGCCCGCCGCGGACGCGGCCGGGATCGCCCGCCGTGTCGGGGTCACCCCCCGCTACGAGCGGCTGCTGCACACCCTGCTCGACATGCTCGCCCACGCCGGCCTGACCGACGCCGCGGACGGCCGCCACCGCCCCGCCCCCGCCGCGCTGGCCGAGGCCCGCGCCGGCGGCCACCTGCGGCGGCTCGCCGAACTGGCCGACGCCCACCCCGAGTCGGCGGTCTTCGTCCGGCTGCTGGCCCTGTGCCTGGAGCGCTACCCCGAGCTGCTGCGCGGCGAGCTGCTCGCCACCGACCTGCTCTTCCCCCGCTCCGGCACCTCGCTCATGGAGAGCATCTACAAGGGCAACCCCATCAGCGACCTCTACAACGACCTGCTCACCGAGCACCTCGTCGGGCACGTCCGGCGGCGCCTGGCCGAGCTGCCGGCCGGCGCCCCGGTGCGCATCCTGGAGGTCGGCTCCGGCACCGGCGGCACCTCCGCCGGACTGCTGCGCGCCCTGCAGCCGTACGGCGAGCGCGTGGAGTACTGGTACACCGACCTGTCGGTCACCTTCCTCGCCCACGGCAAGAGGGAGTTCGGCGCCCACTACCCCTTCCTGAAGTTCAAGCGCCTCGACCTGGACACCGACCCCGTCGCCCAGGGCTTCCCGGCGCAGGGCTTCGACCTCGCCGTCGCCGCCAACGTCCTGCACGCCACCTCCGACGTGGGCCGCGCCGTGCGCCACCTGCGCGGCGTGCTGCGCACCGGGGGCGAGCTGCTGTTCAACGAGCTGACCACCGTCACCCTGCCCGCCACCGTCACCTACGGGCTGTTCGACGGCTGGTGGGCGCACGGCGACACCGCCCTGCGCCTGCCCGGCTCGCCGCTGCTGGACGTCCCCGGCTGGACCCGGCTGCTCGCAGGGGAGGGCTACGAGGTGACCGCCGCCCTGCCCGAGGCCGCCGAGACCACCCGCAACTTCCAGCACGTCGTCGTGGCCCGGGCCGCCGAGGCCGCCCCGCCCACCGGCGCAGGCGGCGCCTCCTTCACCGACGCGCTCCTGGCCCTGACGTCGGACGCCTCCGGCATCCCCCTCGGCGACCTCGACCTCGACCGCGCGATCGGCGACTACGGCTTCGACTCGGTCAGCTACAGCCTCCTCGCCGGGCGACTCAACGACGACTTCGGTCTGGACGTGACCCCCGCGCTGTTCTACGAGACGCCCACCCTGCGCTCCCTGGCCGAGCGCCTCGTGCGCGACAACCCCGCGCTGGCGCAGGCGACCACCCCCGTGGCCGCCGAGGCGCAGCAGCCGGAACCGGCCCCTGCCCCGGCCCCGGTGGCACCCGCCCCCGCGCCGGCCGCCGAGCCCGAGGCGATCGCCGTCGTCGGCATGGCCGGGCGGATGCCCGGCAGCCACGACCTGGACGAGTTCTGGCAGCACCTGGTGGCCGGCGACGACCTGGTCGCCGACGTGCCCGCCGAGCGCTGGGACTGGCGCGCCCTCCCCGACGGCGTGCACGCCCGCCGCGGCGGCTTCGTCCACGACGTCGAGATGTTCGACCCGCTCTTCTTCGGCATCTCCCCGCACGAGGCCGCCGGCATGGACCCGCAGCAGCGGCTGGTCCTGCAGGGCGTGTGGAGCGCCCTGGAGGACGCGGGCCTGGCACCGGGCGCCCTCGCCGGCTCGAACACCGGCCTGTTCATCGGCGCCGGATCCAGCGACTACGAGGAGGTCCGCAGGGCCGCGGGCACCCCCGTCGACGCCCACGCCGCCACCGCCACCACGCACTCCATCCTCGTCAACCGCATCTCCTACCTGCTCGACCTGCACGGCCCCAGCGAACCGGTCAACACCGGCTGCTCCAGCTCCCTGGTGGCCCTGCACCGCGCCGCCGAGGCCATCCGGGCGGGGGAGTGCGACATCGCCGTGGCCGGCGGCGTCAACCTCCTGCTCTCCCCCCACAACCACGTCCTGCTCAGCAGCACCGGCATGCTCGGCCCGGACGGCCGCTGCCGCGCCTTCGACGCCCGCGCCGACGGCTTCGTGCGCGGCGAGGGCTACGGCCTCGTCGTCCTGACCCGGGCCGGCCTGGCCGCCCGCCACCGCGTGCGGGCCTGGCTGCGCGGCACCGCCGTCAACCACGGCGGCCGCGCCCGCTCGCTGACCGCGCCCAACCCGGCCGCCCAGGCGGCGATGATCGTACGGGCGCACGAGCGCGCCGGCACCGACCCCACCACCGTCGGCTACCTCGAGACCCACGGCACCGGCACCGAACTCGGCGACCCCGTCGAGATCAACGGCCTGCGCCTGGCCTTCGACGAACTGCACGCCCGGCGCGGCCGCCCGGCACCGGCCGAGCCCTACTGCGCCCTGGGAGCGGTCAAGGCCAACATCGGCCACCTGGAGTCCGCCGCCGGCGCCGCCGGCGTCATCAAGGTGCTCCTCGCCCTGGAACACGGCGTGCTGCCGCCCGTGGCCGGCCTCGGCGAGCAGAACCCGCACCTGCGCCTGTCCGGCAGCCCCTTCCACCTGCCGCGCACCGCGCAGCCCTGGCCGCGCCCGGCCGGCGCCCCGCGCCGCGCGGGCGTGAGCTCCTTCGGCTACGGCGGGGTCAACGCCCACGTCGTCCTGGAGGAGGCCCGGCCCGCGCAGGAGCCGCAACGGCCGCACGGACCCTGGGTGTTCCCGCTGTCCGCGCGGACGCCCGAGGCCCTGAACCGGTACGCGACGGCGCTGCTCGGCGCCCTGGACCGGGCCCCGGACCTCGCCGACGTGGCGTACACCCTCCAGCACGGGCGCGACGCCATGGAGGTGCGCCTGGCCGTCACCGCCGGCGACCGGCAGACCCTGGCCGCCGCGCTCGCGGCCGCCGCCCGCGGCGCCGACCACCCCGCACTCGCCCGGCCCGGCGGCACCGCGCCCGCCGACCGCTGGGTCGCCGGCGAGTCGATCGCCTGGCCCGGGGACGGCATGCTGATCCCGCTGCCCACCTACCCGTTCGAACGCCGCCGCTGCTGGGTGGACACCCACGAGCCGCAGGAGTCGCACGAGCCGCAGGAGTTGCAGGCGCCCGGGCAGCAGCCTGCCGCCGCGGCCCCGGCGGGCCTGTACGCACCGCGCTGGCAGCCCGTCGCCGACCCGACCGCCCCCGCCCGGGCCACCGGCCCCCTGTGGGTGCTCGGCCACGACGGCCCCCCGGCCGCCGGCGTCCACCGCATCGGCGACGCGCCCCTGGACGCGCTGCCGACCCCCGCGGCGGTCCACGCCGTGGTCACCGGCGAAGCCGGCGTGCTGGAGCTGTTCCGGGTCGTCAAGCACCTGCAGGCGCGCCCGGCCGCGGCCGGCGAGCTCGCGCTGACGGTCGTCACCCGCGGCGCCGCCGCGATGGACGGCGCGCCCGCCGACCCGCTCGCCGCCGCTGTGCTGGGCCTGGCCCGGTCGGTGCGGCACGAGTGCGAGCGCTGGCACGTCACCACCGTCGACCTCGCCGCGGACACCCCCGCCGCGCCCTTCACCACCGCCCCGGGCGACTACGCGCTGCGCGCCGGCCGCTGGTACCGACAGGTGCTCGTGCCCGTCGACGGCCCGGCGCCGGCCGCGCCGGTGCTGCGCGAGGGCGGGACGTACGTGATCGTCGGCGGCACCGGCGACATCGGGCTGGACATCGCCGAGCAGCTGGTGCGGCGGTACCGGGCCAGGGTCGTCCTCGTCGGGCGCTCCGCGCCGGACGCGGCCAGGGCCGCCCGCATCCGGGCCGTCGACCCGTCCGGCACCGCCGTGGAGGTCCACCGGGCCGACGCCGCCGAACCGGAGCAGCTGCGCGCGGTGTTCGCCCGCGTGGGCGTCGTGCACGGGGTCGTGCACACGGTGACCGTGCCCAGCGACCGGTCGCTGGCGGCCATGGACGAGGAGTGGTTCCTGCGCGGCCTGGCCGCCAAGAGCCGCACCACCGCCGCGCTCGCCGAGGCGCTGGGCGACCGCCCGCTGGACTTCCTCGCGGTGTTCTCCTCCGTCCAGTCCTTCCTCGGCAACCCCGGCCAGGCGGCCTACGCGGCCGGCTGCACCGCCCAGGACGCCGTCGCCCACGCGCTCGCCGCCCGGCTGCCGTACCCCGTGCGGGTCGTGAACTGGGGGGCCTGGGCAGGCTCCGCGCTCACCGAGCGCCACCGCGACCGGCTGGTCGCCGCGGGTGTCCACCCGCTCTCACCGCAGGCGGGATTCGAGGCGCTGGGCCAGGTGCTCGGCCGGCAGGAGGTACAGGTGGCAGTGGTCTCCGCAACGGACGCATTCCTCGGCCGCATCGGCGTCAGCACGGACGCGGTCCCGGCCGTGGCCCCGGCGGCGGCCCCGGCGCCCGCTCCCGCGGCGGCCCCCGCCGAGGGGCCGTGGCGCGAGGCCGTGGCCGGCGAACTGCTGGGCCTGCTCTGCGAGGTGGCCGGCATCCGGCCGGGCGAGCTCGCCCCGGACGACCTGCTCAGCCGCTTCGGCTTCGACTCCATCATGTACACGCGCCTGAGCCACCTGGTGAACGTGCGCTGGGACCTCGACCTCACGCCCGCCGCGTTCTTCGGCGTGGCCACCGCGAACGACCTCGTCGACAAGATCCTGCGGGACCACGCCACCGACCTGGCCGCGGCCGTACGCCCGGCCGCGCCCGCCCCGCAGCAGGCCCCCGCACCGCAACCGGCCACCGTGACAGCGCCTCCCGTATCCGTACCCGCGCCCGTACCGGCGCCCGTGGCCGCCCCGGCGGCCTTCGCCGGTGCACCCGGTGAGCCCGCCGAGCCCGTGGCCGTCGCCATCGTGGGCATGGCGGGCGTGCTGCCGGACTCCGACGACCTGGACGAGTTCTGGCAGCACCTGACGGCGGGCGACGATCTCGTCCGCGAGATCCCGGAGGACCGCTGGGACTGGCGGCGCCTGCACGGCGACCCGGAGCCCGGGCAGTTCCGCACGACGGCGAAGTGGGGCGGCTTCCTGCGCCGGGTCGACCTGTTCGACCCGCAGTTCTTCGGCATCTCGCCGCACGAGGCCGTGGCCATGGACCCGCAGCACCGGCTCGTCCTGGAGGCGTCCTGGAGCGCGCTCGAGGACGCCGGCATCCGGCCGTCCGCGCTCTCCGGCACCGACACGGGCGTCTTCATCGGCAGCGGCACCTACGACTACTTCGAGCTGCAGCACGCCCTCGGCGTCCCGCTCGACGGCTACAGCACCGTCGGCCGGGCCCACGCCATCATGTCCAACCGGGTGTCCTACCTGCTGAACCTGCGCGGACCCAGCGAGACCCTCGACACCGCCTGCTCCTCCTCCCTCGTCGCCGTGCACCGCGCGGCCGAGGCCATCCGGCACGGCGACTGCGACGTCGCGCTGGCCGGCGGCGTCAACGTCATCGCCTCGCCCACGCTGTTCGTCGACATGAGCCAGGCCGACATGCTCAGCCCCGACGGGCGCTGCCGCACCTTCGACGCCCGCGCCAATGGCATCGTGCGCGCCGAGGGCGTCGGCGTGGTGGTCCTCAAGCGCCTGGACGCGGCGATCGCGGACGGCGACGTCATCCACGCCGTCCTGCGCGGCAGCGCCGTGGGCCACGGCGGCCGCACCAACTCGCTGACCGCCCCCAACCCGGACGCGCAGGCCGCCTGCATCCTCAAGGCGCACCGCCGCGCCGGCGTCGACCCGCGCACCGTCACCTACGTCGAGACCCACGGCACCGGCACCGAACTCGGCGACCCCGTCGAGGTCGAGGGCCTGAAGACGGCCTTCGCCCAGCTCTACGCCGACCACGGCGCCGCGTGCACGGAGGCCCACGTGGCCCTGGGCGCGGTGAAGACCAACACCGGCCACCTGGAGGCGGCCGCCGGCGTCACCGGCCTGATCAAGGCCCTGCTCGCCATGCGGCACCGGGAGATCCCCGGCAACCTGCACCTGGAGACCCCCAACCCGCACCTGCGCCTGGACGGCAGCCCGCTGCGCGTGGTGACCGGGCGCGAACCGTGGCGGCGCGTGCGCACGCCCGACGGCGCCGAGGCGCCGCTGCGCGCCGGGGTGAGCTCTTTCGGCCTCGGTGGGGTCAACGCCCACCTGGTGGTCGAGGAGTACCGCGAGGAGCCGGTCGCCGCCGCCCCGGCAGGCCCCCAGCTGTTCGTCCTGTCCGCCAAGGACCCGCAGCGGCTGCGCGGTTACGCGCAGCGCGTCGCCCGCTGGGCCGCGGAGCACGACGACGTCGCGCCGGCCGCCCTCGCCCGTACGCTGCAGACCGGCCGCGAGGCCTTCGGCGAGCGCCTCGCCGTCGTCGCCGACTCGCTGCGCACGCTGGTGGCGGCCCTGGAGTCCTGGCTGGCGGACGGCAGTGCCCCCGGGGTGTTCACCGGCGACGGCAAGGACACCACCACCGCCCTGCTGCTGGAGGGCCCGGAGGGCCACCGGTACCTGAAGTCCGTGGTCGACGCCGGCCGGCTGGACAAGGTCGCCCGGCTGTGGGCCGGCGGCGCCCCGATCGACTGGGCCGAGCTGTGGCCGTCGGGAGCCCCCCGGCGGGTCCCCGCGCCGACGTACCCCTTCGCGCGGGAGAGCTACTGGCTCACCCCCGGCCCGCGGTTCGACGCCGTCCAGGCCGCCGAGGCCGGCCTGGTGGCCGGCGGCGAGGACGCGGGCACCGCACCGGAGACGCCGGCGGCACCGGAACCCGCCCCGACCGCCGCTCCCGCCCCGCCCGCTGCTCCCGCCCCGGCCGTTCCGGACGCCGGGGACGACCCGGAGGACGCCGTCCGCGAGCACGTGCGCGGACTGCTGGCCGCGCACCTGGGGATGCGGCCCGACCGGCTGCCCCTGGACCGGGTGCTGTCCGACGCGGGAGTGGACTCCCTCGGCCTGCGCCGGCTGAGCCGCCGCCTGGGCGCCGACTACGGCGTGGACATCCCCGCGCGGACCTTCGGCGTGGGGCAGACGGTGCGCGCGATGGCCCGCGCCGTGTTCGAGGCGTACGGGCCGCTGCCCGCGGCCGGGAAGTCCGCACCGGAAGTCCAGGTGGCGCCCGAACCGGCCCCCGGACCGGCCCCCGCACCGGCCGTGGACAAGGTTGCGGCCCTGCTGGCGGGGCTGCGCAACGGCACCGTCCGCGTGGACGACGCACTGGCCGCACTGAAGGGAGGGACGGACCGATGAGCACCGAACTGCGCGACCTGCTGGCGGCGATCGCCGCCGGCGAGGTGTCCGACGAGGTGGCCGAGCTCCTGCTGCGGGGCCTGGTCGACGCCGCACCCGCACACGAGCCGGCACAAGAGCCCGCACACGAGCCCGCACCGGCGCCCGAGCCCGGCCCGTACCCGCTCAGCCGGGGACAGGCGGCGCTGTGGGCGATCCACGCCACCAACCCGCAGGCGACCTCCTACAACCTCCCGCTGGGCCTGTGGCTCGGCGACGACGTCGACCCCGGCGTGCTCGCCGAGGCGCTGGACGCCGTCGTGCGGCGCCACCCGGGCCTGCGCATCGCCGTCCGGCTGGCCGCCGGCGGGCCGGTGCAGGAGGTCACCGACCGCGCCGCGGACGTCACCCGGCTCGACCTCGCCCACGTCACCGACGGCGAGTTCGCCGCCCGCGTACGGAACCTGGTGCGCCGCCCCTTCGACCTCGAGAGCGACCCGCTGCACCGCATGTGGCTGATCACCGCGCCCGGCGGTGGCACGCTGCTGCTCCTGGTCTTCCACCACCTGATCACCGACGGCGTCTCCAGCCACCTCCTGCTGCGCGACATCGTCGCCTGCCACGACGCGCTGGCCGCCGGCCGTGGGCTCCCGCCGGTCGAACCCGCCGCGCCGTACGCCGAGTTCGTGCGCTGGCAGCGGGAAATGCTCGCCGGCCCCGAGGCCGAGGAGCACCGCCGCTGGTGGCTGGAGCGCCTCACCGGCGCCTCCAGCGCCCCGGTGACCGGCGCGCTCGCCGACCGCCGCCGCACCGCCCCGGCCTCCCACGCCGAGGGCGCGATGGTGCAGCTGCGGCTGCCGGAGGCCACCTGGAGCGCGGTGCGCGACACCGCCCGCGCGGCCCGGCTCACCCCGTTCGCCGTCGTCCTCGGCGCCTTCGCCGCCCTGCTGCACCGCCACTCCGGGCAGCGCGACATCAGCGTCATGGTGCCGACCGACGGCCGTCCCTCGCAGCGCTTCGACCGCACCGTCGGCTACCTCATCAACCCGGTGGTCCTGCGCCTGGACTGCGCCGGAGGGACGCGCTTCACCGAGCTCATGGCCGCCGTCCAGGAGCGGATGGCGGAGGCCGAGGACCACAGCGCCTACCCGTTCGCGTCCGTCGTCGACGACCTGCGCCGCACCTCCGACGCCGAGGCCGACTTCGGCATCGGCTTCTACATGCAGCAGGGCGTCGGCGGCGATCAGGACATGGCGGCCGGGCAGACCGTCTTCAAGGACGCCCTCGACCTGACCCAGGAGGGCGAGAACGACCTCGTCGTCGAGGTGGTCGTGCGCGGCGCCGGGGCCCACGTGTACGTCAAGTACGACCCCGCCCTCTTCGACCGCGCCACCATCGAGCGGCTGGCCGAGCACTACCGGCTGCTGCTGGAGGCGGTGACGGCCGACCCCGACCGCCGCGTCGCCGACGTCGCCCTCGCCACCGCGGCCGAACGCGCCCTCGTCGACCGGGTCAACGCCACCCGCACCGAGCGGCCCCGCGACGTCACCGCCGCCGGCCTCGTGCTGGAGCAGGCCCGGCGCACCCCCGGGCGGACCGCCGTCGTCGACGCCGACGGCCCGCTCACCTACGCCGGGCTGGCCGGACAGGTGCACGCGCTCACCCGGCTCCTCGCCGACCGCGGCGTGCGCCCCGGCGACCTGGTGGGCGTCCTCGTCGGCCGCCGGGCCGCGCTGATCACGGCCCTGCTCGCCGTCCAGGCCGCCGGAGCCGCCTACGTCCCCCTCGACCCGGACTTCCCCGCCGCCCGGCTCGCCCACATCGCCACGGACGCGGGCCTGGCGGCCGTCGTCCTCGACGCGGACCTCGCCGACCGGCTGCCCGAGGACACCCCGGGCGTGCGCATCCCCCTGACCGCCCTGCAGCCGGCCGCACCGGCGGAGCCGGTCGCCCGCCGCGACTCCGACCTCGCGTACGTGCTCTACACCTCCGGGTCGACCGGGGCTCCCAAGGGCGTCGAGGTCACCCACGGCAACCTCGTCAACCTGCTCACCTCCATGGCGGAGCGCCCCGGCTGCGCCGAGGACGACACGCTGCTGGCCGTGACCACCGCCGGGTTCGACATCTCGGGCCTGGAGCTGCTGCTCCCGCTGACCCGCGGCGCCACCGTGCACGTCGCACCCGCCGACGCCGTACGGGACGCCTTCGCGCTGGGCGACCTCATCGGCACCTCGGGCGCCACGCTCGTCCAGGCCACGCCCGCCACCTGGGAGATGCTGCTGCACGCCGGCTGGACCGGCCGGGTGGCCAGGATCCTGTGCGGCGGGGAGGCCCTGACCCCCGAGCTCGCCGAGCGGCTGCTGGCCCGGTGCGACGAGCTGTGGAACATGTACGGCCCGACCGAGACGACCATCTGGTCCTCCGCCCAGCGCGTACGCCGCCACCACCCCGTCACCGTCGGCACCCCGATCGCCAACACCACCTTCCGCACGGCCGCCCCCGACGGCGCCCCCGTGCCGTTCGGCGCCGTCGGCGAACTGCTCATCGGCGGCGACGGCGTCGCCCGCGGCTACCGCGGCCGGCCCGAGCTGACGGCCGAGCGCTTCGTCGAGGACGCCGTCACCGGCGAGCGGCTGTACCGCACCGGCGACCTGGCGCGCTGGTCGGCCGACGGCGAGATGGTGCTGCTCGGCCGCGCCGACCGGCAGGTCAAGCTGCGCGGCCACCGCATCGAGCTCGGCGAGATCGAGGCCGCGATCCGGCGCACCGGCGAGGTCGGCGACGTCCGCGTCGTGGTCCGCGAGGACCTCGTCGGACACCCGCAGCTCGTGGCGTTCGTGACCGCCTCGGCACAGGCCGGCGAGGCCGCCGCCCGCCGCATCGCCGCGTGGCTGCCGGCGTACATGCTCCCCTCGCGCACCGTGGCCCTGGCCCGGTTCCCGATGACCCCCAACGCCAAGGTCGACACCGGCCCGCTCGCCGCGTCGCCGCTGGACGACCTGCTGCGCCGCTTCGGCCACGGCGACCAGCCGGCACCGGCCGTGGCCGCCCGGCCCGAGCCGGCCGCGCGCCCCACGGCCGGTGCCGGCGACCTCGTGGCGCTGCTGCGCCGGGCGGCGGCGGACGTCGCCGGGGTGACGGCGGAGCAGATTCCCCTCGACCGGCCGCTCGGCGAGGCGGGCTTCGACTCGATCGGCTTCACCCGGCTGGCGGTCGCCCTGCGCGAACGCTTCGGCATCACGGTGCGGCCGACCGTCTTCTACGCCCGCCCCGACCTCACCTCCCTCGCCGCGCACCTCGCCGACGCCCACCCCGCAGCCTTCGCCCCGGCCGCCGCGGCACCCGCCGCCCCCGCCGCCGCGCCGACCGGCTACCCGCCGGTGGCGATCATCGGGATCGGCGGGCGGCTGCCCTCCTCCGCCACCCTGGAGGAGTTCTGGGGGCACCTCGCCGCCGGCCGCGACCTGACCCGGCCGTACCCGATGGAACGCGGCTTCTCCGCACGGGTGTTCCCCGAGGCGTTCCGGGGCTCCTACATCGACGACGTCGACGCCTTCGACGCGGCGCTGTTCCGCATCTCGCCCCGCGAAGCGGCGCAGATGGACCCCCAGCAGCGGCTGCTGCTGCACGCCGCGCACGAGGCCGTCCTGGACTCCGGGCAGGTCCCCGCCGCACTGGCGGGCAGCCGCACCGGGGTCTTCGTGGGCCTCAGCGGCGCCGACTACCTGAGCCTGCTCGGCCCCGGCTCCGCGGAGATGGGCGACCACTTCCTCATCGGCAACGTCGCCTCGATCGCGGCCAACCGCATCTCGTACGTCTTCGACCTGCACGGCCCCAGCGCCGTCTTCGACACGGCCTGCTCCAGCTCGCTGGTGGCCGTCCACCGCGCGGCGCGCGCACTCCAGCTCGGCGACTGCGAACTCGCCCTGGCCGGCGGCGCCAACCTCCTGCTGTCGCCGCACGGCTTCACCGGACTGCGCCGCGCCGGGATGCTCAGCCCCGACGGACGCTGCAAGACCTTCGACGAACGCGCCGACGGCTACGGCAGGGGCGAGGGCGTGGTGCTCCTCGCGCTCAAGCTGCTCGACCGGGCGCTGGCCGACGGCGATCCGGTGCACGGCGTGCTGATCGGCTCGGCGGAGAACCACGGCGGGCACACCCACTCGCTCACCGTGCCCAACCCGCAGGCGCAGGCCGAGGTCGTCCTCGCCGCGCACCGGGCCGCCGCGGTCGCGCCCGACACGATCGGCTACATCGAGGCCCACGGCACCGGGACGCCGCTGGGCGACCCGATCGAGATCGACGCGCTCAAGGACGCCTTCGGCCGGCTGTACGCGGAGCGGGGGCTCCCCCTTTCCGCGGGGCGCACCGGCATCGGGTCGGTCAAGACGAACATCGGCCACCTGGAGGCCGCCGCCGGCGTCGCCGGCATCGTGAAGGTCCTGCTGGCGATGCGGCACCGCACGCTCCCCGGTCTGGTGGACCTGCGGGTGCCCAACCCGGTGATCGACCTCGCGGACAGCCCGTTCCGGATCCAGTCCGCGGCGCAGGCATGGGAAACACCCGACGGCGCGCCGGCCCGGGCCGGCGTCAGCTCGTTCGGCATGGGAGGCAGCAACGTGCACGTGGTAGTCGAAGAGGCGGGGAAGCGTTGATGAGCGGCAACACCGAGAAGACGACCGCCGCGGTCGTCGTGCTGTCGGCCGACGGCCCCGAACAGCTCGACCGCTACCGGGCGGAGCTGGTGGCCTGGCTGGAGGCCCACCCGGCGGCCTCCTTCGAGGCCGTGGCGCACACGCTGCGAACCGGCCGCGAGGAGCTGCGCGAGCGGCTCGCCGTGGTCGCCGCGAGCGTCGCCGAACTGACCGGGCGCCTGCGCGACGGCGTCGGCGTGGTGCGCGGCACCGCGACCGCCGACGCCCCCGGCGACGCCGTGCGCACCAACGACGCGGCCGAGGCCGCCCGGCTGTGGGTCACCGGGCGGGCCGTCGCCTGGCCGGAGCCGCCCGGCGGCCGCCCCGCCCGGCTCTCCCTGCCCCTGCCGCCCCGGCCGACCCGCCGCTACTGGATCAACCCGCCGGCCTCCCTCGCCGACACCCCCGCCGAACGGCTGCTGACGGGCGAGGAGTTCTACCTGCGCGACCACGCCCTGGGCCCGGTGCGGATCCTGCCCGCGGTGGCCGCGCTGGAGTTCGCCGTGGCCGCTGCCGCCGCGCAGGGGCACGGCCGCGCCACCGGCATCGTCAACGTCCTGTGGGCCCGCCCCGTGCTCGTCGAGGACGAGCCGGTGCGCGTGCGCCTGCACCTGGAGCCCGGCGCCGACGGCGTCGCCTACGAGGTGCGGCGGGCCGACGGCACGGCGGAGGGCGCGCTGTGCTCCACCGGCACCCTCCGCTTCGACGCCCCCGCCGAGGCCCCGCACCTGGACCTGGACGCCGTCCGCTCCCGGCTGCCGCGCACGGCGACGGCCGAGGAGTGCTACGCCGTCTTCACCGCCCTCGGCGGCGGCTACGGCCCCAGCCTGCAGGGCCTGCGCTCGGTGCGCTCCGCGCCCGGCGAGGCCCTGGCCCACGTCGCCGTGCCGCAGGCCGCCGACGTGCCCTTCTCCGACTTCGCCCTGCACCCCTCCCTGCTCGACGCGATGCTCCAGGCGTGCCTGTGGACCGACGAGGACCCCTCGGCCCCCCGCGCCCGCCGGCTGCCCTTCTCCCTCGACGCCGTCGAGATCTTCGGCCCGCTGCCCGAGCAGGGCCACGTGCACGCGCTCGCCACCCCCGCCGGCCACGACGTGAGCCTGACGGACGACCGGGGCCGCGTGTGCGTGCGCCTGCGCGCCGTCGTCACCCGCGCCGTCGACGGCGCCGCCGCCCTCGACGGCACCGTCGCCGCCCACCTGCTCGTCCAGCGCTGGCAGGACGCCCCCGCACCCTCGGCGCAGCCCCGCGCGGCGCGCGTGGTCGCCCTCGGCGAGGAGATACCGGCCGGCGCCGAGGCCGCCGGCGAGGACGCGCTCTTCCCGTGCGACGACGAGCTCCTGGTCGTCCGCGCGGTGCGCGCCGCGGACGGCGACCCGCTGCCCGGCCTGCTGCGGCTGTTCCGCTCCTGGGCGGCGCAGCCGGCCCGCAGGCCGGTACGGGTGCTGTACGCGTTCCGCCCGACCGGCGGGGCCGAGGACGCGCGGGTGCACGCCCTGGACGGGTTCGCGCGCGCCCTCGCCAACGAACACCCCGACTTCCGCGTCGCCGTCGTCGACACCGGCGCCGCCGGCCTCGACGCCGCCGTCGCCACCGAGGCACGCAGCGCGCACGAGTTCCGGGTCCGCCACCCGGCCGCCGGCCGCCGCCAGGTGCTGCGCTGGGAGAGCACGCAGGCGGCCCCCGCGCCGCTCGCCCCGCGCGGCACCGTGCTCGTCACCGGCGGCGCCGGCGCCATCGGCCGCCACCTCGTGGCCCACCTGGGCGGCTCCGCCCGCTACGTCCTGACGGGCCGTTCGCCGCAGGCCGACCTCGCCGACCTGCGCGCCGCCGGCCTCGACGTGCACTACCTGCAGGCCGACCTCGGCGCCCCGGGCGCCGCCGCCGACCTGGTCGCGCGCGTCCACGCCGCGCACGGGCCCCTCCACGGCGTGCTGCACCTGGCCGGCGTCACCCGCGACGCCCTGCTGATCCGCAAGAGCGACGAGGAGAGCGCGGCCGTCCTCGGCCCGAAGGTCCGCGGCACCCTGGAGCTGGACGCGGCCACCGCCGGCGACCCCCTCGACTTCTTCGTCGCCTTCTCCTCCATGTCCGGCGCCGCCGGCAGCCCCGGCCAGACCGACTACGCCTACGCCAACCGCTTCCTCGACGCGTTCACGGCATGGCGGCGCAATAGCGACCGGCCCGGCCGCAGCCTGTCCGTGCTGTGGTCGCTGTGGGCCGACGGCGGCATCCGCGTGGACGCCGACGACGCCACCGCCGCCCGCATGGCCCGCCAGGTCGGCCTGGTGGCCATGCCGACGCAGGCGGCGCTGGACGCCTTCGACCGCGCCCTGGGCCACGACGGCGACCACGTCATGGTCGCGCACGGCAACCTCGCCCGGCTGCGCGAGGTGCTCAACGCCCCTGCACCGGAGCCCGTTGCCGCGCCCGCCCCGGCGGCCGGCGGGCAGCCGCCGGCCGCCGCCCTCGCCGAGGACTTCCTGCGCGAGGTCCTCGCCGAGGTCTTCGAGTTCCCCGCCGAGGACATCGAGCCCGGCACGGCCTTCGAGCAGTACGGCATCGACTCGCTGCTCATCATGGACCTGACCCGCCGGCTGGAGGAGGACTTCGGATCGCTGCCGAAGACGCTGTTCTTCGAGTACCAGAACCTGCGCGACCTCGCGGGCTGGTTCACCGAGCAGCACGGCGCCCGCCTCACGGAACTCGCCGCACCGGCACCCGAAGAGGCCCCGGCGGCGGCCCCCGCGGCACCGGCGGCCGCACCCGAGCCCGTACGCGCACCCGCACCCGTAGCGGTGACGCCCCCGTCCGCTGCGGCTCCCGCCGGCCCGATGCCCATCGCCATCGTGGGCGTCGCGGCACGGTTCGCCGAGTCGGACACCCTGGAGGAGTTCTGGTCCCACCTGCGGGCCGGCCGCGACCTGGTCACCGAGATCCCCGCCGACCGCTGGAACTGGCGCGACTACGACCAGGCCACCCCCGCCGACCGGGACGCCCGCTACAGCCGCTGGGGCAGCTTCCTGCGCGGCATCGACACCTTCGACCCGCTCTTCTTCGGCATCTCGCCCCGCGAGGCGGAGATCATCGACCCGCAGGAGCGGCTGTTCCTGCAGAGCGCCTGGCACGCCATGGAGAACGCCGGACGCACCCGCGCCGACCTGCGCACCCGCCGCGTCGGCGTCTACGTGGGCGCCATGTACGGGCTGTACCAGCTGCACGAGGCCGAGGACGGGCGGATCGGCGCCTCCTCCCACGCCTCCATCGCCAACCGCGTCTCCTACACCCTGGGCCTGACCGGCCCCAGCCTGGGCGTGGACACCATGTGCTCCTCCTCGCTCACCGCCATCCACCTGGCCGTGCGCGACCTGCGCGCCGGTGACACCGACATGGCCCTCGCCGGCGGCGTCAACCTGCACGTCCACCCGTACAAGTACCGCTTCCTCGGCCAGGGCGGCTTCACCTCCAGCGACGGCCGGTGCCGCAGCTTCGGCGCCGACGGCGACGGCTACGTGCCCGGCGAGGGCGTCGGCGCGGTGCTGCTGCGACCGCTCGCCGACGCCGTCCGCGACGGCGACCACATCCACGGCGTCATCCTCGGCACCAGCGTCAACCACGGCGGCCGCACCAACGGCTTCACCGTGCCCAACCCCGTCGCCCAGGGCGACCTGGTCAGCCGGGCGCTGGCCGAGGCCGGCGCCGACCCCGCCTCGCTCGGCTACCTGGAGGCCCACGGCACCGGAACCGCCCTCGGCGACCCGGTGGAGATCCGCGGCCTCGCCCGCGCCCTGGGCACGGCCGGCATGGCCCCGCGCAGCCTGCCCATCGGCTCGGTCAAGTCCAACGTCGGACACCTGGAGTCCGCCTCCGGCATGGCGGGGCTGTGCAAGGTGCTGCTGCAGATGCAGCACGGCGAACTCGTGCCGTCCCTGCACGCCGACCCCCTCAACCCCAACATCGACTTCGACTCCACCCCGCTGCGCGTCCAGCGCGACCTCGCCCCCTGGCCCCGCCCCGCAGGCGCCCTGCGCCGGGCCGGCATCAGCTCCTTCGGCGCCGGCGGCGCCAACGCCCACCTCGTCGTCGAGGAACACGTCGAGGAACACGTCGACGAGCACGCCGCCCCGGCGCCGCACCAGGAGCAGGCGGGCCCGTGGCTCTTCCCGCTCTCCACCCGGGCGCCCGAGCGGCTGCCCGTCCTGGCCGGCCTGCTCGCCGACGCCCTGGAGCGCGAGCCGCACCGCCTCGCGGACGTGGCCTTCACCCTGCAGCACGGCCGCGAGGAATGGGCGGACCGCATGGTCGTCCTGGCCTCCACCACCGCCGAACTCGTCGCCCGCCTGCGGGGCCTGGACACCGACGGCGTCTGGACCGGCAGCGTGCGCGGCCGGGCGGCCTCCAAGGCCGCCGCGCCCGCGAGCGACGCCCCCGCCCACCTCGCCGCGGCCTGGGTCGCCGGCGCGGCGATCGACTGGCCGCGCAACGAGGGACGGCGCGTGCCCCTGCCGGGCTACCCCTTCGAGGAACTGCGCTGCTGGCTCACCGACACCATCTGGTCGCCGCCCGCCCGCACCGCCTCCACCCCCGCACACCCGCTGCTCGGCACACTCGACCCCGCCGAGAGCCTCGACGGCCTCACCCACCGGGCCGCCTTCGGCCCCGAGCACCCCTACATCGACGGCCACCGCGTCGGCGAACTGCGCCTGCTGCCCGCCGCGGCCGTCCTGGAGATGGCACGCGCGGCCGCCGAGGCGGCCGGCGCGGGGGAGCACCTGCGGCTCTCCGGCGTGCGGTGGCTGCGGCCCTTCGTGGTCGGCGGCGCCGAGCGCTCCGCCCGGACGCGGCTGCGCCGCGGTGAGGCCGGCCTCGCCTTCGACCTGAGGGACGACGAGGGCCAGGTGCTCGCCGAGGGCCGCATCGGCACGCTCGACGCCCCGGCCCCCGACAACGTCCCCGTCGAAGCACTCAAGGCCCGCCTGACCGACCGTCACGAGGGCGCGCGGCTGTACGCGGATCTCGCCGCCGCCGGACTCGTCTACGGCCCCGCCCTGCGGGCCGTCGAGTGGATCGCCGCGGGCGACGGGGAGGCGCTGGTGCGCCTGCGCATCCCCGCCGAGGCCGCCCCCTTCGCCGGCTGCGCCCTGCACCCCTCGGTGGTCGACGGCGCCCTGCACGCCTTCGCGGTGCTGCGCGACCGCACCGCAGGCCCCGCCATGGTGCCCTACGCCCTGGCCGCCGCCGAGGTCCTCGCCCCGGTCACCGGGCTCGGCTACGCCCACGTACGGACCGTCGGCACCGACCGCTACGACCTCACCCTCACCGACGACACCGGACGCGTGTGCGCACGCCTGCGCGACCTGTCCCTGCGCCCTGCCCCCGGCAGCGCGGTGGCCGCATCCGCGCCCGCGCCCGCGGCCGGTGCCGTGTCCGCCGACGAGCTGATGTTCACCCCGCGCTGGTCCGCGACGGCCGACCGGGACCCGGCCCCGGCCGGCGGCACCACCTGGCTCGTCCGCGGCCCCGAGCACGCCCGCCTCGCCGCCGTCCTGACGCGGCGTCTGGGCGGCACCGTCGTCGAGCTGGACCCCGACCGCATCGCCGCCGGCACCGACCTGCCCGGCCGCCCCGACCACGTCGTACTGCTCGGCCCCGCCGCCACCGGCCGCACCGACGACACCGACGCCCTCGAAGCCGCGCAGGAGCGCGGCGTGCTCACCCTCTTCCGGCTCGCCAAGGCCCTGCAGAAGCTGGGCTCGGCGGTCCGGCTCACCGTCGTCACCGAGGACGCGATCACCACGGGCGACGAGTCGCCCGCCAACCCGTACGCGGCCAGCCTGCACGGCCTCGCCCTCTCCCTGGCCCAGGAACACCCCCGCTGGCGGGTGGCCGTCGTCGACCGGTGGTCCGCCGAGGCGCCGACCGCCGACGTCCTCGACGTCCCCGCGGGAGGCCCGTACGCGCTGCGCGGCGGCGTCCTGCACCGCCGTCGGCTCGTCCCCGTCCCGGCCACGCCCCCCGCGGAGCGGATCCGCGAGGAGGGCACGTATCTCATCCTCGGCGGCGCCGGCGGCATCGGCCTGGAGCTGACCGCCTGGCTCGTGCGCACCTACCGGGCGAAGGTCGTCCTGCTCGGCCGCAGCGAGCTCGACGACGCCCGGCGCGAGCGCCTGCGCACCATCGACCCGAGCGGCACCCGCGTCACCTACCGGCGCGCCGACGCGACCGACCCCGCGGCGCTGCGCGACGCCGTCGCCCGGACCCGCGCCGCCCACGGCGCCCTGCACGGCGTCTTCCACGCCACGATCGTTCTGCGCGACCAGAGTGTCGCGACGATGACGCAGGAGACCTTCCGGTCCGTCCTGGAGGCCAAGACCCGCACCTCGGTCGCGCTGCACGCCGCGCTGGCCGGGGCCACCGACGTGGACTTCGTGCTGTTCTTCTCCTCCGCCGTGGCGCTCGGCGGCAGCGCCGGCCAGGGCAACTACGCGGCCGGCTCCACCTTCGAGGACGCCTTCGCCCACCACCTCGACGGCGCCCTGCCCGCCCGCGTCGCCGTCATCAACTGGGGCTACTGGGGGACCGTCGGCATCGTCGCCGACGAGCGCCACCGCAGCCGGCTCGCCGCAGCCGGAATCCACTCGATCACCCCGGAGGAGGGGATGACCGCCGTGCACGCCGTGCTCGGACGCGGCGACCGGCAGGTCGTCGTGGTCAAGGCCGACGACTCCGCCCTCGCCGCCGTCGGCGTCGAACGCCACCGCGAGGGCACCGGCGACACGGCGCCGCCGGACGACACCGCACTGGTGCCGTCGCTGGCCGCGCTGCCACCCGTCGCCCGGCTGCTCACCGAGGCCGACGACGCCCGCCTGACCGAGGTCATGTGCGACTGGCTGTGGACCCTCTTCCGCGCCGAAGGCGTCTTCCTCGACCCTGCCGAGACCTGGACCCTCGAGACGCTCACCGCGCACCTGCGCGTCGTGCCCGCCCAGGGCCGGCTCTTCGCCGAGATCCTGCGGCAGCTGACCGGCAGCGGACATCTGCGCGACCGGGGCGGGCACCTCACCCCCACCGGACGTGCGGCCGCCGCCGACCCCGAGGGTGACCTCGTCGCCCTGTGCGAGCAGAAGCCGGCCCTCAACCGCTTCGACCGGCTGCTGCGCCCGTGCCTGCATGCTCTCTTCGGCGTGCTGCGCGGCACCGTCCGGGCCACCGACGTGATGTTCCCCGGCGGCTCGACCACCCTCGTCGAAGGCGCCTACCGGGGCAGCCCGGTGGTCGACCGGGCCAACGAACTCGTCGTCGGCGCGGTCCTGGACCACGTCTCCGCCCACGGCGGCCCCCTGACCGTCGTCGAGATCGGCGCGGGCACCGGCGGCACCACCGCCAGTGTGCTGCCCGCCCTCGCCGCCTCGGGCGCGGACGTGAGCTACGTCTACACCGACATCTCCCGTGCCTTCCTGCAGCACGGACGGCAGCGGTTCGCCGCCGAACACCCCTTCGTCCGCTTCCAGCAGCTCGACGTCTCCGGCGACCCGGCCGCCCAGGGCTTCACCCCCGGCAGCGCCGACCTCGTCGTGGCCGCCAACGTCCTGCACGCCACCCCCGACCTGCTCGCCACCCTGCGCGCCGTCGCATGGCTGCTCAAGCCCGGCGGACGCCTGGTGCTCAACGAGGCCAGCAGCAACGTCCTGACCGCCACCCTCACCTTCGGCCTCCTCGACGGCTGGTGGCTGCACCGCGACGCCGAACTGCGCCTGCCCGGCTCCCCGCTGCTGTCCGCGCCCGGCTGGCGCAAGGCCCTCGCCCTCGCCGGCTTCGCCCGCAGCCGCGCCCTGCCCGCCGACGAGGGACTGACCCAGCACGTGGTGGTCGCCCACACGGCGGCGGACGGCGACGCGCCGCCCGCCCCGAGCGTGCCCGCAGTGTCCGTGGTGTCCGCCGTGTCCGCTGCATCCGAGGCATCCGGTGCGTCCGTTGCAGCCGACGTGTCCGGCGGCGGGGACGCCGACGCGCTGACCGAGGCCGCCCACGCCTACGTCAAGGACGCCTTCGCCGAGATCCTCCAGGTGCCGCACGAGCGGCTCTGGCTGGACGAGACGTACGAGAACTTCGGCGTCGACTCGCTGACGGTGCCGCAGATCGTGGACGTCCTCTCCCGGAGCATGGGCGAGCTGCCGGCGACGCTGCTCTTCGAGTACCCGACGATCCGCGAGATCGCCGACTACCTGCTGCAGCGGCACGCCGACAAGGTGCGCGCCCTGCTCCCCGAAACCCCGGCCCCCACGGCCACCCCGGCCCCCACGGCCGCTCCGGCCGCCCCGGCCGTCCGGGCGGCGGCCGAACCCGCCCCCGCGCCCCTCGCCGGCGCCGACCAGCGCATCGCCGTCATCGGCGTCGCCGGCCGCTACCCGCTGGCCGACGACACCGACGCCTTCTGGGAGAACCTGCGCGCCGGCCGCGACTGCGTGCGCGAGGTGCCGGCCGACCGCTGGGACCACCGTGCCCAGGAACCCGCCGACGGCCGGCAGCTCAGCCGCTGGGGCGGCTTCCTCGACGGCATCGACGAGTTCGACCCCCGCTTCTTCCAGATGTCGCTGCGCGAGGCCGAGCTCACCGACCCGCAGGAACGTCTCTTCCTGCAGACCTCCTGGCACGCCCTGGAGGACGCCGGCTACACCAGGGCCCGCCTGCGCGGCAGCCGCGTCGGCGTGTACGTGGGCGTCATGTACGGCCACTACCAGCTGTTCGAGGACGAGCGCGGCCTCGCCGGCGGCATGGGCTACGCCTCCATCGCCAACCGGGTCTCCTACGTCCTCGACCTGCGCGGCCCGAGCCTGGCGATCGACACCATGTGCTCCTCGTCGCTGACGGCCATCCACCTCGCCTGCGAGGCCCTGGCGTCCGGCCAGGCCGAGTACGCGCTCGCCGGCGGCGTCAACCTCGCCCCGCACCCGCGCAAGTACCGCCAGCTCGCGGCCGGCGGCTTCACCGGCGCGAGCGGGCGCTGCCGCAGCTTCGCCGACGGCGGCGACGGCATGGTGCCCGGCGAGGGCGTCGGCGCCGTCCTGCTCAAGCCGCTGGCCGCCGCCGAACGCGACGGCGACCGCATCCTCGGCGTCATCCTCGGCAGCGCCGTCAACCACGGCGGCAAGACCGGCGGGTACGCCGTGCCCAGCCCGTCCGCCCAGGGCGAGGTCATCGCCCAGGCGCTGCAGCGCGCCGGCGTCGAGCCGGCGAGCGTGTCGTACGTGGAGGCCCACGGCACCGGCACCGCGCTCGGCGACCCGGCCGAGGTCGCCGGCCTCGACCGGGCCTTCGGGAAGCTGCCGGCCGGCTCGGTCGCCCTCGGCTCGGTGAAGTCCAACGTCGGCCACCTGGAGTCCGCCGCGGGCGTCGCCGCCCTGACCAAGGTCCTGCTGCAGATGCGGGCCCGCGAACTGGCCCCCTCGCTGCACGCCGACACCCTCAACCCGGCCGTCGACTGGGCCGCCTCGCCCTTCCGCGTCCAGCGGGAACTCGCCCCCTGGACGGCCGGCGGGCCGCTGCGCGCGGGCATCAGCGCCTTCGGCGCGGGCGGCTCCAACGCGCACCTCGTCGTCGAGGAGTACCGCGACGAGACCCGTCCCGCTCCCCTCGCCGGGCCGGCCGTCTTCCCGTTCTCGGCCCGCGACGAGGAGGGACTGCGCCGCGTGGTCGAGGCCATGCGCGCCCGGCTGCGGGCCACGGACCCCGGCGCCGGTGCGCGGGACGTGGCCGAGCTGGCCGCCGCCGTCGGCGTGCCCGTCACGGCGGCCGACGAGCCCCTCGACGAACTGGGCCTCGACCCGGCGACCATGGTGCGCCTGATCGGCCTCGGCGAGACCGCCCGTCCCGGCGCCGTGCACGGCGGCACCACCCTGCGCGAACTGGCCGCCGCCCGCACCGGCTCCGCCGGCGACGCGATCGACCTCGCCCGCCTGGCGCACACCCTGCAGACCGGCCGCGAGCCCATGGCCCACCGGTTCGCCGTCGTCGCACGCTCCGCCGGCGAACTCGCCGACGCCCTCGACGCGTTCCTTGCCGGCCGGCCCGGCGGACACCGCGGCGTGGTCACCGCCGAGCCGGCAGCCGCCACCGTGCCCTCCCCGGCCGACCCCGAGGGCGTCGCCCGCCGCTGGGCCGCCGGCGAGGTCTTCGACTGGGCCGCCGCCCACGAGCACCCCGTGCGCCCGCTGTCCCTGCCCGGCTACCCGTTCGCACGGACCCGCTGCTGGATCGACGCCGTGACCCCCGCCGCCCCGGCAGTGCAGGGGGAGCGGCAGGACGGCCGCGTCCTGGAGACCGTGCTGCACCTGCTGGGCACCGTCAGCGGCTACCCCCTCGCCGACCTCGACGCGGCCGGCTCCTTCCACGAGCACGGCCTGGACTCCCTCAGCCTCATCCGGCTCGCCGACGAGGTCTCCGGCACCTTCGGCGTCTCCGTCGGCCCCGACCAGCTGCTCGCCACCCCCACCCCGGCGGCCCTCGCCGCCTGGCTGGAGGCCGAACACCCCGACGCCACCGGCATGCCCGCCGCCGCGCCCGCGCCCGCACCCGCACCCGCCCCCGCCGCCGACGACCCCGTCGTGATCGTCGGCATGGCCGGTACGCTGCCGGGCGCCCGCGACCTGGAGGAGTTCTGGACCGCCCTGCAAAAGGGCGGCGACCTGTTCACCGAGGTGCCCGCCGACCGCTGGGACACCGCCGCGCACTACGGCGACCCGGCCCGGCACCCCGACCGCACCCGCATCACCCGCGGCGGGTTCATGCCCGACATCGACCGCTTCGACCCGCTGTTCTTCGGCATCTCGCCGCGCGAGGCCCGCTGGATGGACCCCAGGCAGCGCCTGCTCGTGCGCACCGTGTGGGCGGCACTGGAGGACGCCGGCATCGACCCGGCCCGCCTCGCCGGCACCGACACCGGCCTCTTCGTGGGCGTCGGCTCCTCCGAGTACGCCGAGCTGGTGCAGCGCTCCGGCACGGCCACCGACGCGTACTCCTCGACCGGCCTGACCCCCTCCATGCTGGCCAACCGCGTCTCCTACCACCTCGACCTGCGCGGCCCCAGCGAACCGGTCGACACCGCCTGCTCCAGCTCGCTCGTCGCCCTGCACCGCGCCGCCGAGGCCCTGCGCCTCGGCCACTGCGACACGGTCGTCGCCGGCGGCGTCAGCCTCATGCTCTCGCCCCTGACCTTCGCCTCCCTCGAACGCGCCGGCATGCTCAGCCCCGACGGCGTGGGCCGCGCCTTCGACAAGGACGCCGCCGGATACGTGCGCGGCGAAGGCGTCGGCGCCGTCGTCCTCAAGCGGCTCAGCCGCGCCCTGGCCGACGGCAACCCGGTCCTCGCCGTCCTGCGCGGCACCGCCGTCAACCACGGCGGGCGCTCCAACTCGCTGACCGCCCCCAACCCGCGCGCCCAGGCCGAGGTCATCGTGCGCGCCCACCGCGAGGCCGGCATCGACCCCGCCACCGTCGGCTACATCGAGACCCACGGCACCGGCACCGTCATCGGCGACCCCGCCGAGACCAACGGCCTGCGGCAGGCCTTCACCGAGCTCTACCGCGACTGGGGCCACCCGGCGCCCGCGGCGCCGCACTGCGCCCTGGGCGCGCTGAAGAACACCATCGGCCACCTGGAGCCCGCGGCGGGCATCGCCGCCGTGCTGCGCGTCCTGCTGTCCCTGCGGCACGGCCGCATCACCGGCGACCCCCACGGCCCCGAGCTCAACCCCCACCTGGCCCTGGACGGCAGCCCGTTCGAGATCGCGGCGACCGGCCGCGACTGGGCACCCCCGGCCCCGGGCGTGCCCCGGCGCGCCGGAGTGAGCTCCTTCGGCTACGGCGGCGTCAACGCCCATGTCGTCCTGGAGGAGTACCCCGCCGACGAGCCGTCGCCGTCGGGCGACCAGGCGGTCGTCGTCCTCTCGGCCCGCGACCCGCAGCGCCTGCGCGCCTACGCCCAGTCCCTGCTGGACGCTCGCGACTCCTGGTCCCACGACCTAGCCGGCACCGCCCGCACGCTCCAGACCGGCCGCACCGAACACGCCGAACGCCTCGCATTCGTCGCCGCATCCGGCGACCACGCGGTGGCCGCACTGCGCCGCTTCCTCGCCGGCGAGACGACCGGCCTGCACACCGGCCACGTCGACCGCCACGCCGACCGCACGCCGTTCGACGGCCACGACGACGAGGCCACGGCGGCCGCGTGGGTACGCGGCGCCACCGTCGACTGGGCGGCTCGCTGGACGAACCCCCCGCGGCTGCGCTCCCTGCCGACATACCCTTTCGCGTCGGAGCGCCACTGGTTCACGGACGGCACGCCGGCGCCTGCGACCGAGCCGGCGGCTCCCGCAGCCGCCGCCCCCGTCAGCCTCTTCGGTGCCGAGTGGGTGGACGAGGCCGTGCCGGGCGCCGGGGCCGGTGCCGGCCGGGTGCTGGTCTTCGGCGATCTGCCCGTCCCCGGGGCCGTGCACGTGCGGGCCGGTGACGCCTACGCCGACAACGGCACCACCGTCACCATCCGCCCCGGCGAGGCCGAGGACTACGCCCGGCTGCTCGACACTCCCGCCGAGCGGATCGTCCACCAGTGGCCGCTGCTGCACCCCGACCGCCAGGACCTCGGCATCGAGTCCGTGTTCCTGCTCGTCCGGGCCATGACGGCCGCCCCCGCCCGCGCCGCGGCGCGGATCCAGGTGCTGGTGCCCGAGGGCGCCATGGCCGAGGCGTGGGGCGGGTTCGACGCCTCGCTGCGCGCCGCGCTCCCCGGTACCGCCTTCGGTGTCGTGCGCGTCGCCGGCCGGGTCGGGACGGCCGCCCTGCTCGCCGAGGTGTCCGCCGAACGGCTCTCCGCAGCCGCGGTCCGCCTCGCGGCCACCGGCCGCAGCGTGCGCGTGCTCGCCGAGGTCCCCGCGCACCCCGTCGCCGCCTCGCCGCTGCGCGCGGACGGCGTCCACCTGGTGACCGGTGGCGCGGGCGGGCTCGGGCTGCTGCTCGCCCGTACGCTGCTGGCGCGCGGGGCCCGCGTCGCCCTGACCGGCCGGTCGTCCGCCGCGGACCGCGCCCGTGAGCTCGCCGAGCTCGGCGCCCTCGGGGACGTGGCCTACTTCCAGGCGTCCGTGGACGACCCGGCCGCCATGGCCCGGGTCGTGGCGGACGTCAAGAACCGGTGGGGTGCGCTGCACGGCGTCTTCCACCTCGCCGCGACCGCCTCGCGCACCCCGCTGCCGGGCAAGGACGTCACCGAGTTCCGCAGCCACCTGCGGGCCCGGTTCGAGGGCACGCGCGTACTCGACGAGGTGACCCGCGACGAACCGCTGGAGCTGTTCGTCCTGTACTCCTCCCTCGCCGGCCAGCTCGGCGACTACGGCCTCGTCGACTACGCGGTCGGCGCCCGTTTCCTCGACGGCTTCGCCGAGGAGCGCGAGACGCTGCGCCGGGCGGGCCGCCGCAGCGGGCACACGGTCTCCGTCGACTGGCCCATGTGGCGCGCCGGAGGCATGCACGTCGACGCCGACGACGAGCACCGCTACCTCGCCGACACCGGCTTCCGCTACGTGGAGGCCGACGAGGGCGAGCGCCTGCTGGACCTGGTCCTGCGGCTGGGCCGCCCCCAAGTCGCCGTCCTGCCCGGGGAGCCCGAGCGGATGCGCGGGCACGTCGAGGCGATGCGGGTGCGGGAGAACGTGCCCGCGGCGCGCGTGACCACGCCGGCAGCCGCGCCCGTGCCCGGTGAACTGGCCGGTGAGCTGCGCACGATGGTCGCCGAGCTCCTGGGCCTGGCACCGCACGCGCTCGACCCGGAGGCCGGTTTCGGCGAGTACGGCCTGGACTCCTTCGGGCTCCAGTCGCTGTCCGTCTCCCTGGAGGAGCGCTACGGCGTGAGCGTGCCCACGACGACGCTGTTCGGCGCCAACACCATCGACAAGCTCGCCCGGCACCTGCTGGCGGAGCACCCCGCCCTGGCGGTACGGACCCAGGAACCCGCAACCGTCCCCGTAGTTGTGGAGGAGCCCGTACAGGAGCCCGCGCCCGCTCCCGCGGCCGACGACGCCGTCGCCATCGTCGGCATGGCCGGGCGCTTCCCCGGCTCGCCCGACCTGGAGGCGTTCTGGGACAACCTCGCCGACGGCCGGGACCTGATCACCGAGACCCCCGCCGACCGGTGGGACTGGCAGGAGATCTCCCGCCGCTTCGGCGGCACCGCCCGTTGGGGCGGCTTCCTGGACGACGTCGACCGCTTCGACGCGCGGTTCTTCAAGCTCTCGCCCGCCGAGGCCGAGGTGATGGACCCGCAGCACCGGCTCTTCCTCGAACACACCTGGGCGGCGCTGGAGGACGCCGGCTGCCGGCCGGACCGACTCGCGGGTCGCCGCGTGTGCGTGTTCGCGGGCGTGCAGTTCAACGACTACGAGACGATGGTCCTGCAGGGCGAGCAGGTCAACGCCCACGCCGGCACCGGGCTGGCGCGCACCATGCTGGCCAACCGCATCTCGTACCTGCTGGACCTCAGGGGCCCCAGCGAGAGCATCGACACCGCCTGCTCCAGTTCCCTGGTGGCCCTGCACCGCGCCGTGCGCGCGCTGCGCAGCGGGGAGAGCGAGCTGGCCATCGCCGGCGGGGTGAGCCTGGTGCTCTCGCCGCAGACCGTCGTCGCCGGCAACCAGCTCGGCGTGCTCGCCCCCGACGGCCGCTGCAAGGCGCTGGACGCGCGGGCCGACGGATACGTCAAGGGCGAGGGCGTCGGCGTCGTCGTGCTCAAGCCGCTCGCCCGCGCCCTCGCCGACGGCGACCGCGTGCACGCGGTGATCCGCGGCAGCGCGGTCAACCACGGCGGCCACGCCTCCTCGCTGACCGCCCCCAACCCCCTCGCCCAGGCCGACCTGCTCGTCGACGCCTACCGCGACGCGCGGGTGCCCGTCGAGACGCTCTCCTACGTCGAACTCCACGGCACCGGCACCGCACTCGGCGACCCCGTCGAGATCGACGGCCTGATCCGGGCGCACCGCACCCTGGCCGGCGGCCCGGCGACCGCCTGCGGCATCGGAACCGTCAAGAGCAACATCGGCCACCTGGAGCCGGCCGCGGGCATCGCGGGCGTCATCAAGGTGGTGCTGGCCATGCGGCACCGGACCCTGCCGCCCACGCTGCACCTGCAGCGGCTCAACCCGCTGATCGACCTGACCGGAACGCCGTTCCTGCCCGTGCAGGAGGCCACCGAGTGGGCACCGGCGGACGCCGCCGGGGCGCCCCTGCCGCTGCGCGCCGGCGTCAGTTCCTTCGGCTTCGGCGGCGTCAACGCGCACGTCGTCCTGGAGGAGGCGCCCGCGGCGCTCACGACGGCAACCCCCGCCGCGGCGCAGGAGGCGTTCCTGCTCTCCGCCCGCGACGAGGACGCCCTGCGCCGCTACGCCGCGGCCGTCGTGGAGTTCCTCGACGGGGAGACGGTGCCGCCGCTGGCCTCGCTCGCATACACCTCCCAGACCGGGCGCGTGCCCATGGCGGCACGCCTCGCGGTGGTCGCCGCCACGACCGGCGAACTGCGCGCCCGGCTGGCCGCCTTCCTCGACGGCGGGACCGCCCGCGGCGAGGGCTCCGGCGCGGACCTGGCGTGGCTGTCCGAGCCGGAAGGCGCCGAGTACCTGCAGCGCCTGATGCGCGAGGGACGGCTCGACCGCATCGCCCGGCTGTGGCAGGACGGCGCCGACATCGACTGGAGCGCCCTGCGCGGCGACCGGCCGGCGCCGGTGTCCATGCCCACCTACCCCTTCGCGCGCGAGCGGCACTGGCTCACGGCCGCGGACGACTCCTCGCTGCTGCTGGTCAAGCACTGGGAGCCCGCACCGCTGCCGCACGCCGAGCTGCCGGGCAGGGTCCTGGTGCTCGTCGGCGCCGAGACCGAACCGCTGGCGGCCGGGGTGTTCGGCACCGGCGCCACCGTCGTGCGGGCCGACGCCCTCGACGACGGCGACGAGGCCACCCGCGCCCGCATCGTCGAGTCGGCCGCCGGCACGGACGCCGTCGTCGACCTGGTGGACGTCTCCGCCACGCCGGACGCCGCCCTGCGTACCGACTGGGGCCGCATCGCGCTGCTGCGCGACCTGGTCAGCGCGCACCGCACCCGCGGCCTCGCCTACCTGCACCTGACCCGCGGTCTTGCGACCTTCCGCACCGAGCACCCCACGCTGCGCGGCGCCACGTTCGCGGGCCTGGTCAGGATGCTCACGGCCGAATACCGCGGGGTGTTCGCCCGCACCCTCGACCTGGACACCCTCGACCCGGCCGCCGTGCGCTCCGCCGTCGCCGCCGAACTCGCCGCCACCGACCCGGTGACCGAGGTCTGCGTACGCGAGGGCGTACGGCACCGGCCGGCACTGCGCCCGGCCGACGGGGCTGCGGCCTCCGCGGCCTCCGCGGACTGGGCCGCCGACCTGGCCGGCCGCACGGTCGTGATCACCGGTGGTACCGGGGCACTGGGCCGGCTGGTCGCCGCCCGGCTCGTCGAGCGCGGTGCCGACCGGCTCCTCCTGCTCGGCCGCACCCCGCTGCCCGCCCGCGACCAGTGGCCCGCCCTCCTGGCCGACCCCGGCACCGACCCGGCCCTCGCGGCACGCCTGCGCGACCTCGCGTCCCTCGAACGCCCCGGCGTCCGGGTGGAGATCGCGGCCGCGCCGACGCCCGACGCCCTCGCCGAGGCGCTCGACGGCGCACGGCGCGCCCTCGGCCCGATCGCGGGCATCGTGCACTGCGCCGGGCTCGGCGTGATGCGCGACCCGGCCTTCATCGGCAAGCGGATCGAGGACGTCCGACGGGTGCTGGAGCCGAAGACGGCAGGTCTGCAGGCCCTGCTGGAGGCGTGCGCGGACGATCCGCTGCGGTTCGTCGTGCTGTACTCCTCCGTCGCCGGGCAGGTGCCCGCACTGGCCGTCGGCATGAGCGACTACGCCCTGGCCAACTCCGTCCTGGACCGCGTCGCCGAACACCGGGCCGCCACCGGCGGACCCGTCGTCGTCAAGTCGCTGCAGTGGCCCAGCTGGCGCTCGGCCGGCATGCCCGAGGTCGACACCCCCGCCTACCGGGACCTCGGCCTGCGCACCCTCGACCCCGAGACCGGCCTCGCCCTCCTGGACCGGGCCATGGCCACGCCCGAACCGGTCGTCCTGCCGTGCGCCGCGGACCCGGCGCGCTTCGACGCGGCCGCCCTGCTCGCCGTTCCGGCACCGACCCGTACGGCCGCCACTGCGACGCCGGTTCCGCGTGCGGCCGCCCCGGCGACGGCGAACGGCTCGGTCCGCCGCCTGACGCAGGTCATCGCCGCCACGCTGCGCATGGACCCCGAACGGATCGGCCCGGACGAGGACTTCGCCGACCTGGGCGTGGACTCCATCATGGTGGCGCAGATCCTGGCGGCCCTGGAGCGCGAACTCGGCATCGTCGCCGAACCGTCGGCGGTCATCGAGAACCCGACGGTCACACTCCTGGCCAAGGCCCTGGCCGACCAGTTCCCGCCGGAGGCGGAAGCTGTTGCGGGCCCGGCCGCGCCCGAGGCTTCGCCGGCAACCGCGGCGACCGGGACCGGGGGCACCCCGGCCCCGGCAACGCCTGCCGGAACCCCTGCGCCGGCCGCCGAGGCGGCTGCGGAGGGCACGGCGGTGCCCGGGCAGGCTGCTCGTGCCGCGGCGGAGCCGTCGGCTTCGGAACCGGACACTGTGGCTGGTGCGGCTGGTGCTGCCCCCGCACTGCCGGAGGCCGGCAGCAAGCCGGCCGGCGCCGCACCGGCCCCCGCCCCCGTCGCCGACGGCCACGCCGTCGCCGTCGTCGGGATCGCCGCGCACTTCCCCGGTGCGCCCGATCACCACGCCTTCTGGCGCAACCTCGTCTCCGGCACGGACTCCGTCACCGAGGTGCCGGCGTCCCGGTGGGACGCCGATCGGCTCTGGCCGCAGGCCACCGTCAGCAAGTGGGGCGGCTTCCTCGACGGGATCGAGGACTTCGACCCCGAGTACTTCCGGCTGGACGCCGCCGCGGCGCCCTTCATCGATCCGCTGGTGCGGCAGGTGCTGGAGACCGGTGCCGAGTGTCTGGCCGACGCCGGGCTCGCGCCCGGCGACGTCGCCGGACGGCGCGTCGGCGTGTTCGCCGGTGCCCGCAGCGCGAACTTCGGGGCGCACCACGGCACCGCCGGCCCGCACGCGATCAGCGGCGTGGCGCAGAACTTCATCGCCGCACAGCTGTCGCACTTCCTCGACCTGCGCGGTCCGGCCGTCGTCGTCGACACGGCCTGCTCCAGTGCGCTGGTCGCGGTGCACATGGCCGCGCGCAGTCTGCGGGCGGGGGAGTCGGACCTGGCCTTCGCGGCCGGGGTGGACATCCTCCTCGACGAGGTGCCGTTCGTCGGGATGAGCGGGGCGGGTGCCCTGTCGCCGACCGGCCGCTGCCGTACGTTCGACGAGCGGGCCGACGGCATCGTGCTGGGCGAGGGCGCCGGCATGGTGCTGCTCAAGCGGCTGTCCGACGCGGTGCGCGACGGTGACCGCATCTACGCGGTGATCGAGGGCAGTGCCGTGAACAACGACGGCCGCACCATGGGCATCACGACGCCGAACCCCCGCGCGCAGCGCGAGGTGATCGAGGCGGCCTGGGCGGACGCCGCCGTGTCCCCCGAGCAGATCGGGTACGTGGAGGCGCACGGCACCGGCACCATGATCGGCGATCCGATGGAGCTGAAGGCGCTCACGGAGGCGTTCCGCGGGGTCACCGATGCGGTCGGGTTCTGCGGTGTGGGCAGCGTGAAGACCAACATCGGGCACACGCTCAGCGCCGCGGGCATGGCCGGGCTGATCAAGGTCGTGCTGGCGGTGCACCATGCGCAGCTGCCGCCGACGCTGCACTGCGAGACCCTCAACCGGCGCTTCCGGTTCGAGGAGTCGCCGCTGTTCCCGGTGCGGGAGCTGCGGGAGTTCGCCGGTTCGGGCGGCGAACGCCGTGGGGCGGTGAGTTCCTTCGGGTTCGGCGGCACCAACGCGCACATGGTGGTGCGCCAGGCGCCCGGCGGCCACGTGCCCTCGCGCACGGCGCTGGAAGCGCCCCGCTACCAGCGGCGGCGCTTCTGGTTCGACGCCCCTGCCGCACCCGCACCCGCACCCGCGGCCGAAGCACCCCCGGCCGAAGCACCCGCACCGTTCTTCGAGCTCGACTTCTCCAGCACGTCCAGCACGCCGGAAGGAAAGAAATGACAGCGTTGGATGGCCTGACCTGCACCGTGGTCGTGCGCGGCACCGACCCGGTGCTGCGGGACCACCGGGTGCACGGCACGCGCATCCTGCCCGGTGTGTCGTTCCTCGACATGATCTACCGGATCCTGCGGGCGCGGGGCGTGGACACCGCCCGGGCGGAGCTGCGCCGCGTGCTGTTCCGCAACCCGGTCGCCGCCGGCGCGGACTTCGACACCGAGCTGCGCCTGCAGTTCACCGCGGACGGCGACGGCGGCGACTACCGGGTGTCGGTCACCGGCACCCGCCGCCCGTCGGGGGAGAGCGAGCCGGTGCTGGACTGCCGGCTGCGCCTGGACGTGCCGTTCCCGGGGCGCACCATCGACGTGGCCGCGCTGCGCGCGGCGCCGCTCACCGCCGACATGGCGGATCTGTACGCGCTGGTGCGCGGCACCGGCATCGAGCACGGCGATTTCATGATGGCCCGCGGCACGCTGCACGTCGGTGACGGCGAGCTGCTCGCCGACCTGTCGCTGAGCCCGCAGGCCGCGGCCTACGCCGACTACTTCCATCTGCATCCGGCCGCGCTGGACTCCTCGACGCTGCTGCCGACCCAGTTCGCCACGGTGGGGGCGGGCGGTGCGGCGCGGCCGTACATCCCGATGCTCATCGAGTCGTTCCGGGCCCGGGGCCCGGTCGGGGCGAGCACCCTGGTGCATGCCGTTCCGCCGCGCCCGGCCGGTCCGGACGGCGATCTGACCACGTGCGACCTGCGTTTTCTCGACCCGGACGGCAATGTCGTGCTGTGGTTCGAGGGCCTGACCTCGAAGCGCATCCGCACCGAGGACGCCATCACCCGGCTGGAGGGTGCCCCGCGGCCGCGGCAAACGGCCGAGACTGCCGAGACCGTCGTACGGGGCCTGCTCGCCGAGCGCCTGGAGCAGGCGGAGTTCGACGAGGAGGCGGGCTTCTACGAGCTGGGTCTGGACTCCACGGCGCTGCTGGGCATCGCCGCCGACCTGGAGCGTGCGTACGGCACGGACTTCTCGCCGACCCTGTTGTTCGAGCACAACACCTTCGCGTCGCTGGTCGAGCACCTTGGGGAGTACGAGCTGCCCGCGACCGCGCAGGCGCGGCCCGTCGTCACGGCTGCCCCTGCGGAACTGCCGTCGGAGGTCGTCTGGTTCGAGCCGCAGTGGCGGTCCGTACCGCTGCCGGCGCGGCCGGCCCCGGCCCGCGTGCTGACCGTCGACGCGGCGACCCCGCGCGACTGGCCGGCCCTGCTCGCATCGAGCGACGCCTGCGATGTGCTGTGGACCCCGGCCGACCCCGAGGACGTCGAGCGCGAGGCGGTCGACCTGACCGCCTTCGCGGCGGCCCTGCTCCGTACCCGCCGCAGTCCCGTCCGTATCGCCTGTCACCTTCCGGCCGATGCCCCGCCCGCCGTGGCCGCCGCGCTCGCGGGCCTCTTCCGCACCCTGCGCATCGAACAGCCCGGCGTGCACGCGGCCGTGGTGCGCTCGGCGCACGCGGCCGACGCGCTGGCGGAGCTCGCCGCGGGCGCGCCCGACGTGGACGTGCTCCACGCGACGGGGGAGCGCCGGGTGCGCGACGTACGACCCGTGCCCGTCCCGCAGACCCCGGCGAGCCTGCGCGAGCGGGGCGTGTACCTGATCACCGGCGGGCTCGGCGGCGTCGGCCTGGCCCTGGCCCGGCACCTGGCGCGGACCGTGCGCGCCCGGCTCGTCCTGTGCGGGCGTACGGCGGCCGAGTCCGCCGTGACCGCCGAACTGACCGCCCTGGGCGCCGAGGTCGCCGTCGTCGCGGCCGACGTCTCCCGCGCCGAGGACGTACGCCGTGCCGTTGAGACCGCCGTGTCGAGGTTCGGTGCGCTGCACGGCGTGGTGCACGCGGCCGGCGTGCTGCGCGACGGACTGATCGCGGGCAAGAGCGCCGAGGACGTCCGCGCCGTGCTGGCGCCGAAGACCGCCGGGGCCCGCCATCTGTACGAGGCCACCCGGCACCTGGGCCCGGACTTCCTCGTGCTGTGCTCCTCCACGGCCGCCGCCTGGGGCAACCGGGGCCAGGCCGACTACGCCTGCGCCAACGGCTTCCTCGACGGGTTCGCGGAAGCGCGCCCCGGGGTCGTCTCGATCGGGTGGCCCGGCTGGGCGGACGGCGGCATGCCGCTGGACGCGGGGGCCCTGCGCGGCATGGGCCTGACGGCCATGGACACCTCGACCGCCGTGGACATCATGCTGCGCGCCGTCGGCAGCGGCCGGCCGCACGCGGTGGCCCTGGTGGGGGACGCGGCGAGGATCACCGAGCAGTTCACCCCGCAGGAACCCGAGCCCGTGGCCGTGACCGAGCCCGTGGCCGTGACCGAGCCCGAGCCCGTGGCCGTGACCGAGTCCGCGCCTGTTGCTGCTGTGCCCGCCGAGGCCCCGGACGCCGAGGCAGACGCCGACGTCGACACCGACGCCATCGCCGTCGTCGGCATCAGCGGGCGCTATCCCAAGGCCAGCACGCTCGACGAGTTCTGGGCCAACCTGCGCGAGGGCCGCGACTGCATCACCGAGGTGCCCGCCGACCGCTGGGACCACTCCGCGATCCACAGCGACACCAAGGGTGTCCCGGGCTGTTCGTACGGCCGGTGGGGCGGCTTCGTCGACGGTGTCGACGAGTTCGACGCCGCGTTCTTCCACATCTCGCCCAACGAGGCCGCCGTGCTCGATCCGCAGGAGCGGCTGTTCCTGCAGGAGGCGTGGCACGCCTTCGAGGAGGCGGGGCACGCGCCCTCGTCCTGGCGCGGGCGCGCCGTCGGCGTGTTCGCGGGCGTGATGTACAACCAGTACCAGCTGCACGGCGTCCGCGAGGAGCCCGGCTTCGTGCCCTCCTCCTTCAGCGCCTCGATCGCCAACCGCGTCTCGTACTTCCTCGACCTGAAGGGGCCGAGCATCGCGCTCGACACCATGTGCTCGTCGTCGCTGACGGCGATCCACCTGGCCGTCGAGGCGATCCGGCGCGGGGAGTGCGAGGCGGCGCTGGCGGGCGGCGTGAACCTGCACGTGCACCCCAACAAGTACTTGTTGCTCAGCCAGGCGTCCTTCCTGTCCACCGACGGCCGCTGCCGGGCCTTCGGCGCGGGCGGCGACGGCTACGTGCCCGGAGAGGGCGTCGGCGTGGTGCTGCTGCGGCCGCTGCGCGACGCGCTGCGCGACGGCGACCACGTGCACGCCGTCATCCGGGGCACCATGCTGGGCCACGGCGGGCACACCGGCGGCTTCTCCGTGCCCAGCCCGGTCTCGCAGGCCGAGCTCGTCGGCGCGTCGCTTGCGGCCTCCGGCGTCGACGTGGCCGACGTCGGCTACATCGAGGCGCACGGCACCGGGACGAGCCTGGGCGATCCGATCGAGATCACCGCGCTGGAGCGGGCCTTCGACGGTGCCGGTGCCGGCCGCGGCCCCTGGCCGGTCGGCTCCGTCAAGTCCAACATCGGGCACCTGGAGTCCGCGGCGGGCATCGCGGCGCTGACCAAGGTCGTCCTGCAGATGCGCCACGCCGAGCTCGTGCCGTCCCTGCACGCCGAGCCCCTCAACCCCGCCGTGGACTGGGAGGCTTCGCGCTTCCGTGTCCAGCGCGCCACCGAGCCCTGGACCGCGCGGGAGGGCGCCGCGCTGACCGCCGCGATCAGCTCCTTCGGCGCCGGCGGCGCCAATGCCCATGTGGTGCTGGCCGCAGGGCCCGCCACCGAGGCCGCCGCGGCCGAGGCGCCCCGGCCGCGGCTGTTCGTGCTCTCGGCCAAGGACACCGCCCGGCTGGAGGAGCAGGTCGCGCAGCTGCTCGCCCATCTGGAGCGCCCGGCCGGTCATACGGACGTGGCCGCCGCCCTGGACAAGGTTCTGACCGAGGTCGTGGGCTTCCCCGCCGACCCGCGCGAACCGCTGGCCGAACTCGGCCTCGACTACCCGCGGCTGACCGCACTCGCCCACCGTATCGAGGAGGTCTTCGGCGTCCGGCTGCCCGTCGACGCCGGCACGACGCCCGCCGCCCTGGCCGACCGGCTCGCCACCGCCACCGCCACGGCCCCGGCCGTGGACCCGGCCGCCCTCGCCTTCACCCTGTGGGCCGGGCGCGACCACCTCGACGAGCGCCTCGCCGTCGTCGCCACCACGACCGCCGAGCTGGCCGAGGCCCTGCGCACCGGCGAGGGCGTCCACCGCGGCCGGCGGCGCCGTACGGCCGCGCCGGCCGCCGGGGACGACCTGCACGCCCTGGCCCGTGCCTGGGTCGAGGGCGCAGCGATCGACGTCCCGGCGCCCGCGTCCCCGCGTCGGCTCTCGCTGCCCGGCTACCCCTTCGCCCGCGACCGGCACTGGATCGAGACGGCCCCGGCCGGCGCGACCGGCACGCCGCACCGACTTGCCGAGCAGCTCGACCTGCCCGACCGGCACGTGTTCGCCACCCGGATCTCGGCCGCGGCCCAGCCGTGGCTGGCCGACCACACCGTGGACGGCACCGTGCTCGTCCCCGGCACCTTCTTCGTCGACCTCGCCCTGCACGCCGGTGCGCGGCTCGGCTGCCCGCTCGTCACCGAGCTCGTCACCCACACCCCGCTGCCCGCGCAGGACGCCGAACTGCGCCTCGTCGCCGCCCCGCCCGGGCCCGGCGGGCAGCGGTCCTTCGAGATCCACGCCCGCGTCGACGGCACCTGGACCGGCCATGTGAGCGGCACCCTCGCCCCCGACGACGCGGCGGCCCCGCACACGCCGCCGCTGCCCGACGATGCCGAAGAGGTCGACGTCACGCGGCTGTACGAGACGCTGACCGGCTACGGGCCGGCCTTCCGGGGCCTGCGCCGCGCCTGGCGCACCGCCGACGCCGTCCACGCCGACGTCGTCGTCCCCGCGGGCGACGCCGGGCCGCACGGGCTGCACCCGGTGCTGCTGGACGCCGCCCTGCACACCGTGGCGCTGGCCGCGACGCTCGACGGCGACCGCCCGTACCTGCCCTTCGCCTGGTCCGGCGTGCGCGTGCACGCCCCCGGCGCGACCGCCGCCCGCGTCCGGATGGTGCACCTGCGCCCCGACGCGGTCGAGGTGCGGCTCACCGACCACGCCGGCGCACCCGTGGCGAGTGTCGACTCGGTCGTCCTGCGCCGGGCCGGCGCCCTCGCCGACCCGCTGCACCGCATCACCTGGGTGCCCGTGGAGGTGCCCGAGCCGCGGCCCGGCGCCCGGTACGCGGTGGTCGGCCCGGACCCCGACGGCGCCGGCGACGCCCTGGAGGCGTCCGGCGCCCAGGTGCTGCGGGCACCGCGACTGTCCGCGCTGGCGGAGGTGCCGCCGGTCGTCGTCGTGCCCGTCGCTTCCGACGGAACCGCACCGGCGGCCGTCCGCGCGCTCACCGGCCGGGTCCTGGGCCTGCTGCAGGAGTGGCTGGGCGACGAGCGGTACGCGGCCTCGCGCCTCGTCCTTCTCACCACCCGGCCCGACGTCGCCACGGCCGCGGCCTGGGGCCTGGTGCGCTCGGCGCAGTCCGAGCACCCCGGGCGGTTCACGCTCGTCGAGGCCGGCGACCCGGCGGCGCTGCCCGGCGCCCTGGGCTCCGACGAACCCCAACTGTCGCTGCAGGACGGGCGCGTCCTGGGCGCGCGCCTGGTGCGCACCCCCGCCGCCGCGGCCCCCGCCGCGCCGCGCCGCGAAGGCACGGTGCTGGTCACCGGCGCCAGCGGGGCGCTCGCCGTACCGGTGGTCCGCCACCTCGTCGAGCAGCACGGCGTGCGCGACGTGCTGCTGGCCAGCCGCAGCGGACGGCTCCCGGACGGCCTGGCCGGCCTGGACGCCCGCATCGAGGCCGCGGCCTGCGACGTGGCCGACCGTACGGCTCTCGCCGCCCTGCTGGCGGGCCGTCGGGTGACCCTGGCCGTCCACGCCGCCGGCGTCCTCGACGACGGAGTCGTCACCGCCCTCGACGCCGAGCGCCTGGACCGCGTGCTGCGCCCCAAGGTCGACGGCGCCGCCCACCTGCACGCGTTGCTGCCGGACGCCGAACTGGTGCTGTTCTCCTCCGTCGCGGGCGTGCTGGGCGGTCCCGGCCAGGGCAACTACGCCGCGGCCAACGCCCACCTCGACGCCCTCGCCGCCGAGCGCGTCGCCGCGGGCGGCCGGGCCGTCTCCGTGGCCTGGGGGCCGTGGGCGCTGGAGGACGGCATGGCCGCCGACCGCGACCGGCTCGCGCGCGGCGGCATCGCACCGCTGCCCGCCGACGCCGCCCTGCGCCTGCTGGACGCCGCCCTCGCCGCGCAGCACCCGGCCGTCACCGCCGTACGGCTCGTGCCCGGCCCGGCCGCCGTCGTCCCGCACGTCCTGCGCGAGCTGGTGCCTGCGGCGCCGGCGCAGGCCGCCCCCGCGGCCGACCCCGGCCTGGCCGGCCTTTCCCCCGACGAGCGTCGTGTCCGGCTCGCGACGCTGGTACGGCAGAACGCCGCGGCCGTGCTGGGCTATACGGGAGCCGCCGCGATCGAGCCCGACCGCTCCTTCCAGGAGCTGGGCTTCGACTCGCTGAGCTCGATCGAGTTCCGCAACCGGCTGGGCGCGGCCCTGGGCCTGACGCTGGAGGCCACGCTGGTCTTCGACCACCCCACCCCGGCCGACCTGGCCGCCCACCTCGACGAGCGGTTCGCCGGCGAGGCCGCGGACGCGGAGGACGGCGACCTGCCGGGCCTCCTCGCGGCCTTCGACCGCCTCGCCGCCGCCCTCGCCGACGCGGCGAGCGACGAGGCGGACCGCGGCCGCGCCGCCGAGCGCGTCCGCGGCCTGCTCGACCGGCTGGCGCGGCCGGCCGCCGCACCGGCGCCCGGCGACACCCTCGCCGCCGGCGTCGTCACCTTCGACGACGCCACCGACGACGAGATCTTCACCCTGATCGACACCGAGCTCGGCACCCCCCTGCCGGGGCTGGAGGACCACACCCGATGACCAACGAGGACAAGCTCCGCGACTATCTGCGGCGGGTCACCGCGGAACTCCAGACGGCCCGGCAGCACCTGCGCGACGTCCGCGAGCGGTCCACCGAACCGATCGCGATCGTCGGCATGGCCTGCCACTACCCCGGCGGCGTCGAGTCCCCCGAGGACCTGTGGACGCTGGTCGCCGAGGGCCGCGACGGCATCACCGCCTCCCCGCGCGACCGCGGCTGGGACCTGGACGCCCTGCACCACCCCGACCCCGACCACCCCGGCACCACCTACGTCCGCGAGGGCGGCTTCCTGCACGGCGCGGCCGCGTTCGACGCCGGCTTCTTCGGCATCTCGCCGAAGGAGGCCCTGCACACCGACCCCCAGCAGCGGCTGATCCTGCAGACCTCCTGGGAGGCCGTCGAGCGGGCCGGCCTGGACCCGACCGTGCTGCGCGAGAGCCGCACCGGCGTGTTCACCGGCGTGATGCACCACGACTACCCCGGCGCCCAGGGCGCGGGCAGCGTCGTCTCCGGGCGCGTGGCCTACCAACTGGGCCTGCGCGGCCCGGCCATCACCGTCGACACCGCCTGCTCGTCGTCGCTGGTCGCCCTCCACCTGGCGGTGAAGGCGCTGCGCCGCGGCGAGTGCGACACGGCCCTGGTCGGCGGTGCGACGGTGATGGCCACGCCCACCGCGTTCGTGGAGTTCAGCCGCCAGCGCGGCCTGGCCCCGGACGGCCGCTGCAAGCCGTTCGCGGCCGCCGCCGACGGTACGGCCTGGGCCGAGGGCGTCGGCGTCCTCGTCGTCGAACGCCTGTCGACCGCGCTGGCCGCCGGCCACCGGGTGCTGGCCGTCGTCCGCGGCACCGCCGTCAACTCCGACGGCGCCAGCAACGGCCTGACCGCCCCCAACGGCCCCGCCCAGCAGCGCGTCCTGCGCGAGGCCCTGGCCGACGCCGGTCTGGCCCCCGAGCAGGTCGACGCCGTGGAGGCGCACGGCACCGGCACCCCGCTGGGCGACCCGGTCGAGGCCCAGGCCGTCCTCGCCGTGTACGGCAAGCAGCGCGACCAGCCGCTGCGCCTGGGCTCGATCAAGTCCAACCTCGGGCACACCCAGGCCGCCGCGGGTGTCGCCGGCATCATCAAGATGGTCATGGCCATGCGCCACGGCGTCCTGCCCCGCACCCTGCACCTGGACGCCCCCAGCCCGTACGTCGACTGGTCGGCCGGTGCCGTGGAGCTGCTGGCCGAGGACGTGCCGTGGCCGGCGGGCGCGAGCCCGCGGCGGGCGGCCGTCTCCTCGTTCGGCGTCAGCGGCACCAACGCCCACGTCGTCCTCGAAGAGCCGCCGGTGGCCGAGGAGGCCGCGGCGGGCGAGGGGTCGGCGGACGAGGCGACGGGGCCGTGGCTGTGGCCCGTCTCCGGCCGCTCCGAGGCCGGACTGCGCGCCCAGGCCGGCGCACTGGCCGCCTTCCTGGCCGACCGCCCGGAGCTCCACCCGCGCGACGTGGCCCACTCCCTGGCCACCACCCGCGCCGCGCACGAGCACCGCGCGGCCGTCGTCGGTACCGACCGCGCCGAACTCCTCGCGGCGTTGGGGGATCTGGCCGCGGGCCGGCCCTCGCCCGCCGTCGTGGAGGGCACCACCGGCCCGTCCGGCCCGGTGGCGTTCCTCTTCCCCGGCCAGGGCTCGCAGTGGCGGGAGATGGCCGTGGGCCTGCTGGAGAGCAGCGAGGTCTTCCGCGAGCGGATCGCCGCCTGCGAGGCCGCCCTCGCCCCGTACATCGACTTCGACCTGCGGGCCGTGCTGCGCGACGAGGCGCCCCTCGACCGCGTCGAGGTGGTCCAGCCCACCCTCTTCGCCGTCATGGTCGCCCTCGCCGAGGTGTGGCGCGCGCTCGGCGTGCGGCCCGCGGCCGTCGCCGGCCACAGCCAGGGCGAGATCGCCGCCGCCTGCGTCGCCGGCGCCCTCACCCTCGACGACGCCGCCCGTGTGGTCGCCCTGCGCAGCAAGGCGCTGACGGCGATAGCCGGCCGCGGCGGCATGATGTCGCTCGCCCTGCCGGCCGACGAGGCCCGCGCCCGGCTGCAGGAGTGGGACGGGCGGCTGTCGCTGGCCGCGGTCAACGGCGCGGCCTCGGTGGTCGTCGCCGGAGACGAGGATGCCCTCGACGAACTCCTCGCCGCCTGCGAGGCCGACGGCGTCCGCGCCCGGCGCGTCGACGTCGACTACGCCTCGCACAGCGCCCACGTCGAGGCCGTGCGGGAGGAGGTGCTCCAGGCGCTCGCCGCCGTGACCCCGCGGGCCCCCGAGATCCCCTTCTTCTCCTCCGTGGAGGGCCGCTGGATCGACGGGGAAGCCGCATTCGACGCCGACTACTGGTACCGCAATCTCCGCCGGACGGTGCGCTTCGACGAGGCCGTCACCGCCCTCGTCGAGCGCGGCTGCGCCACCCTGCTGGAGGTCAGCCCGCACCCCGTCGTCACCACCGGCGTCCAGGAGACCGTCGACGCCCTCGGGACCGACACCACCGTCGCCCACACCCTGCGCCGGGACGAGGGCGGCCGCCGGCAGCTGCTCACCGCCCTCGCCCAGCTGCACGTCAAGGGCGTGCGGCCCGACTGGTCCGCGGTGTGGCCCGGTGCGCGCGCCGTCGAGCTGCCCACGACGGCCTTCGTCACCGAGTCGTACTGGCTGCGCGCCGACGTCGCCGCCGGTGAGGCGACGGCGCTGGGCCTCGACGCGGTCGACCACCCCGTTCTTCGCGCGGCCCTGCCGGGTGCCGAGGGGCTCGTCCTGACCGGCGCGCTGTCGCTGGCGACGCAGCCGTGGCTGGCCGACCACACCGTGGAGGGACACGTCGTCCTGCCGGGCGCGGGGCTCGCCGAACTCGTCACCAGGGCGGCCGACGAGGCCGGTTGCGCGATCGTCGACCAGCTCACGCTGCTCACCCCGCTCGTCCTGCCCGACGACGCCGACGTCCGGCTGCGTGCCGACATCACCGAGGCGGCCGCCGACGGCTCCCGGGGGCTGACCCTCAACGCCCGTACCGGCACCGGCCAGTGGACCACGCACGCCACCGCCGTCCTGCGGCCGGCGGGCGAGGAGCCGCAGGCCGGGGGAGAGGCCGCCTGGCCGCCGCCGGGCGCGGAACCCCTGGACGTGGAGGCGCTGTACGAGCGGCTGTCCGGGGCGGGATTGGAGTACGGCCCGGCATTCCGGGGCGTACGGGCCCTGTGGCGCGGCACCGACGGCGACCTGTACGCCGAGGTGGCCCTGCCCGTCGGCGGCGAACCCGAGGGCTTCACCCTTCACCCGGCGCTGCTGGACGCCTGCCTGCACCCGGTGGCGCTCGGCTCGTTCCTGACGGGGGAGGGTGGCCGGCCGTCGTTGCCGTTCGAGTGGCAGGGCCTGCGCGTGCACGCCCGCGGCGCGGACACCGTCCGCGTCACCCTGGCGGCCGCCGGGCCCGACGCCGTACGGATCACCCTGACCGACCCCGCCGGGGCCCCGGTCGCCTCGGTGGAGTCCCTGGTGCTGCGGGAACTGCCCGCCGGTGCCCTGGGCTTGCCCGACCGCGGCGACCTGCTGCGCCCGGTGCGGGTGCCGCGGCCCCTGCCGCGTGGCGCGGCGGACGACTACGTGGTGCGCGACGCCGGGCTGGCCGGGCTGCTGAAGCGGCCGGTGAGCGAGGATGCCGCCCCGTACGTCCTGGTTGCGGCCCCGGGTGGCGAGCCCGCCGAGGCCGTGGCCGAGGCGCTGCGGCTCGTCCACGAGTGGGTGAGCGACGAGGCGGCCGCCGCCTCGACGCTCGTCGTGGTCACCCGCCGGGCCGACGACGACGTGGCGGAGGCCGCTGTTGCCGGCCTCGTGCGCTCCGCGCAGCTCGAACACCCCGGCCGCTTCCTGCTGCTGGACCTGGCCGACGACCAGGACGCCACGTTGGCGGCGATTCCCTCCGCGCTGGCCGCGGGCGAACCGCAGATCACGCTGGCAGCCGGTGCCGCGAGCGTCCTGCGGCTGACCCGCACGGCCCCCGACCCGGCCGAGGCGGGCAGCGACCTGGGCCGGACCCTGGTGACCGGCGCGTCCGGCACGCTCGGGCAGCTCGTCGCCCTGCACCTGGTGCACACCCATGGCGTACGGGATCTGGTGCTGGCCGCGCGGCGCGGCGCCACGGCACCGGGCATGGCCGAGCTCATCGCCGAACTGGCCGCGGCGGGCGCGACGGTGGACGTCGTCGCCTGCGACGTCGCCGACCGCGCCGCGCTGGCGGAGCTCGTGGAGGGAGCGGGCTTCGGCACGGTCGTGCATGCCGCCGGCGTCCTCGACGACGGCCTGGTGACGGACCTGACTGCGGAGCGGCTCGGGCATGTGCGCGCGCCGAAGCTGGACGCGGCGCTGCACCTGCACGAGCTGCTGCCCGAGGCGCGGCTGGTGCTGTTCTCCTCCGCCGTCGGCGTCCTCGGCGGTCTCGGCCAGGCCAACTACGCCGCGGCCAACGCCGGCCTCGACGCCCTGGCCCGCCTGCGCCACGCCCAGGGGCTGCCCGGTGTCTCGCTGGCCTGGGGCCTGTGGGAGGCCACCAGCGGCATGACCGACGGCGTCGACCGCGACCGACTCGGCCGCTCGGGGTTCCTGCCGCTGCCCAGCGCCGACGCCCTGGCGGCCCTGGATGCCGCTGTGGCCTCGAACGAGCCGGTGCTCGCCCCGATCCGCATCGACGCGGCCGCCCTGCGCGCCCAGGGCGAGGCCGTGCCCGCGCCCCTGCGCGATCTGGCCGGGGCGCCGGCGCGCCGCAGCGCCGCCCCGGGCGGACCGGCCGCCGGCTCCGAACTCGCCGTCCGCCTGGCCGGGAAGTCGGGGCCCGACCGGCAGCGCGTGCTGCTCGACCTGGTGATCGGTCACACCGCCGCCGTGCTCGGCCACCCGTCGCCCGATCTGGTCGACCCCGCGCGGGCGTTCAAGGACGCCGGCTTCGGCTCCCTCAGCGCCGTCGAGCTGCGCAACCGGCTGGCCGCGGCCACCGGGCTGCGGCTGCCGGCCACCCTCGTCTTCAGCCACCCGAACCCGGAGGCGCTGGCGCGCCACCTGGACGAGCTGCTGGCGGGCGCGACCCCGGTGCCGGCTGTCGCGGTGGCCCGTACCGCCGCCGTTGCGGACGGCGACGATCCGGTGGTGCTGGTCGGCATCGGTTGCCGGCTGCCCGGCGGCGTCCGCTCGGCGGACGACCTGTGGGAGCTGCTGGTCGGCGAGCGCGACGGCATCAGCCCGTTCCCGGACGACCGCGGCTGGCCGCTGGAGCGCCTGTACGACCCGGACCCGGCGGCCGCCGGCAGCTCCTACGTCCGCCACGGCGGCTTCATGACCGGCGCCACCGCCTTCGACGCGGCCTTCTTCGGCGTCTCGCCGCGCGAGGCCGTCGCGATGGATCCGCAGCAGCGGCTGTTGCTGGAGACGGTGTGGGAGGCGTGCGAGGACGCGGGCATCGACCCCACCACCCTGCGCGGCACGCGCACCGGGGTGTTCGTGGGTGCCATGTACCAGGACTACGGCCGGTTGCTGGAGAACGCGGCCGCCGAGGGCTTCCTCGCGCCCGGCGTCGGCGGTGGCGTGCTGTCGGGGCGGGTGGCGTACACGTACGGGCTGGAGGGCCCGACGGTCACCGTGGACACGGCGTGCTCGTCGTCGCTGACCGCCCTGCACCTGGCCGCGCAGGCGGTCCGGGCGGGGGAGTGCGAGCTCGCGCTCGCCGGTGGTGTGACCGTGCTGTCCACCCCGGTGCCGTTCGTGGAGTTCAGCCGCCAGCGCGGCCTGGCCGCCGACGGCCGGTGCAAGCCGTTCGCGGCCGCTGCCGACGGCACGGCGCTGGGCGAGGGCGTCGGCGTGGTGCTCGTCGAGCGCCTGTCGCGGGCCCGCGCGCTCGGCCACAAGGTGCTCGCGGTCCTGCGTGCCAGTGCGCTCAATTCGGACGGCGCGAGCAACGGCCTGACGGCCCCCAACGGCCGTGCGCAGGAGCAGGTGATGCGCGCCGCCCTCGCGGCCGGTGGCCTGCGGCCGGCCGATGTGGCTGCTGTCGAGGCGCACGGTACGGGCACGGCTCTCGGCGACCCGATCGAGGCGCAGGCCGTTCTGGCCGTCTACGGCCAGGACCGGCCGGAGCCGCTGCGGCTGGGTTCGCTGAAGTCCAATCTGGGCCATGTGCAGGCGGCGGCGGGTATCGCGGGTGTCATCAAGGCCGTTCTGTCGATCCGGCACGGTGTGCTGCCGCGCAGCCTGCACATCGACGAGCCGTCCCCGCACGTCGACTGGAGTGCGGGTGAGGTGGACCTGCTGACGTCGGCGCAGCCGTGGCCGGCGCAGCCGGCCGGGCCGCGGCGTATGGGTGTCTCGTCGTTCGGCATCAGCGGCACCAATGTGCACGTGGTGATCGAGCAGGCGCCTGCTGCGGGTGGGGAGGCGGTTCCCGCTCTGGCGGGTGCCCCGTGGCTGCTGTCGGCCCGCTCGGAGGAGGCGCTGCGCGCCCAGGCACAGCGCCTGCTGGAGGCCGGGAGCGGTGAACCTGCCGAGGTCGCACGCGCCTTGGCCACCACCCGGGCCGCCCACCGCCACCGGGCGATGGTGACCGGTTCCGGCGAGGAGGAGCTGCGTACGGCTCTGGAGGCCCTGGCGGCCGGCCGCACGGCCGACGGTGTGCGCCGGGCGACGGCGGGTAGGCAGCGGCTGGCGCTGCTGTTCACCGGTCAGGGCAGCCAGCTGCTCGGCATGGGCCGGGGGTTGTACGAGGCGTTCCCTGTCTACGCCGAGGCGTTCGACGAGGTGTGTGCGCTCTTCAAGGACACCGGCCTGGAGACGGGGCTGCGGGAGGTGGTCTTCGAACGCGAGGATCTGCTGGACCGCACGGAGTACACGCAGGCGGCGCTGTTCGCCCTGCAGGTGGCGCAGTTCAGGTTGCTGGAGTCGTGGGGTGTGGCGCCGGAGGCGCTGATCGGCCACTCGATCGGCGAGCTGTCGGCCGCGTGCGTGGCGGGCGTGCTGCCGCTGGCGGACGCGGTGACCCTGGTGGCCGCGCGCGGCCGGGCCCTGGGTGCGCTGCCCGCGACCGGCGCGATGGTGTCGGTGCGGGCGAGCGAGGAGGACGTGCGCGCGGTGCTGACCGGTGGCGTGGAGATCGCCGCGGTCAACGGCCCGCGGGCGGTCGTCCTGTCCGGGGACGAGGAGGCGGTGCTGGCGGTTGCCGGGGATCTGGAGGAGCGCGGGCACCGCACGCGCCGGCTGCGCGTGGGCGTCGCCTTCCACTCGGCGCACGTCGAGCCGGTGCTGGAGGAGTTCCGGGAGGTTGCGGAGACGGTGCGGTTCGGGCAGGCCCGGATCCCCGTCATCTCCACCGTCCCGACCGAGCGGGCGATGGACACCCCGGAGTACTGGGTGGACCAGCTGCGCCTGGCGGTGCGCTTCGCGGACGCCGTCCGGCAGGCGCAGGAGAGCGGCATCACCGCCTACCTGGAGGTGGGCCCCGACGCCGTGCTCGCACCGGCGGCCGAGGCGTGCCTGGCGGAGGCACCGGTGCGTCCCGTCGCGCTGCTGCGCCGTGACCGTGACGACGTGCGCACGGCGACGGAGGCGCTGGGCCTGCTGCACACCCACGGCGTGGACGTGGACTGGCGGGCGGTGCACGCGGGCAGGCCGGGGGAGGGGGTGCGGCTGCCGACGTACGCGTTCCGGAGTCGCCCGTACTGGCCGGAGGTGGTGAGCCAGGTTGCTCCCGAACCGGACACGCTGTGGTCGGCGATCGAGAACGAGGACGTGTCGAAGGTCCTGGAACTGCTGGATCTGAAGGGCGACGAGTCCCCGGCCGAGGTGCTGGCGGCCCTGGCCAGGCTGCGGTCGGGGGTCGAAGCCCCGCGCCTGGAGCGGGCCGAGTGGCAGCTGGTGCCGGATGCCGCTGATGTGGCGTTGTCGCTGGACGTCCTGCTGCTGGCCGGGTCCGACGACGACCTGGCGGACACGATCGCGGGCGCCCTCGTGCGCCACGGCGCCCGGGTACGGTCCGGTGGCGACCGGCGGCCGGACGTGGTGGTGGCGCTGCCGGGCGCCGAACCGGTCGCCGAGGCCGGCGTCCCCCGCTGGGCGCTCACCGACGGCGGGCCCGTACCGGCGGGGTGCGAGCACGTCGTCCACCTGCCGCAGCGGACGGACGCCGCCGCCCGCACCCGGCTCTGCGCGGCGATAGCCGCAGGCCACCGGGAGACGCGGATCCGCCCGGACGGCACGGCCGTGCGCACGTACGAGCCCGTGGAGCCGGCCGCCACCTGGCGGCCGGAGGGCGACGTCCTGGTCGCGGGCCCGGCGGACGAGCTGACGGCGGCGATGGCCGAGGCCGTGGCGAAGTCGGGTGCCCGCCTGCTGGTGGCCGGTGGCACGCCCTGCCCGCCGGGGGCCGTCGAGTACGACGGCCAGGTGCCGCTGACGGCGGCGATCGTCCGTGAGGGCTGCGGGTTCGACGACGTCGAGGCACCGCTGGTGGCCCTGGTCGCCGTCGGCGACCACCCGCCGGTCCTCCCCGAGGGCCGCTTGGCTGTAGCGGTCGACCCCGCCCTCGACGCCCGCGCCGCCGTGGCGGGACTGCGCAGGGCGCTGGCGACGGACGAGCGGGCGGTACGGCTCGTGGACGCGTCCCGCACGCCGGAACCGGCAGTGGAGGTGGCACCGCCGCCCGTCGAGGCGCCGCCCGCCGAGCCGGAGCCCGAGGACAACGAACTGCGGGCGGCCCTGAGGAAGCTGCCCAAGGAGCAGTGGCCGGACGCCGTGCTCGACGGCGTACGCGGCCTCGCGGCCGCCGTGCTGGGCCACGAGTCGGGGGCGGAGATCGGCGCCGAGGACGAGTTCTTCGACCTGGGCCTGACGTCGGTGGCAGCCCTCGAACTCCGCGACCACCTCAACACCCTCACGGGCCTCGACTGGCCCGCGGACGTCCTGTACGAGTGCCCGACGCCGAGCGACCTGACAACCCTGGTCGTCGACCGCCTGGCAGCCGACATGGCGTGACCCCCGGCGAGACGTACCGGAGCCCGCCCCCGCAGCACTGCGGGGGCGGGCTTCCGTCTACAACCGGACCGAGTCCTGCTACATCGCCACCGTGCCGGTCGAGGTCAAGGAGAAGAAGACCGGGCAGATCACAGGGACGGCGCTGCTGGACGAGAAGTCCGAGGCGAAGCACAACCCGCGCGACCGGCCTGGACGGGCACCTGGGCGCGGTGCTCGCAGCCTTGTCCCAGCGGAAATTCAGGAGCGTACCGTCTGTGGTGTGCGGAATCATGCAGCATGCGCCCGGATGACTGGCACCTCACCGAAGACCTCGCCGACTTCCTCACCCGGGCAGGAGACTTCCTGCAATCGAGCCCTGCCCTGCACACCATCCCGTTGACGATTTCCGAGACACTGCGAACACGCGGGGCGCACGCCTACGGCAGCGAAGCCCCCGTATTCGGCTGGCTGGAGGCAGCGGGCAAGGTCCGCGCTGCGTTCGTCCATACCCCGCCCCACCGCCTGAACCTCACCCCCTTGCTCTCTGAGCATGCCGACACCCTTGCCGCCCGGCTGGCTCGCCTCGGCCACCCGCTCCCGGGTGTCAACGCGGACCACGACACGGCCACTGCTTTCGCCGCGGCATGGCAGCGGCGTACGGGCGCAACACCGATACTCCGCGAGCGGCACCGTCTGTACCGCCTCGGCACGCTCACCCCACCGCAGCCGCTTCCTCGAGGCCGGCACCGAGTCGCAGGCGAGCAGGACCGCGAGCAGCTCACCCTCTGGTACCGCGAGTTCACCGCCGCCATTGGAGAACGTGCACCCACGGATGCCGCCTCCTGGGCCGATGCGCGCATCGCCTCCGGACGCGCCACCTTCTGGGAAACCCCGGACGGCACACCCGTCTCCATGGCGGGCGTGAGCCCGATGGTCACCGCCCAGGTCCGGGTGGGGCCCGTCTACACCCCCGCCCACCTACGCTGCCACGGCTACGCCGGCGCTGCAACGGCCGAGGTGAGCCGGGCCGCGCTTGCCGCAGGGGCGAGTGAGGTCGTGCTGTTCGCGGACTTGGCCAACCCCACCAGCAACGGCCTCTACCACAGAATCGGCTACCTCCCGGTTACCGACTTCGCCCTGTACGACTTCCCGCGCGCCGAGCCGGCAGTCGAGGTTATGGCCTGACCCTTGCGGAAGCCCGCCCCCGCAGCAATGCGGGGGCGGGCTTCCGTCGTGTCCGGGGCCGCACGCCGTCACGTATGGGGACGGTGGCCGGGGGCCGGTGACGTCAGGCAGGGGCGCTTCGCCAGTACGCGCCCAGCTCGTCCGTGGCCTTGTGCACGACGGGTGGTGACGCGGGTGCGGGCCAGGACTGGATGCGGTGTTCTTCGACGGGCTCCTCGTCGTCGTCGAGCCAGTCGGCCGCGGCTCCGGCATCCCTGCCCCGGGTGCTGACGCGCAGCCGGTAGGTGCCCGGTCCGTCCCAGGCGAGGTCCGGGAACTCCTCGTGCGCGCCGCCGCCCCCCGCGCAGAGCCGGGCCTCCGTCGTGGCGGGGTAGCTGACCTCGACGACGTCGTCCCAGCCGGCCAGCTCCAGCGGGGGAGCCGCGGCCCACCTCTCGGCGCGCACCCAGATGTCGCCCGTGTTCATGCCGGGCAGCAGCAGGGCGCCGTCGGCCGCGGCGATGATCACGCCGGTGGCCACGGGCTGCCGGATGCCGGGTACCTGCTCCGCGTCGCCGGCGATCACGTACTGGCCCTCGGCGACGAACAGGCGGGCGCGTACGTCCCGCAGGGGTCCCGGCATCGGCGGCTTCCTTCCTCCCGTGGTCAGCGCTTGACGTGTACCCAGTACGCGTCGTGGTCGAGTATCCGGTTCTCGCGCAGGAACTTGCCGCGGTACTCGGAGCCTCCCTCGGTGGTGTTCTGGTTCAGGGGCACCGCGTGGGTGGAGTAGTCGGAGTTGAGCCCGGCGCCCTCATAGGTGGCTGCGAACGGGTACTCGTCGCAGCTCTTCCCGGGGTACTTCCCCCGCGGGCAGGCGATCCGGCGGTTGTACCTCTGGAGGTCCACGTCGGACAGGTGGTGCAGCGGCCGGCCCTTGCCCTGCAGACCCCACTTGAAGCGCAGGTTGTTCTGCGCCCAGTACACGTGCCAGGCGACCTGGGTGATGCGCGGGTCGTGGGTGTCGAGGGTGTACGTGGGCTCGTACGTCCAGTTCACGCACCCGCGCCCGGTGCCGCTGCCGACGGGCTCGCTGTCGCACCGGACCTGGGCGGTGTCGCCCAGTTTGCGCGTCAGCTTGTTCGGCGCGGCGAGGTTGGACACCGTGACCTTCACGGGCGGCTGGTGGTAGCTGATGTTCTTGCCGGGTGACGTCACCTTGAAGGTGAAGTGCTGGTTCTGCGCCGGGTAGCGCAGCCACTGCTCGCCGCCGCCACCGGTGACCGTGCAGCCGCCGCCGGAGGACGCCGTGCAGTCCACGGCGACCTTGGCCCGGGAGAGCAGGGTGGCCACGCCGGAGGCCTGGACGAGGCCCAGGTTGACGTCCTGGACGTAGGTGCTGGACTTGTAGTCGAGCTGGGTGGTGTTGCCGGAGCCGATGACTCCGCGGCCGATCTCCTTGCCGCTGGGGAGCTGGACGACCCTGAACGGGATGAACTCGACGAAGCACGAGGAGCGCCGGTCCGCGGTCTGCCGGCCGACCTCGCAGCCGACCTTCGCGGCGAGCGTGTTCTGCTTGGTGAGCCAGTCGTGTTGGGCTGTGTTCTGCGGAGTGCGGAAGGACTCGTCCAAGGACAGGACCGCGTTGCGGTCCCCGGCTCTCGCCGAGGGCGCGGGCTCGTCCGCACCGGCGGGCAGTGCGCAGGTGAGGACGAGGCTGGTCGCGGCGGCAACGATGGTGACGAGTTGACGACTTGCAGGCAGCAAGACTCCCCCTAGTGCCGGACGTCACGTGAACGTCATGTGCACGACAGGCCGACGACTGTAGCACCGCGTTTGCCAACGTGCCTGGTGTTCAAGGGGGTTGAGCTCGCCCGTGCGCGTCGAGCCCTCGGGAGGATCCGCCGGACAGGACGATGGGGTCGGTGCTGCAGGGCCGCGGCCGGATCTGCGACCCGGTCATCGCCGAGGTCGACGAGCCGGCGTCCCGCAGGCGCTCCGCCGCCGTCATGGCGCGGTGCGCCTTCCCGGCCGAGGGCGGGAAGGCGCACCGGAAATGGCATCACGAGCCCCGGTTGATCAAGGCTTCGGCATGCCAACCTCCCCGGGTCACTTCCAGACCTGGTAGTCGCCGCCGTTGCATGCGTGGGTGTAGACGGCGCCCTCACGGTTGCTGTCGAGGCACAGGCGGGTCTGCCGGTTGACAAGCTGCATGCCGTCGCCGGTCCAGTTCTCCTCCCACTGCTGGTAGTAGTTGGCCGGAGAGGCGCAGGGCTCGATGTAGACGTTTCCGAGCCCGTTCGAGTCGGCGTACCAGCTGGCCAGGCAGTAGCCCTTGTAGTACGAGTTGTTGGTTGTGATCTTGTAGGAGCCGTTGGGGTTCTCGAGGTTGTCCTGCGAGTCGTTCCAGCTGGTGGTGAAGTGCTTGCCGTCGAAAATCCCGGTGTTCTGGCAGCGCAGCATGGACCCCGTGTCGGTTGCCAGCGTGGCATTGTTGTAGACCCTGATGCATCCGCCGGTGGCCTTGTTGCGCCAGACGATGTCATTGGATGCCTGCGCCGAGGTGGAGACCGCCATGAGCAGCACGGGAACCGAGGCGAATGCCAGCGCGGCACGACCCTTGGAAACCTTGAACATTATTAATCCTTTCCCCCGGCGTGATCCTCGATCGTCGAGGACTCACGCCCCTTCTTTGTTGTCTCTGCTGTCCCGCCGGCGGCGGGCGAAGCCGTCAGAGCGTTCCGTAGAGGTTGCACTGGGTCCAGTCGGAGGGCTGTGAGGGCGGTACGTCGCAGTAGCCGACGCGGTATTCCTGGGTCTCCTGCTGGTAGCCCTGGATCACCAGCTCCCCCTTCCACCACCAACCGGGCAGCGACGTCCAGTCGTTGCGGGAGGAGATCCAGCCGGTGCAGGCCTCCTGGTCGGCCTGGTTGCGACCGCAGATCCTTATCTGGTCGGACCAGCGGGTGGACACGCTCACCTGCTGGCCGTTGGTGCCGGCGGCGGCCGTTCCGGCGCCGGCCAGAAGGCCGGCAGCGGCCAGGCCCACGCCCGCAGCGGCCGCAGTGACGCTCTTGAAACGAAACACGGGAAACTCCCAAGTCGGCGGCAAAAATCCGCTCTCGGTCTTCATGGTGGAGTCCGGAACGGCCTCCGGCTGCAGGCACCCACGCGTGATGCCTGCGGCCCGTGGCCGGTGCGGCCCCGATGCAGTGGTCAGGAATGAAGGCACACGACCGCTGCCCGGCGATGATCCCTATGCTTCATTTCAGAAATCTCCATGCAGGGTGGCTGTTTTGAGATGCCTTGCGAGGTGCGCCGGGCCAAAACGTAGTGCACCGCTTCACCCGCGGCCGGTGCCGTAGTGCACAGTGAGGGCGAGGTCCCGGTGCCGCAGTGCACAGTGGGCCGCATCACCGCTGCTCAGCCGGTGTGCAACCCCTGGTCATCCGCGTATGGCCTGCTCAGTACGCTGCTCCGGTACGCACGTGCGAGCCCGCCCGGGCCGGTGAAACCGTCCTTGGGCCGCGAGGCCCCTGGGCGAGCTCTACTCCATCCGGGGGGATGCAGGATGACCAGTGGGACGGGCGAGCTCGGTGTTGCCGTCGACCGAGCCGTGAACACAACGGGTGCAGCCGGACAGGCGCAGAGAGCCGCCGACGTGTTGGCCCTGCAACGCGCGGCCCGCAAGGGAGGCTCCCAGGCGGTGATCACCTGGCTCGGCGAGCACAGCCGCGCGGATGTGCTGCTGGTCAGCGCCTCGGGAGCGGTGCTGTCCTCCGCGCGGCCACCGAGCCATGCGGGCGACCAGGGGATCGGGGAGGCCATCCGGCACGGCGTGCGGGAACTCACCCGGAAACGGGCGGGATCCATGGCGGTCGACGCACACGGCCGCACCATCTTCCTGTATCCCCTTGACTGCCCCGGCAACGTGCTCATGCCCGTGCTCGCGGCGGTGACGCCGCGGCCGGATGCCCGGGGTCTGGCCCCGCTGCTCGCGGACGCCGCCCACACCGTGAGCCTGTGCTGGAGGGCCGAGCACGCCGAGGGACTGCGCTCCCGGCTCGAAGCCGCCGAAGAACGCGCGAGGGAAGGGGTGCTGCACCTGCTGATGAACGGTCACATCGCGACCGCCCGCCAAGTCGCGGGGGCACTGCGGCCCCGTCTCGCCGACACCGTCCGGGTCGCCGTCATCGAGGGCACGCCCGCCGGGCGCGGCGAGATCGCCACCCGCCTGATGGCAGCCGCACCGCAGGCGTGGATCGTGCCGTGCCCGGTGTACGACGCTCATCTGATCGTTCTCGCCCCGGCAGCCGGCGACACCCACGCCACCGATCCTCTGCCCCGGGTGTGCGCCCACATGGCCACGGACGCATGCTGGATGGGCATGAGCGATCCCGTTGCACTGCGGGACACGGCCACCGGCTACGCCCAGGCCTTTCACGCCCTGGCCACCGCCCGCCGGCGCACCGACCGCCGCGCGTCCTTCGCGTCCAGCCCGGACCTCCCACTCGCCCTCGGTCCCGCCGCGACCGCCTGGGCCGGCGACTTCCTGGCCCCGTTACGCGACCACGGCGCCAGAAGGCCGCAGGATCCCGACAGCACGGAACTGCTGGCCACCGCGGCCTCATGGCTCAGCTTTTCGTCCCATGCGACGAAGCACCTCAAGATCCACCGCAACACTCTGTCCGCACGGCTCAAGCAGATCGCCCGGCACCTGGACCTCGATCTCGACCGGATCGCCGACCAGTCCGCTCTCACGTTTGCCCTGAGGGCCTTCACTACGGCCCATCCGGCCGACACGACGCGCAGACCGGCATCGCACGGTGGTACGGCCATCCGGCACCTCGACGACCTGCTCACCCATCCTGCCGCGACCCAGTGGGCCCGGCTCCAGCTCCAGCCGCTCACAGCCGGCGACCCGTCCTCCGAACTGGCCACGACACTCAAGGCGTGGCTCCAGCACGATGCCCGCATCGACGCCACAGCCAGCGCCCTGTCACTGTCGGCCACCGCCGTCCGCAAACGGCTGACACGTGCCGAAGCAGTCCTGCAACGCTCGCTGCTCCGCCCGCCGACCGCCCGCCACGACCTCTGGCTCGCTCAGCGGGCACTCGGCCTGACAGGGGTCTGCGTCATGGGACCCGAGGAGAACCGCTCGTTGGGGGCCACGACGGCCTCGAAGGTGCGGTGAGCAGCTCCCGCATCGACGGCCGCCCCGTCCCACCCGGCGCCCGGAACCCGGGGATTCACGGTGATCCCGAGGCGCTGGGTGGAACGGTGGCGGCGCTTCGGCCCGGCCGCCGGCGCGGAGCCGAAGCTGAAGGGTCCTGTGACCTTCACATCTCCGCTATCCGGTGCAGGACGGCACCGGCTGAGGCAGGAGGGTACGCTCCGGGACGCGTTGGATCGGCCGTTGCGGCCGGGCCCGGCCATCCGCGGAACGCCGTTCGCGGTTGCCGGTTCGTCGAGGGTCAAAGGGGGCGGCGGTGTCCTGGCGGGATGTGACGGTGGTTGATGCGTGCGTGCGGCGCGACGGCCGGGGCGGCAGCCCCACGGCCGTCGCCGACGACGACCCGGCGGCGACGGACGCGGACCGGTGTGCGGTCGCTGCTGCGGCCGGCACCTCGCACGCGGCGTTCCTCGGCCCGGGGCGGGCGCCGGACGGTGGCCGGCCGGTCCGGTTCTTCACCGCCACCGCCGAACTGTCCGGCTGCGGCCACGGCACCGTTGCCGCGCAGGCCGTCCGGTTGACCCGCACCGGGCTGGGCGAGTTGCACGATCGCCAACACACCGGCGGGCGCACGTTCGACACCGTCGCGATCCGCCGCCCCGCCGGAATCGAGGTGTGGTTCGACCAGGGCCTCGTCGCGCTGCGTCACCCGGTACCGGACGAGCGTGCCGCGATCGTCGCCGCGCTCGGGCTCACCGCGGACGATCAGCATCCGACCGACGCGCCACGGATCGCCTCGCCCGGCGCACCACGCATGCTGGTACCGGTCCACGACCGGTCGGCGCTGCTTCGGGTCCGGCCACACTTCGGCAGGCTGACGGCGGCGTGCCAGCGGTACGGGCTCCTCGGCTGTTTCGTGTACGTACCGCCGGTGGGCGACCGACCGGGTGCGGCGCGGATGTTCGCGCCGGCGATCGGTGTCGACGAGGACGTCGCCAATGCCAACAGCACCGGTTGCCTGGCCGCCCACCTGCTCGACACGACAGGGGCGCAGACGGTCACGATCGAGGTGGAGCAGGGCGACACCCTCGGTCGACCGGCCGGCGTGCTCGCTTCGGCCCGACGCGGGCCGGCGGGCATCACGACCCGGGTCGGCGGGTTGGCGGTGGTGCGCGACGGACACTGAGGCGACGTGGTAGCCGGCATCCTCCTCGCACCACAGCGCCATCGTGGTCCGTCGACTCACCCGCCGTGGGCCGGCAACACGACCTGGACCTCGGCTCCTCGGCCACGTCGGCAGCTCTCTGGCCAGGAAGGACTCGATGAGCGCAACGGCGCGTTCCTCGGGAAACACGCTCCCATCATTCGCCACAGGTCAACCGGTTTCGACAGGCCCGCGCCGTCCCCACCGGGATCTCAAACGGGGTCTGAGCGACCAGATGGGGTGTGGTTGTACGGCTCTCCGGCCGGAAGGCCTCGTGTGAGGGTGGTTCCGGCCGGAAGCGTGGGGCGGCTGACTGGTGGGAATCGGGTCAGTGAAGGGGGCATCCCTTGGGCATCTTGGCGAATTCGTGGAATGTGTACGGGGTGGGACCGCCCTGCGTCTTCGACTTCAGTTGCGGGGTCCAGCTGTTCGGCTCCACGATTTCCTCGTAGATCCCGGCGGACTCGGGAAGCTTGGGGCGTGCACGGTCGAGCGTGCCCAGGCGGGCGATCCGGCTGCCGTCGACCCAGTCGTAGAAGTCCACGGAGGGGCCCTGCGGGCTCGTCGTCATCCGGGCTTCGGTGCCCGCGCCGATGTCCTGGCGCTTGACCACGGTGCACTGCTTGACGACCGTTGCCCTGTCCACCGAACATCCCTTGGGCAATCGGGGGAAGTCGACGAGTCCGTACAGGCCGTCCATGCCGCCGTCGGTCTTGGTGAGCAGCTGGGGAGTCGAGCCGTACGGATTGAGGATCTCCTCCTCGATGCCCGCGCCCTGCGGCAGCGCGGGACGGCTGCGGTCGAGCGTGCCGAATCTGGTGATCGGGCTGTCGTCAGCCGCGTCGAGGAAGGTGACCGACGGCCCCTGGGGGCTCATCGTCATCCGGATGCCCATGCCCGCACCGATACTGTCGTTCTTGACCACCGTGCAGTGGTCGGTTGAAGGCGTGGTCGGTGACGCGGTGCGGGCACCGTCGTCCGCGGCCGCGAACGCTGCAGTGGGGGCAAGCGCAAAACCGGCGAGGGCGGTGACGGCTAAGCCGGCACGGAGAGCGTGACGAAGCATGACAACTCCTATAGGCGACAGTACGAGCAGAAGAAGGTCGGTCATTGACTGCCCCATCAGGCCTGCTCCGGGGGCAGAGTGGTGCATGAGTGAGTCTCAGTGGACTTCTACGGCGAATACGCCTTGTCGCGATGACGGATATTCGCGTGGACGTCACGATGACTTCTCAACAGAACAGAGGGGGAAGCGGAACCAAGAGGCGCCGCCTCCTTCCTCGTGCCGGCCGCGAGACCAGCGGCCCGCGGAGATCAACGGACCCACCATCGCACCGCTGCTCCCGTCTACGGCAGTGCCGAACGTCCAAGCCCTGATGTGACAGATGTCAGCAATCGGGCAAACCCCCGCTTCTGTGCGGGATGCCCGGGTAGGGGATCGGCGGCCGACAGCCGGGCCCTACCTCATCGCTCAGCAGTGGTCCCGACCCTGCTTGCTGCCCGCTGGGTGCGGCCGCGCGGCCGGCACAGGGCGCGCCACAGGTCGCGCTACAGGGCATGGCGAAGGTCCGCATTGTGCCTATGCCCTGGAAGCAGCAGAAAGGTCGTGGGGGCGCGGGCCCCCGTGCGCATCGCGTGTCACCTCAGCGCCGGGCCAGTGCCAGCACGCTCAGGCCGAACATCAGCACGCCCAGCGGGACATGCACCGACGGGACGTGCGCAATGCCCAGCACCACCTGAACCGAGGCGAGCGCGAGGAAGCCCGACGCGTGCAGGACGGGCCGGGCCGAGCCGCCGCCCGGCTTCCACGCCAGCACTGCCGCGAGAACGTACAGCATCGACGCCCCGTACATCACCCGGGCTCCCACGCTGTGCAGCGTCTCCCCGTAGGACGAGGCCAGCAGCAGCCCGGCGGAGACCGCCAGAAGGAAGATCGTCAACGTCTGCAGGGCGATCGCGACCTGCAGGAACGCGGAATTGCGCCGTGCGCTCGCGGTCTTCGTCGTCGGATTGGCCATGTCCCTGCTCCCCCAATGGGTCGATAAGGTCTCATCAGTCCGACGAAGCGAGGCGGCAAAAGGTCAGGCGAGGGGGCGGCGGCAAGCATGGAAACTGCCGGGACAGCAGCCGAGAGACGCCAACTGATCAACGTGGCGTACCGGCTGCTCGGTTCGGTCACCGAGGCCGAGGACGCCGTCCAGGACGCCTACGCACGCTGGTACGGACTGCCGCGAAGCCGGCAGGAGGAGATCCGCTCGCCCGGCGCCTGGCTGACGACGGTGACCGGCCGCATCTGCCTGGATCTGCTCGGCTCGGCACGGGCCCGCCGCGAACGCTACGTCGGCCCGTGGCTGCCCGAGCCGCTGCCCGACAGCACCGAGTGGACCGGTGCAGGCGGCGCCGACCCCGCCGACCAGATCGTCGTCGACGAGTCGGTGGCGATGGCCTTCCTCGTCGTCCTGGAGTCGATGACGCCCGCCGAGCGGGTGGCGTTCGTCCTCCACGACGTCTTCCGCTACCCGTTCGCCGAGATCGCCGGAATCCTCGACCGGACCCCCGCCGCCTGCAAGCAACTGGCCTCCTCCGCCCGGCGACGGGCAGGCGACGCCCGCGCCCCGGCCACGGAGACCGGCCGGACCGACGTGGTGCGGCACATCAAGGAAGCCTGGGAAGCCAAGGACATCGCAGCCCTGATCGGCCTCCTCGACCCGGACGCCGTGATGACCGCCGACGGCGGCGGCATGGTCGGCACCGTCCTGCGCCCGGTCGATGGCGGCGCCCGCATCGCCCCGTACATGGTCGCCATCGCCGACAAGGCCCCGGGACTCGAACTCCTCGAACGATCGGTCAACGGCACCCCGGGCCTGGTGGCGCGGCGCGCCGGCCTCGTCGTGACCGTGGCCTCGTTCGACATCACCGACGGACGCGTCAGCCGGATCTGGGTGGTCCGCAACCCGGAGAAACTGCGACCGTGGACACGTAGCGTCCAAAGTTGAGCGGCTGTAGCCGGGTGGACCCCGCCGTTGGTCACCCCGCGTCGTCGGCGAAGCGGGGCTCCGCCGCGAGCCTCTGATAGAAGACGGTTCGGGAACGGCGGGCGCGTTGCACCAGCCCCGCACGATGGAGGATCTGCAGGTGGTAGGAGACCGTCGCCGGGCTGAGGTACAGACGCCGGGCGAGCTCTCCCGTGGAGCGCGGCTGGGCCAGCTCGGCCAACACCTTCCTGCGGGTCGCGCCGATCAGCTCGTCACCGCGCGACGGCGGAAGACAGTCGTTCGGCGCAGCCGGATAGACGATCAGCGGGGTGCGGGGAGCCGGCGCGCCCGGGGGCTCCGCGCCGCAGAAGGTCGCCCGCCCCGCGAAGACACTGGGTACGAGGATCGCCGCGTCGGCATCGAGACTCAGCCGGTGGGAACTCGTGGCGAGCAAATGGACGCGTAGGGCGCCCTCGCGCCACTCCAGGTTGGGGGCCAACCGGTTGACGGTGTCCGCGATGCCGTGCCGGGCGATCAAGGACGCCCGGACGGCGACCTCCCCCTCCAACCGGACCCGCATACCGGGCCAGTGGGGCGCCAGGACCGCACACCAGAACTGCTCCAGCTCCGCAGCGAGACGCTGCGCCACGTACTGCTCGCCCCGGTCCATGGCCATCAGGAGCAGCCGAGGCGGCCCGTGGCCCACGGCCCCGCCCCACGAGTGGCCGCCGATGGCCGCCGTCAGCTCGTACCGGATCCGCTCGCTCGGCGTCGTCGCCACCTGATGCAGGGCGCTGTCGAGGGCCACCTGGAACCCCGCGGGCTCCGGGCGCAGGAAGTCGGGAGCGTAACCGCCCGGCCCTCCGCCGGCGACGACGGCCAGGAGCCCCAACCGTCGTTCCGACAGGGCGTCCACCGCCCGGGCGCGCCAGGCCGCGCCGAGCGCACGCGGCGACCGGCCGAGAGCGAAGAGCAGATCCTTGGCCGCGTCCAGAGGCGACATGGCGAACCGGACTCTGCCCAAACCCTCCGCGCCCAGCCGTATCCGGATCACGAGCAGCCCCCGTCACGTGGTCGTCTTCGAAAAAAATCGAATCATTCGACCGTGGACATGTCATTCGGTTCCCTGGAATCCGTGCCCCACATCCCGGGGCCGTACGACGAGGAGCACCGCATGAGGATGAGATTCGGACGCCGCGCCGCGACACTCGCGGCAGCCGCGGTGGTGAGCGCCGGTGCGCTCATGGCGACGGCGGGCAGCGCCTCCGCCGACGACATCGTCCCGATCAACGTCGGCCACTGGGTCGGCCTCTACAACGGCCCCAACACCACGGGCGGCAAGATCAGCTGGCCCGACGTCCCTCCGGGCGGCTCGGTCTACGCCCAGTGCTGGACCGTCGGCGAGCAGATCGGCAACTACGGCAACACCTGGTACCGCGTGAACGAGGTGAACTACAACAACGGCTACGGTTGGTACTGGACCGGCAACGCCTACGTTTTCGCCGGATACGCCGACGGCAACGCCCGCTCCGTCGACCGGGACCCCAACATCCCCCGCTGCCGGTGACGACGCCGGGGCACCCCTTCACCGGCCCGAGGCGCCACTGAAGCCGGTGGGAGCCCCGGACGGTGCCGCCTTGTCGAACATGGCACAAATCGCCGCGGACTTGAGCGCCTGATCGGCCTTTGCGATCTCCGCAGGGAAGGCGCCCGGATACTCGCTGTATGCCTCGGTGGAGACAAGGATGCTCGCCGTGCGCCTGCCGGTGGGGTCGGTGGCGTTGAGGCTCAGGTAGCCGGGGATGCCGCCCTCGTGGGCCCACACCGTGCCGCACGGGGTCGTGGCGGTGAGGATGCCCAGCCCGTAGCCGGGCCCGTCCGGACGCCCCGGGGCCGTCGGCACGGTCGTGCGCATCTGTGCCAGCTGCGCGGCGGGCAGCACCTTGCCGGACATCAACGCGGCGTAGAATCGGGCCCAGTCGTGGGCGGTGGAGACCACCGCCCCGGCTGCGCCTGCCCAGGAGGGGCTGTTGTCGGAGACGTCCACATGACCGGCGCGGTGCGCCCCGGCGTAGTCCCTGACCCCGGCCGGCACTCCCGGCGGCATGTGGGTCTCGTCGGGTTCGTAGCCGCGCGCGTGGCGGCCGCGCCAGGCGGGGTCCGTGGCGAAGTAGGTGTGCTTCAGGCCGAGCGGCCGGGCGATCCGGTCGCGTACCAGATCGGCCAGGCTCCTGCCGGTCACCTTCTCCAGGACCGCGCCGACGGCGGCGTAGTTGGTGTTGCTGTACGACCACTTGGCGCCCGGCGCGAAGAGCGGATCGTGCTGCACACCGACGGCGAGCAACTGCGCCGACGTCCAGGACCTCCGGTCCTTGCCCAGGACGGACGGCCAGAGCGTGGCGTCCTCGGTGTAGTCGAACAGGCCGCTGGTGTGGTTCAGCAGCATCCGCAGGGTGATCGCGCGGCCGTTCGGGACGTGGCCCGGCAGCCACTTCTCCACCGGGTCGGTCAGGGCGAGCCTGCCCTCGCCGACGAGTTGCAGGACGAGGGTGGCCATCATGGTCTTGGTGTTGGAGCCCATCCGGAACTCGTCCCCCACGCCGAGCCGGTGGTCCTTCATGGTCCACGGGGCCTGCTCGGTGATCTGAACCGTTCGGCCCCGGCCGTCGTCCACCCGCACGATCACGCCCGGCGTCCCGGCAGCCACCAGCTTGCGCATCAACTGTCTCAGCTGGGCGTGCTGCTGTGCCGTGGTGCCGCCGCCGAGGGCGGCGGTCGTGGCGTCGGCCGGTGTGGCGGTCGGAGCCGCGGCCGGTTGCGCGACGGCCTGGCCTGGCCGGTCGACGGCGACGGCCAGGCCGACCGCGGCCAGCAGGGACGCCGCCACGAGGCGGATACGGTGCCGACGGTGAGCGGGGCTCGTTCGCGTCGGTCCGTGCACGCCGACGCGTCGGGTTCCTGGTGTCATGCCGATCAGCATTCCGCACGCGGACCGTGCGCAACAGGGGCCGTCAGAGAGAGGAGGCGGGCCGTCCACTCGCAGGCCGTCGTCAGCCGACCGGGTCGATCAGCCGACCGGGTCGATCAGGTGGCCGTCGCCACCCGACCGGGCGTCAAAAAATGAACGGCACAAAGAATCCGTCTCCTCATATGCTCGGCACATTCCTTTCCGGTGATCTTCCGGAAACCGAGTCATGCGAGGTGGAACAATGATTCTCCGTGCATTACCGCGCATCGCGGCATGGGCGGCAACCGCCCTTTCCCTGGCAGGCATCGCCCTGGCCGGCACTCCGGCCACCGCAGCGGCGGCAGCAACAGGCGGCGGCTGTACGGGTCCCGCGACCAAGCAGGCCTGCGTCAGCCTCGTGGACGACGGGGGCCACGGCGGCGACATCCTCTTCGAGGCCCGCAGCGACTGGCCCGGTGCCGGAGGCGACTGCCGCATGCGGCTGGTGGCCTTCGACGACACCACCGGCTGGCAGTGGGAACGCGAACTGCGCCGCTGCGACCGGCCGCTGGAACAGTTCTACACGCTGCCCAATCCGACCCCCGGGCATGTGTACCGGGCCGAACTGCAGATCCTTCCCAACGGGAAGAATTACGCCTTCGCCGAGTTCGTGAAGAGCCCGGTGCTCACCTATTGAGACCGTGCTCTATTGATTCATCGTGGTGACGAGGGTCGAGGAGATGTGGGCCAGGGCCGGGTCGGCGGCGATGAAGAACGTCTCGATTCCGGCCAGCTCGTGGTTCATGCGGGCCATCGGCATTTCGTAGTCCAGGTCGCGAACGCCACGGACTCCGCGGATGACGACATCGATTCCGGCTTCGCGGCAATAGTCGACCAGCAGGCCGGTGTGCGAGTCGACCGTGACGTTGCTCAAGCCGGTTGCCGCCGCGCGGAGCCGGGTGAGCCGTTCCGCGACGGGGAAGCGGCCGGTCTTGCCGGGGTTGTGCATCGCGCACACGACGACCTCGTCGAACAGGAGGGAAGCGCGGCGGAGTACGTCCTGGTGCCCTTGAGTGACCGGGTCGAAGGATCCTGGGAAGAGGGCTCGCATGAGCGAAAAGAGTAACAACCCAAGGAGCAGCGGTCAGTAGTCGACCGCCGACCGCGCGGGTAGCGTGACCGAATGGATCGCAACGAACGGTTACTCCACGCCTCGTCCTTCGGTGCAGCCGCGGTCGCCTACGCCGAACACCGTCCCGATTACGCGCAGGCCGCCGTGCGCTGGGCCCTGGAACCCGCGCCCGGCCCGCGCGTGCTCGACCTCGGCGCCGGAACCGGCAAGCTCACCGCCACGCTGGTCGCGACCGGCGCCGAGGTCACCGCCGTCGAGCCCGACCCGGCGATGCTGGCCGAGCTGCGCCGTACGCTGCCGGCCGTCCGCGCCCTGCCGGGCAGCGCCGAGGCGATACCGCTGCCGGACGCGTCCGTCGACGCCGTCCTGGCCGGCAATGCCATGCACTGGTTCGACATGGACCTCGCGGGACCCGAGATCGCCAGGGTCCTCGCGCCCGGCGGCATCCTGGCCGGCCTGTGGAACGTCATGGACGACCAGGTCGCGTGGGTCGCCGGGCTTGCGCAGGTCGGCGGGAGCGCGGCCGTCGGCCCCCGTGACACGCCCGCCGCCTGGCACGCCGCCACGGCCGACATGCACCTGCCCCGCACCGGCACCGCCCGCTTCGGCTCGCCGCAGCAGGCCGCGTTCCCCCACGGCCAGCGCCGCACCGCCGACTCCCTCGTCGCGACGCTCGCCACGCGGGCGGGCATGCTCGTCATGCCGGAGCGGGAACAGCAGGCCGCCCTTGGCCGCATCCGCGAGTATCTCGCCGGCAGGCCGGAGACCGCCCACGGCGAGTTCACCCTGCCGATGCTCACCGGCGTACTGCGCGTCCGGCGGCTGTGACGCCGGGCGCCCCGTAGGGGCGCGGGGCGTCGTCGATGTGCGGCTGCCACCGCGGGGGTGCGACACGGCGCTTTCGTCTGCGGGCGCGTCGTGGCTTGTCGCGCAGTTCCCCGCGCCCCTTACGGGGGCGCCCCGTAGGGGCGCGGGGAACTGCGCGATCGGCCACCGACGGCCCGCAGTCGACGTGCTGCACGATCCGCCGGACAGCGCCTAACGCCGCCACCGGCGGCGCGGGCGGCGCAGGCGTCCGGTGCCGCGGCGGCGAGCCGTCCGCCCCGGCCCGGTCTCCCTCGCTGCGCCGCGACCCACCCACCAGGGGCCGTCGGGAGAGACGACCGGCGCCTGCCGGTCCGCCTGCGCGCGCACCTCATGGTGGGATTCGTACGCGGTGACGCGCATGGCCTCCTCATAGGAGGCCAGCGCCCCGCGGACAGCCGAGCCCACGATCCCACGGCGGCGCAGCACGCCTTTCAGCCACGTGAGGAAGCCCATGACCGTGACCAGGCACCCCACCGTCACCAGATACGGCACAACCTCACTCATGACGGCTCAACTCCCGAACGTCCGGGGGAGTTCCTCATCGAACCGGGCGGACGACGCGCTCACGGAGCGAGCGCCTTGCCGTCGATGCCCCTCGGCACGCCCGTTAGGGTGAGCCGATCACGCACCAGATGGAACGAAAGGCCACGCAGCCCACCGTGACCGAGCCCCGCCCGCACACCCTGTTCACCTTCGGCACCCTCAGGGACGAGCACGTCCAGACCGCCCTCTTCGGACGGCCCGTGCCCAGCTCCCCGGCATCGCTGCCCGGGTACGCGACCCGGCCCCTGACGATCACCGACCCGTCCGTCATCGCCACCAGCGGCCTCGACGTCCACCTCACCCTCACCCGCAGGATCGGCGCCGAGGTCGGGGGCGCCGTGCTGCACCTGACCGACGCCGAGCTCGCGGCCGCCGACGCCTACGAGGTCGACGACTACGCCCGCCGCCGCGTCGTCCTCGCCTCCGGCGAGCATGCCTGGGCCTACCTCGACGCCAATCCGCTGCGCGCCGCCGAGCGCATCGTGATCGTGGGCGACAGCATCGCCTACGGCCGCTGCGACCCGCACGGCGGCTGGGCCGCCCGCCTGGCCACCGCCCACATCGCGCAGAACGAGGCCGCACACCGCGTCTTCAACCTGGCCATCCCCGGCAGCACCCTGACCGGCGTCGCCGAGCAGACCCCTGCACTCCTCGCCCCGCGCCGCCCCGACACCCTCCTCGTCGCCGCCGGCATCAACGACTCGGCCGTCCCCGGCGGCCTGAAGGCCCTCACCGAGAACCTCGCGGCGCTGGCCGACACCGCTCTGGCCCACGCCGCACGCCTCGTCGTCATGGGTCCCCTCTGGCTCGACGAAACCCGCACCGCCGACTACGAGGGCCTGTGCTTCACCCGTGAACAGGCACTGAACCTGCGCGAGTCCCTGCGCACCTGGTGCGAGGACCACCACGTCGACTTCCTCGACATGTGGCAGCCCCTGCAGGACAGGCCCGACCTCCTCACCGACGGCCTGCACCCCGGCACCGAGGGCCACGAGGTCCTCCACCGCCACCTGAGCACCCTCGCCGCGGGATGAACCCACGACGCCTTCGACAGCGGGCACGCCGGGTGGACGGGAAGGCGGCCCGCCTCGTCGGCGTGGGCAATGTGCTGCTGTGCGGTGTGCTCTTCCTCGTGGCCATCGGAGGCGTCTGGTTCTTCGAGGCCACCACCCGCGCGCAGGAGACGGCCCTGGCCGATGCCGCGGGCCGGGTGTATGGGTGCTGGCTCGCCGGCGGGCTGATGGTCTTCTCCGTCCTGGGCATGATGCGGACGCTGATCACGCACCTGACGACGATGTTCCTCGTTCCCGTGGTCGCCCTCGTTCTTGTTCTCCTGCTGGTCGCCTGACGGCCGGGTTAGCCCTTCACCGAAGGGGGCAGGATGGGGATCATGCCGACCGTGCTGTGCCCGGGGCCTTGCCATGCAATGGCAATGCCCCGCACAGCCCTGCAGGTGAAGGGAAGGGGATGAACACATGACTCGCATCGCCATCAACGGGTTCGGCCGCATCGGACGCAATGTGCTGCGCGTCTTACTCGAGCGCGACAGCGCGCTCGACGTCGTCGCCATTAACGACCTGACCGAGCCCGCCGCTCTCGCGCGGCTGCTGAAGTTCGACTCCACGGCGGGCCGGCTCGGCCGCCCGGTGGAGGTCGACGGCGACACCCTCGTCGTCGACGGCCGGCGCATCAAGGTGCTGGCCGAGCGGGAGCCGGCGCAGCTGCCGTGGGACGACCTCGGGGCCGAGATCGTGCTGGAGTCGACCGGCCGGTTCACGGCCGCGAAGGCGGCGAGCGCCCACCTCGGTGCGGGCGCGAAGAAGGTGCTGGTCAGCGCACCTTCGGACGGTGCCGACGTCACGCTCGCCTACGGCATCAACACCGACATGTACGACCCGGCCGCGCACACGATCGTCTCGAACGCGTCGTGCACGACCAACGCGCTGGCGCCGCTCGCCAAGGTCCTCGACGACCTGGCGGGCATCGAGCACGGCTTCATGACCACCGTGCACGCCTACACCCAGGAACAGAACCTGCAGGACGGCCCGCACCGCGACGCCCGCCGTGCCCGCGCCGCCGCCGTCAACATCGCCCCGACGACGACGGGAGCGGCCAAGGCGATCGGTCACGTACTGCCGGGCCTCGACGGCAAGTTGTCCGGCGACTCGATCCGCGTGCCCGTCCCGGTGGGCTCCATCGTCGAGCTCAACACGCACGTCGCGCGCGAGGTGACACGGGACGAGGTGCTCGCGGCCTACCGCGCCGCGGCGGAGGGCCCCCTCGCGGGCATCCTCGAATACTCCGAGGACGCGCTCGTGTCGTCCGACATCACCGGCAACCCGGCCTCGTCGATCTTCGACTCCGCCCTCACCCGCGTCGACGGCCGTCACATCAAGGTCGTCGCCTGGTACGACAACGAGTGGGGCTTCTCCCACCGCGTCGTCGACACCCTCGAACTCCTCGCCGGCAGCTGACACCGAAAAGGGTCCCTCCGGAGAGGCGGCGCCGCGCGACCTCCCTGGAGGGACCCTGTCCCGGTGTGTGTCAGGCGAGGAATTCCGTGATGACCTTCAGGAGCTCGGCCGGCTTCTCGATCGCCGCCGCATGGCCCGAGTCCAGCTCGACGTACTCGCTGCCCGGTATCGCGGCACGGAACTCCCGCGCATACCGCACGGGCACCAGCTGATCGTGCTTCATCCCGATGACGAGCGTGGGCGACTTGATACGGCCCACCCGGTCGCTGATGTCCACGCGGCTCACCAGATCGACCAGCGCGACCATGCCCTCGGTCGGCGTGAGCCCGGCGCGCAGCCGCAGGCGGTCGCCCGGGCTCATGGAATCCAGGAAGCCGTCGGACAGCACGTGCAGCAGCGTGTACTCGGCAAAGGCGTTGGCGTCCAGGTCGGCGAGCCGGCGCCAGGTCCGCACCAGGAGACGCTGCCAGGGATGCCGGTAGTGCAGGAATCCTCCCAGGACCACCATGCGGCGCACCAGCTCCGGCTCCTTGGCGGCCGCCGCGGCGGCGACCACGGCACCGGTGGAGATGCCGAAGAGGTCCACCGGGCCCTTGCCCGCGGCCCGCACCACCCCCAGCACCTGGTCGGCCAGCAGATCGATGTCCACCTCACCGTCGGGGAGGGGAGTGAGGTCACTGCCCGAGTACCCCGGCACGATCGCCGTCCGGTCCCGGGTGAACTCCTCCAGCAGGCTCGCGAAGCTCGTCTCCGGGTGCCCGGTGCCACCGTGGAGGAGGACGAGCGCCGGCCCCTGCCCCTCCATGTAGTAGCCGACCGGGATGCCACCGACGTCGACGCTGTGTTTCGTCATGCTGACCATGCGTTCTGCCCCGTTCTGTCGAAATCGTGCTGCACTGCCGGCCGTCTCACTTCGCGGTCGCGGGCAACGCGTCGGTCTCGCCGGCGGTTTCCTTGCCCTCCGACAGCCACCAGGTCAGCAGCGCCGCGCACGCCGCGAAGGCCGCGGCCACGGGCAGCACCAGGGCGGCGGAGCGCGTGAGGACGACCGCTCCCAGGGCACTGGAGACGAAGTTGCCCAGGTACGCGGCGGACGTGTTCAGCGAGGTCACCACCGAGGCGCCGCCGGGAGGCGCGTAGGTGATGATCCGGTGCTGCTGCGGCCCGATGACCGAGTACGACACGACCCCGCTGAGTGCCGTCGCGATCACCACGAGGGGGAAGGTCTCCCGTACCGCAAGCATGATCAGGAACACCGTGGCCACGCCCACGGTGGCGCCCAGGACCACGCGCCGCGGGTCGTACCGGTCGGCCAGCGCGCCGGCCCCCAGGTTCCCTCCGGTGGCGGCGACTCCGAACACCAGCAGCAGCAGCGCGAGCCGCGCCTGCTCGCCGTCGACGGCCGGCGCGAAGACCGCGCTCATGTAGGTGAAGGGCAGGAAGATGCCGGTGAACGCCAGCAGCGTGACCACCAGGATCCGCAGCACCCGCCCGTCGGTCAGCGGCGCGATGCGCTGCCGCAGGGTCGCGCCCTGATCGAGCCGGACGGGCGGCAGCAGGACGGCGACCACGCCCGCGACGACGGCCGCCACCGCGGCGACGAACCAGATCGCCGCCTGCCAGCCCCAGGCCCCGCCGATGAGGGTGCCCAGCGGGGCACCCAGCACCAGGGCGAGCGTCGCCCCGGCGGTCACCATGGCGATGGCCCGGCCCCGCCGCTGCTCCCCTGCGAGGTACGCGGCCGTGGCCACGGCGCTCGCCATGAACAGCGCGGCACCCGCACCCGCCAGGACGCGCGAGGCGAGCACCAGCGCGTAGTGGTGCACCGACGCGGTCACCGCGTTGCCCGCCGCGAGCAGGGCGACTCCGGTCACGAGCACCCGGCGCCGGGACCACTTGCCCGTGAACGCGGCGAGGACAGGCCCCAGGACGGCGTAGGCAAGGGAGAACAAACTGACCAACTGACCGGCGGCACCAGTGCTGACGTGCAGCGTTCTACGGATTTCCGGGAGGAGGCCGACGATGATGAAGCCGTCGGTCCCGACCACGAATGCTCCGAGCGCCAAAATCGCCGTCGGCACACGCCAGTGCTGCGCGCCTGCCGACTTGTCGTTTTCCGCCACGGTGATGCGATCTCCAAACGGGGGTTACATGACGTTCAAGGTGAATGCGGTCCCGGGTGCGCTCATGCCACCGAGACGGCGCTGATCAGCCAGTTCCGCGGCACACCGCGCACCTCGCGCGGGGCGACGGCGTACGGCCAGCGGCCCTCGCCGGCACCGGGTTCGCCCGGCTGCTTGAGGTCCTGCACCGCCCAGCCGTGACCGCGCAGGAACTCCTCGGGGTCGTCCGTGCCGAACTGCCACGGCGTCCCGTCCTCGCGCAGGCCGCGCAGGAACGGCTGGGTCATGGGGTGGCGCAGCAGGGCCTCGCTGGTCATGTCGACCACGAGCCGGCTGTCGGGCGGGCAGGCGCCGGCCACCGTGTCGAGCAGCCGCCCGACCTGCTCCTCCGTGAGGAAGAAGACCAGGCCCTCGGCGATCCACAGGGTGCGCCGCGAAGGGTCGAAGCCGCCCGACTTGAGCGCCTCCAGCCAGTCCCCGGCCAGGTCGGCCCGGACGGGCACCGTGCGGACCTTCGGTTCGGCGGCGAGCGCGGCCAGGCGCCGGTACTTCTCGTCGATCAGCGCACCGTGGTCGACCTCGAAGACGGTGACGCCCTCGGGCCAGTCGAGGCGGTGCGTACGCACGTCCATGCCGTTGGCCAGCGACACGACCTGCCGTATCCCGCTCTCCCCGAGGATGCGCGCGAGGGCGTCGTCCATGTAGCGGGTGCGCACGGCGATGAAGTCGCTCACGGCGGCGCCCTGGTACTTGTCCAGCAGCTCGAACCCCCGGGGTTCGGCCAGGGGCCGGGCGTAGTCGTCGCGGAAGAGGCCGTCCGGGCGTTCCGTCTCCAGCGCGCGGGCGGCCGCGGTCCACTGGGCGGTGTAGGAGATGTCGTCCACGCGAATTCCTCCTTCTCGTTGCGCCGTTCCCGTCCGCGGTCAGCTGGACAGGAAACGCTTCTCGATGGTGGCCAGGGTGCGCACGTCGTTGATGTCGAGGGAGTCCATGTCGATCTCCACACCGCTCGTCTCCCCGATCAGGAAGACGAATTCGACGAAGGAGAGCGAGTCGACCAGGCGGTTCTCGATCAGGTCCTCGTCGGGGGAGATGTCGGTGCGCCCCTCGTGCCGGGCCAGGATCCAGTTCTTGATGACGTCGATGCCCGTCGTCTCCGTCGTGGTCATTGACGACCCCTTTCCGATGTGTGGTGTTCTGCTGTGCAGGCGGCCGCCGCGACCGCCACGGCGTACGCGCCGTCGTGGGCCAGGCTGACCGACGGCTCGGGGTGGATCCCGGCCTCCTCGGCCAGGTGCGCGGCCACCCCGTCGAGGTGGACGACCGGCCAGGTGCCCGGTGCGCTCTCCACCCGGATGGAGCGCCACGGCACCGGCCGGTCGCGCACGTGGAAGAGCTTGAAGACCGCCTCCTTGACCGCCAGCAGCCCGGCGACGGCGCTGGGGTCCGGGCGGCCCGCCCTGGTGCAGGCCGCGATCTCCTGCGGCAGGAGCATGCGGGTGAGCACCGGCCGGCGGTCCGGCGCGAGGAGCTCCTCGGCACGGGAGATCAGCACGATGTCCACCGCGACGCGCGGGGTGCTAGACGGAGCCGGGTGCACCGAGCGCCTGCTCGACTCGTGCCCGGGCCGTTTCGGCGCTGCCGTAGCGGTCGACCAGGACGCCCACCCAGCGTTCGAGGCCGAAGGCGACACAGCCGGTGAACGCGGTCGCGTCGTCCTCCCCGACCGTGATCCGGCACCGCTCGCCGAAGAAGTTCCGGTGCGTGTTGACCGAGGCGATGGCGACGCCGTCGACCTGGAACTCGTACTTCACCGGCTCCAGGCGCTGCAGCAGGGCGCGCGCGGCCCCGCCCTCGCCCTGGAAGAACGGATCGGTCGCGGGCTGCACGTCGACGTCGAGGGACAGCCGGCCCAGGAACTCCCCGATCCGCTCCCGGAAGCGGGCGATCACGGACTGGGTGTGCTCGAAGGACCCGATGGCGACGATCTCCCGCATCTGGAAGCTGAGCAGCCGGCGCAGCCCGTCGAAACGGCTCTCGTTGCGGAAGCACCGGTTCACCAGCGTCACGAGGGTGTCCGGCGACACCCGCGTGTCCTGGAAGAGCAGGTACGCGCCGAAGCAGCTGGCGGTGGGCAGGCCGAGATGCGGGTCCACCACCTGGCCCGGCGAGAACCGGCCCTTGGACGGCCCGGAGGTGGGCGTCCGCAGGGCACCGGCGACCAGGGCGAGATGGGGGAAGTTCACATAGGTGTCCAGCCCCGCCAGCTGGTCCACCGGGTAGACGGGCGGCGCGGAGATCTCCCCGGCCCCTTCCTCGGTGCCCCAACCGCGGAACGTGTCGTCCAGGAGCCGGAGCAACGCTGTTTCCGGGGCGCCGAGGATGGCGAGCCCTCCGGCGATCCGGCTGCTGCCTGCAAGGGTCACCGTACCGTCCCCTCGAACGCCTCGGCGGTCTGCGCCTCGTCCCGGACCAGACCGATTCTGGTGAGGTACGGAAGCGTCTTGCGGAAGACCTGCGCCTCGAATGCGCGTCGCCTCGGCCCCTCCAGCAGCCGCCGCCGGACCTCCAGCGGCTTGTCGATGCCGGCGTCCCGGTAGACCTGCGGGTTGAACAGCGACTCGAAGCTGTACGTCATGTACCGCTTGAGGTAGCTGCTGACCTGCTCCAGCTCCTCCGGTGTCGCCCGGCTGCGGAAGCTTTCGAACAGCATCCTGACCAGCTCCCGGCCGAAGGCGATGTGCCGGGACTCGTCCTGGTGATGGATGCGGTTGATCTGCCGGATGGTCTCGTGCAGTCGCTCGTCCGATCCCATCCTGACGTTGAAGTGGTCGACCAGTTCCTCGAAGATGAGGATGCGCGCGAAGACGAGCAGACTCGCCGCATGGTCCGGCGGCACGCTCTCCGCCCCGCCGCGCATCTGCTTGTAGATCTTCCCGCCGTACCGCTGACAGAACTCGGCGAAGAACCACATGTGTTCGTTCTCCTCACCGATGAAGTGGTGGAAGAACTCCGAGGACCGGGCGAAGTCGTCGGTGTGAATGCGCTTGGTGACCTCGATGAGCAGTTCACGGATACCGTGGACGTTGAGGCTGTAGAAGTTGACGCTTTCGTACTTGGACAGCGCGAAGAGCTGCTCCTGCGTGAGCTCCTCGGCGATCTCCGTGTCGAACGTCGTGGTCAGCTCGGGGCTCATCCACCACATGTGCTCGGGCAGCGTGTCCGGCCACTGGAACATCTTGTACGGGTTGTAGTAGTCCTCGATCGACATGGCACTCAGCCGGTCGAGGATGCTCAGCAGGCGTGGATTGTCTTCCATGAGGGCATCCGTCATGACAAACCCCAATCGTTGCTCAGCGGGACTGGCGTGCCGACGCGACGGCGGTCCGGGCCAGCCGGCCCGCGCGCTCGTCCGTCGGCGTGTACTGGTCGAGCCGGTGGTTCAACTGCGTCGACGTGTAGGCGAAGGCCAGGTTGTCCTGCGGCACGGCGAAGACCAGCGCGCAGTCCTGCCCGTAATGGCCGAACGACTCCACGTCCAGGCCCGCTTGCGGAAGGTTGCGGTCGGGCAGCATGAAGCCTTGCGCGTAGGCGCGTTCCCGGGCGAAGACACGGTCGGTGCCGCGCCTTTGCAGCCGGGAGGCGCGCTGCAGGGTCTCGCGGTTCCACAGGCGTACCCCGTCCACGGGGCCGAGGGTCGCGGCGAAGATCCTGGCCAGCGGCCGGGCGGTGGAGACGGCGTTGCCGCCGGGAATCTCCGCGCTCAAGTACCGCAGGGTCTTTTCGGCGTTCAGCAGGTTCGGATTCATCTGGGACCTGCTGAGCAGGGAGGACTTGTCCCCCAGGAGGTGGAGGATTTCGGTGGCCGTGCCGCTGCCCGCCGGCCGCGCCTGCTGGAACGGTACGAAACGGCTGAAGTGCTCCGCATCGATACCGATGCGGACCTCGGCGCCGAGAGGCTCCCGGAACTCCTGCCGGAAGAGCTCGTCCACCGACTTGCCGGTCGCCCTCCGCAGGTATTCGCCCACGCCCCAGCCGAACGTCGAGTCGTGGTAGCCGTGATCGGTTCCGGGCTCCCAGTACGGGCGTTGCGCGGCGAGCGCCTCGACCGCCGGATACCAGTCGATCACGTCGTCGACCGAGAGCCGGCGATCGACGCCGATCAGCCCGGCCTGATGGCTGAGGAAGGTGGCCAGGGTGAGGGACTCCTTCCCGGCGGCGGCGAACTCCGGCCAGACGTCGGCCATCGGGCTGTCGATGTCGATGACGCCCCGCTCGTGCAGAGCGTGCGTGACGATCGACAGCAGGGCCTTGCTGACCGATCGCACGTTCTGCAGCCGGTCGGGCTGCTGACCTTGCGATCGCAGCCGGACCCGTTCCTCGCCGTCCACGTACACGCACAGCTCGGCGCCCGAGTCCTCACCTTCCCGGTGGATGCGGTCGAACTCCTCGACGAGCGGCAGGAATTCCTCCGACGCCACGCCGGTGATCCTCTCCGCGTACACGGAGTCGTGGTCTTCCTGCGGGCCCACCGTCATTTGCCTGTCAGTCATGAATCTCCGCCATCCGCTTCTCGATGTCGGCAGCAAGCTCGCCGAGGGTGGGCCGCTCGAAGCAGATCGAGGCCGGCAGCGGCACGGACAGGAGCTTTTGCAGCTTGTTCCTGATGGTGAGCGCGTTGAGGGAATCCATGCCGGCCTGCGTCAGATCGAGCCCGTCCATCTCCCCGACGTCGTAACCCAGGACGCGGGCCACCACGTCCTGGCAGCAGGCCATGACGTCGGCCGCGGTCATCGGCGCCGCAGCATCGAGACCGGCAGACGAGGCCGCCGACGCGTCGCCGGTCACTCCGCGGAGGATGGGATTCGACGCCAGATGGTGATCCGGGTCGAGATCGCTCCACCGCGTCGGCAGAACGGCGACCTGCCCCGAGGGCCAGCCCTCGACCGCGGCCCGCACCGCCGGCCGTCCTTCCGCCCGGGAGATCGTACCGATGCCTTGGTCCTCGAGGCCGCGCAGGAAGTCGTCGTTGCCGGCGAGAATGCCGACGTCCGACCAGGACCCCAGGTCCAGGGAGAGCCCGGGGAGCCCGACCGCCCGGCGATGGCCCGCGAGCGCGTCGAGGAACGTGTTGGCCGCGGCGTGGCCCGCCTGCCCGGGGTTGCCGAACAGGCCGCCGTACGAGGAGGTCATCACGAAGAGGTCGAGACCGGGCGCGTGCTCGCTCGCGCACTGGTGCAGATTCCAGGCGCCCTGCGCCTTCGGGCCCAGCACGCGGGCCATCCGGTTCCAGTCCGTCCGGTCGATGATCGCGTCGTCGATGATGCCCGCGGCATGGACGATGCCGCGCACGACGGACTCCCCGCCGGAGTAGGCGGTGAGCAGCCGGGCGACCTGCTGCCGCGAGGTGACGTCGACGGTCTCGGTGCGGATGTCCGCATCGAACGCCCGGCGCAACTCGTGCAGGTGTGCCGCACGCTCCGGGCCGGGGGCCCGCCGCCCGCACAGGACCAGCTTCCTGGCGCCCAGCTCCAGCAGCGCGTGCGCACACTCCGTGCCGACCCCCGACAACCCGCCGACGACGATGTACCAGCCGGCCGGGTCGATGCGGGTGCGCCCGCCCGCGGACGGCGGCCGGGCGGGCCGGAGCCGGGGCAGCAGCACGCGGTCGCCGCGCAGCGCCAGCTCGCTGTCACCGGCCGGCGCCGACGCGAGGGCCGCCGCCAGCCGGCCCACCGTGGCGGTCCACCGGTGCTTGGTGTCGGCGGCGTCCAGGTCGACCAGCACATGGCGCACGGTCGAGAACTCCGTTCTCGCGGTCCGGGCGATCCCGACGACCGCTCCCTGCGCCGGAATCACGTCGTCCGACGTCAGGACCCGATGCGCTCCGGAGGTGACCGTGCAGACGGTGACCGCGGGCGGATTCGCCGCGGACACCGCCTGGAAGGTCTGCAGTGCGGCCAGGCCGCCGGCGGCGAGCACGTCGTCGGACACCGACGCCGTGGCGAGCGGGAGGCCGGCGAGATCGGCGTGCCGCTTGCGCAGGGCCGGAACGGCGTTGACGACGGTAGCCGGCCGGAAATCGGCGATGGCCCGCGCAGCGGCCGCCACCGCGTCGCCGCGGTCCGTCAGCACATGGAGCAGCACCTCGGCGCCGAGACGCTCCAGCTCCCGCGCCACTTCCGTGCCGGAGGCCACCGAGGGCACCAGGAGCAGGCACCGCCGGTTCGCCACGAGCTCGTCGGCGGCCGGCTTCGAGGCGGCCGCAGGTGCGTCGACCCACGTGACCACGTAGTGGCCGGTGCCGCTGTCCTGGGGCTGATCCGTGAGGGCCCCCTCGACGGCTCCCATCGAGTCGCTGTCGATGCGGCCGGCCGGGGCGCCGCCGGCCGACCGGGCCGCCGGGACCCAGTGCCGGCTGCGCTGGAACGGGTAGGTGGGCAGGGTGACCGTACGGCCGCCCGGACAGACGGCCTCCCAGTCCACCTCCATACCGGCCGTGTACGCCCCGGCCAGGGCCAGCCGCGTGGACGCGACGTCGTCACGCTCCCAGCGCAGCGTCTCCAGGCACACCGGCTCGCTGCCCCCGCCGTCGCCCAGGGTCGTTTGGGCCAGGTTGGTCAGCGTGTTGGACAAGCCGATCTCCAGGAGGACGCCGGACTCGCCCGAGGCGGCCGCGCGGACCGCTTCGAGGAACCGGACCGGCTGCCTCAGCTGCCGCCGCCAGTACCCGGCCGTCGCCATCTCCTCGCCGATCAGGGACCCGGTCAGGGTCGAGACGATCGGGCGCACCGGCGGGCGCAGGCCGACGGATGCGACGACGGCTGTGTAGGCGTCCAGGATGGAGTCCATCTGCGCCGAGTGCGCGGCCCGGCCGATCCGCAGTTTCTTGAAGGTGATGCCGTGCTGCGCGGCCTCGGCGAGAACGCCGTCCAGCGCGTTTCCGTCACCGGAGATCACCACACGGGCGGGCGCGTTGACCGCCGCGATGCCGACCTGGTCGTTGCCCGCCAGCAGCTCCAGTACCTCCTGCTCGCCGGTGAAGACGGCCGCCATGGCGCCGGACTCGGGCAGGGTGTGCAGCAGCTTCGCGCGCTCGGAGACGAGGTGGAGCCCCGTCTCGAAGTCGAACACCCCGGCGCAGTGCGCCGCGGCGTACTCTCCCAGGCTGTGGCCGACGCAGACGTCCGGCGTGATGCCCCAGCTGCGCCACAGATGCGTCAGCGCCACCTGCAGGGTGTAGACGACCGGCTGGGCCAGCCGGATGTCGGTGACGGGCATGCCGCGGCGTGCGCCGTCCTGGTACAGGAAATCCGAGATGCGCTGCGCGGTGTGCTCAAGGAAGTGCGGGTCCGCGCGGTCGAGGAACTCCCGGAAGACGGGTTCGGACAGGAACAGGTCACGGCACGCCTCCAGGTACTCCCCTCCCTGGCCGGAGAAGAGCATGGTCAGGCGGGGCGGCGTGGCCGGTGCCCGGCCGGAGACGATGCCGATCTCGCCGTCGAAGCCGTCCGAGACGTCCTCCTGGCCGTCCGCCACGGCGTCGAGGAGCGTGGCGAGCGTCTTGCGGTCCGCACCGACGACGGCCGCCCGGTGGGCGAAGTGCCGGCGCCCGGTGCCGAGGGTGAACGCCGCGTCGGCGGCCGTCGGCGCCGTGTCGTCCAGCAGCGCCCTGCCGACCCGGGCCGCGAGGTCGCGCAGCGCGGACCCGGTGCGCCCGGAGACCGGCAGGACCTGGATGCCGCAGTCCTCCTCGTCGGCGGGCGAGTGAGGGCCGGCCGGCGCGTTCGGTGCCTCTTCCAGGATCACGTGGGCGTTCGTGCCGCCGAGCCCGAAGGCGCTGACTCCGGCGCGGCGCGGTCCGCCCTCGACCGTCCAGGGGGCGGTCTCGGACTGGACGAAGAACGGTGAGCCGGCGAAGTCGATCGCGGGGTTGGGCTCCTCGAAGTGCAGGGAGGCCGGCAGCGTCCGGTGCCACAGGGACAGCACGGTCTTGATGAGCCCGGAGATGCCGCCGGCCCAGCTCAGGTGCCCGATGTTCGTCTTGACCGAGCCCAGGGCGCAGGATTGGGGCCGCACGCCGCGGAAGGCCTCGGTCAGCGCCGCCACCTCGATGGGGTCGCCGGTCGGCGTCGCGGTGCCGTGGGCCTCCACGTAGGAGATCGAGGAGGGCTCGACGTCGGCGGCGGCGAGCGCCTGACGGATCACCGCGGCCTGGCCGGCCACGCTCGGGGTGCTGAAACCCGGCTTGCCCGAGCCGTCGTTGTTGACCGCGGTGCCCCGGATGACCGCGTACACGCGATCGTTGTCGGCCAGCGCCTGCTCCAACGGCTTGAGCAGCACCACGCCGACTCCGCTGCCGAAGACCGTTCCCGTGGCCCGCGCGTCGAAGGCCCGGCAGTGACCGTCGTGCGACAGCACCAGGCCGGGCTCCGGCCGGTAGCCGTCGATCTGCGGCACGGGCACGTGCGCGCCGCCGGCCAGCGCCATGTCGCATTCGCCCGCGAGCAGGGCCTGGCACGCCAGGTGCACCGCGTACAGGGACGTGGCGCAGGCGGCCTGGACGTTGACCGTGGGGCCGTTGAGGCCGAGCTTGTACGCCACCCGGCTGGTCAGGTAGTCGCGTTCCGCGGCCATGGCCAGCTGCAGGTCCTCGGTGGTGTCGAGGAAGTTCGGCAAGGATTTGCTCGACTGGCCGCTGAGATGGTGCATGAGGTAGAGGCTGGTTCCGCAGCCGCCGTACACACCGATGTCGTCGACACGCCTGCGGCCGGCGGCGCCACCGTCCTCCAGCGCTTCCCAGCACACTTCGAGGAACAACCGGTGCTGCGGGTCCAGGAGAGCGGCTTCGCGGGGGCTGTAGCCGAAGAATTCGGCGTCGAACCGGTCGATGTCGTCAAGGGTCGACCTGGCGCGCAGCCATCCGGTCGGGGCGGTGTCGTCGTCGACCGTGACCGACTCCACCTTGTCGACGAGATTCGACCAGAACTGTGCGGGGGAGTCCGCGCCCGGTAACCGGCATCCGATGCCGATGACGGCCACGCTCTGCGAGAGGTCGTGAGAATGCTCGTGCTGGCTCACTTGCCGAATCCTTACCTTCCGTGCGTTGCCCCGGCTATGTCGTCCGGCGGGCCAGCCGCCTGCGGTCCGCCGCGCTGGACCGGGCGGGCCGGCTCCCGCCCGGCCGGGCCAAGTCACCGGCGGACGACGGGGGCGTAACAGGGGTTTCGGGGGCCGCCGGCGGGCCGGTGCGCAGTCGCGCCGCCACGGTGGGGATCGTCGGGTACCGGTACATCTCGACCAGGTGCAGGTGGGCCTCGGGGAACGCCTGGCGAAGGCGGGTGAGGACCGAGCCGAGCAGGAGGGAGTTCCCTCCGAGATCGAAGAAGTTCGCCTCCGTGCCGGCCGGCACGTCCACGCCGAGGACCTCGCTCCACGTCTCGGCGACGATCTGCTCGTAACTCCCGGCCGGTGACCCGACCGGTGGCGCGGTCGGTGGCACGGCCGGGTTTTCGGCCGCCGCCCTCGCGCGCGCGGCCGGCGTGAGGTCCGAGAGCCGGCGTTCCAGCGCCTTGCGATCGACCTTGCCGGTGACGCCGATGGGCAAATCCGGCAGGAGCTTCACCCTGTGCGGTATCGCGTACGACGGCAGCACCTTGCCGATCCGCTCGAGGACACCGGCCTCGGAGACCTCGGACGCAGTGGACTTCGCCGCAGCGGTCAGCCCGGTCACCCTGCCGCTGTCGTCCCGCACCGGAAACACCACGGCTTCCTCGACACCGGGGACCGCACGGATCGCCGCTTCGATCTCGCCCAGTTCCACCCGGAATCCCCGGACCTTGACCTGGTTGTCGATGCGTCCCCGGTAGCGCACGGTCGAGTCGGCGTCGATGCTGACCACGTCACCGGTGCGGTACCAGCGCTGGCGGTCGCCGCCCTCGCCCAGCACCGGGAACTTGGCGGCCGTGAGCTCCTCGTCGTTGATGTATCCCCGGGCCAGTTGCGATCCGCCGATCAGCAGCTCACCGGGCGTGCCGGGCGGGCAGTCCGCTCCGCTGTCGTCGACGACGCGCAACTCCACACCGGACAGCGGCCGTCCGATGGGCACCTGCTCGGTGTCCTCGTCGGAGCACTCGTGCAGCGTCGTGTAGACGGTGGTCTCGGTGGGCCCGTATCCGTTGAAGACGTGGGGCACCGGCCTGAGCCGGGCGACCAGCTCGGGCTGCACGATCTCGCCCCCCATCACCAGGACGTGGAGTGTGCGGATCGCGGCAGCGAGAACGGGGTCCCGCAGCATCAGCTGGACGAGGGACGGAGTGGACTGGAAGTGGGTGACGCGCCCACTGGCCAGTACACCGGTCAGGAATTCCGCACCTTCCTCGGAGCGCCCGGACAGGGAATCCACATCGGCGACCACCAGGGGAATGCCGCGGGTCAGCGGCCAGAAGAGATCGACGATCGACATGTCGAAGCAGAAGTTCGCCGCGGCCAGCCAGCACTGGGCCGACCGGTCCGGCAGTTGCGGCAGCACACTGTCCAGAGCCCGGAACAGATGGGTCACACTGCCGTGTTCCACGGCAACGCCCTTCGGATTTCCCGTGGATCCGGAGGTGTAAATGATGTAGGCGAGATCGGAACCGCCCGGTTCGCCCACCGCGGGGTCCGCCGGCTGCGCCGGCTCGTACGACGACCATGCGGAGGCGTCCACGATCTCGTACGGCAATGAGGAGAACCTTTTCGCGGTGACCGCGTCGACGATGACGCAGTCCGCTCCGGAGCCCTCGATGATCGAGTGAATGCGGCTTTCCGGGAAGTGGGGGTCGATCGGTACGTAGGGCGATCCGGTGCCCATCACCCCGAGCATCGCCGCCAGCCGGGAAACGGTGGGCGACATGCATAAACCGATGGGACGCCCGGGACGGCAGCCCCGGGCGCGCAGCATCCGGGCCATGGCCCCGGTTCGGTGCCACAGCTCCGCGTACGAAAGGGATTCGGCGGCGTCCGACGCCGCCGGCGCGTCCGGCGATCTCCTCGCGAGTTCATGAAGCCGGCCGACGATCGAAGATTTTTCGACGTCCTCGTGGCCTGTCGATTGCACAGTACATTCTCCGGCGACTGTGAGTTCCCCGTTTCGCCACGACCGTTCTCCGGAGGCGGTGGTTGCGGCGCTTTCGGTCCAGCGGTCGAAGAGCGTACCGACTTGCTTGCACCGAGGGCCATAAGCGGCCGTGGAGCTGACGCAAAATCGACACGTGGAACGCGTCATTCCGACGGAAGGCGTGACGGACGTCGCCCCTGCATGGCCGGTGCACCTACCCCGCCCACCCGAGCGGGAACGGCATCCGTCGCGCGCGGTTCACCGGGCATACGCCCTGGCCGGCCGGAGGATTGCAGCGGGCTCCGGTCGGTCGGGGCCAAGGATGATGATCACTGGCCGGGAAGGACAGGGGCAACGCCCCCGTCGGAAGGTGTCGACGGTGGCGAGGCGGATGATAGTGGCCAAATCCATGGGCCCGGCGGCGGAGCGGGACATGGTCCTGTCCGCATTTCGTGCACGAAGCCCGTGCATGTGTCCATGTCTGTTACACCGACTGTTTTCGTACACGAAAGGCGAACCGGGGAGAACCGATACCAAGGGGACCCCGCCCGGTACGCCCGGCCCGCCCGGTCCGTCCGGCGGCCCTGCCGACGAGCGGTCTCGGCACGGTCGGCCGGTGCCGGCCCGCAAACCGGTTGGGCACGGTGGCCATCGGCTGCTACGGTCATGGCAGCCGTGAAGAGAACGAAGGAGGTGAGAGACCCATGAAGGCTGTATCCGTATGGGTGCTCCCCCTTTCCGTCACGGTGGGTGGCTGACGAAGGTGTCGCCGGGAGCGCCTGGACAAGGCACTCCTGAGAGGCAACACCTATGAACTCTTTGCATCCCACCGTCACGCGCGTTGCGGACACCCAGTGGCAGGCCGTCGAGGACGACCGCGTGGTCGGCTGCGGCGACACCGCGCAACGACCCGACGGTCGGCTCTTCGCCAGCATCGACGCCTGGCACGGCACGGTCTTCGACCGCATCGCCCATGCCATGCTCGCGGATCTGCCCGCACCGCTGTACACCGTGGTCGACGAGGACGACCACGGGACGGCGTCCGCCTGGGAACGGGTCGGCTTCACCTTCGCACGCCGCGAGTGGGGCTATCGCGTCCCCACCGACCCGCACGTCACCGGGCTCGGCCCGGTGCAGCCCCCGCAGGGCGTGACGATCGTGCCCGCCGGCGAGGCGGAGGAAGGCCCGCTGCGCGCCCTGGACCGCGTCGTCCGCGACGAGGTCGAGGCCGCCGCCGGATGGCGCACGATGCCCGCCGAGGTGCTGCCCCGCCCGGCGGGGACCACCGTGATCGACGCCTCGAAGTACGCGGTGGCGCGGCACGCCGGCCGGTACGTGGGAATGATCCGGGTGGCAGCGCTGCTCCGGCAGCCGCGGATCGGGCTGATCGCCGTCCGCGCCGACCACCACCGCCGCGGCATCGGCCGGTCGCTGCTGGCCCACACCCTGGGTTCGCTGCACCGTGCCGGGAAGGCTTCGGCGTGGGCCGAGGTGGACGAGTCCAACACCGCGGCCACCGCACTGTTCGAGGGCATCGGCGCCCGGCGCGCGGGAAGCACCGTGGAACTCGTCCGCCGCTGACGCCGCACACCCTGGTCACAGAACCGAAGAACGTCACAACGAAAGAACCAACGGAAGCGAGAGACATGACGAAAACATCAGGCGGCATCGATGTGGAGGGCACCGTCGTCGAGTGCCTGCGCAATGCCACCTTCAGGGTGGAGCTCGAGAACGGCCACACGGTGCTCGCCCACATCAGCGGGAAGATCCGCAAGAACTACATCAAGATCCTCCCCTTCGACCGGGTGCTCGTGGAGCTGAGCCCCTACGACCTCACCCGCGGCCGGATCCGCTACCGCTACCGTTCATGACCGCGAGCCCGGATTCCCCTGCGTCCTGGGACGGTGCCGCAGTGCGGGACCGTGTCGCCGGCATGGCGCGCGAGGACGCCGGGTTGCGGCGCTTCGGCGCCGCGACCCACCGGTACCGGCTGCGGCCTGCGCTGGGGGAGGCGGACGTCCGGGCGTTCGAGCGCCGGCACGGCGTCGAACTGCCCGGCTCCTACCGTCGTTTCCTCCTGCACGTCGCCGACGGAGGAGCCGGCCCCCACCACGGAGTCCTCGGACTGACGGAGGACGTCGACGAGGACGAGGCACTCCACGACGTCCGGGAGGAGGACCTGCGGCCCGGCACCCTGGCCACGCCCTTCCCCCACACCCGCGCCCACCCCGGGCCGGGAAGGGGCGGCGACGCCCCGTACGCGGTGCACGGGACGCTCGTCATCGGCGAGATCGGCTGCGGGTCCTTCTCCCGGCTCGTCGTCACCGGCGCGCAGGCGGGCCGGGTGTGGTGCGACGACCCCGTGTGGGGCGGGCTCGCACCCGGCCCGGACTTCCGCACCTGGTACGAGGCGTGGCTCGACGGCCCGAAGGGCGCCCGGCCGGTGCCGGGCGCCCGGTGACCGTCGGCCGGAGGCTCAGTGGACGATCAGGGCGGTGGCCATCTGGCGGGGGCCCGTCGCATCGGACGGACGGTTGACCACCGCGTCGCCCACGACCATCGTCGTCGAGCCGCCACCGTCGAGGTTGATGGCGTCGACCGCCCCCAGCGAGCGCGCCACCAGCGCCGACTCGCGGAAGGACAGGCCCTCGCTGTAGCCGGGACGGCGGCCGTCGACGGTGATCAGGAGCAGCGAGCCGTCCTCGGTGATGCCCGCGATCGTGCGCGGATGCCGGTGGGTGGAGAAGTAGTCGAAGAAGCCCGGGTCGTCGGGGTGGTCGAAGCCCTCGGCCTCCGAGGGGATCTCCACGCGTCCGTCGCGCAGCAGTTGCGGGCCGCCCGAGACGATGTCGGCCGGACCGTCGCCGAGGGCGCGCAGGGAGCGGTGCGAGGCGGCGTCGTTCACGTCCTTGGTGACCGTCAGGACACTGCCCGGCCGGGCGTGGTCGCGCAGCCAGTCGGCGCCGTCACCGGTACCGGCGAGCAGCGTCGTGCCGGCCGGAACCGCTCCGCCGCGGTGGTCGCGCACCTCGAGCACGGTGCCGTCCTTCGCGAGGACCGCCGCCGCTCCGGCGCCCTCGTGGGTGGGGCCGTGGAAGAAGCCCGTGTACTGGATGATCTCGGAGTCGTCCGTGCACTGCACGTCGTGCAGCGGCCGTTCGGTGGGCAGATCGCCGCCCACACCACCGCAGTTGCGGATCTTTCCGGGCTGCCGGTTGACCCCGTCGACCTCGCGGTCGGCACCGTCGTCGGAGCGCACCCGCAGATCGGTCGTGAACTGGCGGACCGACGGGCGGCGTTCGGGATCCACGGGCAGCACCAGGGCGCTGCGGCCGTTGACGGCCTCGCTGACCAGCTCGCCGTTGATGACGGACAGCCCGGCCATGTCGCCGAACGTGCCGTCCTCCTCGTCCGAGCCGTAGCCCCCGTTGATGCCGGCGATGCCGCCGGTGCGCCTGACCATCTCGGCGACGGTCTCGGCGCCCGGCACCCGGTCCAGCGACTGCCGGGCCCGGACGCGGTCGCGGTGCGCGGCGTCGACCTTGATGACGTCGACGACCCAGGGGCCCGAGCCGCTGCGGCCCCGGCCGTCCTCACCGGTGAAGTACGTACGGGACGGGCTGAACCCCGCCGTGCGCAGCTTCTGCACCAACTGGGCGGCGGCCGCCTTGTCGGTGAGGCTGCCGACCCGCACGCGCCAGCCCCACGGAGAGGAGGAGGGCAGGTCCTGGGGGCGGTCGTCGACGCGGGTGACGGTGGGCGGGAAGCCGGCCTTCGCCAGGCGGTCGGCCAGGGCGCGGGCGGCGCCCTCGTCCCGCAGCAGGTCGACCTCGACCGTCCAGCGGTCGTTCGCGTCCGCGCGCCCGCGCTCGATGTGGGTCCAGGTCACCCCGGGCGCGAGCTCGCTGGTGCGGCGGGTCTCGGGAAGGTTGTAGGCGCCCAGCGGCAGGCCGCTCGCGGCGCGCGGTGCCGCGGCCTGGGCCCGTCCGGCCGCGGCGGGAGCGACGAGCACCAGCGCGGCGAGGCCGGCTGCGAGCGCGGCCCCGGGCGTGCGTCTGATCTTCACCACGTTCTCTCTCCTGCCCTGTCGATGGCATGACACGTACGCGCCTCGTCGCATCGCAGTCTCCGCGGGCGGTGTGACGCCCGCGCGAACGCTCAGGTCGGAACGGCGTACGGGGAGGCAAACAGGGATGCTGTGCGTGCAGAGGGGTGGGGGGACTGCGGTGAACCAGGGAACACCGTAGTCCTCGGGGACCACCGCGTCAGCAACTGCCGCAGCGGGTCACGGGTGCAGTCGCCGGCGCGCGCCCGGTGCCGCAACCCCGGGCGTCCCGGGCCTCCCGAGAGCCCCGGGCGCCGCAGGCACCTCCGGGAACGCGAGAGGGGCGTGGGCCGGCGTCAGCCGCGCAGGTACGGCCCGGCGCCCCTGACCGCCGCGGCGCAGAGGCAACCGGCCACGCACCCGGTCGTGTTGGACGGCCGGTCGTCGATGCCGGCCGTGCGGCCCGAGGAGGGGCTCACCGGTCCCGGGTGAGCGCGAGCAGGGCCATGTCGTCGGTGATGCTGCCCCCGGTGTGCCGGGTGACATCGGCCAGCAGCACGTCGAGCAGCTCCTCCGGCCCCCGGAAGCGACGGCCGGCCAGAGCGGTGAGGGGGTCGTAGAAGGCGCCCGTACGGTCCTTGGCCTCCGTCAGGCCGTCCGTGTACAGCAGCAGGGTCGCGCCCACGGGGAAGGCCACGGCGTCGGCCGGCTCCCCGTCGGGCCCCAGCCCCGCCAGGCACAGGGGCAGCGCCGGATCGGACGGCTCCGCGCAGCGCACCTCGCCGTCCGGCCGCAGCAGCAGCGGCGCCGGGTGGCCGCGGTTGACCAGGAGCACCTCGTCGCCCGCGTACGGGATCTGGGCCAGCACCGCGGTGACGAACCCTTCCGTCTGCTCCAGTCCCGCGCGCTGCGCGGCCTCGCGCACCAGCACCCGTTCGAGCCGGGCCGCGACGCCCGTGAGCGCAGGCTCGTCCTCCGCGGCCTCGCGGAACACGCCGAGGGCCACGTCGACGGCCTTGACCGCCTGCATGCCCTTGCCCCGCACGTCCCCGACCAGGCAGCGCACGCCGTACGGGGTCTCCTGCACCCCGTACAGGTCGCCCCCGATCTGCGCCTCCCGCACGGCCGACTGGTAGCGCGCGGCGATGCGCACCGGGCCCAGGCGCGCCGGCGGATGCGGCAGGACGGCGCGCTGCACCGCGAGGGCGACCTCGCGCGCGGACTGCAGCCGGACGTCCCGGTAGTGCATGAGCCGGCTGACGACGACGGCGAGGGCCGAGACCGTGGCGACCGTCGCCAGCTCGCTGCGGCCGCCGGATTCGTCGAGGAAGCCGAAGTGCGCGAGCACCAGCGCGTCCGTGAGGCAGGCGCCGATGCCCGCCAGGATCGTGGCGCGCAGCGACAGCAGCGCCGCGGCCGTCATCGGCGCGGCCGTGTAGACCGCCTCCAGGCTGAAGCGCGGCGGGGTGTTGACGTCGATGAGGGCGCCGCCGACCAGCATCACGACCGGAACCAGCGGGAGGTGGCGCAGGAACCAGCGCATCACGGCGGTGCGCCCCGCGCTCGGTGCCCTCACGTACCCGCTCCCGGTGTGTTGGTGCCGTACGCCCCGCACGGCCAGCATCCGCCGCACGGATCACGGCTGCCAGCGGTGGGACGGCATCCGGGTGAACGGGCCGGTCGCCCGGTCGGCTCCTGCCGAGCAGGCGATCACCCTGGGCCGCCCGGGGCCGGGGCACTGGTGCCTGTCCGGCGGATCGTGCAGCGCCCCGTAGGGGCGCGGGGAACTGCGCGACAAGCCACGACGCGCCTGCAGGCAGGGTGCCGTGCTTCGCCCGGGTCTCGGGGTGGTGCGTCGGCTGCGGGCCGTCGGTGGCTGATCGCGCAGTTCCCCGCGCCCCTACGGGGCGCGCGTCGTGCCTCGCGACGAAGCGGTGGTCAGCCACAGGAACAGCGGCGGCAGGAGGAGTTCCGTGCCGGTGAGGACCACCTGGAACCAGTGCGGTGGTCCGTGGGAGAGGAGGGACAGCAGCCGGCCGGCGCCGCCGAGCAGCATCAGGCCCGCCAGCCACCGGACGGCCCGGGCCGGGATCGGCTCGCGCCGGGCGACGTGGATCCAGGCGAGGCCGTACCCCATGAAGATCGCGCCGTAGAAGCGTTCCCGGCTGTCGACGGTCGCACCGGCAAGACCCTCTCCGGGCACGGAGCCGACCCCGGTGACGAGGTGCACGGCGCCGATCGCCGTGCAGGCGGCGCCCATGACGAGCAGGAGCCATCTGAGCAGTCCGGTCACGACCGGCCCCCCTTTAGTAGACACGTATCTACTAGCCTGGGCACGAACGTACGACACCGTCCGAACAGGCGTCAACTAGCCTGTGAGCGTGACCACTCGGCGCAGACTGACCCCCGCCGCGCGCCGCCACCAGCTGCTGACGGTGGCGGCGGAACTGTTCGCGGCCCGGCCGTACGACGACGTCCTCATGGAGGACGTGGCCCAGCGGGCCGCCGTCTCCCGGGCCCTGCTCTACCGCCACTTCCCGAGCAAGCGCGACCTCTTCGCGGCGGTCTACCGGCAGGCCGCCGACCGGCTCCTGGACTCCACGCCGATCGACCGGTCCCTGCCCCTGATCCCCCAGGTGCGCGCGGGGCTCGATGCCCACATCGACTACTTCGCCGACAACCGTCACACCGTGCTCGCCGCGAACCGCACGCTCGCGGGCGACCCCGTCATCCAGGCCGTCGTCCTCGGCGAGATGACCGTGCTCCGCGAACGCCTGGCCGGCGCGGCCGCCTTCGACGCGGTGCCCCCCGAGCTGATGTCGGCCGTCCTGATGAGCTGGCTGGCCTTCGTCCGCGCCCTGTGCGTGGAATGGCTCACCCGGCCGATGTGCTCCCGCGACGCCTTGCGCGAGACGTGCCTGGGCGCCCTGACGGGCGCACTGGGCCCCCTTGGCGGCCCCTGCCCGTGAGCGGGCGGGCCTACTGCCGCTCGCGGTCGTGGTGGGCGAACGGATGATGGTGCTGGTGGAGGGGCAGCGGCTCGCCACGGCGGATCGCGCCCGGGGCGCGGCGGGCGGGGTGGTCGGCCCGGCGGGAGGAGCTCAGCTGCCAGGGGACGCTGGTGACCATCACGCCGGGGGTGAACAGCAGCCGGCTCTTGAGCCACAGTGCGGACTGGTTGTGCAGGAAGTGCTCCCACCAGTGGCCCACCACGTACTCGGGAATGAAGACCCCCACCACGTCCCGGGGGCCCTCGCGCCGGATGGAGCGCACGTACTCCACGACGGGCCGGGTGATCTCCCGGTACGGGGAGGCGAGCACCTTCAGCGGGACGTCGGTGTCCAGGGTCGTCCACTGCCCCTGCAGGTCCTTGGTCTCCTCCCGGTCCACCGAGACGGTCAGCGCCTCCAGGTGGTCCGGGTGCAGGGCCCTGGCATAGGCCAGGGCCCGCAGCGTCGGCTTGTGGATCGTGGAGACCAGGATGATCGCCACCACCCGCGTGGGGCGCACGAGTTCGTCCCGCGCATCGCCGACGGCCAGTTCGGCGGCGACTGCGTCGTAGTGCCGGCGGATGCCGCGCATCGTCGTCCACAGCACGGCCGCGGCCACGACGGCCAGCCATGCGCCCTGCACGAACTTGGTGGCCAGCACGATCACCAGCACCAGGCCCGTGACGACGGCGCCGGTGGCGTTGATGACCCGCGCCGTCAGCCCCCGCCGCCGCACGGCCGTATCGCCCTCCTCGCGCAGCTCACGGTTCCAGTGCCGGACCATGCCCGCCTGGGAGAGCGTGAAGGAGGTGAAGACGCCCAGGATGTAGAGGTGGATGAGGCTGGTGACATCCGCCTTGTAGAACCACAACAGCAGCACGGCGGCCAGCGCCAGGGCGATGATGCCGTTGGAGAACGCCAGCCGGTCGCCGCGGTTGTGCAACTGGCGGGGCAGGTAGCGGTGCTGGGCGAGGATCGAGGCCAGCAGGGGGAAGCCGTTGAAGGCGGTGTTCGCGGCCAGGATCAGCACCAGGGCGGTGGCCGCCTGGACGAAGTAGAAGCCGGCGCTGTGCTCGCCCCCGAAGATCGCCGCGGCCAGCTGGGCGATGACCGTGCGCTGGGTGTACGCGCCGCAGTCGCCCGGCAGGCCGGTCAGCCGGCAGGAGTCGTCGGTGATGTGCACCTTCGTCAGCAGCGCCAGGGCCGTCACGCCCACGAACATGGTCACCGCGATGGCGCCCATGACGCTCATCGTGGTGGCCGCGTTCCTCGACTTGGGCTTGCGGAACGCCGGCACGCCGTTGGAGATCGCCTCCACGCCCGTCAGGGCCGTACAGCCGCTGGAGAACGCGCGCAGGCACAGCATGACCAGCGCGAAGCCGGCCAGCCCCGCGTCGCGCGGATCGGGCGCGATGCCGAAGCCGGCGCTCTCCGCGACGGGGGCGTGCCCCAGCGCCCAGCGGACCAGCCCCGTGCCGACCATGACCAGTACCCCGGTGATGAACAGGTACGTCGGCGCGGCGAAGGCCTGGCCGGACTCCCGTACGCCCCGCAGGTTCACCCCCGTCAGCAGGGCCACGAAGCCCACCGCCATCACCACCCGGAAGTCCGCCAGCTGCGGCACCGCCGAGATGATGTTGTCCACGCCCGAGGCGACGGAGACCGCCACCGTCATCACGTAGTCGACCAGCAGCGACGCCGCGACCACCAGGCCGGCCGAGGGGCCCAGGTTCCGCGAGACCACCTCGTAGGAGCCGCCACCGCTCGGATAGGCGTGCACCACCTGGCGGTACGACAGCACCACCACCGTCATCAGCGCCACGACCGCCGCGGCGATCCAGGGCGTGAAGTGCAGGTACGCCATGCCGCCCAGGGTCAGCACGAGCAGGATCTCCTGGGTGGCGTACGCCACCGACGACAGCGGGTCGGAGGCGAAGATCGGCAGCGCCAGCCGCTTGGGCAGCAGCGTCTCGCCCAGCTCCTCACTGCGCATCGCCCGGCCGATGGCCAGCCGCTTCACGAGCCCCGTCAGGTTGATCACGAGGCCGAGCCTAGGTCGTACGGTCCGTATGTACGGTGATTTGCCCCCGTGCTCAGCGCGTCAGCGGCCGCAACCGGAACACCCGTACGCCCCGGCCCGCGGCCCGGGCCGCATACACGTCGTACACCGGCAGCACCGCGAGGATCCGGGCGCGCTCCGCGCGCTGCGCCGCGGGCGGGAGCAGCTGGGCGCGCACCGGGTGGGCCACGCCGCGCCAGGTGACCGTGGCGCACGGGGTGCGCAGCAGGTTGGTGCTCCAGTGCGGGTGGCGGGGGCGGCCGAAGTTGGTCGCCGCGACCAGCCAGCCGCCGTCGGGGCAGCGGTACGCGCACAGGGGCACCGCATGCGGCCGGCCGCTGCGGTGCCCGGTGGTGGTGAGCACGACGGTCGGCAGGAGGAGCCGGCTGGGCAGCAGCCGGCCGCCCGTCAGCCGGTGCACCGCCCGGTCCAGGCGCGGCAGCACGTGCGGCGCGAGCAGCAGGAACGCACGGGTGGTCCCGGCCCGGGCGAGGAAGGGGTGCACGGGCCGGTCGCCGCCGCTCCCGCGGCCGCTCATGCGCCCGGCCAGGCGGAGAAGGCGCGCTCGGCCAGGGCGGTGACGGTCAGCGCCGGGTTGCAGCCGAGGCCGGTCGGGACGGCCGAGGCGTCGACGACGTGCAGCGTCGGGTGGCCGTGCACCCGGTGGCCCGGATCGGCGACGGACGTGCGCGGATCGGTGCCGAGCGGGCAGCCGCCCGTCAGGTGCGCGGTGAAGGGCACACCGAGCAGGCGGCTGCACCACAGACCGTAGGCACGGCCCCCGATGCGCCCGGCGAACGCCCGGGCGAGAGCGTCGGCGGCCGGCAGCCGGGCGGGCTCGCCGGGGCCCTCGTCCGGCACGAGGGACAGGCGCCCGTGCCGCAGCCGGCCGGTGAGCGAGGACGGCCGGTCCTCCATCGCCAGCAGCAGCGCCGTGCGCCGGCCGAAGCCCCGCACCGGCCAGTGGGCCAGGGCGCCCGGACCGGCCCCGGCCAGCGGGGACAACAGGGCGGACAACGGGTGGCCGGCGCCGCCCACCCGGCACAGCTGCACCACCGTCGCCGCATCGGCCCGCAGCTGCGAGCCGACGGCGACGCCGGGGCCGACGTCGAAGCCGCGCGCCGCGACGGCCAGGAGCACTTCGCGGTTGGTGCACGTCCGGGTGCCCAGCGCCGGCCCGAGGCCGGGCAGCGCACCGGCGGCACGGCAGCGCAGCAGCAGCTCGGGCGTCCCCCACGCACCGGCGGCCAGCACCACGTGGTCCGCGCACAGATCGCCGCCCCGGCGCTGAGGGAGGGCGCCGGTGGGAGTCGTGCGCACCCACCAGCCGCCGTCCGGGCGCGGGGCCAGCTCGGTCACGGTGGTCAGCGGCAGGACGCGGGCGCCCAGCCGCCCGGCCAGGTGCAGATAGTTCTTGACCAGGGTGTTCTTCGCCCCCACCCGGCAGCCCAGGACACAGCGCGCACAGCGGGTGCAGCCGGTGCGGCCGGGTCCCCGCCCGCCGAAGTAGGGGTCCGGCACCGGCCGGCCGGGGGAGTCGAGCACGATGCCCACCCGGGTGGGCCCGAAGGAGCCGCCCGCCCCCACGTCCCCGGCCACCTTGCGCAGCGCCGCCTCGGCCGCGCCGTCCGCGTCGGGCAGCGGTGCCGGGGCGGCGCCCAGCATGCGCTCGGCCACCGCGTAGTGCGGGGCCAGTTCGGCCGCCCAGTCCACCGCCGGGTCCCACCCGGCCCGGCGGAAGGCCGCCGCGGCGGGCCGGTGCAGCACCCCGGCGTACGCCAGCGAACCGCCGCCCACCCCCACACCCGTGAGCACCAGCAGGTTGCGCAGCACCCGCACCCGCAGGATGCCGCGCAGGCCGAGCCGGGGAGCCCACAGCAGGCGGTGCGCCTGCCAGGGGGAGGCGGCGAAGTCGGCGTCGGCGAAGCGGCGGCCGGCCTCCACCACCGTCACCCGGTAGCCCCGCTCCGCCAGGCGCAACGCGGCCACCGAACCGCCGAAACCGGAGCCCACCACGACGACGTCCCCGACCGTCATGACGGGTATGTACCCATGCGGCAGGGAAACTTCACGGATTCTCCTCTCTGGGGGTCGGCCATGGACGTCCCGACGGCTCGCGGAGCGCTGCCGCTCATCGGCCACGGCGCCGATCTGTGGTTCCGCCCCATGGACTTCATCGCCGGGATGAACGCGCTGGGCCCCCTCGTCCGCTTCCGCCCCGGCCTGCGCCCCTCCTACTTCGTCACCGACCCGGGGCTGCTGCACCAGGTCCTGGTCACCGGGGCCCGCGGCTTCGCCAAGGGCCGCCTGACGGACTCCGCCGGGCCGCAGATCGGCGTCAGCCTGGTGATGGACATGAGCTTCGAGGGCCTGACCCTCTTCGCCTCCCACCGCCGCCACCGCCGGGCGGTCCAGCCGGCCTTCCACCCCGAGCGGCTGGCCGCGCAGACGGGCCTGGTGGCGCACCTGACCCGCCGCCGGCTCGCCCACTGGCGGCCGGGGCAGCGGCTGCGGCTGGAGAAGGAGCTGCTGGCGTTGTCCAACGAGGTCAACGCGCTGGTTTTCTGCGGCGAACCGGGCGCCGCCGTGGCCGGCGCCCTCGCCGGCGTCCAACGCAACCTCCTCGCCGGCCTGTACTGGCGCTCGGTCGCCCCCCGCTGGACCGACTCCCTGCCCGTACCCGGCACCGGTGGCTTCCTGCGGGCACGCGACCGCCTGCGCATCGCCCTGCGCACCGCCCTGCACGCACGCCGCACCGACCCGCGGCGCGACGACGGCGACGTGCTGTCCGCCCTGGCCCGCGCCCGCTACGCCGACGACGGCAGCGGCCTGGACGACGAGCAGATCGTCCACGAGTTCGTCTTCTACCTCATCGCCGCCGCCCATGGCATCGGCGACATCCTGCCCTGGGTCTTCCACGAACTGGCCGCCCACCCGGACGTCGAGCGCCGGCTGCACGACGAGCTCGACACCGTCCTGGCCGGCCGGGACGTGACCGCCGAGCACCTGCCGCACCTGGTGTACACGCGCCGGGTGCTGTTCGAGGCGCTGCGGCTGTACCCGCCGGTGTGGCTGCTCGCACGCCGTGCCGTCGAAGCCGTCGACCTCGGGGGCGTCCCCCTGCCGGCGGGTACGGAAGTGGCCTTCAGCGCCTACGCCATGCACCGCCACCCGCGCCACCACACCGACCCGCTGCGCTTCGACCCCGACCGGTGGCTGCCCGAACGGGCGGCGTCGCTGCCCCGGTGCGCCTACGTGCCCTTCGGGGCCGGGCCCCGCAAATGCATCGGGGACCGGCTGTCCCTGCAGCAAATGCTGACCGTTGTGGCCACCATTGCCACCCGCTGGCGGCTGCGGGCCGTGGCCGGCTGCGCACCGCACCCCTCCGCGCGCATCTTCCTCTCCCCGCGCTCGGTCGAGATGCTCTGCGCACCGCGCGTCAGCCGGCGATGAGCAGCACCGCCACCGTCAGCCCCGCACCGAGCAGCCCACCGGCCCACACCTGTGCCGTCGTGTGCGCGCCCAGTCTGATCCGCGCCCAGCCGACGACGACCGGCAACGGCGTCAGGAGCGCGCACAGCGGATCCACGCGCAACGCCAGCAGGGCGACGCTGCCCGCGGCCGCGCACGTGTGCAGCGAGACCTTGCCGAAGCAGGTGCACACCACGAACGCCGCCCCGCCGGCCGGTGCCAGGGCGCCCGGCACCAGCACGTCCCGGGGCGCCCCCGCGCGCAGGCACAGCAGCCACACCACCGCGGCCGCCGCCGAGGCGCAGGCCAGCGGCAGCGGGCGCTCGGCGCGCCGGCTCACCTCGAGATCCGACCACCAGCCGCGCCGTACGCCCAGGGCCATCACCGCCACGCCCAGGGCGCCGCACACCGCGGCCGCCCCGCCCCACACCAGCGCGGCGCCACCGGGCGGGCCGGCGCGCCAGCTCACCGCGCAGCCGGCGGCCACCGGCAGCACGGGGGGCGAGAGGCAGCGTGCGGTGTGGCGGGCCAGCCGGTCGGCGGCACGAGGGGTGGATCGCGGCGAGGCCATGTCGGTCAACGAGCTTATCCAAGGCGGTAGGTGGTGATTTCATCTTTTCAGAGGGTTTGGCGTGTGGGTGGCGCCGGTACGACGCATGCTTCCCTCACGTGCGGGAGCGCGAGGTGAGGAGGCGCCGTGCCCCGTCGGGACATCCGAACCGTCCGGACCGCCAAGTGGCGGATATCCCTGGCCAGGTGGCTGCTGAAGGGGGGCCTGCCCCTGCCGCGGGACGTCGGCGTGCGGCCGGCCGTGGCGGCAGGGCACGGCCACCGGCCGCGCCACGTGGCCCTCATCATGGACGGCAATGGCCGCTGGGCGGCCCGGCGCGGCCTGCCGCGCACGAGCGGGCACGAGGCCGGGGTGCGCGCGCTGTCCTCGGTGCTCGACGGAGCCCTGGAGGAGGGGATCGAGCACCTGTCGTTGTTCTGCTTCTCCACCGAGAACTGGAACCGGCCCGAGGCCGAGATCGCCGCGCTGATGCGGCTCGCGGAGGAGGCCTTCGAGTCCTTCGGCGACTACGCGCACCGCGGAGTGCGCTTCCGGTGGCAGGGGACGCAGGCCCGGCTCTCGCCGGCCGTCGTCCGGGCGCTGCACGAGGTGGAGGAACGGACCTCGACGGGCCGGGCGATGACCGTGGCCTTCTGCTTCAACCACGGCGGCCGTGACGAGATCGTGCACACCGCGGCCGTGCTGGCCCGCTGTGCCGCCGCCGGGCGGCTGGACCCGGAGACCATCGACGAGCGGCTCTTCGCCCGGCACCTGCCGCTGCCCGACCTCCCCGACATCGACATGCTCATCCGCACCTCCGGCGAACAGCGCATCTCCAACTTCATGCTCTGGCGTGCCGCCTACGCGGAGCTCTTCTTCGTCGACACCCTGTGGCCCGACTTCACCGGCGACCAACTGCGCGCGCTCATCGCTGCGTTCACCCTCCGCAAACGCCGCTTCGGCACCGTCTGAGCCCTGCGGTGCTCACCCTGCCGTCGACAGCCCGGGCTCGCGTACCCGGCCGTCGCCGATGGCCACCCGGTCCGCGCCGAGGGTGACGTCGGTCAGCTCCAGCCCGGGGGCGGCCGCCGCGGGCAGGGGGAGGTCCGCGGCGGCGTGCACCGGAAGGACGCCCAGGAGGCAGGCGTCGATGCGGGTGAGGTCCACGTCGATGCCGCCCGACAGCCCGGCCCACGCGAACCGCGCCGTGGTCGGGTGGCCCGTCGTCCGGACGGTCACGACGGCATCGGTGAGCGTGGCGCGCTCCAGACGGCACCGCAGCACCGGATGCCCCCTGCCCGCGGCGCGGACACAGCCGACCGGGCCCGTCACCGCCCTGCGGGCCACCAGGGTGACCGGCGCGCCCGCGAAGTCGTCGGCGGAGGCAGCTTCGAATCCGGCAGCCGCATGCGGCGGCAGGGCCCGGAGGTCCGGGGCCGTGCAGACCAGCAGCGCACACAGCACGGCAGCGCCGACCCTCACCCCGCTTCCCGCTCGGGCGGCAGCCACGCGAACCCCCACACCCCGCCCGCCCCCGCGAGCAGGCTGCCCAGCAGCATCCCGCCGGCGTTGCAGGTGACCAGGGCGAGCAGGGCCAGGGCCAGCACGGTCAGCCCGACGGGCGTGTGCAGCCCCGGGTGCGTGGCCAGCATCACCGCGGCCACCAGCAGCGGCACGCTCGTGGACAGCCCGGCACCGGCCACCACGCCGGCGACCTGAACGGCCGCCGGGAAGCCCGTGAACGGCAGCCACAGCAGCTCCAGCGCGCCGAGCACGGCCAGCACCGCCGCACCCAGCGGCCGGCCGCGGCGCCAGGCCCCGAACCGCCGCCGCGCCGCCCCCGCCCCGGTCAGGAGCACTCGTGCCGGCCCGCCTCGATACCGACGTCCACGTCGCTCAGCCGGAAGGTGCCCGCCGTGGCCAGCCAGGAGGTGAACTCCGGCCGCTCCACCGTCACTCGGCGCGTACGGGCACCGACGCCGCCCTCGGGCAGCACGCCGACGCGCAGGCCCTCGAAGACGGTCTCGCGGCCGCGCACCCGGTCGGTGTTGACGACGATGCCGGTGGCCAGGACGGGCCGTATGCGCCCGGCGCTGCCGCGCAGCGTCACCGGCCCGAAGGGGGTGGGCACGAGCAGGCTGGCGCACAGGCCCTTGAGCCAGGCCCGGTCGGCGGTCACCACGCCGACCGGGTGCCGGGCGCCGCCGTGCTCCACGAGCATGTCGGTGCGCTCGCTGAAGCCCTCGCCCTCCAGCCGCTCGCCCGTCAGCTTGAACGCGCCGCCGGAGGCCGCGGCCGAGACCGCCAGCACCCCGTCGGCCGTGGCCGCGAGCAGCCCGCAGGCCGCGGCCAGCGCGACACCGCCCGCCACCGCCAGCCGCGTCCGGTTCACCCTGCGTCCGCGCGTCCTCCTCGCCCCCTGCACGCCCTGACCAACGGACGGGCGGCGGCCGCGGTGACGGCGGTCCGAGGGCGCCCGGGGGGCCGGCGGGGCCGTACGGAGCGCGGGGGAGCGCACGCGGCAGGCGCCGCGCCCACGGACGGGACGGACGACGCGCACGGTTCCCGCGGGACGGCCCCGGCCTGCGGCGCTCCCCGTCCGGCCGGATGATGGAAGCCGGGAAGGGAAGCGGACCCGCCGACGGAAGGGACCCGCGGATGCGCGTGAGCGGACCCGTGCTTGTCGACGTCACCCGCGCCGCCGTGAGCCCGCACGCCGTCGCCTGGGCGGCCGACGAGGCCGCCTGGCGCGGGCTGCCGCTGCACCTGGTGCACGCCCAGGAGTGGCCCACCGGCAAGCCGCCGCGCAGCGGGCCGGGACAGGAGCCGCCCTCGTGGGTCACGCACTTCCGGGCGACCGGCGAGGCCCTGCTGCAGGACGCCCTGGAGACGGCCCTCATGCGCCACCGGGAGCTGGAGCTCGTCCCCTCCCTGGTGGCCGGGCGGCGGGTGCACGTGCTGCGCGAGGCCGCCGAGTCGGCGGGGATGCTGGTGCTCGGCGCCCGCCGGTACACGGGGGTGGACACCCTCTTCACCCCGGGCGACAAGAGCGACGCCCTGATCGGCCACCTGGCCTGCCCGGTGGTCCTGGTGCCCGAGCCGGCCGCCGGGCTGCCCGCGGACGCGCCCGTCGTCGTCGGCGTGGACGGCTCGTCCGCCTCGGACCTCGCCGTCGCCCTCGCCTTCGAGGAGGCGGCCCTGGCCGGCACCGGGCTGGTCGCCGTCGACGTGCGCCGGCCGCGGGACGCGGAGCTGCCGGAGTTCCTCGACGCATCGCGGCTGGTGCTCTCCGAGGCGCTCGCCGGCCACTGCGCGCAGTACCCGGACGTGCAGGTCCGCCGCGAGGTCCTCACCGGGGACCCGGCCGGAATGCTCGCCTCCGCCGCCCGCCGCGCCCGTTGCCTGGTGGTCGGGGCGCGGGGCCGGGGCGGCTTCCGCGGCATGCTGGCCGGCTCCACCAGCCGCACCCTCGCCCACCGGACGGACTGCCCGCTGATCGTCGCACCCCCGCCGCAGGCCCCCGGGCACGGCTGAACCCCGGGGGTCACTGTCCCCCTCGTGGTCTTACTCGTGGTCTCACTCGTGCGGGACGACGGCGACCGGGCACGGTGCGTGGTGCAGCGCACGATGGCTGACCCGGCCCAGCTGCAGGCCGCGCAGGCCGTGCCGCCGGGTGGCCCCGACGACCAGCAGCGCGGCACCCGCCGACAGCCGCACCAGGGCCTTGTGCGCCGGCCCCTCGACGACCGTGCGCCGGGCGGTGACCCCGGGGTAGCGCTCCAGCGGGGCGCGCAGGGCGTCCTCCAGCAGGGCGGCGGCCTGCTCGGCGTAGGCCCGGGCGGCCTGGTCCAGCACGACGAGCGGGTCGGCCTGCTGCTGCGGGCTGCGCCAGGCCCGTACCGCCTCCACCTCGCAGCCGCGCAGCTGCGCCGCGGCCACGGCGAATTCCACGGCCGCCGGGGCCTCCTCCTCCCGGCCGACGCCCACCACGACGCGCCGGCCCTCGCCCCGGACGTTCTCCTCGATGCCGCGCACGACCACCACCGGGCAGTGGGCCCGGCCCGCCACCGACAGGCTCACCGAGCCCAGCAGCAGCTCCCGCACGGCACCCCGCCCGGAGGAGCCGGTGACCAGCAAGGAGGCCCGGCGCGACTCCTCCACCAGGGCGTCCACCGGCTCGGTCGGCACGACCTCGGTGTGCACGTCGAGCCCGGGGGCCGCCTGCCGGGCGCGCTGCCCGGCCGAGGCGGCGACGTGCTCGGCCAGCATCTGCTCGGGGAGCTCCTCCCCGCCGGCCGAGGGCAGCTGGGCCTCGTAGCGCTCGAACAGCGAGGCGCACACGATGCGCAGCGGCAGCCCGCGCCGGGCCGCCTCGGCGGCGGCCCAGTCCAGGGCGGGCAGGCTGCCGGGGGAGCCGTCCGCGCCCACGACCAGGGGTCGCTCCACCGCGTCCACCACCTCGTTGTCGTACCGGACGTCACCTTCCACGATGCCGTGCGGTGGGGCGGGTCCGCGATTCGGGCCCCGCGGCTACGCCCCGGGGGCGCCCAGGGCGGCCAGGACGTCGCGCAGGGCGTGCTCGAAGAGCGGTTCGGGGTCGGTGAGGGCGAAGTCGAGGTGGCCGAACACCTCGACGGCCACCGCGCCGTACACGCGGGCCCAGCAGGAGACGAAGACGTAGACGACCTCCAGGGGGACGGGCTCGCCGGCCAAGTGCTCGCGCACCTCCTCCAGTTGGACCGTCCACGCCGGATCCAGGTCCGCCGGCGGCGTGACGCCGCCACGGCGCCACAGCTGGACCATCAGCTCCAGGAGGATCGTGCCGAAGCGCCAGCTGGGGTCGTGCGCGGCCGACCCGGGCGCGGTGTCGGCGTCCGTGACCGGCTTGGCGAACAGCAGCCCGAATTCGCGGGGGTGGGCCAGCGCCCAGCGGCGCAGCTGCCGGCACACCTCGCGCAGCCGCCCGCCGGGGTCGTCGGCCGGCCGGCGCTCGCGGGCCTCGGCCAGCGAGGCCGCCAGCTCGTCGTACAGGCGCGAGACCAGGGCCTGGACGAGGTCCCGGTGGCCGGCGTAGTAGCGGTAGAGGGCGGGTGCGGTCATGCCCATCTCGCGGGCGATGGCCCGCAGCGTGACGGCGGAGGGCCCCTCCTCGACCAGGAGCCGGCGGCCGGTGTCCAGGATCTCGGTCAGGGCCTGTTCGCGGACGCGGTGGCGGCGTCCGCCGGCTGGGGTTCCCGATGTGCCCGGCACGAGGGTGCCCTCGCCTTCTCTTGACAAAGTGAACACCCGTAACTTTAGCTTGTGTCGAAAGTTAACGGTGTTAGCAAATCTCTTCGGGGGACTCCCATGACCTACGGCATCGTCCTGACGTACACGGTCACGCCGCGCTGGCTCGCCCTGCCGCGCGAGGAGCGCAACGCCCTGCGCGCCCGGTACCTGGAGCCCGTCTTCGCCGCCTACGCGGACCGGGTGACGGCCCGCTTCTTCGACGCCGAGGCCTTCAACGGCCGCTTCTCCGACTTCGCCCTGCTGGAGACGAAGGACCTGGGCGCGTACTACTTCCTGATCGAGGCCCTGCGCGACACCCCGGTCATCGCCGAGGGCTACCTGAGCTTCAACGACGTACTGCTCGGCGTCGAGGACGGCTTCCACGCCTACGAGCAGGCCCTGACCTCCGCGACCGGCCCCCGGTGACCGCGCACCGTCACCCGCCCGCGCGCCGCTGGCCGCTGACGGCGCTGCGGGCCGCGGCCGTGCTGGTGCTGCTGGACACCCTGATGCAGGCGGCACTGGCCGGTCTCTTCGTCACCGGCGACCTCGACCTCCTCGCCTGGCACGCGGCGAACGCCGGCGTGCTCAGTGCCCTCACCGTCCTGCAGACGGCCGCGGCACTGGCCGTCTGGCGCGCCGCCCGCGGGCCCCTGTGGCCGGCCGTGTCCAGCGCGGTACTGGTCGCCCTGGTGAGCCTGCAGCAAGGGCTGGGGGAGGCGCGGATCCTGGCCGGACACCTGCCGCTGGGCATGGCCGTCTTCGGCTGCGCGGCAGTCCTGACCTGCTGGGCCTTCGCCCGGCACACCGTCACCGGGGCGGCGAGGTGAGGCCCCGTCTCCCGGGCCGGCGGGGGTTCCTCGGGCTGACGGCCGCCGCCGGAGCGGCGATCACGGTGGGGGCGGCCGGCTGGTCCCGCCTGGCGGCCGCGTCCACCGGGCGCGTCCTGGCCAGTGCCGGCCCGCTGCCCCGGCCCTTCGCCGTGCCGCTGCCCGTGCCCCCGGTGGCCCGGCCGGTGCGCAGCGCGCACGGCACCGACTTCTACGAGGTCGAGCAGCGGGAGGGCACGGCACGGATCCTGCCCGGCCGCAGCACCACGGTGTGGGGGTACGACGGGATCTTCCCCGGCCCGACCTTCGCCGCCCGTTCCGGACGCCGCACCGTGCTCCGGGTGCGCAACAGCCTCGCCGTGCCCACCGTCACCCACCTGCACGGCGGGGTCACCCCGCCCGAGTCCGACGGTTACCCCACCGACCTGCTGCTGCCCGTGCGCTGCGCACCCGGCGGGACGGGTGACGGCATGGCCGCCGCCCACGGCGGGCGCACGACCGTGGGCTACCGCAGCTACGCCTACCCGCTGCCGCAGCGGGCCGCGACCCTCTGGTACCACGACCACCGCATGGACTTCAGCGCCCCGCAGGTCTGGCGCGGCCTGGCCGGCTTCTTCCTCGTCACCGACGCGGAGGAGGACAGGCTGCCGCTGCCGCGCGGGGAACGCGACGTGCCGCTGATGCTCTGCGACCGCTCCTTCGAGGAGGACGGTTCCTTCCGCTACCCGGCCCGGCACGACCACGACGCGTTCCCGGACGGTGTGCTCGGCGACGTCCAGCTCGTCAACGGCGCCCCCTGGCCTGTCCTGGACGTCTGCGCCGTCCGCTACCGCTTCCGCCTGCTCAACGCCTCCAACGCCCGCCGCTACCGGCTGCGGCTCGACGCCCCCGGCGGCAGGAGCGCGCCGCTCGTCCAGATCGGCAGCGACGGGGGCCTGCTGGCCGCGCCCCGGCCCGTGCAGACCCTCGAGGTGGCACCCGGCGAACGCTTCGACGTCGTCGTCGACTTCTCGCCCTTCCCCCTCGGCAGCGAGCTCACCCTGCGCAACACCGCGGCCGCAGGCGGCATGCGCGACGTCATGCGCTTCCGCGTCGTGCGCAAGGAGAAGGACGACAGCCGGGTGCCGGCCCGGCTGTCGCCCTCCTACGAGACCCTCGTGCCGGACCGGACCATGCCGGTACGCACCTTCGACTTCCGGCGCACGCACACCGCGGACGACCGGCAGATGTGGACGATCAACGGGAGGCCGTTCGGCACCGGTGAGATCCTGGCCTCCCCGCGGCTGGGCAGGGTGGAACGCTGGCGCTTCAGCAGTGACTTCCATCATCCCGTGCACGTGCACCTGGGCCACTTCCAGGTGGTCGCCCGCGGCGGCCGGGGCCCGGGGGCGGCGGACGCCGGCTGGAAGGACACCGTCGACGTCCGCCCGTACGAGGTGGTCGAGGTCCTCGTGCGGTTCACCGGCTACAAGGGCCGCTCCCTGCTGCACTGCCACAACCTCGAACACGAGGACATGGCGATGATGGCGAACTTCCAGGTGGTCTGACGGCGCGGGCCCGGTGCCCCGGGCCCGCGCCCGGCCCCCGGCGGCGTCAGCCGCGCAGCGGGCCCTCGCAGACGTAGTCCGCCGTGCCCGCGGCGCGGCCGGACCACTGCTCGACCTTGCCGAAGGAGCAGTTCATGTCGGCGAAGTTGTTGCTGCGGGCCTTGGTGCGGTCGAGGATGAAGTAGTCGACCGTCTCGGACATGTCCTTGAAGACCGCGTCGGCGTTGCCCGGGCTGCTCAGGTTCGCGGTGACCTTGCCGGTGCACACAAAGCGGGGGCGGTCGGGGGAGCCGGCGGCGCGGCAGTCCTCGGGCGTCTGGCCCGTCGCGGCCGCGAAGGACGAGCGGACCTGGGAGGCCGAGGCGTCCTGCAGCCGGCTCACGGGGGTGAACGCGGTGGCCGGCACGTACAGGTCCTTGACCTGGCCGATCTGCTTGTCCAGGAACGCGTTGTAGTCCCGCTGCACGTACCAGTCGCGGCCCATGCGGCTGCGCCAGGCGTCGAAGCCCGCGACGTCGTTGGCCCGCAGGTAGCCGTACATCTCCCGCAGCTGGGAGGGCCGCTCGTTCCACAGGAACTCGAAGAACGTGCCCGCGTAGTTGTAGAAGCGGAAGCCGTCGCGCTCGTACTCGGCGTGCAGCAGCTGGTCGACGCTCATGCGCGGCCCGCCGTTCGCCGTGTCGTTGATGACGCCCTGCACCAGCGACTTGCGGACCTTGACGCCGTCGTCGCGCGTGGAGCCGGCGAAGAACTCGGCGGTGCCCTCGTCCATCGCCGTCGTCCGGTCGCCCTGGTACCACGGGCCCTCGCCGAAGCTGCCGGGCACCGCCCAGCGGCCGTTGAGGTAGTGCGTGTACTCGTGGCGGAAGAGCTCCTCCAGCGTGAGCGTGGAGTCCTGCGGCACGCGGCGCTCGTACGTGTAGAACGTCGCGCCGTTCTCGATGTAGATGCCGCCGTTCTTGGTGTCCATGCCCGTCAGCAGCGGGTGGTAGATCTCGTAGTCCTGGCGGGAGGCGTACAGCACGATGTTCAGCGTGGAGTTGGTGTCGCCCGCCAGCGGCTGGTCGGTGCCGAGCACCCGGTGGTACTGCGCCTTGACCTGCTTGCTCGCGTAGTACAGCCGGTCCACCGTCTCGCGGGGGAGTGCGGTGCGGACCTTGATGCCGCCGTTGTCGTAGGTGTACGTGTTCGGGAAGAGCCGGCGCTCGATGTCCGTCTTGCACACGCCGTACTGCTTGCACTGGCCCAGCTCGTTGAGCCAGGTGACGACCTTGCCCCAGGGCTCGCTGCCCTGGCCGAAGGTGCGCACGACGGTGTCCAGCACGCCGCCGAGCGAGGAGCCGACCTCGCTCTTGAGCGCGCCGATCTGGCTGAGCCGGCCGTACTCGTTGATCGCGTCGCGCGCCACCCAGTCGTTGGGCGTGCCCTTGAGGTGGCCGTAGCCGGCGAACGCCTTGAGCGCCGAGCGGTAGGCGGTGTCGGAGGTCGCGGCGGCGACGAAGCCGGGGTCGTTGTTGTTGACGCCCAGGTAGCCCACGGACAGTGCGCCGAGGGCGGCGTTGCCCCAGGCCGGGTCCTTCGCGGTCTGCGGGTGGGAGGCGTCCAGCATGCCCAGGACCCGCTTCATCAGCGGCAGCTGGTACTGGCGCAGCTCGGGGGTGCTCGCGGCGTACAGGGCCTCGCGCAGGGTGGTGCCGTTGGTGGCCGTGGCGTCGAAGGTGTGCTGCCCGATGCCGAAGTAGTAGACGGCGCGGCGCACGGCTTCCACGGTCGTGGCGTCGGAGAGGTCTATCTCGTCGTGCGAGAAGTCGTGGTAGGCCGCGGCGTGGAGGTAGGTGAACATCTCCAGCAGGTGGTCGGTGTTCTTCCCGTCGTGCCAGTAGCCGTAGCGCTCGGCGCGCAGGGCGACGGCCCGCACGTTCTCCCGGGAGAAGACGCGGGTCATCCGGGAGTCCCACGTCCACAGGATGTTGCGCAGACAGCCGTCGGCGGTGACGGCCGGGTCCATGAGGAAGTCCGCGAACTGTTCCGGGCCGAGGCCGGCGACACCGTCGACGGTGCAGGCCACGGTGACGCCGCGCACGGTGATGCGCGGCGCCGCCGCCACGCCCTTGGAGCCGCCCTGCGCGGCCTTGTCCGTGGCGGGGCCGGGGATGGTGGCCTTGGTCAGACCGCGGGGGGCGGTGGGCGTCTCGATCGCCGGTCGCGGCGCGTTGGCGAGACGTTTCACCTCGTCGAACGGGTTGGGTGCGGCCTTGGCGGTCGCGGCCGCGGGTGCCGGTGCGGGGGATGCGGCGGGGGAGGGGGCCGCCCAGCCGGTCTGGCCGGCGGTGGCGCACAGCGTCACGGCGATGGCCGCGGTGAGCAGGGGTCTGCGAACGCTTCTGCGCAGGGTGGAGAACTGGGACACCGATGACTCCTGGTGGGAGGTGTGCGTGGGAGGTGGAACGGCGCGAACGCGTCGTACGTGGGGGGTTCGAGGCAGCGCCGTGTGACACGTAACGTAGTAATGTGAAATGGCACTGACAACCCCTCAGGCCGTTTTCGTTCACCCCTGTGCCCCTGACAAGTTGACGGATATTCAGACATCTCCCCCCAGGAGGAGCCCCTCATGAGCCGACCGCCGGCCAGTGCCCCCCGTACGGTCAGTCACGATCTGCCCGTCGGCCCCGAGCTGGAGAAGTTCATGGCGGGTGGCTGGGCGGCCACCCCGCTCCCGGGCGACCTCCGGCTGCCGGTGGCCGCTCTCACCGCGGCCCGCCGGGCGAAGCTCTCCGCACGCTTCCCCGGCGAGCGGCTGATCGTCCCCGCGGGCGAGCTCAAGGTCCGCTCCAACGACTGCGACTACCGCTTCCGCCCGCACAGCGCGTACGCCTGGCTGACCGGCCTCACCGGCGAGGAACAGGCCGGCCACGTGCTGGTGCTGGAGCCCGACGGGCCGCACGGGCACGAAGCCGTGCTCCACATACGCCCGCGCTCCCCGCGCGGCGCCGGGTCCGCGGAGTTCTACCGCGACCGCCGCTACGGCGAGTTCTGGGTGGGCCGCCGCCCCGACCTCGCCGAGGCCGAGCGCATGACCGGCATCCGCTGCGTGCACCTCGACGCGCCGGACCGGCTGCCGCAGGGCCGCGACGCGGCCGACGACGCCGAACTCGCCGCCGCCCTGAGCGAACTGCGCCTGGTCAAGGACGCCTGGGAGGTCGAGCAGCTCCAACTGGCCGTCGACCACACCACCGCCGGCTTCGAGGACGTCGTACGGGCCCTGCCGCGCGCCCTGGCCCACCCGCGCGGCGAACGGTGGATCGAGGGCGTCTTCGCCCTGCGCGCCCGTGCTGAGGGCAACGGCACCGGATACGAGACGATCGCCGCCGCCGGTGCGCACGCATGCGTCCTGCACTGGATCCGCAACGACGGCCGCCTGAACTCCGACGACCTGCTGCTCCTGGACGCGGGCGTGGAGACCGACACCCTCTACACCGCCGACATCACCCGCACCCTGCCGCTGTCCGGACGCTTCACTCCCGTCCAGCGCCGGGTCTACGAACTCGTCCTCGCCGCCCAGGAGGCCGGCATCGCCGCCCTGAAGCCCGGCGCGAGCTTCCGCGACTTCCACCGCGCCGGCATGCGCGTCATCGCCGAAGGGCTCGCCGAGTGGGGGGTGCTCAAGAGCGCGGAGGGCGACTTCCACCGCCGCTACACCCTGTGCAGCAGCGGCCACATGCTCGGTCTCGACGTCCACGACTGCGCCCGCGCCCGGGCGGAGACCTACCTGGACGGCGTCCTGGAGGAGGGCCAGGTGCTCACCGTCGAGCCCGGCCTGTACCTGCAGCCCGACGACGAGACCCTGCCGGCCGAACTGCGCGGCATCGGCGTGCGCATCGAGGACGACCTCGTCATCACCGCCGACGGCGCCCGGCTGCTGTCGGGCGCGCTGCCGCGCACGCCGGACGCGATCGAGGCGTGGATGGGCGAACTGGCGGAGCAGACGAGCTGACGGGGCAGGCGAGCTGACGGGGCGGTAGAAAAATCGCCGGCCCTGCGGGTACGGTCCGGCAGACCCTTGGCAGGAGTAGTGCAATGTGAAATATTACTGCCGTGTCCCAGAGCAACTCACCTGACGTCATCGTCGTCGGAGCCGGGGTGGTCGGCGCCGCCTGCGCCTACTACGCCGCCCGCAACGGCCTTTCCGTCACCGTGATCGACCGTGGTCCCGTCGCCGGCGGGACCACGGGTGCCGGCGAGGGCAACCTCCTGGTCTCCGACAAGGAGCCCGGCCCCGAGCTCGAACTCGCCCTGCTCTCCACCCGGCTGTGGCGCGACCTGGCCGACACGCTGCCGCCCGGCACCGAGTACGAGCCCAAGGGCGGCCTCGTCGTCGCCGCGCACGAGGGCGGCATGGCCGCCCTGCGCACCTTCGCCGCCGCGCAGCGGGCCGCCGGGGTGAGCGCCGAGGAGATACCCGCCGACCGGCTGCACGACCTCGAACCCCACCTCGCCGCCGGCCTCGCCGGCGGCTTCCACTACCCCCAGGACGCGCAGGTGCAGCCCGCCCTCGCCGCCGCCCACCTGCTGCGCGCCTCCGGCGCCCGGGTGCGCACCGGCGAGCAGGTCACCGCCGTCCTGACGGGCGACCACGGCGAGGTCCGCGGGGTGCGCACCCCGGCCGGCGACACCCACGCGCCGTACGTCGTCAACGCCACCGGCACCTGGGGCGGCGAACTGGCCCGCCTCGCCGGGTCCCACCTGCCCGTCATGCCCCGCCGCGGCTTCGTCCTCGTCACCGAACCACTGCCGCGCGTCGTACGGCACAAGGTCTACGCCGCCGATTACGTCGCCGACGTCGCCAGCGGCTCCGCCGCCCTGCAGACCTCCGCCGTCGTCGAGGGCACCCCGTCGGGCCCCGTCCTCATCGGCGCCAGTCGCGAGCGCGTCGGCTTCGACCGCACCCTGTCCACCGAGGCGCTGCGCCGCCTCGCCGACGGCGCCACCGCCCTCTTCCCCGTCCTCGCCGGGGTGCGGGTGATGCGCACCTACGCGGGCTTCCGCCCGTACCTGCCCGACCACCTGCCCGCCCTCGGCACCGACCCGCACGTGCCCGGACTGCTGCATGCCTGCGGCCACGAGGGCGCCGGCATCGGCCTGGCACCGGCCACCGGGGCGATCGTCGCCGCCCTGATCGCCGGCAAGGAACCCCCGCTGGACATCCGTCCCTTCGACCCCGGCCGCTTCGCCGCGACCGCCTGAAGCGACCACGTGAAGACCCCGCCCGCCCTTCTGCAAGGAGAGCCCGCAGTGCCCCGTACCCCCGCCGGACTGGTCGAGGCGGAGCCCGGCCCGCCCTTCGAGATCACCTTCGACGGCCGTACGGTCACCGCCCTGCCCGGCCAGAGCCTCGCCGCCGCCCTGTGGTCCGCCGGCATCCTCGCCTGGCGCACCACCCGCGACGGCGGCCGCCCGCGCGGCGCGTTCTGCGGCATCGGTCAGTGCTTCGACTGCCTCGCCACCGTCAACGGCCGCCCCAACCGCCGCGCCTGCCTCGTGCCCGCCCGCCCCGGCGACCGCGTCACCACCCAGGAGGGACACGGCCGTGCCGACCTCGCCGTCTGAAGCCTCGGGAGTCTCACGAGTGTCGGGAGTCCCGGAAGCCTACGACCTCGCCGTCGTCGGCGCCGGCGCCGCCGGCCTCGCCGGAGCCGTCACCGCCGCCGCAGCGGGCCTGAGCGTCGTCCTGCTCGACTCCGCCGCCCACACCGGCGGCCAGTACTTCCGCCACCCCGCCCCCGCCCTCGGCGCCGCCCGGCCCCAGGCCCTGCACCACGACTGGCCCGCCTACGCCGCCCTGCGCGAACGCCTCGCCGCGAGCAGCGTGGAGCACCGGCCCGGCCACCACGTGTGGACCGTCACCCGCCATGCCGAGGACCGGTGGACCGTGCTCGCCCTGACCGGCCGCGACGGCGAGGCCGACGAACCGGTGACCGTACGGGCCCGCGCCGTCCTGCTCGCCACCGGCGCGTACGAACGCCAACTGCCCTTCCCCGGCTGGACGCTGCCCGGCGTCGTCGGCGCCGGCGGCGTCCAGGCCATGCTCAAGTCCGGGCTCGTCCTGCCCGGCCGGCGCATCGTCGTCGCCGGCAGCGGACCCCTGCTGCTGGCCGTCGCCTCCTCGCTCGCCACCGCCGGCGCCACCGTGCCCGCCGTCGTCGAGGCCGCCGGCTACCTCGGCTACGCCCGCCACCCGCGCGCCTTGGCCGCCAACCCCGGCAAACTCCGCGAAGCGGTGATCCACGGCTCCGCGCTGCTGCGCCACCGCGTACCGCTGCACACCCGCAGCGTCGTCACCCAGGTGCACGGCACCGACCGCGTGGAGGCCGTCACCGTCGCCCGCACCGACCGCGCCTGGCGGCCGGTTCCCGGCACCGGCCGGCGCATCGCCTGCGACGCCCTGGCCACCGGGCACGGGCTCGTCCCGCAGATCGAACTCGCCACCACCCTCGGCTGCGCCACCCGGCGCACCCCCGACGGCACCATGGCGCTGGTCCTCGACGACCTCCAGCGCACCTCCCTGCCCGGCCTGTGGGCCGCCGGCGAACCCGGCGGCATCGGCGGCTGGGAACTGGCCCGTACCGAGGGCGAACTGGCCGGTCTCGCCGTCGCCGCCCGCCTCGGCGGCCGCCCGCTGTCCACCGGCGGCGCCCGGCTGCGCAGGCTGCGCCGCGACCGGGCCCGGCTGCGCGCCTTCGCCGAGGCCATGGCCGCGGCCCACGCGCCCGGCACCGGCTGGACGCGGTGGCTCACCGACGACACCGACGTCTGCCGCTGCGAGGAGGTCACCGCGGGCCGCGTCCGCGAGGCCGCCCGCGACCTCGGTGCCCACGACGCCCGCACCGTCAAGCTCCTCACCCGCGCCGGCATGGGCTGGTGCCAGGGGCGGATGTGCGGGCAGGCGGTGGCCTGCCTGGCGGCGGAGGGCACCGCGGAGGGGACCGTGCCGCCGTCCGCCGAGCGCAGGCCGCTCGCCGTACCCGTACCCCTCGGGGCCCTGGGCTCCGTACCAGCCGATCCCGCCGATCCCACCGATCCCACTGATCTCACTGCTCAGCCGAAGACAGAAAGGCCCACCGCACCATGACCGTCAACTCCTGGAGCCCCGAGCGCCCCTGGCGCGGCATCATGGTCGCCACCGCACTGCCGCTGCGCGACGACCTGTCCGTCGACCACGACGCCTACGCCGAGCACGTGCGCTGGCTGCTCGACAACGGCTGCGACGGCGTCGTGCCCAACGGCTCCCTCGGCGAATACCAGACCCTCACCCCCGACGAGCGCGCCCGCGTCGTGCGCACCGCCGTCGAGGCGGCCGGCGACGGCGCCCGCGTCATGCCCGGCGTCGCCGCCTACGGCGCCGCCGAGGCCCGCCGCTGGGCCGAGCAGGCCGCCGAGGCCGGCTGCGGCTCCGTCCTGCTGCTGCCCCCCAACGCCTACCGCGCCGACCAGGACGCCGTACGCGCCCACTACGCCGAGGCCGCCCGCGCCGGCATACCCGTCGTCGCCTACAACAACCCCATCGACACCAAGGTCGACCTCACCCCCGCCCTGCTCGCCCGGCTGCACGCCGACGGCCACATCGTGGCGGTCAAGGAGTTCTCCGGCGACGTCCGGCGCGCCTACGAACTCGCCGAGCTCGCCCCCGAGCTCGACCTGCTCATCGGCGCCGACGACGTCCTGCTCGAACTCGCCGTCGCCGGCGCGGTCGGCTGGATCGCCGGCTACCCCAACGCCTTCCCCGCCACCTGCGCCGCCCTCTACCACGCCGCCGTCGCCGGCGACCTGACCACCGCCCTGCCGCTGTACCGGTCGCTGCACCCGCTGCTGCGCTGGGACTCGAAGACCGAGTTCGTCCAGGCCATCAAGCTGTCCATGGACCTCGCCGGACGCCACGGCGGACCCACCCGGCACCCGCGCCTGCCGCTGACCGGCGAGACCGAGGCCGCGGTGCGCGCCGCCACCGAGAAGGCGATCGCCGACGGACACCACTGAGCCGCCCGCTTCCGCCTCACGAAAGGACGTCCGTGCGCACCCGCCACGTCTTCCACGCCGTCGACTCCCACACCGAGGGCATGCCCACCCGCGTCGTCACCGGCGGCGTCGGTGTGATCCCCGGCGCCACCATGGCCGAGCGCCGCCTGCACTTCATCGAGCACCTGGACCACCTGCGCACCCTGCTGATGTACGAGCCGCGCGGCCACGCCTCCATGAGCGGCGCGATCCTGCAGCCGCCCACCCGGCCCGACGCCGACTACGGCGTGCTCTACATCGAGGTCTCCGGCGTGCTGCCGATGTGCGGGCACGGCACCATCGGTGTGGCCACCGTTCTCGTCGAGACGGGCATGGTCCCGGTCAGCGAGCCCGTCACCACCGTACGGCTCGACACCCCGGCCGGCCTGATCGCCGTCGACGTCACGGTCGAGGACGGCGCGGCCACCTCGGCCACCCTCACCAACGTGCCCGCCTTCTGCGTCGGCCTCGACCGCAAGATCGAGGTGCCCGGGTACGGCACGGTGACCTACGACCTCGCCTTCGGCGGCAACTTCTACGCCTTCGTCGAACTCGACGCCCTCGGCCTGCCCTTCGACCGGGCCCGCAAGGACGACCTCCTCGCCGCGGGCCTGGCCCTCATGGACGCCGTCAACGCCTCCGCCGACCGGCCCGTCCACCCCGAACGCCCCGAGATCGGCGGCCTCAAGCACGTCTACCTCGCCGCGCCCGGCTCGGACGCCCACCACTCGCGGCACGCCATGGCCATCCACCCCGGCTGGTTCGACCGCTCGCCCTGCGGCACCGGCACCTCCGCCCGCATGGCCCAGCTCCACGCCCGCGGCGCGCTGCCGCTGGAGCGCGACTTCGTCAACGAGTCCTTCATCGGCACGCGCTTCACCGGCCGCCTGGTCGGCGAGACCGAGGTGGGCGGGCTGCCGGCGGTCGTGCCCACCATCACCGGACGCGCCTGGATCACCGGTACCGCCCAGTACTTCCTCGACCCGGCCGACCCCTTCCCCGGAGGCTTCCTGCTGTGACGTCCCTCGTCTCCCGCAACCCGGCCGACCCCTCCGACGTCGTCGCCGAGTTCGCGGCCCCCGGCGCGTTCGCCGTCGCCGACGCCGTCGAACGCGCCCGCACCGCCCAGCCCGGCTGGGCCGCGGCCGGCGCCGCCGCCCGCTCCGCGGCCCTGTCCGCCATCGCCTCGGCGATCGAGGCCGCCGCCGGCGAACTCGCCGACCTCGTCGTGAGGGAAGTGGGCAAGCCGCTGGCCGAGGCCCGCGCCGAAGTGGCCCGCACGGTCGCCATCTGGCGCTACTACGCCCAGGCCCCCTACGAGCCCACCGGCGCCGTCCACGAACCGGCCGCCGGCGCCGGGCTGCTGCTCACCCGCCGCCGCCCGCACGGCGTCGCCGGCCTGATCACCCCCTGGAACTTCCCCCTCGCCATCCCCACCTGGAAGGCCGCCCCCGCCCTCGCCACCGGCAACACCGTCGTCCTCAAGCCCGCCCCCGAGGCCACCGCGAGCGCCCTGCGCCTCGCCGAGATCGTGCGCGGTGCACTGCCGGACGACGTGTTCACCGTTGTGGCCGGCGGCAGCGTCGAGGGCAGCGCCCTGGTCTCCGCCGCCGACGTCGTCTCCTTCACCGGCTCCTCCGCCGCCGGCCGGCAGGTGGTCCGCGCCGCCACCGACCGCGGCGTGCCCGTCCAGGCCGAGATGGGCGGCCTGAACGCCGCCGTCGTCCTGCCCGACGCCGACATCGACCGCGCCGCCGCGCACATCGCCGCGGCGATCGCCGGGTACGCCGGGCAGAAGTGCACCGCCACCAGCAGGGTGATCGCCGTGGGCACCGCCCTCGACCCCCTGCGCGAGGCCCTCGCCGAGGCCCTGCGCGCCGTCCCCGTCGGCGACCCCGCCGACGCCGCGACGATATGCGGCCCGCTGATCTCGCCGCAGGCGCGTGAGCGCGTGACCGCCGCCCAGGAAGGCGCCACGGTCCTCGCGGAGGGCACCGCGGTCGACGGCCCCGGCTGGTACGCGCCGCCCGTGTTGCTCGAAAAGGTGCCCGCAGGCCACCAGCTGCTGTGCGAGGAGGTCTTCGGCCCCATCGCCGCCCTGCTGCCCGCAGAGGACCTCGACGAGGCGGTGCGGATCACCAACTCGGTGCCGTACGGGCTGGTGACGTCGGTGCACACGGCGGACCTGGACGCGGCACTGCACGGCCTGGACCGGCTGGACACCGGCATGATCCGCCTGAACGCGCCCTCCACCGGAGTGGACTTCCACCTCCCCTTCGGCGGCGCCAAGTCCTCCGCCCACGGCCCCCGCGAACAGGGCCGGGCAGCCCTGGACTTCTACACGGCAGGCCGCACGTACACCCTGACCCCGCACGGAGGCTGACCCGCCTGCCCCCACCCACCATGCGACAAGGAGCGACATGCCATCACCGTTACGCCTGCTCGCCACCGTCCTCGCACTCACCGCATCCCTCACCGCCCCCGCCCCCGCCGCCACCGCGGCCGGGCGGGCCCCGGGCCACCCGGTGGCGGCGGACTGCGCCCTTCCCGGTCGCACCGGCTGGACCGACGAGGGACACGACACCAACCCCGCGCAGTTCCAGCCCGCCACCGGCACCCGCCGCGTCCTGACGATCTACGTCGACTTCCCCGACGCCCCCGCCACGGAGACCACCGCACCGTACGCCGCCCACCTCGCCCCCGCGGCCGGCTGGCTGCGCACCGCCTCCCACGGACGGCTGCGCCTGGACGTCACCGCCTCCCGCCGTTGGGCGCGCATGCCGCAGGCGTCCACGGCGTACGGCTTCCAGCGAGGGCTGAGCTTCGAGGCCCACGAGCGCTACCTGCGCGACGCGATCACCGCGGCCGACCCGTACGAGGACTTCTCCTCCGCCGACATGGTCTACGTCGTCCCCGTCCGCACGGCCACCGCGATCCCCTTCTCGCCGACCTACCTCTTCGACCCCGCCACGGCCGGTGTCACCGCCGACGGCCGCCGCATCAAGTGGGCCGTCACCTTCGGACAGGACATGTGGCGCTGGGGCCACAAGGTCGCGGCCCACGAGACCGGCCACACCTTCGGCCTGCCCGACCTGTACGCCTTCACCGGCGAGACGCACCGCTTCGTCGGCGGCTGGGACGTCATGGGCCACATCGCCGGTGCCGCCCCGCAGTACCTGGGCTGGCACTCCTGGAAGCTCGGCTGGATCCGCGACGACCAGGTCGCCTGCCTCGCCGGGGCCCCCGGCGGCAGCCGCACCGTCCGCCTCACCCCCGTGGAACGCCCCGGCGGCACCAAGATCGCCGTGGTGCGCACGGGCCCCACGAGCGCGTACGTCGCCGAGTCCCGCCGGGCCACGGGCAACGACCCGGCCCCGTGCTCGACCGGAGTCCTGATCTACAAGGTCGACTCGGCCGTGGCCACCGGCGAGGGACCGGTGCGGGTCCTGGGCGGCCGGTCGCCCGGCGCCCCGCCCTGCGGCCCCCTCGACCTGGCCGCCCGGGCCCCGGGCGACACCTTCACCGACCCGGCCACCGGCACCCGCATCGAGGTGCTCGCCGGCGGCCGCACCGGCGATGTCGTCCGGGTCACGCGCCTTGCTACGCTGCCGCGGTGAGGCTCCCCACCGACCGGCAGATCCGCGCGCTGCACGAGAAGTACGCCCCCACGCCGCAGGCGCTGGAGGTCGTGTACACCCACTGCACCATCGTCGCCGCCCTCGCCGAACAGCTCCTGTCCCGCTCCCGGCACGCCGTCGACGCCGCCCTCGTCCGGGCCGGCGCCCTGCTGCACGACATCGGCGTCTACCGGCTGTTCGACGGCGACGGCCGGCTCGACCACGCCTCCTACATCCGGCACGGGATCCTCGGCCACGACCTGCTGCGCGGCGAGGGCCTGCCCGAGGCCCTGTGCCGGTTCTGCTCCTGTCACACGGGTGTCGGCGTGACGCGCGCCGACATCCGCCGCCAGAACCTCGACCTGCCCGAGGCCGACTACGTGGCCACGACGCCGGAGGAGGAACTGGTGATGTACGCCGACAAGTTCCACACCAAGACCACGCCTCCGTCGTTCGTCACCGCCGACGCCTACGCCGCGCACGTGGCCCGCTTCGGTGAGGAGAAGGTCACCGCCTTCCAGGCCCTGCGGGCCCGCTACGGCGAGCCGGACCTCGCCGCGCTGCAGGGCACGGGAGCGCCCTCAACGGCGCCGGCCGCCCCGGGCGCGTAGCTCGTCACCGAGGACCTCCGCGGCACTGATGGCGGGGCCCACCGCTCGCCCACCGTCGGATCCGGTTACCCGGACGCGTGGGCGGCGCGTGCTCGTCCGGTCGAGTGCCCCGTGCTCTCCCTCTACGGGCAGTAGAAACGGAAGGAGGAAATCCTGTCGTTGTTGTACGCCTTGGAGGTCCCGAAGGCGTAGTCACCCTTCAGCCCCCACTGCCATGACGGTGCGTAATCCAGGTCGGAAGGGTGGAGCTCCCCGCTGGAGTCGTCCCAGAACTGCACCGAGCACTGCGAGTTGTTCAGCCAGGACGAGACTTGGTTGTCGGCCAGTTCCCCGTTGAGGAAATGGGTGTTTATGAGTCTCACGATTTTTGTGTTGCCGCCCGCCGGGGGAGGGGTGACAACCACCTTCGAACCCGTTCCGCCGCCATTCTGGTAGAGGCACAGCGCCCACGCCGGGCAGTCGCTGTAAGGAGGGTTGTCCGCGGACGCCGGTCCCGCCGAGAAGAGCAGGGCCGCTCCGGCGACCGCGCTCGTGAAGGCGGCAACCGTCAGCTTGAACGGTTTGAGTGTCATGGGTTTCTTCTCTCCGGGTCGCATCGAGACTCGGCATCACCGAACGGCTGCCTGGCTGTGCCGCGTCTGGATCACATGGACGGTGCTGTGCATGGGTGCTGACCATACGTTAGCAGGAGACACATATGTACGAGGGCGGCTTCACCCCTCCAGGAGGTGTGACCACCGGTCGGGCCACACCGGCCACCACACGTATGTGTGACCGGTATCGCCCTCACCGACACACCGTTGAACATGCGAGAGTTCATCACCGGCCGCACTCGCCCGGACGAGCCGGAGGGGCCGGGCGGCCGATGTCTCCGCCGGGTCTCCACCGGTCTCGTCACACACGAAAGGTGTTCGCATGTTCATCCCCAGGGCGAAACTCCGCGCCGCCGTCGCGGCCGTCACCACGGCCGTGGCTCTGATCGGCTCGGGGGCCGGGACGGCGAACGCCGCCGACTGGCCGCCGTTACGGGAGGGCGCGTACCTCTACTCGGGTACCCACGGAACGGGAACGGCGTCGAAGGTCGACCTCGACGACTTCGGTACGTGTCACACCCTGCCGGCGTCGGCCCGCTCCGTTCAGGTTGTCTCCGGCTCCGCGTCCGTGGTGCTGCACCCCGGAGCCGGCTGCACCGGCGCCTACTCGTGGGCCACCGGGTCTCTCGCGCAGTCCGACCTCCCGTGGGCGGCGCTGAGCTACCACGTCGTCCGGGCGTGACGACGCCTCGGGCGTGATGCCGCTCGCGTGTGCCGGGCAGCGGGTCACACGACGGGTCGCACCGGCGGGTCACACGGTGATGGTCTTGTACTCGGTGTAGGTACCGAGGCCGACCGTGCCGTACTCGCGGCCGATGCCGCTGGCCTTGAAGCCACCGAACGGGCCGTCGAAGCCGAGGGAGGCACCGTTGACCGTGACGGTGCCGGTACGGACGCGGCGGGCGACCGCCAGGGCGTGCTCCTCGTCGGAGGACCAGACGCCACCGGAGAGGCCGTACTCGGAGTCGTTGGCGATGCGGACGGCGTCGTCCTCGTCGTCGTAGGGGATGACGACGAGGACCGGGCCGAAGATCTCCTCCCGCGCGATGCGCATGGAGTTGTCGACATCGGCGAAGACGGTGGGTGTGACGTAGTTGCCCTTCTCCAGACCCGCCGGGATCTGCGGGCCGCCGGTGACCAGGCGGGCGCCCTCCTCGATGCCGAGCCGGATGTAGTCGCGCACGCGCTCCTGCTGATCGGGGCGGATCATCGGGCCGATGAAGGTGCCGGGGGAGTTCGGGTCGCCGACCTGCAGCGACTCCACCAGTTCCTTCAGCGCGGCCACGACCTCCTCGTACCGGGCGCGCGGTGCCAGGATCCTGGTCTGCGCGACACATGACTCGCCGTTGTTGAGCAGCGAGCCGTACTGCACACCCGCGACGGCTTTCTCGATGTCGGCATCCGGGAGGATGATCGCGGCGGATTTGCCGCCCAGCTCCAGGCTGACCCGCTTGAGCTGCTCGCCCGCGATCGAGGCGATGCGGCGGCCGGCCCGCGTCGAGCCGGTGAAGGCGATCTTGTCGACCTGCTCGTGCGACACCAGGTACTCACTGGTCTCCCGGTCCGCCGGCAGGACGCTGATCACGCCCTCGGGCAGGCCCACCCGCTCCAGCAGGTCGGCCAGGAAGCCCATGCTCAGCGAGTTCTCCGGGGACGCCTTGAGCACCACGGAGTTACCGGCGAGCAGAGCGGGGATGATCTTCGAGGTGGCCGAGGAGAACGGCGAGTTCCACGGGATCACCGCGGCCACGACGCCGACCGCCTCACGGCGCACCACGCTGCGCACGGGGGACGCCGGGTCGGAGGGGGCGAGCGTCTCCTCCCAGCCGAATTCCTCCGCCGCCTTGAGGTAGGCGTTCGCCTGCCGGGTCAGGCCGAGTTGCCCGGCGCGGGTGAACCATCCGGCCGAACCGTTCTCCAGGGAGATCAGGTGCGCGATCTCCTCCGCGTTCTCCTCGCGCAGCGCGTTGAACCTCCGTAAGGCCGCAATCCGTTCGGCCGGCGGGGTCAGACGCCAAGCGCCCGTCTCGAAGGACGCCCGTGCCGCGGACACCGCCCGGTCGATGTCCGCCGGCCGCGCCTGGGCGGCGCGGCCGACCACGGACCGGTCGTGCGGCGAGGCGATGTCGAGCAGGTCCGGGTCGCTCGGCTCGGCCCAGGAGCCCCCGATGAAAAGCCGACCGTAGGTGATCACGTGCTTTCCCTCTTCCCGTGGTGTCGGTTCGTTCCGACGATCCCTCTAACTGTCACGTCAATGTAGCATTTACATGTGTCCGCGCCGCCAGTTTGTGGCGCTAGACTCGATGCGGTGAGAGCCGACGCAGCGCGCAACCTGGAAACCGTCCTGACCACCGGGGCCCGCATGCTCGCCACCGATCCCGGCGCCAGCATCGCGAGCATCGCCGCGGCGGCGGGCGTGGACCGGCGTACCGTCTACCGACGCTTCGCCTCCCGCGAGGACCTCCTCACCGCCATCTACGAAGCCCGCCTCACCGCCGTCGAACAGGCCATCGAAGACGCCCGGCTGCGTGAAGCGCCGGTCGCCGTCGCCCTGCACCGCTACGTCGAGAACGTCATCGCCGTCAACCGCACCTGGCCCGTCGATCTCGCCCGCATGCTCACCGACGAGGCCATCCGCCGACGCAGGGACGCGTCCGTCCGCCAGGTCGAAGCCTTTCTGCAGCGAGCCACCGACGAGGGCCTCCTGCGCCGCGACCAGCCCGAGGGGTGGGCGAGCGCGCTGCTGCCCCAGCTCATGCACCTGGTGTCACGACAGATGCCCGAGCTGAGTCCCGGTCAGGCGGCGGACGTCGTCGTCGACACCCTGCTCCACGGCCTTGGAGCGTCCTGACACGGCGCGGTCCTCGGTTTCACGCGCGCGAACGGCCGCGACAGCGTCCGAGCAGGGGCCGACTCGGTGGAGCTCGGTGGAGCTCAGTGGAGGAGGAAACGGGGGAGGAAGCGGAGGAGAAAATGGGGACGATGGAGTCGATCGACGGGACGCTGATCGGCCGCGAGGCCGAGCAGGAGGCACTGTCCGGCTTCGTGACGGGCACCGGGGGCCGGGCTCTCGTCCTGCGGGGCGACGCGGGCGTGGGCAAGAGCGCCCTGCTGGACCACGTCGCCGACCTCGCCTCGGGCAAGGAACACAGGGTGATCAGGGCGGTCGGCGTCGAGGCGGAGTCGGAGCTGCCGTTCGCCGGCCTCCACCAGTTCCTGCATCCCTTGCTCCCCTGCGTCAACCAGCTGGACGACAGTCACCGAAGGGCCTTCGACGTCGCCTTCGGCAGAAGCGAGGGCGCGCCGCCCTCGGTCATGACACTCGGTATCGCCGTTCTCGACCTGCTCTCCCTCGCGGCGTCGCGGAAACCCCTCCTGCTGGTACTCGACGACGGCCAGTGGTTCGACACCTCCAGCATCGAGGTGTGCGGGTTCGTGGGGCGAAGACTCAGCGGCGGCCCGGTACGGCTCCTCGTCGGCCTGCGTTCCGACGTACCCTCCGGCTTCGACACGGCGGCACTCCCGCAACTGCCCGTGACCACACTGTCGGAGAAGGCCTCCGAGCGGCTTCTGGACCTGCGCAACCCCGAGCTGGATCCCCGGATCCGTCGTCTGATCCTGGACGAGGCCCAGGGGAACCCGCTGGCTCTGCTGGAGCTGCCGTCCCATGTGACGCGCAGTGGCCGGGCAGCGAGCGAACGGGGGGAATCGCCCGGACACACCGGCATACCCCTGTCCCTCCCCCTGCCCCTGCGCCTGCAGCATGTGTACGGCGCCCGTATCGCGGCACTCGACGACGCCGTACGCGCGGAACTGCTGCGCGGTGCCCTGGACGGCGTCGGGGCGGGCACGGCGACCGGACACGGCCACGGCACGCGCTACCGCATGACGGACACCGACGAGGCGGCGGCATGCGGCCTGCTGGACATGGACCCCCTCAGCGGCGACTTCGTCTTCCGGCACCCTCTGGTGCGGTCGGCGGTCGTCCAGACGGCGACCGCCGGCCAACGCCGCGCCGCCCACGCGTTCCTCGCACACCTGCACCGCGAGGACGTGGAACGACGCGCCGTCCACCTGGCGGCTTCCGTGGTCGACCCCGACGAGCGGGTCGCGGCAGCGCTGGAGGCGGCCGCCGACTCCGCCACCCTGCGCGGCGCCTCGCTGACCGCCGTCTCCTGGCTGACCCGGGCGGCGGAGCTGAGCCGGAGCCACGAGGAACGGTCCCGGAGACTGGGCGACGCGGCGTTCGTCGCCGGCCAGGCCGGGCTGCTGGACCGCGCTCGGCAACTGGTCCGCTCCGACACCACAACAGGGACGAGCGAATCCCCGGCCTCGGTCCTCACCTCGGCCTACGTCGCGCTGTACGAGGACGGAGACGTGCGGTCCGCGCGCTGTCACATCACGGCGGCGATCGAGAACATCCGTGACAGCGGAGCGCGGGAACCGAACGAGGTGCTCACCCGGTTGGTGAACCTGCTCCTGGCCGTCAGCCAGTACGCGAGCGACAAGACGTCGTGGGAGCGGACGCACGAACTGCTCGGCTCCCTGGGCGACCTGGTGTGCCCGAACTCCCGCGTCTACGAGGACGCCTGGGGCGACGTGGTGCGTCGCGGCACCGGCGTGCGCGAGCGGGTGGAACGCGCCCTCGCCGACCTCCACACTCTCGAACCGTGGGAGACCACCCGCCTGGGTGTCGCCGCCTACCACGTCGACATCCTCGGCCAGTACCGCTCGCACTTCCAGCGCACCGTCGACCGCGAGGTGGAGACCGGGGCCGTGGCATCGGCCATGACCATGCTGCATCTGATCATGCTCGACCAGATGGCGGTGGGGGAGTGGGACGAGGCCGAACGGACCGGACAGCGCACCCTGGACCTGACGACGGCGCACGACTACGCGTTGTTCGCTCACCACACGCACGCGTACCTCGGCCTCCTCGCCGCGATGCGCGGCCGGACCGAACGCGCACGAGAGCTCCAGAGCGCCGTCGACGCCTGGGCCCGCCCCCGCGGCGTCGGATTCCTCACCCAGATCGCCGACGCCATCGGCACCGCCGCCGCCCTCACCGAAGGCGACTACGAAGCCGCGTACCTCCACGCCATCGGCATCACATCCCCCGGCACCTTCACCTCCTACGCCCACCAGGCCTCCCGCACCCTCCTCGACCTCGTCGAGGCGGCCCTCCACACCGGCCGCACCGAACAAGCACGCCACCACGCCCTCGCCGCACACCACGCCGGCCTCCCCGCCGTCTCCCCCCGCCTCGCCCTCCTCACCTACGGGGCCCTCGCCATGACCGCCACCGACCCCGCCGAAGCCGACGACATGTACCACCGCGCCGAAACCCACCCCGCCGCCGCAGGCTTCCCCTTCGAACTCGCCCGCGTCCGCCTCGCCCACGGCATCCGTCTCCGCCACGCCCAAGGGCGCAAAGCCGCACGCCACACCCTCGCACTCGCCGCCGAAGCCTTCGAGCGCCTCGGCACGCCCCCCTGGGCCGAACGAGCCCGGGCCGAGCTCCGTGCCGCGGGCGCGCCCGGCTCCACCTCCCCCTCCGCTTCCGCGGAGTGCCTCGCGGCACTGACGTGGCAGGAACGCCGGATCGCGGATCTCGCCGCCGGCGGCCTGACCAACAAGGAGATCGGCGCACGCATGCACCTGTCACCGCGGACCGTCGGCTCCCACCTCTACCGGGTCTTCCCCAAGCTCGGCATCACCTCCCGGGCCGCACTGCGCGACGCCCTGGGCAGTCGAATGACTTAACGCCGCCGACCACCGCACGCGGTCAGGGCCCGATTTCGGCGGTCACCTTACTTATGCGCGGTGCTCCGCAGGGGACGAGGGTGGGCCGGGCCAGCTTCCCCCACAGGTAAGGACCCACGCGTCATGAGCGGCTACGAACCAGGTGTACATGCCGACCGAACGGCACGGCACGGTCGGCCTCACCTCACCTTGGACATCGAGCGCGTGCTGGGCGTCTCGGCACGTCAGGCGATCCGGGCCGAGTTCCGCTTCGACCCGCGAGCCCCCTTGATCGTGTGTGTGGAGTTCGGCGCCGAGGGCGGCCCGCGCGCCCTGTGGCGCATCGGACGGGACCTGCTCCGGCAGGGGCTGCGCTCGAGGAGCGGAATCGGGGACATCCAGATCTGGCCGTCGAATCCGGCGAACCTGGAGAATCCGGAGAACCGGGCGACCGCGTGGCTCCAGCTGGTCTCCGGCGACATGGCGGCGCTGTTCGAACTGCCGATACCACCGCTCTCGGAGTGGCTCGATCACACCTACACGCTCGTTCCCGCCGGCCATGAGCTCTCGGGAGTCGACTGGGACGTCACCGCCGCGGACCTTCTCACCGACCGGAGGGCGCGATCCGAGTGATCGGGAAACGGCGCTCCGCAGCCCTCTAGTAGGTGGTCACGAGGGGCTTCGTCTCGTCGACGACGTACGTGGAGAGCATCATCGTCGTCACCATGCCGACGTTGCGGGCATTGTGGCATGGGTTGAAAGTCGGCCAACACACACGTGTGAATAAACGGATCCCGCACATGTGCCAGGGAGCCATACGCGGCGCGCCCGTTTCCAGCGGCCGAAATCCGCTGGAAACGGGCGCGCACGGCCACGGCCGTATCTCAGGAGTGGTAGTCGCGCAGGAACAGGGAACGACCGGCGTCGGCTCTGGAGGCGTTGACGCCGTTGCCTCCGGTGTAGTCGTTGCCCTCGTTGTCCGCCCAGTCCTGGATGGGGCCGCCCGCGCCCTTCAGGTGCTGGAAGGCGCTCGCGTCACCGGCGGCGGAGCCGAACTGGAACACCCTGGAGGTGTCGGCGTAGGGCCGGAAGGGCTCGTAGGGACCTCCTGGGGTCGTCTGCTTGGTCAGGGTGTTGTGGAAGAAGACGTTCTGCGGGCCGGTGGATCCGGACCAGCCGATGCCCTTGCTGCCGGCGGCCCAGTAGATCGGCCACCAGGTGCCCTTGTCGCCGGCTCCGCCTTCACCGCCGCAGTTGGTGGTGCACTCGCCGGAGGAGTGGTTGTACGGAACGTGCACGGTGTTGTTCTCGAACAGGTTGCGGTGTTCCCAGCCGCCGTGCAGGTTCAGGTCGGAGTCGAGGTCGTTGCCGATGGCGACGTTGCCGGAAGCCGACCACTGGAAGGTGAAGTGTCGCAGGTTGCGGCTGGTGTTGAAGGCGTAGAGGGAGTCCCAGACGCGGGATCCGCGCAGATAGCCGTTGCCGCCCTTGCCCTTGTTCCAGGCGCCGTCGAAGACGTTGTGCTCGATCTGGATGTTCCTGGCCACCTCGGTGACGACCGGGTGGGAGCCGGTCATCTCGGCGCGGACACCGCGTACCCAGGAGTCGGCGGCCCACTTGAAGACGATGCCGTGCATGGCGTACTCGGGCGCGATGTTGCCGTAGTTGTGGACCGCGTCGGCCGGGCTGAGCCGATACGTGCCGCCGCCGAGCCTGGGCAGGCCGTTGATGTCCTCGGTGAAGGAGAAGTCCTCGAATCCCACGTCGGTGATCATCTTCAGCGCGGTGACCTTGCTGGGGTAGGGCTTGCCGTTCACCCCCAGCGGTGGGGAGCCATCGGAGGTGGAGTCGACCGGGAGGTCGAACTCCAGCGGCTTGTCGATCGTGACGGTGTGGCGGGCGGCGTCCACCGAGGCGATGGTGAACACCTGCTGGCGCATGTGGAGGTTCTCCAGCCGGCCGTCGTCCGCCGAGGCCCCGGCGACCTCCTGGGACTGGTAGAACGCGAGGCTGTTGGCCGCACCCACCCACAGATCACCGCCCGGCTTGAAGGCGTCCATCTTCGCCTTGGGGTCCAGCTGGATCACGCGGTCGCCCTGGTGCGCGGCGTACTTGGCGTCGGCCGGCGATCCGGCCACGGCGACACCCGACTCCCAGTGCTGGTTGACGGAGCCCTCGAAGAGGTCACGGCGGTTCTCCGGGATCTTGTCGGGGTAGCCGCAGATCTTGCGATACTTCTCGGCGACCTCGCGGGTCTGCACCCGGAACAGTCCGCGTCCCGGCCAGATCCAGCCGCCCGTGGCGACGTTGTTGCCCGTCGTGAACTCACACTTGTGTTCCATCGCCCCCTGGTTCCAGCGCTCGCCCTTCTCGGTCAGCTTGTCGTAGCGGGTGTTCTCGTCGGGGCGGAAGACGATCCGCGTGCCGCCCTGCGGGTCGGCCCCCTGCCCGCGGATGACCAGGTAGGAGGCGTCCACGGCGAGCTGTTTGCTGACGTCGAGCCTGCCCTTGGGCAGGTCGATCACCGACAGCCTGTCGGGGCCCGCGCCCGGCGTGCAGGAGTTACGGATCCGGTCGATGGCGCTCTGCAGCCCCGCCGTGTCGTCCTGCCCGTCGTCGGCCCTGACCTTGAACTGCTGCTCGAGTTCGGACGGGGTGATGTGGCAGGTGGGGTCGGAGGTGCGGGAAGCGGTGGTGGGCAGCGCCTCACCGGCGCGGTATCCGGCCCGGCTCCAGTCCGGCAGCCCGGCCACGGGTCCGCGGCGGTTGCTCTTGCTCAGCACCGTACTGCTGTCGACGCTTCCGTCGACGGAGCCGGGAGCACCGGACGGCTTGCCCACGCAGGACGAGGCCACCGGGCCCCCGCCGAGCTTCGCCGTGATCTTGGTGAGGCAGGCGGACAGGGCGAGCTGGCCGTAGTGATTGGGGTGGATCGCCTCCTGCTGATTGCCCTGGGCCTGCCAGGGCACGTTCTTGAGACCGTCGACCAGGTACGGCACCCACCGCACCCACTCGGCGCGCTCGGCGGGCAGCGGGGAGGAGAGCTTGTGGTCCTTGCCGGCCTGCTGCGTCGTCCTGCTGCACAGCTCGTGCCCGGCGAAGGCGTCCTGCAGGTCGAGGAAGGACACCCCGGCCTCGTCGGCGGCGCCGCGCAGCATGGCGCTGATCCGGGGCACCACGGAGGAGTGCGCCCAGTCGCTGTCCGCGTCCAGGAAGGGGCAGCCACCGCTCAGGTACCGGCTGTAGTTGGCGGGCGGAACGGGGGCGTTCTCCGGGTCGCGGTAGTCGCGGCCGAGCGGCAGGGGGTTGGGGTAGGACTGCAGCACGATCCGGTACGAGCCGTCCTCCTGCCCGGCCTCGCGCAGCACGTTCCGGATCGCTTCGACCGACTTCACGACTTTGGCCCGTGCGGGGTCGAGGCCGTCGGCGAACTCCTTCTCCTTGGCGCCGCGACAGCCCTTGTTGAACAGGGACGGGTAGAAGTACGCCTTGACGCAGTCCTGGAGGATGTCGGCGAACTTCAGGTCGTTGCCACCGATCGACAGCACGACCAGGCGCACCTCGTTGCTCCGGGCGATGTCGCGCAGATCGTCGATCTGGGGCCGCCGGCCCTTGAAGCCGGTCGTGGTGACGTTGTCCGTCGTCGCTCCCGCGCAGGCGACGTTGAAACGCCGCTCCAGCGGTACGTCGTCGACCGTCAGGCCCCTGATCTCGGCGGAGTCGGACCGGTCGCACCCGCTTCCGCCCTTGTCGGACGACGTGTCGCCGTACACCTTGGACGCGTCGTGGTCGCACACGCTCTCGTCGCCGTTGCAGTTCACCGCGGCCCGGTCGGTGCCCCATGCCGAGCCGACCGCGGAGGCGGGGGCGTTACCGGCCCACCGTCCCGCCTCGCCCGAGATGTAGCTGTCCCCCATGGAGACAACCGCGGGCGGCGGACCGCACGCGTCCTCCGAGGCCCGCGCGGCGAGCCGGACGGCGGCGTCGTAGTTGTAGCGCGTCGGCTCGCTCCAGTCACTGGCGCACACGCGGGTGTTGCGCGGGGCGAACCTGACGGGATTGTGGTCGGAACCGCCGTTCCGGCCGGTCGTCGACACGTCGAGGTTCTTCAGCTGATCGCTCGCGATCAGGTAGTCCAGCGCGAAGCCGCTCTGCTGCGTCGTGGTGGGCGTGCCGTCGGGCTTGCCGTTCTTCGTCGCGTAGAACGTGTTGGGGAACCTGACGCGCGTGGGGGCGGCGGCACTGTTGAAGTCGCCCAGGGCCCGCCATCGCTCGCCGGCCATGGTCCGGGAGATCGTGTCGATCAGGGCGACGGTGTGGCGGTTGGGCGTGTCACCGGAACGGATCGACGCGGCATGGATGTCGAAGTACCAGGTGGTGCCGACCTTCACACCGAACGCCGGACGGGACCTGATCCACTTGTTGCCCGCGTCCTGGGCGGGGAAGACCTTGACGCGGTCCTTGAGGTCCTTGAGGTCCTCGGGCGCGTCCCGCAGCCAGATCGCCATGGACTTCTGACTGTTGTTCTCCGTATCCGGATCACCGGTGTCGGCGCCGGTACCGGCGCCCCAGGCGTCCTTGCCCAGGATGTCCAGGTAGAGCAGGACCCCCTGCTTCCTTCGTTCACCCCATTGCTGGGCGTAGACCCGGTACTTCAGGCTGGGCAGTCCGGTCGGGGTCTTCGTGGTGTCGCCGAGGTTGTCGGTGATCACTTCGTTCTTGGTGAAGTCCCAGGGGGCGGTCGTGGCCTCCTGCAGGGCCACGACGTCGGCGTCCTTGATCAGGTTCGTCCTGACGGTCTCCCATCGGGTGCCACCCTGCATGTTGAACGTGATGGCCCGCTGGTCGAGGTCCTCGACCGCCTGTGCCGGCGCGGGCGGCGTGAATAACGTGACGAGCGAGGCGAGCATCGCCGCACACAGGGCCTGCGCCGCGGCGCTCGCCCACCAAGGTCTCGGTCTGCGCCGGGACCCGCGTCCCGGCGTACGTATGGACAACTGTCCGTCTCTCTTTCCCGTCCGCCGCGGCCCGTCACGAGGCCGGAACCCGATGCCGATTTCCGTAACGGTCCTTGCGTGACGACCAGGCGGATCAGTCATGGGGGTGGATGGGCGGGCCGGAACCGCGTGAGTGTGTCGCGCGGCCGCGGTGTCGGAGCCCGTTCAACGGGTGGTGATGCTGACATGTGTGCGATCGGGCTGTCAACGTAAGGCAGGTGTGACCACGAGGGTGAGTCACCGTTAGACATGTGCCGACGCATGCACATGTGTGAAGCCCCGGCATGCCTGTGCCTACACGCAGAGGCATGTGTGCCCTTAAGGTGAGGAGCGACCGTCTCTGACGAGCCGTCGGCGTCGACACCCATCCGCGCCGGACCGCCCGGCGTGGGTACCATGCGCGGCGTCATCCATATGGAGGAAGTGAAAGTGTGAGCAGCCAAGCAGCGGCCAAGCTCCGATCGCGGTACGTGGAGCAGGTCGCATCGGAACTGGAGGAGAACCGCAGGCGCCAGGAGGAGCTGGCGAAGAGGATCGAGCTGCTGAAGCAGGAGGAAGCCCTGCTGTCGGACATCCTCGACCTCGCCGAGCGGTACGAAGGCTTCGCCGATGCCTCGCGTCTGCCGGAGCAGGCACAGGACGAGCCCGCGGTCGCGAAGGCGAAGCGCCGAAGCACTGCCGGAGCGACCACGCGGCGTTCGACGCCGGGCAGGACGGCTTCAGCGGGGACCGGGACGAAGCGCGACGCGAAGGGGAAGCCGGGCCGGCCTCTGCTCGGGGACGCGCTGACGGACCTGCTGAGCGGTCATGACGAGCCCCGTTCGGCGAAGGAACTGCGGGACGAACTTCTGGAGAAGGACCCGAGCCGTAATCCGACACCGCAGGTGGTACGGAACACCCTCGAGTCCCTGGTCGCCAAGGGACGCATCCAACGCCACAAGCAGCAGCGGTCGGTCATGTACACCCTCGTGAAAGCCGCCGTCGACGCCGGCTGAAGTTCCGCTGAACGTTCAAGGCGAGGGACTTTTCGAGCCCATGCTTCAGAGAGGTGCAGAGCTGTGCGTTCCATCACCCCTCCAGCGGTGGCCGCCCCCATAGTGCCGGGGCGCTTACCCTTGCTCGGCCACCTGCCGCAGCTGGCCGTGAAACGGGTGGAGTTCCTGCAATCGATCAGGACGCGGGGCGAGATCGTCAGGATATTCCTCGGGAACCGGCCGGTGTTCATCCTGAACTCACCGGAGGCCGTCCACGACGTTCTTCTGACGCAGAGCAGGAAGTTCGGCAAAGGACTGCTGTTCGACGTCGCGCGGCCTTTCATCGGGAACGGCATCATCACGTCCGAGCGGGATTTCCACCTTCGTCAACGGCGCGCGCTCCAACCGGCCTTTCACCGGAACAGCATCGCCGCGTGCGTCGGCACGATGACCGACATCGCCGAGGAGCAGGTGTCGGCCTGGCGTCCGGGCGAGGTGATCGCCATGGACGTGGTGTTGCGCCGGATGATGACGGTCATGCTCGTGGCGACGCTGTTCAGGACCGAACGCCCGGAGGGTGCCGCGGCCGTCGCCGAACTGGGGGAACAGGTCGCCGAGCATCTGACCACGGTGATGCGCGGGGTCTTCGTGGGCACCGTGCTGCCCGCGTCGATCGCCTCTTCACGAGTGCTGGGACACCGCAAGTACCTGGCCGCCGCCGCGGCGCTGCGCGAGCTCGCGGACACCGCCGTCCAGCAGGCCCGGCAGACCGAGCGGGCCCGGCAGACCCGGCAGGCCGGTCAGGACCCCACCGACCGGGGCGACCTGCTGTCGATCATGTTCGCGGGCACCCCGGGCAATCCGCGGGGGATGACCGACGTGGAGGCCCGCGACGAGCTGCTGTCCCTGCTCATGGCCGGCGCCGAGACCACGTCGACCACCCTGTCCTGGGCCCTCCACGAACTCGGCCGACGCCCGGAGATCACCCGGCGGATCCGGGACGAGTGCGACGCGCTGCCCGCCGACACCCTGCCCGGCGCGGCGACCCTCCCCTTGACCGACCGGTTCCTCCGGGAAGTGCTCCGGCTCCATCAGCCCAGCTGGCTGCTCATGCGGCGCGCTCTGGAGCCGGTGCGGGTCCGCGGGGTCGAGCTCCCGCAGGGAGCCGAGCTGGTCTACAGCGCGGTGACGATGCACCGCGACCCGGCGTACTACCCGGACCCGCTGAGGTTCGACCCGGACCGGTGGCTCGCCCGTACCGAGAAGGACCTTCCGCCGGGCGCCTACGTCCCGTTCGCCCTCGGCAACCGGAAGTGCATCGGCGACCACTTCGCGATGACCGAGATGCTGGTCGTCCTGCGCGCGATCGTCTCGCGGTGGCGGCCTCGGCCGGTCGAGGGGCACCGGGTCCGGCCGGTCGTCCAAGCGCTGATCCGGCCCAATGCGCTGCCCATGCGCGTCTCGCCCTGGCCGGCCGACTGAACCGGCCCCGTTATCGGAGGTGCGCCACACCATGACATCGACGGCGGAGTACATATCCGTGGATCCGAGGCCACCGGCCCAGGCCCAGCCCCTTGCCCAGGCCCCGGATCCCCTCCCCTTCCCGCGCCGGATCAGCCCCGACTTCCGGGCCGCCCACGACCGTCACCTCGCCTGGCCGAAGTCCTTCGGCTTCCTGTCCTCGGAAGCGGCGGAGGCCCACCATCTCAAGGGGCAGTTCCCGCTGATCGCGGCCATGTTCCACCCGAACGCGACCGGAAGCGAACTGGATCTCGGAGTCGACCAGCAGAGCTGGTACTTCCTGTTCGACGACGCGCTCGACGAGGAGTGGGGCCGGTCGGCCGACCGGGTCCGCCACCTCGTCGGACTCGTCAAGGAGGGCACCACCGGCGAGGCATCCCCGCTGCCCTTGGCCGGTGCCTTCGCCGACATGCGACGACGCAGCTGCCAGGACATGCCCGAGGACTGGATCCAGCGATCGGCGGCCCACTGGTCCTCCTATCTCGACCACCATGTCCACGAGGCGATCAGCCGGCAGACCGCCACGCCCATGTCGCTGGGCACCTATCTGCGGGTCCGGCGCCACACCATCGGCGTGGCGCCGGTCATCGATCTTGCCGAGCGTCTCTCCTCGTGCGTCCTGCCGGACCACCTCTACGCGCTGCCGCACCTGTCGGTCATGCGCGAGATGACGAAGACCTTCATCATCTGCGACAACGACATCGTCTCCCTGGAGAAGGACACGGCACTGGGGGAGCGGAACAACCTGGTGCTCTGCCTGGAACGGGACCACGGGCTCTCCCGGACGGAAGCGATCGACCAGGCCCTCCGCCGCCGGGCCGAAGCCCTGGAACTGTTCACCGGCGCCCACCGGTCCCTGCTCGGCACCACGGCGACGAGCCACCTCGACCCGGCCGAACGCGACCTGCTCCAGCGCTACTGCACGGAGGCGCTTCGGACCACCATCCGCGGCGCCTACGACTGGCACCACGCCTCCACCCGGTACCACGGGTAGGGACCGGGTTTCCCGTTCCACTTCCACGACCGCTTGCAAGGCCGCGTTCCCAGAACCGAAGCAGCCGAGGAGCAACAGCATGCCCGACCACCGCCCGGCGTCTCACCGCCCGGCATCCTTCGTAGCCTCCGAACGGGACCCGACCTGCCCGTTCGCCCCGTCGCCCGACCTGCGCCGGATGCGCGAGGAGGACGGCCTGCCGCGACTGCGCGTCCTCCATCCGGTGCGCGGCGAGATCGAGGCCGTCGTCATCACCGGATACGGCGACGTCCGGGCCGCCTTCGCGGAGGAGCGCCTGGTGACGGGTGAGGGCATCGACCCGACGCTGCCGCGCACCCTGTTCAACCACCCGGGCTTCCTGCCCGCCTACAGCGGCCCGGAGCACGCCCGCCTCCGCCGCATGCTCACCGGCAGTTTCACCGTCCGTCAGGTCGAGCGACTGCGTCCCGCGATCGAGACGATCGTCGCCGACCACCTCGATGCCATGGCGGAGCGGGGACCGGTCGTCGACCTGGTCGAGGCGTTCGCCCTGCCCGTCCCGTCGCTGGCGATCTGCGAACTGCTCGACGTTCCCTACGGGACCCGGTCCATGTTCCAGCGCTGCTCCCAGGTGATCATGGACGGGACCGCCGACGCCGACCGGCTGGTCGCCGCCTCGGCCGAGTTGAACGCCGCCATGGCGGACATCGTCGCCCGCAACCGGGCGACCCCCGGGGACGGGGTGCTGGGCACGGTGGTGCGGCAGCACGGCGCGGAGCTCACCGACGAGGAACTCATCGGGTTCGGCACCACCCTCCTGGTCGGGGGACACGAGACCACGGCGACCATGCTCGCCCTGAGCGTGCTGGCCCTGCTCCGCAGCCCGGACCAGCTCACCGCCCTCCGCGACGACCCCGCCGTCACCGGTACGGCCGTGGAGGAACTCCTGCGCCACCTCGCCATTCCCGCACCGCTCCTGCGCACGGCCGTGGCCGACGTCGAGATCAACGGCCACCGGATCGCCGAAGGCGAGCACGTACTGCTCTCTCCCCTGACCGCGAACCGTGACCCCGAGCTCGTCCCCGAGCGCCCCGACGACCTCGACCTGCGTCGCCGTCCGGTCGCCCAGCTGTCCTTCGGCTTCGGCGCCCACCAGTGCCTCGGCCAGCAACTGGCCCGACTGGAGCTGAAGATCGCCCTGCCGGCCCTGCTCCGCCGCTTCCCCAGCCTCCGACTCGCCGTCCCCGAAGCCGCCCTCCGCTTCCGCGACGGCTCGACGGTCTACGGGGTCGAGGCGCTCCCGGTCACCTGGTGAGGACCGGCCCGGCCGGGCCCCGAAGGCTTCCTCGCCGAGGGACATGCGCGGGGCGGTCCGGCGCCCCTCTCTCAGCGGGTTCCGTGCCCGCCTGGTGAGGGGCAGATGGCCGATGAGCTCTTCGAGGAGGTGCTCCGGGCGGCCAAGGAGCGGGGGCTGCTGCACGCTGATCGGGGCTCCACCGTCCCGTAATCCGTGCATCGGCGCCCCGTATGCTCCTGACCATGAGCACTGCACATCCTGCCCGTAGGCGCGACGCCGCCGCGACGCGCGAGGCGATCCTCGCCGCAGCGGTCGTGGAGTTCACCGAGCACGGCTACGCCGGGGCCGGGGTGCGCCGGATCGCCGAGCGGGCGGGTGTGACGGCGATGATGATCAACCGCTACTTCGGATCGAAGGAGGGCCTGTTCGCACAGGCCGTCGCTCGTTCCTTCGCACCGCCGTCCATCGTCGGCGACGAACGCACCGGCTTGGCGGGTGCCATCGCCCACACGCTCACCGAGCGCACCGCGTCCGGCGCCGAGCGGCTCGACCCGTTTCTCCTGTTGTTGCGCTCGGCTCCGGATCCGGAGGCGGCAGCCATCGTCCGGCAGGGCGTGGAAACCAACGTGGGGGCCCGTCTGGCAGGGTTGCTCGACGGATCGGACACCGACGTGCGCGCGCAGCTCGCCCTCGCGCTCGTCGCCGGAACGTGGCTGCTGCGCAGCGTCGTCGGTACCACCGCGCTCGTCACAGCCGATGACGCCCGTCTCACCGCCCTCCTCACCGACATGCTCGAACCGGTCATCCGCGAGGCGGGCGGCATGTCTGCGCCCGGAGGAGGTCCCGACGGCGCCGACGGGTAGCCGTCCGTCGTCGGCACGTGTGATGGCGGGGTGTGCGCGCTCAGAAGGCGGAGCGGACGAGTCCGCCGTCGACGCGGATGGTGGCTCCGCTGATGTACTGGGCGTAGTCACTGCAGAGGTAGGCGACGGCTGCGGCGATCTCCTCCGGTTCGCCGAAGCGTTCCTGGTCGTTGGGGAGGAGAGCCCGGACGGCGTTGGGCCGGATCTCGTCCCAGGTCCGGCCCCAGCCGCGGGCTGACCCGATGCCGGTGACGAGGTCCTTGGTGGCCTCGACGAGGATCACCCCGGGGGAAACGACGTTGGACGTGATGCCGGTGCCCTTGAGTTCGCGGGCGAGGGAGACAGCGAGATTGTGCCGGGCGGCCAAGGTGGCGTTGTACTGGGGGTGGGTGTTCATCGGCTGGGAGGCGAGCCCGCCGCCGATGGTGACGACACGACCCCAGCCGCGTTCGCGCATGGCAGGGACCAGATGCCGGATCATGCGGATGGCTGAGACGACGTTGACGTTGTAGGTGTCGCGCCACTCGTCGGGAGTGGCTTCGGCCCAGGACAGGTCCCGGTAGAAACCGGCGTTGTTGACGAGAATGTCGACGGGGCCGTCCGCAGTGGCGGCGCGGGCGACGTCGGCGGCGGCGCGGTCGTCGGCGAGGTCACCGACGACCGCGCCGGCCGTCCCGCCGGCCTCCCGGATCTCCTGCGCGACCCCCTCCGTGCGGTCCTTGTCCCGGCCGTGGACCACGACTGCGGCACCTTCGGCTGCCAGCAGCTTCGCAGTCTCCTTGCCCAGCCCCGCGCTCGAACCTGTGACGAGCGCACGCTTACCGGTCAGGTTGAGGTTCATCTCGTGTTCCCTCTCAGGGCCGCCTTGCGGCCCGCACTCCGTGGTGATGCTGCGAGGTACCTGGCACGCAAGTATACAGCTGTAGACTTATTGAGGCTGATCGGCGAGGAGGAGCCGCCTGCAGGACGGGTTCGGCGAGGAGAAGGTCACCGCCTTCCAGGCCCTGCGGGCCCGCTACGGCGAGCCCGACTCGCCGCGCTGCAGGGCACGGGAGCGCCCTCAACGGCGGCTGGCCGCCCCGCGCGCGTAGCTCGTCACCGAGGACCTCCGCGGCACTGATGGCGGGGTGTCCTTGGTGGCGGTGAGCAACATCAGTGGGCCCTGGTGGGCCAGGTCGCGCAGGTGGTGCAGGGCCTCGGCCTGATCGGCGTCGTGAAGGACCGCTCCAGGCTCCGCGCGGGACGGCGCGCAGCCCCCAGCAGGAGGAAGCACGGGGGCCGTGCCGGGGGCGTACGGCGCGCCGGGGCCCGGCCTCGGGCAAGGCTGACTGCTTACTGCGGCTGGGTTGGCGTATCTTGTTGACCGCGAGCGCCTGGTCGCCGAGCACGGCGAGCAGGGGGACGCCACCTCCACCCCCGCCTTCGTCGGCATCGACCGCTGGAGCCACATCATCGGCGGCATGGGCCCCGGCTCCTTCACTCGCGCCGTCAAAACGCATCTCCCGCGGGCTTACGCGCCGAGGTCGAAGCCGAACAGGCCATGCAGCGCGGCGAACACCTCCTGGCCCTGGCTACCGACCACCAGCACGACCTGCAAGGCCCTGCCTCCGACGAGGCCGCCGCCCGCCTCGCCGACTTCCACCACCGCACCGGCTTCGCTGGCTCCGTCGTCACCGACCCGCACCGTCTGCGCCGCGTCCTGGCCCGCCACGACTCCGAGGTCTACCCCGGCACCTACGTCACCTGCGTCTTCAACCCCGACAAGGCACTGTGCCGACCCCGCGCCGCAGCCGACGGGCACCGCGCGGTCCCGGCGCCGTCGGAGTGCAGGCCGGTGGAGTGCCACAACGTCGCGCTGACCGCCGACAACACCACCGCCCTCGCCGGCCACGCCGACCGCCTCGGCCACCGCCTGCAGTCCCGGCCCACCCTCCCGCCCCTGCTGCACGCCGACCTCGCCCGGCGCCGCGATGCGATCCGCGACTTCCTCACCAACGGGACCGCCCAGTGACCGCCCACCGCCGCCCGCTGCCGAGCCACGACGACGTGCGCGCCGCCATCGACACACTGACCGCCGAGACCGGCCGCACCCCCAGCGTGCCGGCCCTCGCCAGCCGCCTCGGCCTGGCCAACACCACACCACCTTCCGCCGCAACTACCCCGGCGTCTGCACCGACCTGGCCGGCACCCTCCATGCCCACAGCAGCACGAACGGCACCGACGCCTACACCCAACTCAAAGCCGACAACGCGCGACTACGACGCGACAAGCGCGATCTCACCGACCAACTGGAGGCCGCCATCACCGTCATCCAGCACCTCAGCATCGACAACGACCGTCTGCGAACCGCCCTGCACGAAGCACGCGCGGTCACACCACTGCCGCGACACCCACGCTGAGCGATCGGGTCCTGATGCAATGAGATGTCCCCTGCCCCGAGGTCGGCGCGGACGCGGCGTACCCGGACCGGGCGGCGCCACTGCCCGGCTGTGTCCCGGGCGACGCCGGTGGACACTTCCACCGCCGCGGCCGGCTCCACCCAGTGCCACGGCATCTCCGCCCGTCGCGTCTCGCCGCGCGGGCTCGGCGCCATGCCGCGGTTCTGGGGCGTGACCACGACACGGAAGCCGATTACTGACAGTGGTGGCGCGGCTGCGCTGGTTGTATCCTCCGCGGAGATCATCGGCGTTCAATCGGGGGGAAGCCCATGCAGCAAACGGTCCGGACGTCTCCAGGCGAGCTCCCACTGATCGGGCATGCGGGACGGCTTGCGGTGGACCCGCTGGGCTTCCTTGAGCAGCGGCGAGCCTCGGACCCGGTGGTCGCGTTGCGTCTGATGGGGAGGGAGTGCTTCCTTATCAACAGTGCCGAGGCGGCGATGGAGGTGCTCGTCGCGCGGCAGGAGCGTTTCGACAAGGGCGGCCCGTTCATGGAGGCGGCCCGCCAGTTGGTCGGGAACGGTGTGATCACCTGCAGTGCCGAGGACCACCGGGCGCAGCGGCCGGTGATGAAGCCCGCTTTCCACCGCAGCCGGGTCGCCGGCTACACCGACGTGATGCGCGAGTGCGTGGTGGAAGCGACATCCTCATGGCGGGCGGGCCAGGTGCTCGATGTCGGGTCCGAGATGTACCGGGTGACGGCGCTGGTGGTCGCGCGGACGCTGGTGTCCGCGCCGGCCGGCAGGCAGGCGGCACAGGTGATGGCGGAGGCGCTGCCGGAGCTTCTGCGCGGCCTGCTCCGCCGGATGCTGATCCCGGCCGACTGGGTCCACCGCGTGCCGACCCCGGCGAACCGGCGCTTCGATGCGGCGCGCGCCCGCCTGGACGCCGCCATCGGCGAGGTCATCGCCCAGTACCGGCAGCAGGAGCAGGGCCGGCAGGACCTGCTGTCGCAGATCATGGCGGGGGACGAGGACAGCGGGCGCCGGCCCGGTGATGCCGAGGTGCGCGACCAGGTGATGTCGGTGCTGGCCGCGGGTGTGGAGACCTCCGCCTCGCTTCTCGCCTGGACCTTCCAGCTCCTGGGCCGCCACCCGGAGATCCAGCACCGGCTGTGGGAGGAAGTCGACGGCGCGCTGGGAGAGCGCCCGGTCACCTTCGAGGACCTGCCGTCCCTGCCGTACACCAAGCGGCTGCTGACCGAGGTCCTGCGACTGTACCCGCCCACCTGGCTGCTCAGCCGCATCGTCGTCGAACCCACCGAGATCTGCGGATACCTGCTGCCCCAAGGCGCCGACGTACTGATCAGCCCCTACGCCCTGCAGCGCAATCCCGACGTCTTCCCCGACCCCGGCCGCCTGGACCCGGACCGATGGCTGCCCGAACACCTCACCCCCGGCCAGCGCCAGTCCTTCCTCGCCTTCGGCGCCGGACGCCGCCGGTGCATGGGCGAGTTCTACGGCATGACCGAAACCACCCTCGCGCTGGCCACCATCACCCAAACCTGGCACCTGCGCCCCACCCGGCCTGCTCCCCTCCGCCCGCTGCCGCGCTTCCTGCTCGTCCCCGCCGAACAACCCCTCACCCTGCGCCGGCGCACCCCGGAAGGCACTGCGCGGTGACCAACCTTCCCGCCCCTGGCTTTCAGCCCGACGCCTCCGCCGAACCGACCTCCTATCCCAGCTTCCGGCTGCCGTCCCTCCCACGGTTCCAGCCCGCACTGCGCCGTCCCGGCATCGACGACCTCGAACACTTCTGCCGTACCTGGCTGGACGACGCTCTGCGCCAGGCCCACGCCGACAGCCCGCACGCGTTCGAGGAGTTCCTCCACCAGCGCACCACCTTGTGGAACCTGCTGGCCTACCCCACCACCGACACCGAGCGGACGAAGACGATCTGCCACTGGATCGACGTCCTGTTCAGCATCGACGACCTCTTCGTCCACGCCCCCCGCCCACGCCTGGAACGCTTAGGTCTGCATCAGCTCGATGCCGTCCTCGACGACGACCAGCCCGCCCCCAAGGCTCCCTACCCGCGCGCGCTGGAAGTGCTGGCGCAACGCATCCGCGCCGGCATGCCGCCCGGCCTGTGGAACCGTTTCGCCCACGAGATGAAAGGCTTCTTTGCCGCTTGCCGCACCGAACGGGACTGGCTTGAGACCGGCACGGCCGTGGACATGGCCGCGTACGAGACATCCCGGATCAAGAGCGTGGGCGAATGCTGCTTCCCACTCCTGGAGTACGGATTGGGCATCGACCTCACCAGCCACTTCACCGCCACGCCGGAGCTCCAGCGGCTCAACCATCTGGTGGCACGGCACTGGGTCGGCGTCAACGACATCTTCTCCTACCGCAAAGAGCTCTACAGCGGCGACACCATCAACGAAATAACCCTCGCCCTCGCCACCAACGGCGGCAACCTCCAAGCCGCGGTCGACCGCATCACCGACACCATCCAACGAACCGAAAACGAATTCTGCACCCTCAGCGAGCACCTGCTGACCGCAGCTCCTGGTCGGCACCCGGCGGTCAGCCAGTACATCGAAGCCTTGCGATGGATGATCGCCGGCAACCTGGAGTGGTCCTACATCACCACCCGCTACAACGGCCACGACCACACCTGGAACGGCCACACCACCGCCACCGTCATCCTCACACCACGCCGCACCCTCTACCGACCCGAGTAAACGACGCTACGCCCTCGGTCGAGCTTGGCCCCGGGGCCTGGGGCAAGCCCAACCAAGGGCCAGAGATACGAGACCGGGGCGGCGATTGCCCTTTAAGGCATCAGGAGGTCCCTCGGTCCACAGATCCTGTAGAAGCCGCCGTTACCGCTGGCACTAGCCAGTCAGCAGGCGCGGGCAGCGCGCCCGGGACCACCGGCGTGGCAGTAGGGGCTGCAGTGCGTGTCCAGGGCGGTCGGAACTAAGGTGCCTTGGTGTTCCTTCTCCGCACTCGCGCCGCCTGCGCTGCCATAGCCCTGTCCACGCTGTTCGTCACGGCCTGTTCCGCCACCGGAACGGATCGGGACGATCCCGAGGACACCGCGTCCCCGGCCACTGCCGGCCCCGACGCCGGCGGAGCCCCGGCGAACATACGGCGACCGAGCCCGGACGCCGTCTTCGATTACCAACTCGGCGGCGCGTACCCGCCCGCCGGCAAGGTGCGGGCCGTCTCCCGCGACCGCGAGGCCAAGCCCGCCGACGGGCTCTACAACATCTGCTACGTCAATGCCTTCCAGACACAACCGGGCGAAGCCGTCGGCTGGTGGCAGAAGCAACATCCCGACCTGCTCCTGAGGAACGACGACGGACGCCTCATCGTCGACAAGGACTGGGACGAGCCCCTTCTGGACATCTCCACCCCGGCCAAGCGCGAGGCCCTGATGAACATCGTCGGCCCATGGATCGACGGCTGCGCCACGGCGCATTACGACGCGGTGGAGCCGGACAACCTCGACTCCTACGAGCGGTCCGACGGCAAGCTCACCTCCCAGCACGCGATTGCCTTCGCCCAGCTCCTGGCAGCGCGCGCACACAAGCGAAACCTGGCCATCGCCCAGAAGAACACCACCGATCTGCTGCCCCAACACGACCGCATCGGTTTCGACTTCGCCGTCGTCGAAGAATGCGGCCGCTACAAGGAATGCCCCGAATTCAGCCGAGCCTACGGCGCCCGGGTCTTCGACATCGAGTACGGAAAGAAGGACTTCACTGCCGCCTGCCAGGCGTGGGGAAAGGAGTTGTCCATCACCCTGCGTGACCGGGAGGTCAGCCCTGCCGGTAAGCGCGGCTACGTCTACGAGTCCTGCTGAAGGTGGATCGGCCAGTGCACAGCCCCCGGGGCGCGTACCAGGTCGTGGGGCAGGTACGGGGACTGCACCGTGAGCGTCCACCCGTGGGCCTGGTCTGCGAGGGCGGCGAGGGCGAGGGGGCCGAGCGGGAGCAGCGTCCTGGGGGCGGCATCGTCTCCCTGGTGGTCGCGGTGTTCGGTGAGCCGGGTCACGAGCGCCTCATCGAAGGTGTGCGGGTTGTCGTCGAGGAGGACGCGCAGGAGACGCTGGTCCGGTGTCAGGGCGCCGGCGGCATCGAGTCGCCGGGCGGCCGCAGTGCGCTCATCGGCGTCCGGCTTGCACACCGGGACGGCGGGCCGGTCGTGGTGACTGCTCGCCGGGGTGAGGTAGCCGCACAGGGCGTCCATGGCTGCCAGATCCGCGGTGGCGGACGTCGAGGTCAGCTGCGAGTACGGCACCCCGCCGCGGATGGCGGGCGCGAAGTCCTCCCGCAGCAGCAGACCGATCACGCGCTGCCGCTCCCACACCAGGCCGCTGACCACGCACATCGCGAAGGCGTCCACCCACGTGGCGGCGGTGGGCGCCTGCTCGCCGGCGCTGAACGTGACGTGCTCGCTGCTGAGCTTCTCGCCGATCAGCGGCAGGAGCACCTCCTGGTCGCCGTCGGGAAAGCAGCCGGTGTCCAGCGCCCCCAGCGAGCACTCCGCCGCCGTTCGCAGCGCCAGGTGCGCCGTCTCGCCGAGCACCGGCTCCTGGACGATGCGGGCGGCGACGTGGTCGAGGAGCTCGTGGCACAGTTCCTGCAGCCGCTCCGGGGAGGGGCCATCCGCGTAGGCCATGCGGTGCCACCGCCCCCAGGCCCGCCCGGCAATGTTCTCCAGCACCTGGGCTATGCGCTGCGCATCGACTGCGTGGGCTTCGACTTCGTGCACGGCTGCCGCCTTTCTGGATCTTCCGGAAGGCGGCACGCTACCAACTCGCACCGACAACACCCTCGGGGTCCTAGCCGCCCGGGCACATGCCGAGCTCGCCCCGCGGGGCCGCCTACGGGGCGGTCCCGCGCCCGCGGGCGATCTGCGGGATACGCAGTTCGTGCAGCCGCTGGGCCTCGCACCCGTCGCACGACTCCGCACCTTCGACCAGGGCGTGGAGGGCTTGGTCGAGGGTGAGGATCGCCTCGCCCCGAGCCAGCCAGCACCCCTCGTAGTGCAGGGCGTGCCGCTTGGGCCGGCCGGCGGGGGTGCGCACGCGCTGCAGCAACCACTTGCCGCTCAGCTCGGCGGCGAGCCGGTCACGCACCAGCGGCCCGGCCCGGCGCGTCGGCACCGCCGAGTAGTCCGTCCCCTCGATCGGGGCGACCCGCGCGGCGGAGGACCGGAAGACCACCGGAGAAGGGGCGGCCGCGATCGTCCGGTCGGGCAGCAACTGGCCTGCGCCCACAGGGTCAGGCGCAGCTCGCACCACCAGTCCCCGGAGGGCTGCCGGATGCGGCCGAGGAACTCGGCCCGCACCTGCTGCCCGTCCACCAGCTCCACGACGACCAGCGGCCCCGGCTCCGCCCGCTCACCATCGCCGTGCACGACTACGCCACCTCGGCGCCCGCGGCCGGCTTCTTGTGCGCGCGCTTGAGCGCCATCCGCGCCGCCACCCGCTGCTCCGCCTCCACGGTGCTCCACCACGGGTGCGTGCCCACCACGACCGACAACTCGCGCAGCCGCTGCAGCAGCTCCTCGCGGCGCTGCGCCTGCTCGGGGCTGTAGCCGGGCGAGTCCGGGAACGTCACCACCCGCTGGTCGCTGGCGGAAAGCGCACTGCTGGACGTCCAGCCCGGCATCGGCTCCGCCGACCACGGCAGCTGGGGTCCCAGTAGGAACGGACCAGCGAACCGGCGTAGCTGTCAAAACTTCTGACAAGGTGCGCGTGGGGCTGTCAGGGTGGGGCGGGTGAGCGACGATCCGACGATCGGTTTCCTGAAGGCGGAAGTGGCGCGGTTCTGCGCCGGCCTGGATGAACTGGCCCCGGCGATCCGGTTGCGGCTGGTCGTTCAGCTGCGTGCCGCGCTGGACGAGGGGATGGCCGCGGCGAAGACGGAGGGGTGGGGGCTGCGGCAGATCGGCGGTCAGGTGGGACTCTCGCACGAGAAGGTCCGCTACCGGCTCGCCCAGCGCGCGGGTGGGGACGAGCCGGCTGAGGAGACCTCCTAGATCGTGGTGGAGGCGGTTTCGGGCTTGGCGGTGGAGCGGAGCTGTCCGCCCTGGACCTCGACTGGCAGGGCGAAGCTGTAGCGGCCGTGGAAGTTGATGTGGGCGAACTTCAGCGGTGAGAGCCGGGCGACGTCCCCGTCACGGACGTGGATGCCCTCGGCCCGTGTCTCTTCGATGATCTTCTGGAAGTGGACCGTGTTCCACAGGACGACGATGTTGAGCATCAGTCCCAGTGCCCCGAGCTGGTCTTCCTGCCCCTCCCTGTATGGCTGCCTGAGTTCGCCCTTCTGCCCGTGGAAGATCTTCCGGGCGAGTTCGTGGCGGGATTCCTGCAGCCCAGAGCATCATCCATGTGATAACGGCCGGAACGGCTGCGGCCCTCGGCGGCGCCCCACGCCGGTTGCGGCTCGCGAGACGCCCTGGCCGCCGTCGAGCGGCTGGCAGCGGTCGAGGAGCTGGCGGTGCATGGCGGGGACGGCGCCGATGCGCAGGGTGTAGCCCTGGCCGCGCCGTACGGTCACGCCGCCGTCGAGCGCGGCGCGCTCGGCAGGGGGTGAACTCGTGGCCATTGACAGGGAGGCCAGGAGTTCAGCATTTCGAAAGCCGGTCTGGTGTGCAGTGTCTCCACGTCGGCCGGGCAGTTTCGGCGTCGCGGAGGGCGCGGGTTTCTTGAAGGTGCCGGGCCCCTGTCGCCAGACGGTCGTTGGTGACAGGGGCCGTGCGGCTGCCAGCCGCGAGCTGCTGGCGGAGTCGTTGCACGGGGTATCAGGCGGCCGGAACGGCGGTGGTTTCCCCGGTTGCTTCGTTGATCCAGGGCAGGTGCAGGGGCGCCGCATGCCAGCTGGGGCGAAATGCCCGTAAGCTCTCCATTCGGGTCTTGAGCTGGTGGTGACCGCGCCCTGGCCCGGTCATGTCCGGCACGCCCGACGTTCAAAGAGCACTGCCATGCCGATTACTGCCGTCAGCCGCCTGCACACCGTTCCCCTGAGGAGAGTCCTCGGCGGGCTGCGCGCCGGCGGTCCGCTGGGGATGCTGGAGCGCACCGGACAACAGGCGCAAGGGGCGCTGGTCCGGTTGGAACTGGGCGCCTTCCGGCCTCTTCTGGTCACTCATCCCGACCACCTTCGGCAGGTGTTGCGCGACCATGGCGCGAATTACCGGCGGGGCTCGATGATGTGGAAGCCGATGGGCCGACTGACGGAGCAGGGCATCGCGGGCGAGGGGCCCCGGTGGCAGACCAGTCGTGAACTGTGGTGCCAGGGCCTGTCGGGCCGTTCCGCGCAGGACGCCGGTGACACAACCGCATCCTCGATCGCCGGTGCGGTCGCGGATCTGGAACAACGGGTGGCAGCCGGCGCCACGGTGGACGCGGTGGCGGAGATGACCCGTATTGTGCTGCGGATCGTCAACCCGGTGTTCTTCGGCTCACGCATCCCCCAGCCGCAGTGCGACCGGCTCGCCGCGGCGGTAGGCGTCGCCTTCGACTCCCTGTTGTGGCGGATGGCGCTGCCCTTTGTGCCGCTCGCGGTGCCGATGCCGGGCGACCGTGCCTTCAAGGGTGCCACCCGTACGGTCAACGAGATCCTGCTGCCGTTGATCCGCCGGGCGCGGCACACTCCCGGAAGCGGCACGGACCTGATGAGTCTGCTGCTGGAGGGCGGGCGCACGGATGGACGGCCGCTGAGCGATGAGCACATCGCCCAGGACATCGTGGCCCTGTTCATTGCGGGTTCGGAGACCAGCGCGCTCACCCTGACCTGGGCATGGGTCGCGTTGCAGGAGCATCCCGGGATCGTGGCGGAGCTCCGCCGGGAGGCCGACCAGGTGCTGGGTGGCGGACCGCCACGGCACGAGCATGTACGCCGACTGACGCTCACCCGGCGGGTGCTGGCCGAAGTCTGCCGGCTCTACTCAATGGCGTGGGCCCTGCCCCGGACGGCAGCCGCCGAGGATGTCATCGACGGGGTGAGGGTGCCGGCCGGCGCCACGGTGGTGCTCTCCCCGTATCTGACCCACCGGCTGGCCGAGTTCTGGGAGAAACCACTGCACTTCGACCCCGGCCGGTTCACCGAGGAGCGTGTCCGCGGCCGGCATCCGCTGGCCTACCTTCCCTTCGGCGACGGGCCCCACCAGTGCGTCGGCCAGTCGTTCTTCCTGAAGGAGGCGGCGCTGGTCATGGCCACCATGCTGAGCCGTTTCTGCTTCTCCGCGCCCGGCCGGGCCGTACCCAGGGCGGCGGTCACGCTGCGGCCCCGGGACCGGGTCGATCTGGTGCTGACACCGCGGAGTTGAGGTGCCTCCCTTAGAAACGGTCCCACCACCAGGCCACCGACGGAATCGGCGGCGGGGTGCCGTCGCGGGGCGCGTCCTGGGTGAAGAAACCGGTGGTGGTGACCGCTCCCGGATGCCGGCCGTCGGGGTTGGTGTAGCGGCCGGCCCGCAGCCCCCATTCGAGGTTGCCCCGGATCAGATGGGAGAGGTGATCCAGGTGCAGCCGCAGCGGCCCACCGGCCCCGGGCAGCACCTGGTCCCGCAGCCGGACAAAGCGCAGGGTCAGCCGGTTGCACAGATCCACGGCCTCGGCCATGGCCGCCTCCGGGCTCAGGCCGCGTTCGGCGGCCAGGACGTCGACCAGGTTCAGCCGGCACTGCGAGGGCCGTGGGTCGCGGGCGGCCAGCCAGCGTTCCTTGCCATAGGAGAACAGGTCGTCGTCGAAGGCCGCGACGGTGAGGGCCAGTTCGTCCAGAGCGCGCACCGCGGGGGAGTCGAGCACCCCGCCGGGGATCTCCGCCTCATCGATGATCTCCATCCAGCTGACGGTCGCCGTACCGGCCGCGGTGTGCTGCCGCATATGGGCGTAGTCGTCCAGCGACGGCGTACGGTCCCGCAGGCGGCAGCCGAACTCCCACAACACACCGAGGAACCAGGCACGATGCCCCTCCACCAGGCGCCGGGCCTGCACCGGTGTGCCCATGGCGCGACAGCGCGCCGCCAGGTCGCCCGCCGCGAGGAGGAAGGGGTCCGCACATCCGCCCGGTGCGGTTCCCGGTGCTTCCAGTACGCGCAGCAGACGCGTGGCGAAGGCGGCGAAGTCGCCGGCACGCATGCTGGCCGGCCCCTCGTCGCAGTGCAGGTCGTCAAAGGCGAACATCAGCACGCACCAGTCCACGGCGACCTGGAGCCGGCCGGCCGGCGCCCGCGGCATGATCCGCCCGTAGAAGCCCCCGCAGTCATTGCCCGTCATCCGCACCCGCTGCGCCCCGTCCCGGCACAGGCCGTATCCATTCACCCAGGCCGCCGCGGCGGCGTTGAGGCGGCCGGCGTCCGGGTGCTCGGCGCAGGTCAGGGGGCAATACCGCGGCGGGATCTCCACCCGGATGCCGGCCGCGGCCCGTTCCCCGCCGGCGGGGGTGCTTCCGGCCGCCGTCGCGCTGAGGACGCCCGTGCCGGTCACGGCAGCAGAGCGCGGGTGAGTACCCGCACCGCCTGGCTCACGTCACCACCGGCAGTGGCGTCGAACACCGCGCTCTGGCCGGCCAGCGGATCGGTGCCGAAGGCCTTCTTGAGCCCGTCGTCCGCGCCCTGCCCGAGGCCCAGGGTCGACGCGCCCTCCGCGGTTCCCCTGGTGACGTCGATCTTGGTCTTGTCCAGTCGGACGTCCAGGGTGAACAGGCCGTCCGACTGCCGGCGGGACGCGCTCCCGGCCGTGGCGCCCCGGGTGGTCGCCGTCCCGGTGGCGACGCGCGCGCCGAAGTCGAACGTGACATCCGTGAACTTCACGCCTCGGCCCGTGGCGTCGGTGAAGGTGATGCCGCCGTCGGCCGGTACCGATCCCGCGCTGAGGTCCAGTGCGATCTCGCCCCGCGTGATCGGCAGGCGCACGCAGGTCCGGTCGTCGACGTGGGACATGACCGCCGGGCTCTCGGCCCCGAGCGTCACCCCCTGACCGGCCAGTGCCTTGGTGACGGCATCCGTCGGGCACAGGTCCGCCTGCGCCTTGACGACCTTCAGCTGCGGAGCGGGCAGCACGCCCGGAGTGAGCCCCGCCGCCGCGCCGACCCAGGACAGCACGCAGACCCCGGTGGCCACCGCGCAAGCCGCGAGGACACGCCTCCCCGGCAAGGGCATGGCCACTCCTCTCGACGTACGCGTGGAGTGCCGGCACAGTTGCCCGCCGACATCGGCCTCGGTTCTTGCGCGAGCCGGACCTCCGCCTCCACGCGACCATGCCGCCGGGCCGGGTACTACCCGGGCGGGGCCAGGCGGGTGACGGAGGGCCGGAGAGGGGGCCGGGGCGTGCCGGCGGCGGCCGGATTCCGCTTAGAGGTCGTTTTCTCAAGGTGTTTTCGATCCTCCCGCCTGGCGAGTGGCTGGTATCGGCATTCGGGGAGTATCCGAACGGGAATTAGCGGTAGCCGTTGACCTGGGTCATGGTCCGGCCGTGTCGAGGGTGCTGACTCGGTTCTCGTACTCGCGGCGCGCCCTGCGCTGAGCCGGGTTCGCCGGGGTGCCTTGGCTGCCGTCGAGCGGTTGGCAGAGGGCGAGGAGCTGGCGGTGCACAGTCGGGACCGCGGTAACGCGCAGGGTGTACCCCTGGCCGCGCCGTACGACCACCTCCTGGTCAAGCGCGGCCCGCTCGGCGACTTCCAGGCCAGCGGTGCGGAGGAAGTCGGCGACCTTGCCGGGCATGTCGAGGGTGACCGGCAGCTCCGCGGCGGGGGCGTCTTCCTCGGTGGCGGTGTGGTCGGGCATGAAGTCGGCGACGGCGGTGCGGATGGCGCCGCGGCTGACGCCGTGGTCGCGGGCGAGGGCGGCGATGGAGCGGCCTTCCAAACTGTCCGGGCCAGCCGGGACCGATCCGGACAAGCCCCTGACCAGGCCGGACAGCAGTGCTCTGTCCGGGACATCCGTCTGCTGTTCCCCCTGCTGGCCAACACCAGCAACATCGACCTGTCTGACCCGCATGAGCAGGCGCAGGAGTTGGACCGCAAAGAATGGGGGAAACGATGCACATACGCAGGACGTTGGCAGTCGTCGTACTCGGATCGTCACTGGGAATCGGTACCCTGGGGGTCGCACCGGCTCAAGCCGAGCAAGTTTCCGCCCAGGCCCTGCCCTCAAGTTGCACCAAAGGTAAGAATCTCAGCAACGCCTGGGGAAAATGCATCCCCCGCGGTAACTACAAGTGGCACGTATCCATCGAATGCGACGCGTTCAGCTGGGCGAACAGCAGCGTCCTCACCGGTCCGGGGCGCGTCAACGTCTACTGCCCGTTGCCCTTTACCCGGGTGAACAAGGTCGCCCTCGTCGAAGACTGAGGCGCTGGCGAGGGCATGGGCGGAGCTGGACGCGCACCTGTCGGCCGGAACTCCGGTGGCCGCGGACGGCACGCGTATGGTCACGTCGCGCATCTTCACGGCGGCCGTTGCGTGGTTCTCGGCCTGGATGCGCGCGCTGCCGCCGATGGCGATAGCCTTGCCGGCGGCCGAGGCACCGCCGCGGCCTGCTGGGCCAGAGCTACCAGCTCGCGCAGTTGGGCGGCCGTCTCTTCCCGGCCGCCCTCGTCCAGGTCCTCCAGTCAAGCCGTGGGCCGTCGACCCGGAGGCAGCGTCCCGCCTCTGGGACCTGTCCGCCGAGCTCGTCCAAATGAACGGATCCTGACGGGCGCACAGGAACACACCCCTCCCATGGAGCGAATCACGCCACTCTCCTGCGGCATGGCTCATGCGCTTCCCCGGGGTGGAGGGGCCCAGTAGCGTCGGACCGTGGACGGGGACACGGCCGACACCGGCACGGTGGAGTTCCGTTTCAGCGCCGCCTGGTGCGAGCTCGCGCTCGGCCTGGGCGGGCAGTGGCGCTCGTTCCGGGCGACCGGTCTCAACGACGCGTTCGGGCAGCTGGCCGGAGCGGTCGCGGCGCTGGCACGCCCGGGGCACGATACGTGCCTGCGGGCGGTGCTGTGGGGTGACGAACCGGGCGGGGTCTTCCTGGACTTCGCCTCGGCGGTGTCCGATCACCTCGCGCTGGTCGTGCACACGGTCGCGATCCCCAGCTGGATCACCGCGCCGGACTGGGCACCGGTGCGCGGCGAGGCGGTGCTGCGGCATGTCGCGCCGCGCCGCGAGCTCACCGGTGCCTTCCTTCGCGGATTTGAGGCGGTCGGCGCGGCCTCGGGTCCGGGCGGTGCGATCGCGGGCTGGCCGCACCCCTTCCCCGACACGGCCGTCACGGAGCTCCGCGACGCGCTCGGTTGACGCTCGTCCCCGCCATCGCAAGGACTCGTCGAAGCCGAAACGAAGGGCTATGTGTCATGTACTTGGCAAATGCGCATATGGCGTCCGCTCTACGGCGGCTCGGAGTGCTGGCCGTCGTCATGGCGTGCGCGCTGCTCGTCACGAACGCCGCCGGGGCGACCGCGGCCACCGCGGCCCGGGCCAAGGGCTACCACGACTGCTTCAATGCCGCGACCAGCAAGGACCACCTGGTCAAGTCCGTGCACAACGTGGACACCTACCGCACTGTCGCGCTGCGCTGCGGCCGTCACGACGCTCCCGGCCATGAGGGCTTCGGCGTCCGGCACATCAGCGACGGCCACCCGCCGTTCAACGCGACCACAGTGCAGTGCATCGAGCACGTCCTGAGAACGGCCCTGTACGAGGGCCCGGCCAGCGGCAAGGACAACGTCTCGTACACCATCTCCACCCGTAATCTCGACGCCGTCGTGATCGTCAACGTCGACACCGACAACGTGGTGACCGCCTACACCTCGCGCGGCGGCACGTCCGCGAGCAACGAGTGGGGCGCCTGCGTGGGCATCCACGCCTCCGCCCAGCACGCGCCGGCCCTTGCGAACGGCGGCGCCACGGTGAAGACGGCGGGTTCCTGCTGGCAGGAGTGGTTCGGCAACCGCTCGGTGTGCGTCGCCGTCAACGGCGAGAAGCTGCACGTCAACACCCTGGGTGCGGGCGAGAGCTATGAGAGCTTCCGGGACACCGGCTGCGCCACACCGATGCTGTTCGCCAACGGCCGTATGTTCCGCATGGGCTCCTACACCTGCGGCAGGGGCCTGCTCCACCAGGACTTCGCCATGAACAACGACTTCCCCGACAACCTCCGGCTGTGCCTCGGCTGGACCGACATCGACCACCGGGCCTGCCTCACCATCCACGATTGACGGTGAGCGACGCGAGCGAGAGCGTCCGTCCCGGGCGCTCTCGCTCCGTCAGCCAGTGCCCGGCTCGGCCCGCTGGTCCGTACAGCCACGACACTCCAGGAGGTGCAGGGCGCCGCCTTGCCGCCGGAGGAAGAGGTCCGGGATACCCATGCCTTCGAGGGTGTTGCACCGGGCGTACAGAGGGCCGCGGACGTTGCGCAGCGCCGCGTACAGTACGCCCCGAAGGTGGCCGGGGTACGGCTGGAAGGCCGTGTCGGAGCATGGCGGGCACCAGGTGACGTAGCCGTCCTTGGTCGGCGTCCGCCAGCCGCCCCAGCGCGGTCCCTGTGCGCGGCAGCCGGAGCAGGACGAGGCGCTGGCGGCCAGGTCGTCCTCCACGCGTTCCCACCGGTCCAGGAGCTCGACGCAGGCCCGGGGCAGGAGCCAGTGCCGGCCCGACCAGGACAGCAGGGGCAGTGGCCCGGTGCCGGCGATGCGGGACTGTTTGCGGCGTTCGAGGAACTCGTCCATCGTCAGCCCGCCGGGCAGCCGGATCGGCACCAGGTCGTCGGGGTCAACGGCCTGCTCGTCGGGGGTGCAGCAGGCGGTGGTGCCGCAGCAGGCGTCCGGCGCGGTGCCGGTCCGGGGCCATCTCCGCCCTGCTGCATACGGAGTTCGTCACCGCCGACGCCGACGCCGACGCCGCGCGTGTGGCCCGCTTCGGCGAGGAGAAGGTCACCGCCTTCCGAGCTCTGCGAGCTCGCTGCGGCGAGCCTGATCCTGCGGCGCCGGGCGGGGCGGGAACATCCGGGAGGCCGTGAGGGCCGCGGCGCCGAGAAGGGCGGCGGCCGACCACAGGGCGGGACGGGCGGCGTACAGGCCGGAGGCCGTGGCGCTCAGGAACGCGGTGCCGAGGAGGGCCGTGCCCAAGGTCGCGCCCAGTTGCTGGACGGCGTTGAGCAGGCCGGCTGCCGACCCCGTCTCGTGCGCCCGCACACGTGAGAGCGCGGCGGTGAAGAACGCGGTGGTAAACAGCCCGTTGCCGGTGCCGACGGCCACCAGCGCCACCAGCAGCGGCCACGGCAGTGCGCCGGGCCGCAGCGCGGGCAGCGAGGCGAGGGCTGCGGCCACTCCGGCGAGCATCAGGACCACCCCTGCGTACACCGTCCGCGGCCCCGATCGCCGCGCGAGCCGGCCGCCGGCCGCCCACGAGGCGAGGGCCATGGTGGCGGACCACGGCAGCAGGCACAGTCCGCAGGCCAGGACGCCGAGATCGAGCCTCAGTTGGAGTTCGAGGACGACCACCGTCATCAGCCCGGTCTGGGCCGCGAAGAACAGCGCGGAGGTCACCAGGGCGGCGGGGAAGCCGCGGCCGTGGAACAGGCTTGGTTCGACCAGCGGACTGCGCCCGGCCCGGGCCCGCCGGCGCTGGTGGACGGCGAAGAGGACGAGCACGAGGCAGCCGCTCGCCAGGGCGTACGGGCTCCACGGCGGCCGGTGCCCGCCGCCGTCGACCAGGGGCCGTACGACCAGGGCGGTGCCCAGCACGACCAGCGCCGTGCCGGGCAGGTCCAGGCGCCCGGACCGGCCCGGTTCCGCCGCCCGGCGCGGGGGCAGCAACGGGGTCAGGGCGAGCACGACGGCGGCCAGGGGCAGGTTGACGAGGAAGACCGCGCGCCAGGTGCAACCGAAGAGGTCGGCGTGGGTGAGCACCGACCCCAGCACCGGCCCCGCGATGGCGGCCAGCCCCATCACCGGGCCGATGCTGCCCAGGGCCCGGCCCAGTGCGGGGCCGTCGAACATGGCGCGGATCAGGCCGAAGGTCTGCGGTACGACCAGGGCCGCCGCCGCTCCCTGCACGGCCCGGGCGCCGATCAGCACAGCTGCCGTCGGCGCCAGTGCGCACACCGTCGAGGCGAGTGCGAAGGCCGCGACGCCGATGCCGAAGACCCGCCGCCGTCCGGCGAGGTCGCCCAGGCGTCCGCCCGGGACGAGCAGGACGGCGAACGCCAGGGTGTAGGCGGCGTTGAACCACGGGATGTCCGAGGCCGCACCGCCGAGACCGGCGTGGATCACCGGGGCCGCGACGGTGACGATCGTGGTGTCGAGCAGGTTCATCGCCTCGGCGATCAGCAGGGCGACCAGCGCGGGCCGGCGCCATCGGTGGTCCGCGGCGTTCGTCGCGGTGTTCATCGCATCCCCCATGGGTCCGTGTGGTGTCCGGATCACAGTGGTGCGAGGGCGCCCGGTGCCTCCATCCAGGGCCGCAGAACCGAAGATTTCTTCCTTGCAGTGGATCGTTCTGAAAGAATCCGATCATGCTGGACGACCTCGAACGCGGGATCGTGCACGCCCTGCACCTCGACGGGCGGGCCCCCTTCAGCCGGATCGCCGAGGTCCTGGGCGTGTCCACCCAGACCGTGGCGCGCCGCTACCGGCGCCTGCGCGCCGAGGCGGGCCTGCGCGTGGTCGGCCTCGCCGACCGCGACCGCTCCGGCGACACCCAGTGGGTGGTGCGCATCGGTACCACCCCCGGCGCCTCCCAGGCGCTCGCGCACGCCCTCGCCCGGCGCCCGGACGCCTCCTGGGTCAAGCTGACCTCCGCCGGGACGGAGGTCTTCGCCGTCGTGCACGCGCCTCATGCCGAGCAGCCCGTCCTCCTCGGTGAGGTGCTGCGCAGGAGCGGCGTCACCGCGGTCTCCGCGCAGTGCGTGCTGCACACCTACCTGGGCGGTCCGACGGCGTGGCACGGCCGGCTGGCGGCGCTCGACCACCGGCAGCAGCAGGAGCTGCGCCCGGTCCTGCCCGAGCCGTCCGGTCGGTCGGCGGCCTTCACCCCCGCCGACCGGGCCCTCGTCGACGCCCTGGGGCACGACGGGCGGGCCTCGTACGCGCAGCTCGCCACCGCCACCGGCTGGTCCCAGGCCACGGTGGCACGACGGCTGGCCGAACTACGGGCCCGCAAAGCGGTCTTCTTCGACGTCGAGATCGACACCGCCGCGTACGGCGTGACCACCCGGGCACTCCTGTGGATGGCTGTGCCGCCGGCCCACCTGGACCGGGTGGGCAGCGCACTGGCCGGCCACGAGGAGCTGGCCGTGGTCGTGGCGACCACCGGGACGACCAATCTGCTCGCGCAGGCCCTGTGCCCCGACCCCACCGCCCTGCACCACTACCTCACCCGCCGGCTGGGCGCCCTGGGGGACATCCGCGCCCTGGAGTCCGCGCCGGTGCTGCGCACGCTCAAGGCCGCCGGCCACCTCGGCCGCCCCGTGCGCGCACCTCGTCCTTGAGGACCTCCGCGGCACTGATGGCGGGGTCCCTGGTGGCCGTCAGCAGCGTCAGCGGGCCCTCGTGGGCCAGGTCGCGCAGGTGGTGCAGGGCCTCGGCATGATCGGCGTCGCGCAGTTCGGTGCGGTAGCGGCGGGCGAATTCGTCGAACTTCGCCGCATCGTGGCCGTACCAGGTGCGCAGCTCGGGCGAGGGGGCGGCGTCCTTGCACCACTCGTCGAGGGCCGCCGCCTCCTTGGCCAGGCCCCGCGGCCAGAGCCGGTCGACCAGCACCCGGCTGCCGTCGTCCTGCGAGGGCGGGTCGTAGACCCTGCGTACGCGCACGGTCGGCGCCATGGCCGTCACCTCCTTGGCAACCGGCACCATCGTCCGCCCCTGCGGCCGCGCCCGCACGCCGTACCGCCGGCCGCGGTACGACCATGGAAGGGAGGGGGGACGTGGGAGGCGGGAGGCGGGCCCATGGCACCGGTCACCGTGGCGCTGGCGGGCGACACCATGCTGGGGCGCGGCGTCGGCGAGCGGCTGGCGCGCTCCCCGCAGCCGGACACGGTCCTGGCCCCCGAGGTGCGGGACGTGATCGCCGGGGCCGACCTGTGCGTGCTCAACCTCGAATGCTGCGTCTCGGCGCGGGGCGAGCCGTGGCCGCAGCCGGGCAAGCCGTTCTTCTTCCGGGCCCCGCCCGCCGCCGCCGACGTCCTGGCGGAGCTGGGCGTCGACTGCGTGACCCTGGCCAACAATCACGCCCTCGACTACGGCTACGACGCCCTCGCCGACACCCTCCGCCTGCTGCCGCGGGCCGGGGTACGGACGGTGGGCGCCGGCCCGGACCTCGCGGCGGCCCGCGCCGTGGCCGTCCTGGAGGCGGGCGGGCTGCGCCTGGCCGTCGTCGGCGCCACCGACCACCCCGAGGACTTCGCGGCAGGCGAGGACCGGCCCGGAGTGGCCCTGGCGCAGCTGCACCGGGGTCTCCCGGCGTGGCTGCGCGAGGAGGTGGCCCGCGCGGCGGGGCGGGCCGACGCGGTACTGGTCACCCCGCACTGGGGGCCGAACATGACGTCGGCGCCCCCGCGCTACGTACGCGCGGCCGCCGCGGAGCTGCTGGAGTGCGGTGCCACCCTGGTCGCCGGGCACTCGGCACACGTCTTCCACGGGGCCGGCGAGCGCGTCGTGCACGACATGGGGGACTTCGTCGACGACTACGCCGTGGACGCGGTGCTCCGCAACGATCTGGGGCTGCTCTTCCTGGTGACCTTCGAGGCGGCCGCCGGCGCCGGCACGGCGGGCACGGCGGGGTCCTGGCGGCCGGTGCGGCTGGAGGCGGTGCCGCTGCTGCTCGACTACTGCCGCACGGAGCTCGCGCGCGGCGCCGAGTGGGACTGGGTGCGTGACCGGTTCACCCGGGCGAGCGCGGCCTTCGGCACCCGGGTGACGGCGTGCGGGGACCGGCTCGTGGTGCACTGGGGGAGGGAGGAGACGGACACCGCGGACAGCAGGGACACCGCTTCGGACCAAGCGGAGTGACACCTGTCACAACGGTCTCCGGGTGACCCCCTCACCACCCGCCCGTGCGCCCGGACCAGGCACGCGGCGCGTGTAGCTTTTGTTCGTGAGCCGTGCCGATGACATCTGTACGGCATGTACCCGTCACCCGAAGGACGCCTCCGCATGCCCTACGTGCGCCACTGGTTGCGCAACTCCATCCTGCTGTTCGCCGTCGCGATCGCGCTCGGGCTGGTCGCCGCGCACACCTCGCTGATCCAGCCCCACGACCTGGACCTGGACCGCACGATCCAGACCAACACGCGCACCGGCTGGCTGAACACCACGATGAAGCTGGTCAGCTACTGCGCCTCGCCGGTCGCCGGCGTGATCATCCTCGCCGTGTGGGCCGGATGGCTGCTCTTCGTCCGCCGCCGGCCGATCGCCGCCGTCTCCACCTTCCTCGTCGTCGCGGTCGGCTGGAACAGCACCCAGATCGCCAAGGCCATCGTGGCCCGCAACCGGCCGCCGCGGCAGTTCTCCCTCGACCCGGAGATCGGCTCCAACAGCTTCCCCAGCGGTCACACGGCCTTCACGGTGGCCGCGGCGGTCGCCGCGTACTTCCTCTTCCGCAACTCCCGGCACCGCAGCACCGTCGCCGTCCTCGGCGTCCTCGCGGTCCTGCTCGTGGCCTTCTCCCGGATGTACATCGGCGCCCACTACCCGACCGACACCTTCGGCTCGGTGCTGATCGCCGGCTCCGCGATCTTCTTCATGACCGGCATCTGGCACGCCTGGCTGCTGCCGCGCCTGGACCGCATCCCGCTGCTGGACCGCTTCGGCCTGGCGCAGGAGCGGGCGCAGCTCGCCGCCGCCGAGGGCGGCCACCCCGACCACGCCGACCCGTACGGCGCCTACGGCGGCCCCGTACCCGGCTCCCGCGGCGGCGGACGCCACCGGCGGCACGCGGGCCGCTGAGGCGTGATCCACTCGTCGAGGGCGGGCTTCCCCAGGGGGAGGCCCGCCCTCGACGCTTTTCCGCGCGTGCCTTCCCTCTTCCTGGAACGCGTTCTACCGTGTGCGCCACCGCACGCCGGCGAGGCCACCCGGGAGGGGCCGTGGACCTGACCTACACCCCCGAGCAGCAGCGGTTACGGGCCGAGCTGCGCGAGTACTTCGCACAGCTGGTGCCCGACGAGGCGGCCGCCCGCCACACCGACGCCGCCGAGCGCAAACGGTTCTACCGGCGCACCATCCGCCGCCTCGGCGCGGACGGCCGCCTGGGCGTGGGCTGGCCGAAGGAGTACGGCGGCGGCGGGATGAGCCCCATGGAGCAGTTCATCTTCTTCGACGAGGCCGCCCAGGCCGGCGTCCCCCTGCCGCTCATGGCGCTCAACACCGTCGGCCCCACCCTCATGCGCTACGGCACCGAGGAACAGAAGGCCGCCTTCCTGCCCCGCATCCTCTCCGGCGAGATCGACTTCGCCATCGGCTACAGCGAACCGGGCGCCGGCACCGACCTGGCCTCCCTCACCACCCGGGCCGTGCGCGCGGGGGACCACTACGTCGTCAACGGCCAGAAGATCTGGACCACCAACGGCGACACCGCCGACTGGGTCTGGCTCGCGGTGCGCACCACCCCCCTCGAACAGGGCGTCCCCCCGCACAAGGGCATCAGCATCCTCCTGGTGCCCACCAGCGACCCCGGCTACTCGTGCACCCTCATCAACACCCTCGCCTCGCACGACACCACCGCCAGCTACTACGAGAACGTCCGCGTCCCCCTCACCCACCGGGTCGGCGCCGAGAACGAGGGCTGGCGTCTGATCACCAACCAGCTCAACCACGAACGCGTCACCCTCGCCGCCCACGGCGCCACCGCCGTACGCGCCCTGCGCGACGTCCGCGACTGGGCCGCGGCCACCAAGCTCGCCGACGGCCGCCGGGTGATCGACCTGGGCTGGGTACGCGGCCGGCTCGCCCGCACCCACGTGCGCCTGGAGGCGATGAAGCTGCTCAACTGGCGCATGGTCGACGCCCTCCAGCACGCCACCCTCACCCCCCAGGACGCCTCCGCCGTCAAGGTCTACGGCTCCGAGGCCCGCCGCGACGCCTACGCCTGGCTGATGGAGATCCTCGCCGCCGCCGGCCCCCTCAAGGACGGCTCCACCGGCGCCGCCCTCCACGGCGAACTCGAACGCGGCTACCGCAGCGCCGTCATCTTCACCTTCGGCGGCGGCAACAACGAGATCCAGCGCGAGATCATCTCCTGGATCGGCCTGGGCATGCCGCGGGTACGGCGATGACGCCCGGCCAGGGCATGTCCGGCGGATCGCCAGCGCCCCTACGGGGTGCTGATCCGCTGGACAGCCCCTACGACCGACGGCGCGGCTTGCCGCGGCGGGCGGCGCCCTTCGGCGGCTGCGCGCCGCCGGAAGCGCCGCCGCGGCGGCCGGGCGCCGGCTTGCGGCGCGGGGCGGCCGCGGCGCGCTTGGCCGGCTGCTCGGCCGGGGCGGCCGGGGCCTGACGACGGCCGCGGCTGCTGTTGACGGTGCGGCCGCGGACGATGCCGATGAAGTCCTCGACCATGTCGGTCGTGCGCTCCTCGGGCCACGCCAGCGCGACGCTCGACTGCGGCACGTCGGTGACCGGCCGGTAGGTCAGGTCCCGGCGGTGGTACAGCCGGGCCAGGGACTGCGGCACGATCAGCACGCCCACCCCGGCCGCGACCAGCTCCAGGGCGTCCTCCGTCGTCGCCGGCCGCTCGATCGCGGGCCGGCCCGGCGGCTGCTCCCAGCCCAGGGTGTCGTCGAGCGGGTGGAAGACGATCTCCTCGGCCAGGTCGGCCACGGCCACCTCGTCGGCGGCCACGAACAGGTGGTCCTTGGGGACCACGACCACCGTCGTCTCGGTGTACAGGGGGATGGCGCTGAAGTACGTACGGTCGACCGGCAGCCGCACCAGACCCGCGTCCGCATCCCCGCGTCGCAGCACCTCGGGCGCCTCGGCGGCGGACACCTGCAAAAGCTCCAGGGGGACGTCCGGCAGGCGCTCCTGCCAGATCCGCGCCCACTTGGCGGGGGTCGCGCCCGGGACGTACGCGAGCCGGAACGAGGAAGGTACTGCCGAGCCTGTCACCCGGCCAGGTTACCGGGCGTGGTCTTCGCTCGTGCACACGCTCGATATCCTTGTCCGCATGACGTCGCACAAGAACACCCAGACCATGAAGCCCGCGACCGCGGCCAAGAAGCTGGGTGTGTACCTCGAGGCCACCCCCGCAGCGTTCCGTGAGGGTGTCGTCTCGCGCGACGAACTCGACGCGCTGCAGGCCGACCCGCCCCAGTGGCTGCGCGAGCTGCGCCGCAACGGCCCGCACCCGCGCCAGGTGGTCGCGGCCAAGCTGGGCGTGTCCATCTCCGGCCTGGCCCGCGGCGGGATCACCGAGGCGCTCACCACCGAGCAGATCGAGGCCCTGAAGCAGGAGTCCCCCGAGTGGCTGCTCAAGGAGCGCGCCACCCAGGCCGAGGTGCGCAAGGAGACCGTGCGCATCAAGGAGAAGCAGGCCAAGGAGGCCGAGGAGAAGGCCGCCCGGGCCGGGCAGGACGCCCGGGACGAGCGAGCGCGCCGCCCGCGTTCCTGACCCGGGCCGACCCGCCCCCGCGCGGCCCTTCCCCGGCCGTCCCCGCCGCACCACCGGCCGCCGTCGTCGCCCTACAAGCCGCCCTGCCTGGCCGCCATACTTGAGGTGCCGGGGAGGGCACTGCGAGTCGACGGGGGCGGCGGCGGAGGATGGCGGACACCAGGCTGATCCAGGGCCGGTACCTGCTGCTCGACCTGATCGGGCGGGGCGGGATGGGCGAGGTCTGGCGCGCCCGCGACGAGTCCCTGGGCCGGCACGTGGCCGTCAAGTGCCTCAAGCCCATGGGACGCCAGCACGAGCCGTCGTACCTGAGGGTGCTGCGCGAGCGGTTCCGGCGCGAGGCGCGCGTCGCGGCCTCGCTGCAGCACCGGGGCATCACCGTCGTCCACGACTTCGGCGAGTCCGAGGGCGTGCTCTACCTCGTGATGGAGCTCCTCGACGGCCGCAACCTCAGCCAGCTGCTGGAGGACAACAAGCAGCACCCGCTGCCCGTCCCCGAGGTCATCGAGATCGCCGCCCAGGTCGGCGCCGCCCTGGCCTACACCCACCGGCAGGGCGTGGTGCACCGCGACCTCAAGCCCGCCAACATCGTGCGCCTGACCGACGGCACGGTGAAGATATGCGACTTCGGCATCGCACGCCTGGCCCATGACATCGGCTTCTCCACCCGGCTGACCGGCACCGGCATCGCCATGGGCACCCCCCACTACATGTCGCCCGAGCAGATCGGCGCCGGCAACGTCGACCACCGCAGCGACCTGTACTCCCTGGGCTGCGTGCTGTACGAGATCGCCACCGGCACCCCGCCGTTCGACATGGACGACGCCTGGTCCGTGCTCGTGGGCCACCGCGACACCCCGCCCAGGCCCCCGCGCGAGCTGCGCCCCGCCCTGCCCGAGGCCTTCGAGGACGTCGTGCTCGACCTGCTCGCCAAGGACCCCGGCGACCGGCCGGCCGACGCCGGGGAGTTCGTCCGCCGCATCACCGGGCTGCCGCTGCACCGGCTGCCGCCGGACGGCCCCACCTGGGCCGGCCGGACGGCCGAGCCGCCCCGGCTGCCCGGCTGGGCCCGCTCCATGACCACCGGTGGCAAGGCGGCCGGCAGCGGCCGCCCCGCCCCGCAGCCCGGCCCGGCCGCCGCCCTGACCGGGCGCTGGACGCACCCCTGGGCACCCGCCGCCGGCCCCACCGGCACCGGGTACGCCGGGCCCGCCGCAGGCCGGACCCTGCCGCCCCCGGCCGCCGAGCGGCCGCCGCCCGAGGCGCTCGCCGAGCTCGCCGGGCGGCACGGCGAGGGCCTGCGCCTGGCCCGCCTCGACCGCTGGGCCGAGGCCGGCGAGGTGCAGCGGGCCGTCGTCGGCGAGCGCGAGCACCTGCTCGGACCGGACCACCCGGACACCCTGGCCAGCCGCTACGAGCTGGCGTTCGCCCTGAGCCGGCTGGGCCGGGCGCGCGAGGCGCTGGACGAGTTCGCCCGCACCGCCGCCGGCCGGGAGCGGGTGCTCGGCGCCGACCACCCCGACACCCTGGCCGCCCGGCAGGAGACGGCGTACGTCCTCGGGCAGCTCGGCCGGCACTTCGAGGCGCACCAGGTCTACACCGCGGTCCTCGCCGCCCGGGACCGCGTCATGGGCCCCGACCACCCCGACACCCTGCGCTGCCGCCACAACCTGGCGTTCAACCTCGGCAGACTGGGGCGGCCCGCCGAGTCCCACGCCCTGGCCCGCGACGTCGCCGCGGCCCGCGCCCGCGTGCTCGGCCCCGACCACCCCGACACGCTGGTGACCCGCTACGAGGTCGGCTACGCGCTCGGCCAGCTGGGCCGCTGGACGGAGGCCCTGCACACCTACCAGGCCGTGGCCGCCGCCCGGGCCCGGGTGCTGGGCCCCGACGACCCGGACACGCTCGCCGCCCGCTACGAGGCCGGCATCTGCCTGGGCCGGCTCGGCCGCAGCGCCGAGGCCCTGGAGCTCTACCGCGCCCTGGTCGAGGACCGCACCCGGGCGCAGGGCCCCGCCCACCCCGACACGCTGCGGGCCCGGCACGGGATCGGGGTCAACCTGGGTCGGCTGGGACGCTGGGAGGAGGCGCTGGCCGAGGCGCGCGACGTGTGCGCGATCCGGGCCCGGGTGCTGGGCCCCGACGACCCCGACACCCTGGTCAGCCGGCGCGAGGTGGCCGTCGCGCTCGGCTGGCTGGGCCGCTGGAGCGACGCCCTCGCCGTCTACCGCGACGTCGCGCAGGCCCGGCAGCGGGTGCTGGGCGCCGACCACCCCGACGCGCTGGCCAGCCGCCACGACGAGGCGCACTGCCTGGAGCAGCTGGGCCGCTCGGCCGAGGCCGTCGAGCTCTACCGGCAGGTCGCCGCGGTGCGGCGCACGCGGGCCGGCCGCGGGCAGCTGACGTAGCGTCAGAAAAGACCGGGCATCCGCCTTCCCTCCCCAAGCCCGCTGCGGCATCCTGCCGCCCATGCGGACCGAGCTGAGCCGACGGCTGGGCATGGAATGCGCCCTCTTCGGCTTCACCCCCTTCCCCGCCGTCGCCGCGGCCATCAGCCGCGCCGGCGGCCTCGGCGTCCTGGGCGCCGTGCGCTACCGCGACCCCGGCGAACTCGCCCGCGACCTCGACTGGCTCGACGCCCACACCGACGGCCGGCCCTACGGGCTGGACGTGGTCATGCCCGCCGCGAGCGCGGCGGGCGCCGCCGGGGTCACCGAGGCCGACGTCGAGGCCCTGATCCCCGCCGGGCACCGGCGCTTCGTGGCCGACACCCTCGCCCGGCACGGCGTACCGCCCCTGCCCGAGGGCGAACGCACCCGCTGGCGCATCACCGGCTGGCTGGAGGACGTCGCCCGCACCCAGCTCGACGTCGCCTTCGACCACCCGCTCGCCCTCGTCGCCAACGCCCTGGGCCCGCCGCCCCACGACGTCATCGACCGCGCCCACCGCCACGGCACCCTCGTCGCCGCCCTCGCGGGCAGCGCCCGGCACGCCCGGCGGCACGCCGAGGCGGGCGTCGACATCGTCGTCGCCCAGGGGTACGAGGCCGGCGGGCACACCGGGGAGATCGCCACCATGGTGCTCACCCCGGAAGTCGTCCGGGCCGTCGACCCGTTGCCCGTCCTGGCCGCCGGCGGCATCGGCAGCGGCGAACAGATCGCCGCCGCCCTCGCGCTCGGCGCGCAGGGAGTGTGGCTCGGGTCCGTCTGGCTCACCACCGAGGAGGCGGCCCTGCGCTCGCGCGCCCTGACCGCCAAACTCCTGGCGGCGGGCTCCGGCGACACGGTGCGCTCCCGCGCCCTGACCGGCAAACCGGCCCGCCAGCTGCGCACGGCCTGGACGGATGCCTGGGACGACCCGGCCGGGCCGGGCCCCCTGCCGATGCCGCTGCAGGGACTGCTGGTGGCGGAGGCACTGACGCGTATTCAGGAGCACGAGGTCGACGCCCTGCTGGGCACGCCCGTGGGGCAGGTGGTGGGGACGATGACGGAGGTACGGCCGGTGCAGGCGGTGGTCGACGACCTGACGCGCGGCTTCGAGCGGGCGGTGACCCGGCTGAACCGTGTGGCGGGCACCTCCCAGCGGTAGCCGGTGAGCTTGGGGCCACCGGGCGAAGCCCGGTCCGGGGGTCCGGGGGCCAAGCCCCCGGGAAACGGTGAAAGGGCGGGGTCGGGGAGAAGAACCGTCCGGCAGCAACCAGGAGGCAGCGCAAATGCCGCACGCAGTGAACGGCTTCTGGGCCGAGGCCACCGCGCACCCCGGGCGCGTCGCGCTCGTGACCCCCGACGGGCACGGCTGGACCGCGGGGCGCCTGCACGCCGAGGCCAACCGGCTCACCCACGCCCTGCGCGAGGCGGGGCTGCGCGCAGGGGACGCCCTCGCCGTCGTCCTGCCCAACGGGCCGGAGTTCTTCACCGCCCATCTGGCCGCCACCCAGGCCGGCTTCTACCTCGTCCCCGTCAACCACCACCTCCTCGCCGACGAGATCGCCTGGATCGTCGCCGACTGCGGGGCCAAGGTGCTGATCGCCCACGAACGATGGGCCGGGGCCGCCGCGGCGGCCGCCGACGGCGCGGGTCTGCCGCAGGGCGCCCGGTACGCGGTGGGGGAGATCCCCGGGTTCCGGCCGTACGCGGACCTGCTGCGGGGCCGCCCCGGCACCCCGCCCGAGGACCGCACCCTCGGCTGGGTCATGAACTACACCTCCGGCACCACCGGCCGCCCGCGCGGGGTGCGCCGGTCGTTGCCGGGGATCCCGCCGGAGGAGGCCCATCTCGGCGGGTTCCTCGGCATCTTCGGGATCAGGCCGCACGACGGCAACGTCCACCTCGTGTGTTCCCCGCTGTACCACACGGCCGTCCTGCAGTTCGCCGCGGCGTCCTTGCACCTCGGGCACCGGCTGGTGGTGATGGACAAGTGGACCCCGCAGGAGATGCTGCGCCTGATCGAGACGTACCGGTGCACGCACACCCACATGGTGCCCACCCAGTTCCGGCGGTTGCTGGCGCTGCCGGGCGACGTACGGGGCGCGTACGACGTGACGTCCATGCGGCACGCGATACACGGCGCCGCCCCCTGCCCGGAGCATGTGAAGCGGGCGATGATCGCCTGGTGGGGCGAGTGCGTCGAGGAGTACTACGCGGCGAGCGAGGGCGGCGGCGCGTACGCCACCGCGGCGGAGTGGCTGCGCCGGCCCGGCACGGTCGGCCGGGCGTGGCCCATCAGCGAGATCGCCGTCCTGGACGACGACGGCAGGCCGCTGCCGCCGGGCGAGGTGGGCACGGTCTACCTGCGGATGAAGACCGGTGGCTTCGCCTACCACAAGGACGCGGAGAAGACCGCACGCAACCGTGTGGGCGACTTCTTCACCGTCGGCGACCTGGGCCACCTCGACGAGGACGGCTACCTCTTCCTGCACGACCGCAAGATCGACCTGATCATCTCGGGCGGCGTCAACATCTACCCGGCCGAGGTGGAGTCGGTCCTCCTCGCCCACCCCGCCGTCGCCGACGCCGCCGTGTTCGGCGTGCCCCACGACGACTGGGGCGAGGAGGTCAAGGCCGTGGTCGAGCCCGCCGAGGGGCAGGTGCCGGGCGAGGAGCTGGCCGCCGAGCTCCTCGCCCACTGCGCCGCCCGCCTGGCGGGCTACAAGCGGCCCCGCTCGGTCGACTTCGCCGCCCGCCTGCCGCGCGACCCCAACGGCAAGCTGTACAAACGCCGGCTGCGGGAGCCGTACTGGCACGGCAGGCAGGGGCGGCTCGTCTGAGTGGCCGTCACGGTCAGCGCTCGGCGACCCGTACCGTCCGCAGGGCGGGCGAGGCGAGGATGTCCTGCTCGCAGAAACGCCCCTGCACCATGCGGCCCGAGGAGAACAGCTCGGTCTGGTCGCTGTGGTGCGGCGAGGTGGGGTCGGTCGACTGGCTGTAGGTGAGCAGCGTACGGGCCACGGGGCAGCCCTTGCCGTCGAAGCCGACCGCCTGCAGATAGCTGGTGCCCATCGACACACTGTCGTAGGCGCCGCGGGCGGCGTTCCACCGGGCCTCGACGACGTTCCAGACGCCGATCCGGTTGCTGCCACCGGGCACGGCGATGCGCTTGCCGCCCCGCTCGACGTACTGGTGCTCGCCCAGGGGCGCGTCCAGGGCGACGCCGGCGGAGCGCAGCTCGGTGACGGCGTCGGCCAGCGCGCGGGCGAAGGCCGCATCGCCGGTGTCGAGCGTGTTCGGGGTGGTCACCGGCGCGGAGGCGGAGAAGGGCACGCGCCACACCTTCGCCTTCGGGTCGGAGGTCAGCGCGCGCCAGAAGCGGTCGAAGAGCAGGGCGCCCCGGCTGCCGGTGGTCGCCGTGCGGTCCCAGCGGGCCAGGACGCCGCAGGCGGCCGACACGTCGACGGGTCGGCCGTTGCTGCCGGTGGCCATGCCGCCCGGCATCGCGGCGCACGCCTTCGCGGCGTCCGCGGCGGCCAGGTCACCGGCGGGGACCCGCTCGGCGAACTGCTGCTTCTGCAGGTCCTCCACGGTCAGCCGGCCGCGCGCGGCCAGGGCGGCGACGTCCTGCAGACCGCCACGGGTGCGCAGGGAGCGCGCGGTGCCGGTGTCGCCGAAGACGCGCGGGTAGCCGGTCAGCGGCCGGTCGGCGTTGGCCAGCCAGGGGCTGTCGTTGGAGTTCTCGGCGTAGGGCGCGTCGAGCAGGGTGGGCATCGCCGAGGGCCCGAAGAAGCCGGGCTGCAGGGCGTCGGCGTCCTTGCCGAGCGCGCACGCGCCGCGCGAGCCGTCGAGGACGGCCAGGCCGTCGGAGGCCAGCAGCTGCTTGCCGAGGTCGGTGGAGCAGCGGGCGGCGAGCTCGTCGGTGACGCGCGGCAGCACCTGCGCCTGGGTGTAGAGGCTGTGCCCGGCGGAGTCGGCGGCGATCGTGTTGACCCAGGGCAGGCCCTGGACCCGGCCGAGCGCGGCCCGGGCGTCGCGCACGCTGTGCGCCTTGCTCAGGGCCAGCGAGGCGTCGGTGAAACGGAGGTTGGCCGCGTTGGGGTCGATCAGGACGTACGCCGAGCCGGCCGTCCACGGCAGCGGCATCTCCGTGGCCAGCCGATTGACGACGGGCCCGAAGCGGGTCTGCCACTGGGTCCGCCGGACCGTCTGCGGCCTGCCGTCCTTGCCGCGCACCTCGACGGTGACGGTCCGCTGCCGCATGCGCTCGGGTCTGCCGTCGACGAGGTAGGAGGTCGGGTCGCCGGGCGCGAGCCGCAGCTCGTACAGGCCGAGCGGGGTGCCCGTGGAGACCGTGTGGCTCCACGCCATGTCGCTGTTGTGGCCGATGGAGGTGATGGGCAGCCCGAGCAGCGAGGCGCCGGAGACGTCCAGCTCGCCGGGGATGGTCAGCTGCGACTGCCAGAAGCGGCGGCCGCCGGCCCACGGGTAGTGCGGGTTGCCCAGCAGCAGGCCGCGTCCGTCGGCGGTGACCGAGCCGGAGAAGGCGACGGCGTTGGAGCCCATGTCGTCGCGGCGCAGAACCTTGCGCACGGCCGCGGATGCCGCACCGGGCGTCGTGGCGACCGGGCCCGCCGCGGCCCGCGGCGCAGGGCTGCCCGAGGTGCCCGGGGCCGGCGGTCGGGCGCCGGTGATGCCGTCGGCCATCAGCCCCTGGCCGCTGAGCACGGTGATCGCGTAGCCACGGCGGGCGACGTCGAGGGCGCTGACCGGGCGGACCCAGTCCTTGCCGCGGCAGGCGGGGTCGCTGATGCGGTTCTGCTTCAGCCAGGCGTTGTAGCCCGCCGCCCAGCCGCGCATCAGCTCCTTGGCCTGCCGGCTGGGGCCGACCGGGGCGGGGGTGGCGAGCAGCCCCTCGACGGTGTGCGCGTCGTTGAGGCCCCGGAAGAACAGGTCGCTGGAGAGGTTGTCGCTCGCCGAGGACAGATCATGGTCGGGCGCGCCGTCGGCCCCGAAGGTCAGCGAGCGCTCGCCGCGCAGGGTGACGAAGCCGCCCGCGAGGACGCACACGTTGTCGGCGGCCTGCGCCCAGCCCTCGCCGAAACCGAGGGAGGCGTAGTCCTTGCCGGTGATGTGCGGGATGCCGTACTCGGTGTAGCGGATGACGGCGGACAGCCCGCCCCCGGTGGGCCGGTGGGCCGCGGGGTCGGCCCCGGGCGCCGCCACCGCGGGCAGGGCGCTGCCGGCGCCGGTGAGCAGGGCCAGGCCCGTGAGCGTCAGCGCGCGTAAGCGGTGACGGACAGACACGTGGGTCCTCCTGTGGGAGAAGGAACGGTTGGTGACCAACGTGACGCGGGCAGCCCGTCGAAGGGTTGCGCGAGACGATCAAGGAGTTGCAAAGAAGCCTTGCAAAGGTCCTTTGCAACTCTTAGGGTCCCTGCCATGGCGCCCGCTCCCCAGGAGATCAACGACGTCGAGGCCCTCCGGGTGCTCGCCCACCCCATGCGGCAGAAGATCGAACAATGCCTGCGCAAGGGCCCGGCCAACTCCGCGGCCCTCGCCCGCGAACTCGGCGAGAGCACCGGACTGACCAGCTATCACCTGCGCCGGATGGCCGAGCACGGGTTCATCGAGGAGGTGCCCGAGCTGGCCAGGGGCCGGGAGCGGTGGTGGCGGGCCGTGCCCGGCGACCGCAGGTATCCGCCGTACAGCCGGCAGAGCCCCGCCATGCGGGAGGCGCTGACACAGATGCACCGGCTCAACCTGGCCGAACTGATCGAGGAGGCCCGGAAGTTCGAGAACGCCCGCGACACCCTCGGCCCGTGGGCGGACGCCGCCATCTTCTCCCGCGCCACTCTGCACGTGGACCCCGCCCGGCTCGCGGAGTTCTTCGAAGAGTACGTTGCGCTGCTCCAGCGCTACTCCGCACCCGCACCTGAATCCGCACCTGAATCCGCACCCGCATCCGCTCCCGCATCCCAGCAGGACCCGCAGCCCGGTGCGCGCACGGTTCTCGTCCGCCTGCTCGGCCTGCCCGAGACCGACTGACGCCACCGCCTGTCCTCATATCCCCGTACCCCTGCATCCCTTGACCACCACGCCGTGGAAGGAGAGCGCCGCGTGCCGCTCCCGGCCGGACCCCTGCCCTTGATACGTCTGCTCGCCCTCGCCCTGGCGCTGGCCGCGGGCATCGTTCTCCTGCCGGCGGCCCCGGCCCGTGCCGACGGTGACGGCCTGGTCCGCGAGGAGGTCTCCTTCACCGGCGGTGGTGGCCTCACCCTGCACGGAACCGTCCTCACCTCCGCGACGGCCCGCGGCGCACGGCCGGGCATCGTCCTGATCGGCGGCTCGGGCCCCGGCCCACGGGAGGAGTACCGGCAGGAGGCCGAGGCCTTCGCCCGCGCAGGGATCACCACGCTCGTCCACGACAAGCGGACGACCGGCTACTCCACGCTGCACCGGGACTTCGGCCTGCTGGCCGAGGACGCCCTGGCCGGCGTGCGGCTGCTGCGCAGCCGTGCGGGCGTGGACCCGCGGCACGTGGGCCTGTGGGGGTTCAGCGAGGGCGGCTGGGTGGCGCCGCTGGCCGCCTCCCGCTCCGGCGACGTCGCCTTCGTCATCACCATCGGCGGCTCCGGGTACTCCCCGCTGCGCACCCAGACGTGGAACCTCGACACCCACTTGCGGCACCGCGGCATCACCGGGCACTTCCCCGGGACCGTTGCCGGGCCGGCGGCCGGGCTCACCGCCTCCCTGGGCGTCTTCCCGGCGGCCGACTACGACCCGCTTCCCGCGCTGCAACGCCTGCGCACCCCGGTGCTCGCCCTGTGGGGCCGGTACGACAACCAGGTGCCGCCACAGGAGAGCGCGCAAATCTTCCGGCGCACTCTCGCCGAAGCCGGCAACCGGCACGCCGTCATCGGCTTCGTCCCCGGCGCCGCACACAACGGACACCGCACGTCCGACGGGTTCGACCGGATCGGAGGCCCTCTCCACCACGGCAAACGCCTGGGCGCCCTCGCCCCCGGCTACGCCGCCACCATGACCTCCTGGGTGGACGAGGTCGCCGCCGACCGCCCGCCGGCCTCTCGTGCGGCCACGGCGCCGCCGCAGACGGTCGCCAGCGTCCCCGCCACCGGGGGACGGTACTCCTGGCTCGTCCCCGCACTGCTCCTCCTCGGCTTCGCCGCCCACCCGGCGGGCGGACTCCTGCGCCGGCTCGGCAGGCGCCGGCGTACAGCCCCTCCCTCGCCCCGCAGCGCGGTCCTGCTGCGGTGGCTGGCCACACTGGGCGTCGTCGAGGTCGTGGGCGCACTGCTCTGCCCCCTCGCCGTCCTTGCTGCAGGCGACGCGACGGCGACCCCCGTGCTGGCCGGGCGCCCCGTGGCCTGGTTGCTGGCGCAAGGTCTCGCCGTCGGACTCCTCGTGCTGGCCGCGGTCACGGCGGTCACGGCGTGGCGGGAATGGCACGCCCTGGGCCGGGCCCGACGGCTGCGGACGCTGCTGACCCTGGCGACGACGGCGGGATTCGCGCTCTGGGTGGTGTGGTGGGGGCTGCTGCTCCCGTGAACGACTACTGCCTCACCGTCGGCGTTCGTCGATGATGCGCTTCAGCTTCCCCACCGACCGCTCCAGCGACTCCGGGTCGACGACCTCCACCTCCACCGACACCCCGATGCCCTCCTTCACCCGGCGTATCAGCTCGCCGGCCGCGGCGGCACGCCGGTCCGGTGCCGTGCCGGGCCGGGCCTCGACGCGGACGGCGAGCCGGTCCAGCCGGCCCTCGCGGGTCAGGCGCAGCTGGAAGTGCGGGGAGAGGCCCGCGACGGTCAGCACCAGCTCCTCGATCTGCGAGGGGAAGAGGTTGACCCCGCGCAGCACGATCATGTCGTCGCACCGGCCGGTGATACGGGCCATGCGCCGGAACGGGCCCAGGGTGCCGGGCAACAGCCGGGTCAGGTCGCGGGTGCGGTAGCGCACCACCGGCATGGCCTCCTTGGTGAGCGAGGTGAACACCAGCTCGCCCTCCGCGCCCTCGGGCAGCACCTCGCCCGTCACGGGGTCGACGACCTCCGGGTAGAAGTGGTCCTCCCAGATGTGCGGGCCGTCCTTCGTCGCCACGCTCTCCTGCGCCACACCCGGCCCCATGACCTCGGACAGGCCGTAGATGTCGACGGCGTCGATCGCGAAGCGCTCCTCGATCTCCCGGCGCATTTCCTGCGTCCAGGGCTCGGCCCCGAAGACGCCGGTGCGCAGCGAGGTGGAGCGCGGGTCGATGCCCTGGCGCTCGAACTCGTCCAGCAGGGTGAGCATGTACGTGGGCGTCACCATGATGATCTGCGGCTGCAGATCGGTGATGAGCCGCACCTGGCGGGCGGTCATGCCCCCGGAGGCCGGGATCACGGTGCAGCCGAGCCGCTCGGCACCGTAGTGGGCGCCCAGGCCGCCGGTGAACAGCCCGTACCCGTAGGCGACGTGCACCGTGTCGCCCGGGCGCGCACCGGCCGCCCGCAGCGACCGGGCCACCACCTCGGACCAGGCGTCGAGATCCCGGTCGGTGTAGCCGACGACGGTGGGGGTGCCGGTGGTGCCACTGGAGGCGTGCAGGCGGCGCAGCCGCGACCGCTCGACGGCGAACATGCCCCACGGGTAGTGCGTGCGCAGATCCGCCTTGGTGGTGAACGGGAACCGCGCGAGGTCGGCGAGCGTACGGCAGTCCTCCGGGCGCACGCCGGCGGCGTCGAACGCCGCCCAGTGGAAGGGCACGTTGTCGTACGCGTGCTGCAGGGTCCGCCGCAGCCGCCGCAGCTGCAGGGCCGCGAGCTCCGGCCCCGTCATGACCTCGGCGGCGTCGGGCCGCGTCGTCGGATCCTGCATGCGTCCCCCTCGACCGAGAACCCCCGACCGATCATTCGGTCTGTCGTCCGCTCCGACGAAACCAGCTCGGCGGCTTGCACGTCAAGGTCCGCGCGTCCTGGCCGCAGGGATTGCCGTCAATCCCCTGCCGCGTCGAGGAGAATCCGCGCCAGTTCGCGCGGCCGGGAGAACATCGGCCAGTGGCCCGTGTCCATCTTCACCAGCCGCCACCGCGCGCCGGTCGCCAGCAGCAGGGCCACGTCCTCCGCGAGCGCGGCGTCGTCGAGCAAGCAGTGGATGTACGTGGCCGGGAGCTCGCCGAGCGGGCGTGCCATCACGGCCGGTTCGGTCAAGGAGGCGCCCGGGTGCGGGGTCGAGCCGGCCACGATCCGGGCGATCTGCTCGTCGGTGAGCCCCTGGCCGGCGTAATGGGCTGCGGGTGCCACCGGCCAGAAGCCGCCGTTTCCGGCGATCGATGCCTTCACCGTCTCACCGCCGTCCGGCCAGGCGGAGACGAACGACCGGCCCTCGGCCGGGACATCGGAGTCGACGAAGACCACGCGGGCCAGCCGGTCGCCTATCCGTTCCGCCGCCTGGCCGACCGGGATGCCCGCGTAACTGTGACCGACCAGGACGACGTCGCGCAGGTCCTTGCCCTCGATCTCGTCGACGATGTCCCGGACGTGCGTCTGCTGTCCGGCCGGCACACCCTGCTTCTCGGCGAGTCCGGACAGCGTCAGGGGGTGGGCGCCATGGCCCGCTGCCCGCAGATGCGGCACCACCTCGTCCCACGCCCACGCCCCGAGCCGTGCACCTGCCACCAGTACGAAATGCGTCATGGCCGGCACGGTAGCGGAGTGGCTTCCGTCGGCAGCCCTCCTGTCAACCCTCGGGGAGCCCGGCGCCCCGGACGGCCACCGATCGTGCCCAGCGGTAGTCCGCCTTGCCCGAGGGGGAGCGGTGGATGGTGTCGGTGAGGACCAGGGTGCGGGGCACCTTGTAGCCGGCCAGGCGGGTGCGGCAGTGGGCCTGGAGGGCGGCGAGGGTGGGGGGTTCGGCGCCGGTGCGGGGTTGGACCACTGCGGCCACCGCCTGGCCCCAGCGCGCGTCGGGGATGCCGGCGACCTTGTCGACCGTCCAGGTGGACTTCCACCAGCCGGCCCGCTTCGACCTGCAGTACACCGTCACCGGACGGTGCCAAGCACCGGACGGTGCCAAGCACCGGACGGTGCCAAGCACCGGACGGTGCCAAGCACCGGCCGGTGACGGTGCACCGGGCGGGCATCGGCAGCGTCGAACGGGCGGTCGCGCACCTCATCGAGGTCCACGGCGGCGCCTTCCCGGCCTGGCTGGCCCCGGTCCAGATCGCCGTCCTGTCCGTCTCCGAGGCCGAGGCCCCGCAGGCCGCCGCGCTGGTCCGGCACTGCCTCGACGCGGGCCTGCGCGCCGAGGCCGCCGGCCCGGCGACGGCACCCGGCGCCCGCGTCCGCGCGGCACGCCTGATCCCCTACCAGGCCGTGATCGGCCCCCGCGAGGTCGCCCGCGACGGGGTCGCTCTCCTCACCTCCAGTCTCCAGCGGCAGAACGACCCCGACGCGCTCGTCAACTTCCGCACCCCGTGTTTCGATCTGGACTCGGTCTACGGACGGGGCCCGGTGGACCAGCCGTACCTGTACCAGCGGACACCGGATGCCGGCCCGCCCAGGTTCGTCGTCGGCACCCCGAAGGGCGAGGGCAGGGGCGAGCTCGATCTGCCGCGCGATCCGCGCGGCGTGGCGCTCATCGGCGACCCCCGGAACGACGAGAGCGTCATCCTCAGCCAGCTCCAGCTCACCTTCATACTCTTCCACAACAGGGTGTGCGACTGGCTGACTGCCGGCGACGGGAGCGAGTACGTCCGGCACCGCAGGGCCGGCGAGGAGGTCTTCGACTGCGCCCGGCGGCTCGTACGGTGGCATGACCAGTGGGTCGTGGTCCACGACTTCCTCAAGCGGATCGTCGACGCTGTCACCTACAAGGACGTCCTGCACCAGGAGCCCCTCGTCCCGCAGGGCGATCCCGTCGAGCAGGTCAGGCTCCGCTTCTTCGCCTGGCGGCACCAGATCTTCATGCCGGTCGAGTTCGCCGTCGCGGCCTATCGGTTCGGGCACTCGCTCGTACGCCCGGCCTACCGGCTGAACGCCACCGTCGGACCACTGCCGGTCCCCAGCCCCGGCCCGCCATCCGGCACGCAGCACGAACCACGGCACCTCGGCGGATTCCGGCGGCTCCCCGCCGGCTGGCAGATCGACTGGGGCCGCTTCTTCCACCTGGCCGAATCGGACGGCCTCCAGTACGCCCGCAGGATCGACCGGTACCTGGCCGCGCCGCTGCGCGCCCTGCCGCCGGCGCTGGCGGGCGGCGAGATCACCGACCTCGCCCGGCGCAACCTCACCCGCGGCGCCCGGCTGGGACTGCCCTGCGGTCAGCACGTCGCGCTGGCCATGGGCATCGAGCCGCTCGACGACGAGGACCTGGACCTGCCGGACGGCGGCCCGGCCCCGCTGTGGTACTACGTGCTCCGCGAGGCGGAACTGCACGACGCCGGACGGACGCCGGGCAGGGCCGGCTGCCATCCCGGATTGTCGCCGAGGTCTTCGCCGGCATGCTCGCGGCCGATCCGTCGTCGTACCTCGGCAACGCCCCGGGATGGCAGCCGGCCCTGCCGAGCGCCCGAGCGGGCGACTTCACCATGGCGGACCTGATCAGGTTCACCGGCTTCGGCGCCGGGGCACGGGCTCCGCTTGCCTGACCGGCGCGCCGCTCGACGGGGCGGTGGCGCCGTTTCACCTCGCGACGACCCGGCCGCCGATGCGGGCGGCACAGTGCTGCCCTGTCCAGTGACAGCGGTGTCATTCCTCATCGCCCGCGGTCGCCTCGGGATGCACGCTGTCACGGAGGATGCGCAGGCACGCGAGGAAGTCCGGGAGCTGACCGGGCGTCAGCAGGCCGGTGTACCAGCGTTCGATCGTGGCCAGGTAGTCCGGCAGGAGCCGTACGAGCCGGTCGGCGCCCTCGTCGGTCAGTACCGCGTAGGTGCTGCGGCGGTCTCCGGGGAAGGACTCGCGGCGCACCAGGCCGGCGCGCTGCAGCCGGTCGACGAGCCGGGTGATGCCGCTGGTGGACAGGGACGTCTGGGCGGCCAGGTCGCTCAGACGCAGGCGTTGCCCGGGGGAGCGGCTCAGTCGCATCAGGGCGTTGAGGTCCAGTGACGACACGCCGTTCTCGTCGAGCACGGGCTGCAGCTTGGCGTTGAGTCCGGCATGGGCTTCCAGCAGGAGCCCCATCGCCGTGAGGCGGGGGTCGGTGAAGAGTTCCTCGGTGTCCACGGCACCGATCCTACCCGAGACGCTTGATGCGCGGATAGTTGACATGGGGAATATCTGCCTGTAGTTATTTGCTTCAGCGATATTCCTCGCGTCAATCAATCCAGCTCGCTAGCTCTTGGAGAGTCGAATCCCATGGCACCTCAGATGTTTGCGATCACCCAGCGTTCCTTCGGCGGCCCGGAAGTGCTGCACGGCACGCAGGCCGAGCGCCCGCAGGCCGGCCCCGGCGAGGTGCTGGTCCGGGTGCGCGCGGCGGGCGTGAACCCGGTCGACTCGGCCGTCCGCGCCGGGCGTTTCCCCCTCTTCGCCGAGCCGCCCTTCGCCCTGGGCTGGGACGTCGCGGGCGAGGTCGTGGCGGTGGGCGAGGGAGTCACCCGCTTCGAGGTGGGTGCCGAGGTGTACGGCATGCCGCGGTTCCCGGAGGCCGCGGGTGCCTACGCCGAGTACGTCGTGGCCCCGGCCGGGCAACTCGCCCTCAAGCCCGCCGCGCTGACGGCGGCGGAGGCCGGCGCCCTGCCACTGGCCGGACTGACGGCCTGGCAGGCGCTGGTGGGCATCGCCCGGATCGAGGCCGGGCAGCGCGTGCTGATCCACGCGGCGGCCGGCGGGGTCGGTCATCTCGCCGTGCAGATCGCCAAGGCCCGCGGCGCCCATGTCCTCGCCACGGCACGGTCGGACAACCACGCGTTCGTGACGTCGCTGGGCGCGGACGAGGTGATCGACTACACGACGACGGACTTCACGACCGCGGTCGGCCCGGTGGACGTCGTGCTCGACCTGGTCGGCGGCGAGTACGCCTCCCGGTCCGCGCGCACGCTCCGGCCCGGCGGCCTGCTCGTCACCACGGTCGGTCACCATCCGGGGATGACCGCCGAGGAGGCCGAGCAGTACGGCGTTCGCTTCGAGACGGTGTTCGTCCAGCCCTCCGGCCCGGACCTGGAGAGCCTCGGCGAGCTGGCCGAGGCGGGGAAGCTGCGCGTCCACGTCGGACGGGAGGTTCCCCTGGCGGACGCGGCCACGGCTCATCGGCTCGCCGAGGCCGGCCGTGCCAAGGGCAAGACGGTCCTCATACCCTGACAGCATGTCGTGCCGCCGGCACCGGTGGCGGCCGTCACCCACCCCGAACCGGCAGGTGACACCCCCGCATAGGCTGACCCGGTGCTGACGACCACCCCCTCCGCCCCCGCACCCGACGAGGCCACCTCGCCGCGGTCCGTCCCTCCCCGTCCGGCGCTTCAGACCCTGCTGGTGCCGGTCTTCACCGCCCTCGGCCCGGTCTGCGCCTGGTACGCGAAGGTCGCCGACGGGCACCGCATGGACCAGTCGGTGCCCTGCACGGCCGTGCGGACGCCGACTCCGCTGACGGAATACGTCGCCGCTTGGGCCGGCCTTGGCCTCGGTGCGGTCGCGGTCGTCCTGTGCGTCCTGGCCGCCAAGGGTGTGCGCCGGCGCTGCGGGAGGGATCTGTGGTCGACGAGGCGAGGTCTGCTCGCGTACGTGAGCGTGTGGTTCAACGTCGTGGCGATCCCGTTCGCGCTGCTCATCGTCTTGATGGCTTACAGGCCTGCCGCCGTGTGGGGCGGCGGCGACTGCGGCTGATGGTGCCCGGCGGTGGTTGCGGCGGAAGGGACGGCGGTGCTGCCGCGTCCTGTCCCGTGAAGCCGTGGCGAGCTGCTCGTGCCGGTGGCCGCGCGCCTGCCCTGCCGTGCCGGCCGGGCGCGGGGGCGTGCCCCCGCCGGGGTGGAGGACGCCGATCAGCAGGACTCCCCGAACTTCACCGCCGTGAGCGACACCGGCCGGCCGTCGAGTTTCGTGCCCGGGGCGGGTTGCTGGGAGCACACCTGCCAGTTCGACTCGACCAGGATCATGCGGTTCCCGGTGGCGTCCTTGACGGTGAGGCTCGTGTTGCCGGGCAGGGCCGTGCGGGCGGCCTTGACGGATGTGCCCTTGAAGTCGGGCATCGTGGTTCCGGCGGTGGCCCCGGGGGCGGTGCCCTGGTCCATGGCAGGGCAGGTCTCGTCGAGTTTGACCGCTCCGAAGTCGACTTTCGTGTTCGTCGGGTGCTCGCCCGGCTTCGGGGTCTGGGTGCAGACCTTCCAGTTGCGGTCGAGGGCCTGCATGCGGCCGCGGCCGAGGGCGTCGTGCGAGGTCAGGTGGGAGAAGCCGGCGGCTTGTGCCTGGTCCTGGGCGGACTGGAGGCCCTTGCCGTTCATGTCGGGAAGCGTCGCGGTCCTGGCGGCGGTCCGCGGGGCGGACGGCTTGCCGCCGTTGCCGGTGGTGTCCGGATTGCAGGCGGTGAGCGTCAGCAAGGCGGCGGCGGCCGTGGCGAGGGCCGCCATCGTGGTGGTGTGCCTGGGCATGGTCCCCCCATGTCGTTCTCGGTGGAGGAACAGCATGCCGTAGGCGTCGCCTCACGCGTCGCGGGTACCCGAGCGCCTTGAGGCCTCGGCCAGTGCCCTTGCCCAGCGGTAGTCCGCCTTGCCCGCCGGGGAACGGTGGATGCGGTCGGTGACGACCAGGATGCGGGGCACCTTGTAGCCGGCCAGGCGGGTGCGGCAGTGGGCCTGGAGGGCGGCGAGGGTGGGGGGTTCGGCGCCGGTGCGGGGTTGGACCACTGCGGCCACCGCCTGGCCCCAGCGGGCGTCCGGGATGCCGGCGACCAGGGCGTCGTACACGGCCGGGTGGGCCTTGAGGGCCTCCTCGACCTCTTCGGGGAAGACCTTCTCCCCGCCGGTGTTGATGCACTGTGAGCCGCGTCCGAGGACGGTGACCACGCCGTCCGCGCCGACCGTGGCCAGGTCGCCGAGGAGCACCCAGCGTTCCCCGTCGAGGGTGAAGAACGTCTCGGCGCTGCGGGCGGGGTCGTTGTGGTAGCCGAGCGGTACGTGGCCGCGCTGCGCGAGGCGGCCGGTGCCGCCCGGGCCGACCGGGCGGCGCGTGGCCGGGTCGACCACGGCCGTACGGGAGTTGACGCGCAGGCGGAAGCCGCGCCGGGGGCCGGAGTCCTCGGTGGCGGTGCCGTTGAAGCCCGATTCGGAGGAGCCGAAGTTGTTGACCAGGCGCACGCCCGGCAGGAGTGCGGCGAACTGCTCGCGCACGGTGTGCGACAGGATCGCCCCCGAGCTGCTGACGCTGTTCAGGGAGGAGCAGTCGGTGCCCCGCAGCGGTCCGGCCAGCGCGTCCGTCAGCGGGCGCAGCATGGCGTCCCCGACCAGGGAGAGGTTGGTGACGCGTTCGTGGGCGACGGTGCGCAGCACCTCCTCGGGCACGAACTTGCGGTGCAGTACCACCTTCTGCCCGAGTGCCAGGGCGATGAGGGCGGTGAGCGTGGAGGTGCCGTGCATCAGCGGTGCCGTGGGGAAGAACACCAGGCCCTCGCCGGCGGCGACGGCCCGTACGGCCAGTTCCCCGGGCCGCCGGACGGGCGTGCCGGTGGGGGAGCCGCCGCCGAGCCCGGAGAAGAACAGGTCCTCCTGCCGCCACACCACGCCCTTGGGCATGCCGGTGGTGCCGCCGGTGTAGATGATGAAGCGGTCGTCGCCGGAGCGCGGGCCGAACCCGTCCCCGTCCGGGGTCGACGCCTCGGCGTCGGCGAACGGGACCGGCTCGATGCCGGGTTCCGGTACGTCGCAGGGCGCCTCGCCCACGCGGACCAGGTGCCGCAGCCGTCCGCCGGAGCGCGGCAGCGCCGCGGCCACGCGCCCGGTGAACTCGCCGTCGAAGACCAGTGCCACCAGGTCCGCGTCCCGGTAGAGGTAGGCCAGCTCGTCCTCGACATAGCGGTAATTGACGTTGACGGGCACGGCCCGGGCCTTCAGGCAGGCCAGCAGCGTCTGCACGTACTCGACGCCGTTGTACAGATGCAGGCCCACGTGGTCGCCCGGCCGCACACCGGCGGCCCGCAGGTGGTGGGCGAGCCGGCCGGCGGCCGCGTCGAGTTCGGCGTACGTCAGGGCGCGCCGGGCGCCGCCGCCCGGGTGGTCGAGGTGGACCAGGGCCGGCCGGCGGGGTACCGCGCCCGCGACCGATTCGAGGAGATCGGCGAGGTTGTAGTCCACGCGGTCATTACAGCGCCGTCGGCGGCGAGCGGAAAGGGCGGCGGGCAAAGAATCTGACGTCGTGTCAGAAAACTATTGAACCCGGCCTCCTCCTCCTGCACCCTGACGGACACGCTCAACGGACCGGGAGGAGACATGACCGGCACCGCACACCTCACCGTCGAGCGCGTCGGCGCGACCCTCGTGCTCACCCTCGACCGGCCCGAGGCCCGCAACGCGCTCTCGCTGCCCATGCTCGCCGGCCTGTACGACGGCTGGCTCGAAGCCGACGCCGACGACTCCGTCCGCTCCGTCGTGCTCACCGGCGCCGGCGGCGCCTTCTGCTCCGGCATGGACCTCAAGGCCCTCGCCGGCGCCGGACCCGCCGACGACGCCGTCCGCGCCCGCTTCCGCGCCGACCCCGACCTGCACTGGAAGGCGATGCTGCGCCACCACCGGCCCCGCAAGCCCGTCATCGCCGCCGTCGAGGGACCCTGCGTGGCCGGCGGCACCGAGATCCTGCAGGGCACCGACATCCGCATCGCCGCCCGCAGCGCCGTCTTCGGGCTCTTCGAGGTCCGCCGCGGGCTGTTCCCCATCGGCGGCTCGACCGTCCGCCTGCCCCGCCAGATCCCGCGCACCCACGCCCTGGAGATGCTGCTCACCGGGCGCCCGTACACCGCCGAGGAGGCCGAGCGCATCGGGCTCGTCGGACGCGTCGTCCCCGACGGCACCGCCCTCGACCACGCCCTGGAGGTCGCGGCCCTCGTCAACGCCAACGCCCCGCTCGCCGTCGAGGCCGTCAAGGCGTCCGTCCTCGCCGCCGAGGGCCTGCCCGAGCCCGAGGCCCTCGCCCTCGAACTCGACCACGGCCGCCCCGTCTTCGACACCGACGACGCGAAGGAAGGCGCCCGCGCCTTCGCCGAGAAGCGCCCCGCCGTCTACCGGCGCGCCTGAGCGCACACCCGAGACAAGGAGGGCAACGGCCGTGCCCGACCACCTCACCGCGCCCCTCGTCGTGGAGTTCCCCTTCACCCGCTCCCTCGGCCCCGTCCAGCGCGCCTTCCTCACCGGCCTGCGCGAGTGCACCGTCCTGGGCGTACGCACCCCCGCCGGCCGCATCCTGGTGCCGCCGGTGGAGTACGACCCGGACACCGCCGAGGAGCTCGGCGACCTCGTCGAGATCGCCGATACCGGCACCGTCACCACCTGGGCCTGGAACCCCGACCCCCGCCCCGGACAGCCCCTGGCCACCCCCTTCGCCTGGGCGCTGGTGCGCCTCGACGGCGCCGACACCGCCCTGCTGCACGCCCTCGACGCCCCCGGTCCGCACGCCGTCCGCACCGGCCTGCGCGTCCGCATCCGCTGGGCCGCCCACCGCACCGGCGCGATCACCGACATCGCCTGCTTCGAGCCGTGCGAGGCCCACGGCGAGAACCCCTCCGGCCACCGACCGGACGAGGCCCGCACCGCGCCCCGCCCGCACGACGGGACCTTCCCCGACCCCGTCACCGCCATCACCGCCCCCGCCCGCCTCGCCTACACCTACAGCCCCGGCCGCGCCCAGAGCCGTCACCTGCAGGCCCTCACCGCACACCGGATCCTCGGCGAACGCTGCCCCGCCTGCCGCAAGGTCGTCGTGCCGCCCCGCGGCGCCTGTCCCACCTGCGGGGTGGCCACCACCGAGGCGGTCGAGGTCGGCCCCCGCGGCACCGTCACCACCTTCTGCGTGGTCAACATCAAGGCGAAGAACCTGCCCATCGACGTGCCCTACGTCTACGCCCACATCGCCCTCGACGGCGCCGACCTCGCCCTCCACGGCCGCATCGCCGGCATCCCCTGCGACGAGGTCCGCATGGGCCTGCGCGTCGAGGCCGTCTGGAGCGGCGACGGCCGCCACCCCGACCACTACCGCCCCACCGGCGAGCCCGACGCCGCGTACGAGACCTACAAGGGGCTGCTGTGACGCCGTACCCGTACGACCGGCACGTCGCCGTCGTCGCCTTCGCCCAGAGCCGGCACCGCGGCGCCGTCCCCGAGCTGTCCGAGGCCGAACTGCTGCTGCCCGTCCTGACCGAGGCCCTCGCGGCGGCCGGACTGGCCCCCGGCGACGCCGACTTCACCTGCTCGGCCTCCAGCGACTACCTCGCCGGCCGCCCCTTCTCCTTCACCCTCACCCTCGACGCCGTCGGCGCCTGGCCGCCCGTCGCCGAGTCCCACGTCGAAGCCGACGGCGCCTGGGCGCTGTACGAGGCCTGGGTGAAGATCCTCACCGGCGAGGCCGACACCGCCCTGGTCTACGCCCACGGCAAGCCCTCCGCCGGCCCCCTGCGCGACGTCCTCGGCCGCCAGCTCGACCCGTACTACGTCGCCCCCCTGTGGCCCGACTCCGTCGCCCTGGCCGCCCTGCAGGCCCGCGCCCTCATCGACGCCGGCCGCACCGACGAGGCACGGCTCGCCGCCGTCGCCGACCGCAACCGCACCGCCGCCCGCGCCAACCCGCACATCGCCCCCCGCCCCGCACCCGACGCCGCCGACGACGCGCAGTACCTCGTCGCGCCCCTGCGCCCCGCCGACTGCGCGCCCGCCGACGACGGCGCCGCCGCCGTCGTCCTCGCCGAGGGCGCCACCGCCCGGCGCATGTGCGAACGCCCCGCCTGGATCCGCGGCATCGACCACCGCATCGAGCCGCAGGCCCTCGGCGTGCGCGACCTGACCGACTCGCCCTCCACCCGGCTCGCCGCCCGGCACGCCGGCGCCTTCGACGCCCCCGTCGACATCGCCGAACTGCACGCCCCGTTCAGCCACCAGGAGGTGATCCTGCGCCACGTGCTGTGCCTGGCCGACGACATCCGCGTCAACCCCTCCGGCGGGGCGCTGGGCGCCAACCCCGTGATGGCCACCGGCCTCGTCCGCATCGGCGAGGCGGCCGCCCGCATCCACCGCGGCGAGGCCGGCCGGGCGCTCGCGCACGCCACCTCCGGCCCCTGCCTGCAGCACAACCTCGTCGCGGTCCTGGAAGGGGAGGGTGAACGACCGTGAGCAAGGAACCCGTTGCCGTCACCGGCATCGGCCAGACCCGCCACGCCGCGGCCCGCCGCGACGTCTCCCTCGCCGGACTCGTCCGCGAGGCCGCCGTCCGCGCCCTCGACGACGCCGCCCTCACCTGGTCCGACGTCGAGGCCGTCGTCATCGGCAAGGCCCCCGACTTCTTCGAGGGCGTCATGATGCCCGAGCTCCACCTCGCCGACGCCCTCGGCGCCGCCGGCAAACCCGTCCTGCGCATGCACACCGCCGGCTCCGTCGGCGGCTCCACCGCCCTCGTCGCCGCGAACCTGGTCGCCGCCCGCGTCCACCGCACCATCCTCGCCGTCGCCTTCGAGAAGCAGTCGGAGTCCAACGCGATGTGGGCCCTGTCCCTGCCGGTGCCCTTCCAACCGCCCCTGCTGGCCGGCGCCGGCGGCTTCTTCGCCCCGCACGTGCGCGCCTACATCCGCCGCACCGGCGCCCCCGCCGACGTCGGCGCGCTGGTGGCCCTCAAGGACCGCCGCAACGCCCTGCGCAACCCCTACGCCCACCTCCACGAGCACGACATCACCCTGGAGAAGGTCCTCGCCTCCCCGATGCTGTGGGACCCCGTCCGCTACGCCGAGACCTGCCCGTCCTCCGACGGGGCCTGCGCGATGGTGCTCACCGACCGCACGGGCGCCGCCCGTGCCCCGCACCCGCCCGCCTGGGTGCACGGCGGCGCCCTGCGCAGCGAGCCCACCCTCTTCCCCGGCAAGGACTTCGTCTCGCCCCGCGCCGGCCGCGACTGCGCCGCCGACGTCTACCGGCAGGCCGGCGTCACCGACCCCCGCCGGCAGATCGACGTCGCCGAACTGTACGTCCCCTTCAGCTGGTACGAGCCGATGTGGCTGGAGAACCTGGGCCTCGCGGCCGAGGGCGAGGGCTGGAAACTCACCGCCTGCGGGGCCACCGCCGCCGACGGCGAACTGCCCGTCAACCCCTCCGGCGGCGTGCTCTCCACCAACCCCATCGGCGCCTCCGGCATGCTCCGCTTCGCCGAGGCGGCCCTGCAGGTCCGCGGCCGCGCCGGCGAGCACCAAGTACCCGGCGCCCGCCGCGCACTCGGCCACGCCTACGGCGGCGGCGCCCAGTTCTTCGCCATGTGGCTGGTGGGCGCCGATGCCCCCACGACCTGAAGCGGCGCGCGCGGCCTGTGCGGCACCCGCACGGCTCGCTAGTGTGGAGCGGACGACGAGCCGGGAGGAGTGCGGACGTGGCGGAGAGCACGACGGAACAACTGGCAGGCGACGCAAGGCCCCAGATCGACCTCGCCGGGGCCGCCTGGCAGTCGAGCGGCCAGGGCCGGCGCAGCAACGTCCAGATCGCCTTCGTCGACGGCTTCGTGGCCATGCGCGACCGCCGGGACCCGGGCGTCCCGGCGGTGATCTTCTCGCCGGGGGAGTGGCGCGCCTTCGTCCTCAGCGCCCGCGACGGCGAGTTCGACCTCACGTAGGGCCTGCCCGGCGACTCTTCCGCCACACCTGGGTGTTGTGGCCTCTCGCGCAGTTCCCCGCGCCCCTACGGGGCGCCCAAGGTTCGCCGGATCCCGTAGGGTCCTGGACATGCGTTCCATGACCGGTGAAGAGATCGTCGTACGCGTGGTGGAGTGGGCGCGGGCACGGGACGACGTGCGGGCCGTGCTGCGCACGGGCTCCCGCGCCCGGCGCGACGGGACGGCGGACGCCGTCTCCGACCACGACATCGAGCTGTACACTACCGACCCGCAGCCCTACGCGCAGTCCGGCGAGTGGGCCGGCGCGTTCGGGCCGGTGCTGGTCTCGGTCGGACTGGAGGGCCCGTGGGACAACCCGGCCCGGCTGGTGATCTTCGAGGACGGCACCAAGGCCGACTTCCAGATCGTGCCGGTCGCCCGGCTGGCCCTGATGGCCGAGGAGGGCCTGGACGACCTGCACGCACGCGGCTACGAGGTGCTCCACGACCCCGACGGGGCCGCCGCCGCCCTGCCCGCGCCCACCGGGCGGGCACCGGCGCCGCTGCCGGAGGCCGGGGAGTTCGCCGAGCTGTGCGAGGAGTTCTGGTTCGAGGCGGCGCACCTGCCGCGCTACCTGGCCCGCGGCGAGCTGTGGGTCGCCGCGGGCCGTGACCGCACCACCAAGGAGCTGCTCGAAACCATGATCGAGTGGCATGCCCTGACGCGGTACGGCCCCGGCCACGACGTCTGGTACGGCGGCACGCGCATGCGCCAGTGGGCGGCCCCGGGGATATGGGAGCGCCTGCCGCAGATCTTCGGGGCCTTCACCGCGCCGGACATGCTGCGGGCCGCCCGCGCCACCGCCGGCCTCTTCGCCGAGCTGGCCCGGGAGGTGGCCGCGGCCCACGGCTTCCCGTACCCCGACACGGCGGAACGCACCGTGCGCGCCGCCCTCGACGCCCTCCCGGAACTGTAGGAACCACCACCGGCGCGACCCGGCGGCCGTACGGGCTTCCCCCGCCGCACACGGGCGGGCGGGGCACGTACGATGTGGGCATGTCCTTCCTCCGCCGCCGCAGCGCCGCCACCCCCACCGGGCCGGACTTCGACGTCCTCGCCATGGATCCCGGGGACTGGCCCGGCGACCTCGGGGCCGGGCTGCTGCCCGCGCCCGACGGCAGCTGCCAGGGGGTCTTCCTCCGCTACGACCTGTTCGGCGGACGCGGCCCCGCGATGATCATCGGCAACCTGCCCGAGGGCTCCCCGGCCCGCGAGCTCGCCGAGGACCAGGTGCCCTTCGAGGTCGCCCAGCTGCTCGCCGCCCTCGGCAACGACGAGCCGGTGCACGTCGTGGGCACGGAGGACGTGCCGGTCATGCACGAGGACAACCTGCTGATCGTGCGGCGCCTGAAGTGCTCCGAGAGCCGGATCTCCTGCACGCAGTTCGACCGCAGCGACGGCGTGCTGGTCACCATCGCCAGCTGGGACCGGCCCATCACCGACGACCTCTACCAGCTGCTGAAGCCGCTGCCCGCCGAGATGTTCCAGGCGGGCTAGGGCCCCGGCCGGCGATTCCTCGCCACGCGGCCGCGCCCCGTAAGGGGCGCGGCCGCGTGGCGTCGATCTGCGGCTGCCGCCGCGTGGGCGCGGCACGGCGCCCCGTCTGCGGGCGCGTCGTGGCTTGTCGCGCAGTTCCCCGCGCCCCTACGGGGCGCTGGTGATCCGCCGGACAGACCCTGGCGGCCGGTTACCGGTTCGAGGGGCGGATCTCCACGTCGGATGCCTTGACGAACGCCACCCGGTGCCCGAACTGGATCTCGTAGTAGACGTCCTTGCCCTTTATCACCTTGTGCCCCGCCGGCTCGAAGGTCGTCGCCCACAGGTACTCGCTCGGCGACGTCGCCCCCAGCACGTACGCCTGCCCGGCGAGCAGCTTGTACGGCAGCGGGGTCACCGCCTGCACCGGTACGCCCTGCGGGTACGCCGACGCCTCCGGGTAGGCGCGCCCGTACACCGGGATCTGCGCCAGCCCGTCCTTCGGGGTGACCAGCTTGCCGTGGGAGCCCACGGCCGCCGGCGCCCACCACGGGTCCTTGAACCAGGCCCGCTGGCCGAGGTACCAGATCGCCGTCCAGCCGCCCTCCCGGCCGGCCACCGCGAACTGCTGGCCGGTCGTGGCCCGCGCCCCGGTGTCGTTGACGTCGGTCGTCGAGGGGCTGCCGTCCGGGCGCAGGCCGATGTCCTTGACCAGCGGCGCGTCGTCGCGCGGCGCGGTGTACAGCCGCACCGCACTGGAGCCGTGCGCGGCACAGGTCTCGCCCGGCTTGGTGCACCCGGTGTAGACCGGCTTGTTGGCACCGTAGTCGGGGGCGATGGTCACCATGCCGCTGAACGGGCTCGCGGTGGCGTGCAGCGGCCTGCCCAGCAGTTCGAAGTAGTGCGCCCAGTCCCAGTACGGGCCCGGGTCGGTGTGCATGCCGCGGATCGTGGCCGGGGTGGTGCCGGGGACGTTGTCGTGCCCCAGGATGTGCTGCCGGTCCAGCGGGATGCCCAGCTTCTGCGCCAGGTACCGCACCAGCCGCGCGGAGGAACGGTACATCGCCTCCGTGTACCAGGCGGTGGGCTGCGCCAGGAACCCCTCGTGCTCGATGCCGACCGACTTGGCGTTCACATACCAGTTGCCCGCGTGCCAGGCCACGTCCTTGGTGGCCACGTGCTGGGCGACATGCCCGTCACCGGAGCGGATCGTGTAGTTCCAGGAGACGTACGTCGGATCCTTTATCAGCTTGATCGTCGTCTCCCAGGTGCCCTCCGTGTCGTGGACGACGATGAAGTCGACCTTCTGCGACCGCGGACGGTCGGCCACGTCGTGGTTGCCGTAGTCCTTGCCCTCCAGCTGCTGGTAGGGGGCCGGGATCGACTCGCAGGCCACCGTGGCCGGGCACTCGGTCTGCCCGGCCGGCAGCTCGGCCAGCCCCAGCAGCCGCAGCTGTCCGGTGCGCGGCGCGACGCGGGGCGCGGCGGGCAGGTCGACCTGCTGGCCGCTGTCGGTGGTGCGCCGCGCACCGGTGCGGATCACGTCGTAGACGTCGGTGGCGAAGGTGGTCGCCGTCGCGGTGTCGGTGGCGCCCGAGTAGCCGGCCACCGCCGCGAACCAGTCGGCGGCGTCCCCGCCGAGCGGCAGGCCGAGTCGTTTCTGCTCGGCCGCCAGCAGGGCCGCGCCACCCTCCACGTTCGCCGCGGTGCTCTCGCGCAGCGCCGCCGGCCGAATCCCGGTCAGCTCGGCGGCCCGCTCCAGGGTGCGCAGCCGCGCCGGCACCGCGACCGGCCCGGCCGCGGGTGCCGTCGCGGAGGCGGCCGAGCGGCCGGCCGAGCGGGGCCGGGCCAGGTCGCCCCGGGCGTCCTCACCGGGATCGCCGTGGTGCCCGGCGCCGGCCAGCGCGGTGGTGGCGTCGGTCAGGTGCATCGGCCCGTAGCCGGCGGTCACGCTCGGTGCGCCGCCGTGGGAGTCCCAGCGCGACTCCATATAGGAGACGCCGAGCAGCACGCTGCCCGGCACGTGGTACTTGGCGGCAGCGGCCGCGAACTGCTGCTGCAGCACGCCGGCACCGTCCGGCTCCGCGGGCACGGCGGGCCCCGCGGCCAGGACGGGCAGCAGCAGGGCGGCCGACGCCACCGCGCCGGCCGCCCGCAGCGCACGGCGGCTTCTTCGCCGGCCTCTGCGCAGGGCGGTCGGGGCGTCCGGGGCGGATCCTCGCATGGCGGCCTCCTCAAGGCGGGCCGTTCCCGCGGCCGGCAGGGCAGGGGGAACGGGAGAAAAGCGTGCGCGATCAGCCTGCGGACCGAACCTATCAAGAGCCCCCGGCCCGGCAGACGATCCGTCAATCCCACGGGAGTGGCGGTCATCAGACTGGGACGGGGGCCGGGGACGCGTCAACGCCCGCGCCGGGTGTTTCCCGGCGCGGGCGTCGGTGGGCGCGCTGCCCGGCGGCTCGCCCGGACGGGCGAGTGCGACACGCCGCAGGTCGGCGGTGCGGCGTTCCGGCGCCGCCGGAGCGCCGCCGCTCAGCGGGTGCCGACGGCCGCCCGGACGGCCCGGCGGGCCATGGCGCAGTCGTCGTGCAGGCGTCGCAGGATCAGCCGCTGCTCCTCGCCGGACTCCGGCGTGGCGCCCGGTGCCGCGCCTTCCTGCAGGGCCCGCTGCACCGCCGTCTCGTACGCCCTGATCTCCCGGGTGAGCACCAGCATCAGGTTGACCAGGAACGCGTCGCGCGAGGTGGGACCCGCGGCCTGCGCGTGCTGGCTGATCTGACGCCGCGCCACCGGGGCGTCCCCGAGCACGGTCCACAGCGTGGCCAGGTCGTACCCGGGCAGGTACCAGCCGGCGTTGTCCCAGTCGACGAGCACCGGGCCGGCGGGCGAGAGCAGGACGTTCGACAGCTGGGCGTCGCCGTGGCAGAACTGCCCCTGCACATGCGCCAGGCCGTGCAGCAGTTTCTGCAGGTCGCCCATGTCCCGGTCGGTCAGCAGACCGAGCTCGTGGTAGCGGGCGATGCGCCGGCCGTAGTCCAGCGGCATGTCGAACAACCCGGCGGGGGGCCGCCACAGGTTGACCCGGCACACCGCGCCCAGCGCCGCACGGACGTCCGCGCGGGGCAGGGTGTCGACCGGATGCCGCTGCAGGGCCGCCGGCCGCCCGGGCATCCGCTCCATGACCAGCGCGCACGCGTCCGGGTCGGCGACGATCAGGCGGGGCACCCGCACCGGCGGACGGTGCCGGACGAACGCCCGGTACGCGGCTATTTCCTGCCGGAACCGCTCGACGGCCGCGGGTGACTCGTCCAGTAAACACTTGGCCACCGCTGTGGCGCGCCCGGTCGTGCCGACCAGCAGGATCGAGCGGGCACTGCGCCGGAGCACCTGAACGGGGTTGAACTCCGGGCAGATCCGATGGACCGATGAGATCACCGTGCGCAGCTGCGCGCCCTGGGGGCCGGACAAGTCGATTCTCCCGCTGAGCGGTTGGGCGCCGAGCCCCGGGGCCCGCCGTCCCCGGCCGCCCCCGAACGCGGCTCCCACGGCGTGGGAGGGGTCGAGGTACGGCCCGCCGCCCTGCTGGGTGCGGGGCGGCCGGGACGGAGCGGACACGGAGGCCGATGCTGCATACATGGGCGTTACGGATCCCTTCGTGTCGGCGAATTGCCGCGCTTCCGGCACCGGAGCCGTCGTGCACCCTGGGGAATGCCCTCGGGCTTCCGGGTGGCCGGGGTTGCGCATTTCTACATCACACCCGACCGCGGGTGGCACACCATGTGGCGCACCCTGGCGAAGCCTGGCGAATACTCGCCTGGCCCATGACGGCGCGAGTACGGTCAAGTCAGCCGAGGAACCTGGGGGCTTGACGTGACGAGGGAAACCAACACCCGCCTCGCGGATCTGTTCGGCCTGGCCGGCTGGTCCAAGGGCGAGCTCGCGAGGCTCGTGAACCGGCAGGCGGCGGCCATGGGCCACCCGCAGCTGGCGACCGACACCTCCCGGGTACGGCGTTGGATCGACATGGGGGAACGCCCCCGCGATCCCGTGCCCAAGGTGCTGGCCGCCCTCTTCACCGAGCGCCTCGGCCGTGTCGTGACCATCGAGGACCTCGGACTGGGTCGGCGCGGACGGGCAGGCAGGGGCCAGTCCTCGGAAAAGCTGTCGTGGCCGCCCGAGCGGACCGCCGCGGTCCTCACCGAATTCACGGGAATGGACCTCATGCTCAACCGACGCGGCTTGGTGGGCGCGGGCGCCGCGCTCGCCGCAGGCTCAGCAATCAGCAGCGCGATGCACGACTGGCTGCACCACGATCCCGTCCTCGCCACGGACGCTCCCCGCATGGACGACCCCCTGCGCGTCGAGCCCGCCGGGCTCGACCGCTACGAGGCCACGCCGGTGGGCTCCATGGAGGTCGAGGCGCTGGAGCGCTCGGTGCAGGTGTTCCGGGTCTGGGACGCCTCCCGCGGCGGCGGTCTCCAGCGCAAGGCGGTGGTCGGCCAGCTCAACGAGGTCGGCGGCATGCTGGAGTACCGCCACCCCGAACACCTGCAGCGCAGGCTGTGGGGGGTGGCGGCCAACCTGGCGGTCCTCGCCGGCTGGATGTCCCACGACGTGGGCCTGGAGCCCACCGCCCAGAAGTACTTCCTGATCGCCGCCCACGCCGCCCGCGAGGGCGGGGACCGGCCCCGGGCCGGCGAGGCGCTCTCCCGGGCGGCCCGCCAGAAGGTCCACCTGAACAAGCCCGACGAGGCGCTGGACCTGATGGCGCTGGCGAAGAAGGGGGCCGGTGACGAGGCCCTGCCGCGCACCCGCGCCATGCTGTGCACCGTGGAGGCATGGGCGCAGGCGTCGATGGGGCGCGGCCAGGCCATGCGCCGCACCCTGGGCGAGGCGGAGGAGCTCTTCGTCGCCGACAAGGGCGACGTGCCGCCGCCGGACTGGATGCAGATGTTCGACGAGGCGGACCTGCACGGCATGCAGGCCCTGGCCTACCGCACCCTCGCCGAGCACGACCCCTCGGCCGCGGCGGTCGCCCAGCAGCACGCCCGGCGGGCGCTGGAGCTGCGAGCGGGCACCGTGCAGCAGCGGTCGATGATCTTCGACTACATCTCCATGGCGTCCGCCTGCTTCATCGGGGGCGAGCCGGAGCAGGCCGACACCTTCGCGCGCATGGCGCTCAGCACGATCGGGGAGAACTCCTCGCACCGCACCTGGGACCGGCTGCGCGAGATGTACCGGCTGACCGGCAAGTACTCCGGGTACGCCCGGATCGAGGACCTGCGCGAGGACCTCAAGCAGGTGCTGCCCCGGGCGCCGGGACGGGTCAGGAAGGGGACCCTCCCCGTGTGAGCCCCGGGCGAGAGCGCCCCTCGTACCGGATCGCTAGGAGCCGGCGCGGGCGACCAGCACGCACGCGTCGTCCTCGCGCTGTCCCCCGCCGAACTCCTCCAGCACCGCCCGCAGGCACTCCTGCGCACCCGCCGCCGCGGCGAACCGCGGCGCCAGGGCGCGCAGCCGCTCCTCGCAGGCACCACCCGCCAGCCCCTCGGTGTGCAGCAGCAGCACGTCGCCGGGCCGCAGGCGCTCCTCGGACTGCGCGTACGCCGCGTCGGCCACCGCACCCAGCGGTACGCCCTCCGGCTGCCGCAGGGCGCGCGCCGCCCCGTCGCGGAACAGCAGCGGGGCGGGGTGGCCGGCCCGGGACCACAGGAGCGTGCCGGAATCCGGCTCGTAGCGGCAGCACACGGCGGTGCCCAGGGCCGGCTGGGCGGAGGTCTCCAGCAGGTGGTTGAGCCAGCCCAGCAGCGGGCCCGGCTCGGCGCCGGAGACGGCCATGCCGCGCACGGCGCCCAGCAGCATCGCCATGGCCGAGGCCGTGGCCACCCCGCGGCCGGCGAGGCCGCCGGCGGTCAGCAGGGTCCGCCCGCCCGGCAGCTCCAGGGCGTCGTACCAGTCGCCCCCGGCCGGGCCGCCGGCGGCGGCGAGGTGGTGGCCGGCCACTTCCAGTGCCCCGGCGGCCGGTGCGCACTGCGGCAGGCGCAGCGCGCCGCGCCACGGGGGCAGCACGGCCTCCTGCAGCTCGGCCGCGAGCCGGTGCTGCTCGGCGCGGGGTGCGGCCGCGGCCCGGGGGCGGTGCGCCGGGTCGCGGGTGGCGGGCACCTCCACGGGGCCGCGCCGGGCGGCGCCGAGGTCGCGCAGCACCGCCCACAGGGAGGCGGCGCAGCCGTCGGCGTCGAGAACCGGTTCGCCCATCATGTGGATCCTGCGCACGGCGCCGTCGGCGCGCACGATGCGGAATTCGCCGTCGATCGGTCGGCCGTCCACCAGACAGCCGGTGATCATGGCGGTGAGCACCGGGGTGTCCTGCGGCAGGAGCCAGGAGGGCAGCTCGTCGAGGGTCAGCGCGCCCTCGGCCGGGCGCCGGCCGAAGAGCTCGAAGAGCTCGTCGGACCACAGGGCCTCGTCGGTGAGGAAATTCCACTCGGCGCTGCCGGCCCGCGGGCCGGGCGCGCCGTCCCCACCGCCGGGCGGTGCGGTGGCGGGTCGGTTCGCGGACAGTGGGGACGGCATCACGTACTCCGATACGAAGCGGGGCGCTGCTCCCCCGGCCGGCGCTGCCGGGTGGCGTCGGCCTCTTCCGGCCGGGGCCGGGCGGGGCTCGACGTGACGACTCTGACACAGGGAGCGAGCGCCCGGGGGGCCTTTGGCAATACCCGTACCGGTGATGCTTGAGGCATATGCCCGAGGTATGACTATGACATTTCCGGCGCCACTCGGCGGAATGCCCAGCTCCGGGTAGGCTGCGGCGCTCGGGAGGACCACGGTTCCCACAGCTCACCAGGCATGGAGGCGGTGGAGCGCGGCAAGAATGCCGTCCGTGAGGAAATCCCGTTGCCAGCCGACTCCCCGCACCGGATGCTGACCCCATGTTCGATCCAGACATAGCGCCCAGTGGCACCCTGCTCGGCCTCCTGCAGCGAGGCCGCGGCGACGGGACGCTGCACGCCCTCGCGGCCTCCCGAGCCGAGGCACTCGAGGCGCTGAACCAGTGCGTGCTCCGCGACCCCCGCCGCGACTGGCAGGTGGAGAACCGCTCCCTTTACTACGCGCGCCTGTATCTGGACCTCGACGGCGACCTCGGGGCGATCGAGGAGCACCTCTTCGCCCCCGAAGACCTGCTGGACGGTGCCGAGGAGCGCACCGGCCTGGCCCTGGCCGTCCTCGGCCACCTCGCCTCCTACGGCCGCGACGACGCCCTCGCGCTCCTGCGCCGCTACGCCGCCACCGGCGGCAACTGGGCCTGGGCCCTGGACGAGCTCGCCCTGCGCGACGACGACGCCGGGCTGCTGAGCCTGTGCGCCCCCGTCCTCGCCCGGTTCCCGCACACCCCCGAGGGGGAGGCCGCGCTCACCACCGCCGTCCGCGACGCCTTCGAACCGCGGCCCTGGCGGCTGTGGGCCGACGACGAGCGCTTCCCGGCCCTGGCCGCCCGCGTCCGCGCGGCCCGCGAGCGCGGCTCCTTCGACCGCTGGCAGCGCCAGCTGCGCCCCTCCGGCCCGCGCCCGGGCTGGAGCGTGCGCGAGGTGCTGCAGTGGGCCGACGCGGGCCTGGAGCAGCACCCCGCCCAGCAACGCCATGTGCCCGCCACCCGCTGCCTGACCGCCGTCGCCGGCCCCGAGGACCGCGAGGAGATCATCGAGGCCGCCCGCCGGGGCGGCGAGGCCGCCCGGGCCACCGCCCTGCGCTACCTCGCCGAGCACCACGACCCCCAGGCCCTCGACCTGATCGAGGCGGCCGCCGGCGACCCGGCCCCGCTGGTCGCCCGGGCCGCGGTCACCGCCTTCGAGCGCATGCGCAGCGCGGCCGCCCTGGAGCGCGCCCGCGCCTGGATCCACCGCCCCGACGCGCTCGGCGCCGCCGCCGCCGGCATGCTCGCCTGCCGCGGCGCCCAGTACGACGCCGCGCTCGTCCTGGGCGCCCTGCGCCGCACCGTGCGCACCGAGGGCTGCGACGCGCCCGTGCTGTTCGACCTGGTCGACGGCGCCGGGCGGCTGGCGATCGGCTGCGCCGCCCCCGTCCTGCGCCACGTCTACCGCGAGACCGCCTCCTCGCACCTGCGCGGCCGGGCCGCCCGCGCCCTGGCCGCCACCGACCCCTCCTTCGCCACCGGCTTCGCCGTGGAGTGCCTGTGGGACTGCGAGGAGTCCACCCGTGAGCTCGCGGCGCACCACGCCACCACGGCCGACGCCCGCGTCGTGGAGCAGCTGCGGCGCCTGGCGGCCGACCCGGCCGAGGAGGCCGAGGTGCAGACGGCGGTGCGCAACCGTTTCGAGCCGGACGCACCGGCGCTGTGAGGGGTGCGGGCATGCGCCCTCCTGGGCGGTGCGACCGTATGCCGATAATGGGGGCCGCCCCGCGCCCGCGGGGCGGCACGAAACCACGGCACCACAGCCACAGCACCGGACACAGGGGGCGCGGATGACGCACGACCGCAAGCACGACGGACCGTACCGGGGGAGCCTGGCGCGCAGAGTCCTCGCCCTGCTCGCCCTGTTCCTGGGGGCCGTGCTGCTGGCCACGCCCGCCGCGGCCGCCGCGGCGCCGGCGCCGCGGGAGGCGAGCGCGCCGCTCGCCGTGGCCTCCGCCGGCGACCGCGTGGTCCAGGCCGGCGCCCACCACGGCGGTCACACCGCCTCGCACGCCGCGCACGCCTCGACGCACCACGGCGACCACACGGCGCTGGCCGGCAAGAGCGAGAAGAAGGACAAGAAGAAGGACAAGAAGAAAAAGAAGGGCTTCTTCAAGCGGCTGGGCACGGCCCTGCTGGTGATCGTGATCCTCGCCATCCTGTTCGTGGTGGCGCTGATCGTGATCGCCGTCTTCCTGATCCGCCGCGCCTTCCGGCGCCGCCGCACCTGACGGCCGCGCGCCGCCCGCCGAGCCCCCGCCCCCGGGCGGGGGCTCGGCGCGTTCAGCTGCTCCTGGCCACCCAGGTCAGCGCGAGCCACGGGGTGGCCGCCGAGCCGGTGGCCAGATACCAGCCGGTCTGCGTGGTGGGGAAGCCGATGAGCAGCGGGACGACGAGGGCGGCGCCGCACAGCAGGACGACCGCGGCCGGCAGATGCACCCAGGGCTCGAACCGACGCGCGTAGCGCACCCCGGCCTCCCGCCGGTACAGGGCGATGCTCGTGACGAGGCCGGCGGCCAGGGTGAGCGTCCAGATCGCCGGCAGCACGATCATGCGCCCGGCGAAGGTGTCCAGGTCGTTGCCGGGCGACTGACGGACCCCCAGTTCCGGCCGGTCGGGCACGTAGACGACCTCCACCGTGCGGCCCGCCTCCGGTTTGCCGCTGGTGTGCACGTCGGGCACGGTGACGTCCCGGTCGCCGTCGGGGAAGGGGACGCTGACCACGAGCGTGGTGGCGTACTCGTCGATGTCGTTCATCTCCCGCCCGGTGGGCCGGGGTTGGCCGGCGACGCGCACGACGTCCACCTCGTGGGTGCCGCCGCCCGCGCGCTGGGCGCGGGCCAGCCACTTGCCCTCCGCCCCGTCCGGCCCCACGCCCTGGCACAGCGCCGCACCGCTGGCCAGGGCGATGCCGAAGCCCAGGACCCAGCACAGCAGCCGGGAGGGGCGCGGCTCGGGCCCCGGCTCGTAGCGCCGGCGCCAGGTCTTGCGGCGCAGCGCGGCGCGCCGGCGCGCGCGGGCCAGGGCCGAGGCGAGGAGCCAGCACCCGGCGCAGGCGGCGCTCGCCCCCAGCAGCAGCAACTGATGCCGCTTGGGCGGTAGTTCCCGGAACGGGACCACGCCGAGCAGGACGGTCGCGTACCCCGTGAGCACCGTCGCCCACCCCGTGAGGCGCGTCCATATCCTCATGCCGTACTTCCCCCACCCACTTCGTTGATCTTGAAATGGACAGCGTAACGGGGGCGGCGGGGCGGTCACTCGTAGGGGACCAGGAACCGTTCGGGCTCACAGGCGTCGCAGAAGCGGACGTCGTACTCGGCGGCCCGCACCCGGGCCTCGGCGGTGGTCAGGGTCTCCTCCCCGCCACGCGGCACCCAGCAGCCGGCGTGGTGCAGCTCCTGCAGGATGCCGCCGGGCCTGCGGTGCACGGTGACGGGCCAGATCGCGTCCTCCATGTCGTGGCGCCACTCGCCCTTCAGGCGCTGGAGCACCACTTCGCGCACCCAGTCGCGCGGGGAGATGCCGCTTTCCTGAGCGGCTGCCTCGATTCGGACGAGTTCCTCAGGGGTGAAGAGCGTCTCCATGACGCGCGACAGTAGCAGCGCGGCATGGTCCGCGAACCGGGTTCCGGGCATTGGCCTGCGGTGCTGACCTGCGGGTTGACCGGCCGGAGCGACCGGTTGCTGCACGGGGCAATGATCAGCTCATCACACGAACCGCAGCTCCGGCGCCATGGGGGAGCGGTGGCATAGGACGGTGGTCTACTCGCCCGGCGCCGCGCTCCATACCCTGCCGGCCCGGCCTTTGGCCATTCCGTTATCACCCGTCCTCGTGAACGCCCCCGCTTTCCGGGGGGACGGGCTCCTCTCCCGGTGCCGGGTCGGTCTCCACGCCGTGCGCGCGGGCCAGCCACAGGGCGTCGTCGAGCTCGTCCTCGGCGACCGCCGCCGCGTAGACGTCCCCGGCGGCCCGGGCGGCCGCCAGGGCGGCACGGGCGTTGCGCACCCGTTCCCGCATCGCTTCGGCGAACGCACTCACGGCTGTCCCCTCCTGGGTCCGTACGGCTGCCCGCGTCCGGGGTGAACGGAGGAATCCCGCAATTCTAGGCCACCTGGGCGAACGCCCCCAGCCCTGCGCTGTGCAGGTGATGTGACATCCGCTTCGGTGTGTTCATCACATGATTTTAGGTCCTCTTGTTACGTTCATCGGACTTGTTCCCATCGGTGTCGATTCAAGGCCCGTCCTTCAACGACCGGGGGTGTGTGGTGGCTGTTCCGGCCCGTCCGGCGAGTTCGGCCCGGCTCACGAAGGTGCCCCCGGGAAGGGCCCGCCAGGACCGCGGAACCCACCGGCCCGGGGAGCCGCCGCAGGACGCCGCCGCCCCCGACTACGACTATCCCCGCTTCAGCCGGCTGGCCGGAGAGCTGACCGAACCCCCCGCCGAGGGCTACCGCGTGCGCTACCGGCGGCTGCTCGACCACGGCCCCGGCCGCGGGATCGGCGTACGGCTGCTGGTGGCGGCCGCCCCCCTGGTCTCCCTCACCCTGCTGCTGTGGCTGATCTCCCCCGGCCACTGGCTGGAGCGGCCCTACGTCAGCGACTGGGAACACTGCTGCGACCGGCTCATGCTCGCCTCCGTCGCCCTGATCGAGCTCTTCCGCACCGTCAACGTCGCCTCCAACGCGCACGCCACCTGGGTGGCCCGCGACCCCGTCCCCGTACGCCCCCAACCCGGCACGCGGGTCGCCTTCCTGACCACCTTCGTGCCCGGCAAGGAACCCATGTCCATGCTGCGCGCCACGCTGGAGGGAGCGGTGCGCATCCACCACGACGGGCCACTGGACGTGTGGCTGCTGGACGAGGGCGACGACCCCGCCGCCCGGCGGCTGTGCGAACGCCTGGGCGTACGGCACTTCTCCCGCAAGGGCGTCGAGCGCTGGAACCAGCCCTCCGGCGCCTACCGCGCCCGCACCAAGCACGGGAACTACAACGCCTGGCTCGACGCGCACGGCGACGACTACGCGTTCATGGCCTGCGTCGACACCGACCATGTGCCGCTGCCCAACTTCCTCGAACGCATGATGGGCTACTTCCGCGACCCCGACGTGGCCTTCGTCGTCGGCCCCCAGGTCTACGGCAACTACACCACCGCCGTCACCAAATCCGCCGAGAGCCAGCAATTCCTCTTCCACGCCCTCATCCAACGGGCGGGCAACGCCTACGGCTCGCCCATGTTCGTCGGCACCAGCAACTGCGTACGCATCGACGTCCTGCGCCAGATCGGCGGGCTGTACGACTCCATCACCGAGGACATGGCCACCGGCCTGGAGATCCACCGCCGCCGCAACCCCGCCACCGGCCGCCGCTGGAAGTCGGTCTACACCCCCGACGTGCTGGCCGTCGGCGAGGGCCCCTCCACCTGGACCGACTTCTTCAGCCAGCAACTGCGCTGGTCGCGCGGCACCTACGAGACCCTGATGCACCAGTTCTGGAAGGCCATGTGGCAGCTGTCGCCCGGCCGGCTGCTCAACTACGCCTTCATGGTCGCCTACTACCCCATGGCGGCCGTCACCTGGATGCTGGGCGCCCTCAGCTGCGTCCTCTTCCTCGTCCTGGGCGCCTCCGGCATCACCGTGGAGTCCTCCCTGTGGCTGATGCTCTACTGCGACGCCGCCGCCCTGCAGGTGGGCCTGTACCTGTGGAACCGGCGCCACAACGTCAGCCCCCACGAACCGGCCGGCTCCTCCGGCGCCGCGGGCATGCTGATGTCCGCCCTCGCCGCACCGGTGTACGCCCAGTCGCTCGCCCAGGCGCTGCTGCGCCGCCGCTCCCGCTTCGTGGTCACCCCCAAGGGGGAGTCCGCCAGCCCCGACCGCCCGGCCACCTTCCGCACCCACCTGGCCTGGGCGGCCCTCTTCCTCGCGGCCCTGGTCGTCTCCTGGCCGCTGGGCCACGCCCACTCCGCCATGCGCCTGTGGGCCCTGCTGGCCCTGCTCACCGCGCTCGGCCCCTACCTGGTGTGGCAGGCCGGACGGCGGCAGGAACGGACGGACGTCGCGAAGGAGGTGGGATGAGTGGACGTGAAGGCAAGACTCCGCGACCGCAGGACGCGCAAGGCCCTGCTGGCCACCACCGGCGTGCTGGTGCTCCTCGCCGCCAACGGCCCCGCGGCCGCCGGCTTCGCCGAGCGCGCCTGGCACGAGTACACCATCAACCAGCCCTCCTACAAGGCCCGCTACGGACACTGGGACCTCGTCGACGTCCCCGGCGGCTTCCGCATCAACGCCATCCACGCCGCCCTGCTGCGCACCGGCAAGGTGCTGCTGATCGCCGGCTCCGGCAACGACGAGAAGAACTTCCGCGCCGGCACCTTCCGCAGCGTCCTGTGGGACCCGGTGCGCAACACCTTCACCAACGTGCGCACCCCCAAGGACATGTTCTGCGCCGGCCACGCCCAGCTGCCCGACGGCCGCCTGCTCGTCGCCGGCGGCACCGCCCGCTACGAGAAGCTCACCGGCGACGTCAAGCGGGCCGGCGGCGCGATGCTCGTCAAGAACGAGAACCCCGACGCCCCCCGCACCCTGCCCGCCGGCACCGTCTTCGTCGGCTCGACCGGCAAGCAGTACCGCTCCCAGTTCCCCGTCCTGGTGCCGCGCGCGAAGAAGACGGTCAAGGGCGAGCAGGTGACCGTCACCGCCGCCCAGGCCCGCGTCTACGTCGAGGCCGTCACCGAGGGCGAGAGAGGCATCACCCACACCGCCGACCAGTACCGCGTCAAGGGCCTGGCCGGCCGCGCCGCCCAGGACGTCTACGGGCTCGCGGCCAAACTGGGACTGGACAAGAAGGACTTCCAGGGACTGCGCGAAGCCTACGAGTTCGACCCCGTGGCCGAGCGCTACGTGCCCGTCGACCCCATGGCCGAGGCCCGGTGGTACCCCACGCTCGTCACCCTGGAGGACGGCCGCGTCCTGACCGTCTCCGGCCTGGACGACATGGGCGAGATCATCCCCGGCAAGAACGAGATCTACGACCCGGAGAGCCACAGCTGGTCACCGGGCCCCGACCGGTACTTCCCCACCTACCCCGCCCTCTTCCTCACCGGCGCCGGGCAGTTGTTCTACTCCGGCTCCAACGCCGGCTACGGGCCCGCCGACAAGGGCCGCACCCCCGGCGTGTGGGACCTGGAGACCAACACCTTCCTGCCCGTCCCCGGCCTGGAGGACGCGGACATGACCGAGACCTCCGCCTCCGTGCTGCTGCCCCCCGCCCAGGACCGCAAGGTGATGATCCTCGGCGGCGGCGGGGTGGGGGAGTCCCACGCGTCCACCCGGCGCACCGCCGTCGCCGACCTCAGCGCCGACGCCCCCCGCTACACCCCCGGCCCCGACCTGCCCCAGGGCACCCGCTACCTCAACGCCGTCCTCACCCCCGACGACCGGGTCTTCACCACCGGCGGATCCGGCGACTACCGCGGCAAGCGCGGCTCCGACATCCTGCGCGCCCAGTTCTACGAGCCGCGCACCCGCAGCTTCCGCCCGGCCGCCGCGCCCACCGTCGGACGCGACTACCACGCCGAGGCGCTGCTGCTGCCCGACGGACGGATCGCCGTCTTCGGCTCCAACCCGCTGTTCGCCGACAAGGACGACACCGTCATGGGCACCTTCGAACAGCGCATCGAGGTCTACACCCCGCCCTACCTCTACCGCGACGGGCGCCCCACCCTGCGCACCGGGCCCCTGGAGACCGGGCACGGCCGGACCCTCGCCCTGCCCGGGGCCGACGCCCGCCGGGCCGTCGCCGCCCGGCTGATGCGCCCGAGCGCCGTCACCCACGCCACCGACGTCGAGCAACGCTCCGTCGCCCTGCCCCTGGCGGCCGGCGAGGGCACCCTGAAGGTGACGATCCCCGAGGACCCCGCGCTCGTCCCGGCCGGCTGGTACATGCTCTTCCTCACCGACCGCGCCGGCACCCCGTCCAAGGCGGCCTGGGTGCACGTACGGTGATGGCCGCCCCGGCGGCTACGGCTGCAGCAGCGGCTGCCGGCCGCGCGCCGTCACCAGGCCCAGTGCGTACTCCGCCCACCAGTGCCCCGCCGCCGGGGCCCCGCGGCACGCGCCGTCCGACTCGCCGGGCCGCTTGACCCACACGAAGGCGTCCACCTTGGGGTCGCCCGTGTGCGTGGTCGGCGCGGCCCCCAGCGCCCGGCCCGGCGGGTTGCACCACGACTCGGCCCCGCCCTCCCCGGACCCCGCCGGCAGCGGACCGTTGCCGTTGCGGCTGGTGTCGATGATGTAGTGCGCACCGCCCAGGCGCTGCGAGAGCTGCTCGCCGTAGGCGCGGGTGACGGGCGTGGTGTGGAAGTTCGAGACGTTCAGCGCGAAGCCGTCGGCCCGCTCCACCCCCGCCTTGCGCAAGGCGTCGGCCAGCAGCTGCTGGTCGCTGATCCAGCCCGCGTTGCCCGCATCCACGTACACCGACGTCCCCGGCCGGGCCTTGAACGCCGCGACCGCCTCGGCCAGCAGGCCCAGCCGCTCCTGCGCCGCCTCGCGGGGCAGGCAGCCCGACGCCCACTGGGCGACCGCGTCCGGCTCCAGCACCACCCACGCCCGCCGCTCGCCGATGCCCTCGGCGGCCCGGGCGACCCAGGCCCGGTACGCCTCGGCGGTCGGCGCCCCGCCGGAGGAGTACTGGCCGCAGTCGCGGTGCGGCACGTTGTAGGCCACGAGCAGCGGGATGCGCGAGGCGCGTTCGGCCTCCTCGGTGACGCGGGCCACCTGCTCCCTGGGGTCGTCGCCCGTCATCCACACCGCCGTCGGCTGCTCGGCGATGCGCCGCACCGCCTCGGCGTCCGCCTCCCGCCCCCGCTCCTGCCAGGCCCGCGCCTGCCGGGCCGCCCGGGCGTCGGGCTCGACCCAGAAGGGCGAGTCGCCGCCCCCGCCGGGGTCGCCGGCCACGGCCGGGACGGCCGCCGGCCACCAGGCGCAGCCCGCGCAGACGAGGACGGCCGCGCCGCGCCGGGCCGCGGCGCCCGGGCGGAGGGAACGGATCCGGCTCATGGACGCCACCTCCCGCTGGAGTGCGATGGTCGTACCAGCGTGAGATATGCCGCCCCGTCGGGCCGGGATTTCCCCCGCCCGGTGCCGGGCGTGTCTTCACGCCCCGCCCAGCACCTCGGCCAGGTCGTAGCGCACCGGCTCCTCCAACTGGGCGTACGTGCAGCTGCCCGGGTCCCGGTCCGGGCGCCAGCGGCGGAACTGGGCGGTGTGCCGGAACCGGTCCCCCTGCATGTGGTCGTACGCGACCTCCACCACCCGCTCCGGGCGCAGCGGGATCCACGACAGGTCCTTCGTGCCCGTCCAGCGGCTCGGCCCGCCCGGCAGCCGGCCGGCGGCCTGGGCCTCGGCGCTCGCCCACTCCTGCCACGGGTGCCCCGCCGCGTCCGGCACGACCAGCGGCTCCAGCTCCGTCATCAACTGCCGGCGCCGGGCCATGGGGAAGGACGCGCACACCCCCACGTGCTGCAGCCGCCCGGCGTCGTCGTACAGCCCCAGCAGCAGCGAGCCCACCACCGGCCCGCTCTTGTGGTGCCGCAGGCCGGCGACGACGCAGTCGGCCGTGCGCTCGTGCTTGACCTTCACCATCACCCGCCGGCCCGGCAGGTACGGCAGCTCCGGCGGCTTGGCCACCACCCCGTCCAGGCCCGCGCCCTCGAACTGCTCGAACCAGCCCTGCGCCACCGCCAGGTCACCGGTCGCGGGCGCCACGAACAGCGGCGCGTGCGCCCCGCCCAGCGCCCCCATCAGCTCCTCGCGGCGCCGGCGCTGCGGCTCCTGCATCAACGAGGCGTCGCCGAGCGCCAGCAGGTCGAAGGCGACGAAGGAGGCCGGCGTCACCTCCGCAAGGTGGCGCACCCGCGAGGCGGCGGGATGGATGCGCTCCAGCAGCGCGTCGAAGTCCAGCCGGCCCTCCCGGGCGACGACGATCTCCCCGTCCACCACGCAGCGCTGCGGCAGCTGTTCGCACAGCGCGGCCACGAGCTCGGGGAAGTAGCGGGTCAGCGGCCTGCCCGTGCGGCTGCCCAGTTCCAGCTCCGCGCCGTCCCGGAAGACGATCGAGCGGAAGCCGTCCCACTTGGCCTCGTAGCTCATCCCCGGCGGGATCTCGGGGGCGAGCTTGGCGAGCATCGGCTCGACCGGGGGCATCACCGGAAGGTCCATGATCCCCGATTGTGCGGGGCCGCCCGGCCCCCCGCCCGCCGACAGGCGCCGCCCGCTGGCGGGTTCATTGCCCCGTACGGCCCTGCGCGGCGGTCCGCCCGGGCGCCCCGTTCGGCGGGTCGGCTTACGCTCGAACGCGTAGTGAGGGGGATACCGCCTCTGAGGCAGGGACACCCGTTCATGTGGGATCGCGTCGGACGTGGAGCGGCGAGCGTTGCGCTGGTCGCTGCGGCGGTCATCGCGCCTGCGGGTACGGCCGGGGCTGCGGCCGCGGCACGGCAGGACCCCACCGAGGTGTGCGCGACGGCACGGGGGCACATGCAGGCCGGATCCCTGCGCAGGGCAGAGGAGCTGTACGAATCGGTCGTTACTGACGGGTCCCAAAATTGCGCGATCGATGGACTTAAGGAACTTGCCAAGCGCCGCCGTGAGGCCGCGAAGGCGGTGACCGAAGGACGGGAGTTTCTTCGGGCAGGGGCTTTCGACAAGGCGAGGGACAGCTTTCACCATGCTCTCTGCGTTGATGCGGAGAATTCCGCAGCGGCGGCGGGTATGGCTGAGGTGGAGAAGCGCAAGGCCCGTGCGATGGCTGTGGAATCATCGAGGTGGGAGCGCTTCTACGAGGACTGGGTCCCCGCGATTAGTCAACTTCTGTTGGCCGTTCTGGCCGCGTTGGCCGTTCTCATCGTGCTCAGTGGCCTCATGGCGCGCCTTGTGGTGAAGGTTGACGCTGTCGCTTGGCCGGATGGACAGAGAGGGGTCGCCAAGTGGTGCATTGCCTACCCAATCCTTCTTGGGGTTGCGGTGATGTTTCCCGCCTACGCGATGTTTCAGCCGTTCCATCCGTTCAAGCGCGGTGAATTTCTATACAAGGCCTCGGTGTGCGCGGTCGTGCTGATTCCCCTCGTCATCCTTGTGCTCGTCTTGACGGCGTCCAGGCAGTTCAGGGAGGAGGAATGGCGTACATCAGGCAGGATGCGATTTCTGTGGGAAAACATCTGGCGCGACTGGCGGCTCCTTCTCGGTGTGCTTGTAGTACTTGCATTGCTCACGAGGTTTCTGGGTTCCAGGGTTTTCGAGGACGACGTCCCTCACTTGGGCCTGACCTACGGAGCCATCACGATCTCCGGAATTATGGTGGCGGCCGCCGCATGGGGTCAGAAGCCGAGCCTTCAGGTGGAGGCGCAGAGGCCCGACGGCACCGTGGACGCGGCGGCAACCGATTATTTGCTTGCCCGAATGCAAAACCTGGGGGAGGAGACGCCACAGCAACGCCTCCAGGCCGCTACCCCCTTGTCGCCCCTACGGCTGAGCCAAATCGCCAGTGAGGACCTGAGTGCGCTGCCGGCAGGCAAGTTCGCGAGTGCGCTCTCACGTCTGTTTTTCGACCTTAGGCCGGACCTGACCTGGCGCGCCCGCGTCGCGCTCGTGGACTACGACCGGGTTGCGGTCGCCCTGTCTCGGAACGGTCGTCATGCCGCCAGCACCATCGTGAGCAGGCTGGACTTCGGCCTGCAGGCGGCCCCGACCATTCTTAGGGAACGGGAAAAGTCCGCCCAAGGCAGTGCTCGTGAGATGACGGACAACATTAGCGAGCTTGAGACCACTGCAGCCCGCGAGCGTGCCAGGGCACAGTTGCTCACAGGGGCCGCGGCGTTCATCCTGCTGAAAATGAGTGACAGGCATCGCAAATTGAAGGACGGGCTGTGCGGTGCCAGCAATTGGAAGAGCGTCATGCTTCAGGTCATCGCCACGAGCAAATCCCTCATTGACGGGAAGGGGGACGAAATCCCACTTCTGGGTCGCGCAATGGACGAGGATCCCGGCTATCTGTTGGCCCGCTTCGAGTATTTGTCGGCCGTCTATCGCGCCGACAAAGATGCTGACGCTGGAAAGTATGCAGAGCTTATTGACCGTCTGCGCCGCAAGATCCCTCAAGGTGAACATGGGAGGGAAAGAGAAGGGTGGGCGCCGTTCAGTATCCGAGTCCTGTACAGCAGTGCCACTCAATGGCTCAACTCCTATTTGGAGGGTGGAAAGCAGGATTCGCATGCGTTGACAGCGGCGGAATCCTCTGTCAAGGAGCTTCTGTCGCTATGTGGATCCAACTACAAGGACGAGAAGATCCGTTCCCAAGCTGATCGGATGCTTCCTCTTGCTGAGAACCTCAAGCACTGTATTGAGGTTCTCCAAGGGCATTACTGCCCGAAATGGATTCATCCGCACGGCGACGCGCCGGCCTCACCCAAGCTCACATACGACCATGCCTGCCTGGACTGCATGCTGCGGGATGACGATGGTGCGATCGAGGACCTGCGCTTCGCTCTTGTCGCCGATGATGACAAAGAATCTGCCCGGAACGACCCGTGCTTCTGGCCGCTACACGACAATGAAAATTTCTGGAAAGTGATTAATGGTCCGTCCGAGGAATTTCTGGACCTACCGACCCTCGCCCGCCACAAGTTGCAGCTCATGAAGGCCAACGTCATCACGGCGCATGACCTCGTGCGCCGTACGGAGACCGACCTCCAACGTTCCGATCTCGCCAAAGACCTGGGCGTCCCAAGAGGACTCATCGAGCGATTCCGCGATCTCGCTCTCCTGGCCGACCTGCATCCGGATCTCGATGACGTGCGCATGCTCCACCTGCTTGTCACCGTCGGCGTCGATTCCCCAGCTGCTCTTCGGGCGGCGCTGCGGGATGAGCAGCGGCTCCTGCGTGACGTGGCGAATCAGGCGAAGAAGCGCCACCTCGCGGACCTCCCCGGCATCAGAAATCCGCAGCCCTGGCTGGCCGCCGCCAAGTCCGCTGCCGCAGCGGCGGAGCCCGAGGCGCGCCGACGATGGTGGTTCGGGCGGCGGAATCGGTGATCCCCGGTCCATCCCTCAGTTGTCACTCATGAGTATCAGGCGACTTCTTCGCCCTGCTGGGTTGCACCCGTTTAGGTTCGCCCTTCATCTTCGGGTGTTCTGGCGGGTACGGCAGATCCCCGAGGCCGTGTTCGCGTTCGTCGCGGGCGGCCAGCTCCAGGGCTGCCTCCAGGTCGCAGGCCTGCTCGTCCATGCCCGCGTGGAGATCGCCGAGCTCGGCGAAGCGGGCCGGCATCGTCGTCAGGTCGAAGTCCTCGGGCCTTGCGGTGGTGAGTTCGTCCCACCGCAACGGCGCCGAGACCGGGGCATGCGGCCGGGGACGTACCGAGTAGGCGCTCGCGATGGTGCGGTCGCGGGCGGTCTGGTTGTAGTCGACAAAGATCTTTTTTCCGCGTTCTTCCTTCCACCAAGCCGTGGTGATCCGCTCGGGTGCTCGCCGCTCCAGCTCCCGGGCGATTGCGATGGCCGCCCGCCGCACCTGGACGAAGGTCCACTGGGGCGCGATGGGAACAAAGACGTGGAGCCCTCGCCCGCCCGAGGTCTTGGGCCAGCCCACGAGGCCCAGGCTTGCGAGGACGTCCTGCAGTTCGAGGGCGGCGCGCACGGCGTCGGGGTAGTCCGTGCCCGGCTGGGGATCGAGGTCGATGCGGAGCTCGTCGGGGTGCTCGGTGTCCGACCGTCGTACCGGCCAGGGGTGGAACGTCAGGCAGCCGAGGTTCGCCGTCCACAGCACGGCCGCCAGCTCGGTGGGGCAGATCTCGTCGGCGTACCGGCCGCTGGGAAAGGCGATGCGCCCGGTCGGGATCCACTCGGGGAGGTTTTTGGGCGCTCGTTTTTGGAAGAACGACTCGCCCGTCACGCCATCGGGATAGCGCTCCAGCGTGGTGGGCCGGTTTCTGAGGGCGCGCACGATGCCGTCCCCGACGCTCAAGTAGTAGCGGGCGAGGTCGTACTTCGTGAATCCGCGCTCGGGGAAGTAGACCTTGTCCGGGTTGGACAGCCGTACCGTCCGCCCGCCCACGGTCAGCTCCAGTGCCTCTGCCATGGGTTTCACCCTAGGGCGGGCGGTCGGACGACGCCTGCGGGACGCCTCCAGCCCAGCCGGGCCAGGAAGGAGGACGACTGACGGATTTGTGTTTATGGCGACATTTCCTGTGGAACCTGGGCAATGCGTGATCCACTTCGCATCGAGGGAGTCCCATGTTCACTACACTCGCGATCCGCACCAGGAAGATCACCGCCGGTGTGATCGCGGCCGCCGCCCTCGGGGGAACCCTGCTGGCCGCCGCTCCTGCCGCCCACTCCGCCGACCAGCCCGTCGCCGCCCCGCCGCCGAGCCGGCCCTACGGCGCCGTCGTCGCCACCACGGGCGTCGTCGAGCGGGTCTTCCCCACCACCGACTCCGCGCCCAAGGGCCTGCTGAAGTACCGCACCCAGATCCCCCTGCGGTGCAAGGCGCGCGCCCAGGACGTCTCCGGCAACCCCGTCTGGTACCTGCTGCGCGAGCGCAACACCTGGGTCGCGGCCAAGTACGTGGAGAACACCGGCAGCGTGCCGGTCTGCCGCACGGTCGACCGCAACTCCCTCGACGAACCCGCCGTCCAGGGGCGCAAGGAGCAGCAGCCCAAGAAGCCCCCGGCGTAACGCCGCGTAACGCCGGGCCCGGGCGGGCCCGTTGCGCCCTTCCTTACCGGCACCGACGCACCGGCGCCTACAGTTGCGTCACGGGCTCGACGAAACGGCCGGAAGGAAGACGCGTTGGACCACCCGACCCACGGTTGCGTTCTGTTGCTGGACGGCACCCCCGACCGGCGGCGGGGTGCCGTGCCCAACCCGACGGCGCACGCCGTCGCCGGTGCCCGACCGCGCCAGTTCCTCGCCGCCCCCTCCGCCGACGTGGTGCAGCTCCCCGCCATGGCGGGGCCGCAGAGCGTCCTGGCCTACCTGCAGGACGCGGCCACCGTCCCCGGGCCGCTCCTGGTGTGGGTCACCGGACACCTGATGGTCCCCGCCCGGCGCAGCACCCAACTCCACCTGGCGCTGCGCGAGTCCACCCCCGCCACCGTCCGCTACACCGGCCTGCCCTGGGAATGGCTCACCCGCACCCTGCGGGAACACCCGGGGCCGACCCTCCTCCTGCTCGACGTCGAGGCCGACGCCCACACCTGGCCGCACGTCGCCGCCGCGGCCCACGACGGCCGCCTCGCGGACGGGCTGGCCCTGTACGGGATCGCCACCCCGAGCCCGCCCGGGCCCGCCCCGGAGGCGAGCGCCTACACCCGCTCCTTCCTCGCCGCCCTGGCCGCCGGCCACCCGACGGCCGGGCCCACCCTCGACCCCGGCCTGCTGCACCAATTGGCGCTGACCGGCGCCCCCCTGCCGGAGGGCGCCCTGCCCCTGCAGTCCGGCGCCACGGGCCCCCTCCTGGCCAACCGCGCGGCGCCCCCTGCGGCGCCCGCGGTGGAGGTCGTTATTCCGGTGGCTCCGGCGGACGGCGGCGTCCGTGCCGTCGACCTGCCCCGCGACCACCTCGCCGCCACCGAGCCCGCCCCACCGCAGCCCGCCGGGCAGGAGGTTGCGGCTCCCGGTCCCGCACCCCTGCCCGACATCCTCGCCGCCGCGCACGCGGGCCGGCACAACGAGGCGGCCGCCATGGCCGCCGCCTGGGAACAGCTGACGCTGCGCCGGCACGGGCCGCACAGCGCCGAGGCCGGGCTGTGGATCGAGGTGCGCGCCGACCTCGCGCGGCTCGCGGGCGACCATCCGCGCGCCGCCGAACTGTGGATGTCCGCCGCCGCCCAGCGGCTCGACCGCGGCGGACCCGAGGACACCGAGGCGCTCGCCGCGCTCAAACGGGCCCACTACTGCTGGCAGCACAGCGGCGAGCGCGGCCACCGGCTCGCCCCGGCCCTTCTCGCGCTGTGGGAACGCGTGCCCGACGGCGCCGAGGCCGCCGCCGACGTCCGCACCCGCCTCCAGGGCGTGCCGTAGCGCCCCGCAGGGGCGCGGGGCAGTGCCGATCTGCGGCTGCCGCCGCGTGGGCGCGGTCGACCACCGACGGCCCGCAGCCGAGGGGCCGCCCCGGGCAACAGCGCTCCATCTGCGGGCACGTCGTGGCTTGTCGCGCAGTTCCCCGCGCCCCTATGGGGCGCCGTGCTGCCCGGCGTGGTGCGGGGCGGCGGGAGCCGTAGATCGGTACTGTCCTGCGCCCCTACGGGGCTCACCCGCTTCGGGCCGTTGTCCACCAGCGGGCCTTGTACATGCCGCCGTGCAGCAGCGTCCGTGTTCCGTCGGGCCGGTACAGGACGAGGGTGGAGGTGCACCATTCGCACGGGTGGCCGCGCTCCGGCCGGGCGACGAGCACCCGGCCCGTGCGCGGGTCGTCGCCGATGCTCTTGACGTCGGGCCCGCTGATCCGCGACTGCTGCGCGTACGGGACGAAGGCGCGCTCGGTCGTCGAGTACTGGTAGACCGCCGACCCCGTGGTCACCCACAGCCGGCCGGGCCGGGTCAGCACCGGGGCCAGGTCGTGGCCGCCGCTGCTGGGCAGGGTCACCCGGCGCACCACGGTGAGCTGCGGGTCGTCCGCCGGGCCGTCGACGTCGAGGGCGAGCAGCTGGCGCCTGCCCAGTGCCCACAGCAGGCCGGTCCGCGGGTCCCAGTGCACCCCGTGCGCCCCGGCCAGCTGCACCTGGGCGTGCCGGGTGGCGCGCGAGCCGGCCGAGGCCGCGTACAGCCGCACGTACCCGCCGGTGCTGGCGGCGACGGCGACGTTGCCGTCCGGCAGCAGGTCGATGCTGTGCGCGTTGCCGGTGCCGGTGTCGGCCGCCCAGTACACGCCGCGGCCGGGGTAGCCGATCACGGCCGCGAGGCCGCCCGAGGCCGTGGCGAGCAGGTAGCGCCTGCCGTCCAGGGTGCGGAACTTCACCTCGCTGGGGTTCGTCCAGGTGGTCGCGGGGTCCAGGTCGGCCAGGCCCGAGCGGCCGTCCGCGGTCCACGACCACAGCACACCCGAGTCGGGGCCGTCCTCGGCGTCGTCGGCGTCCCACCGGGTGCGCTCGGCGTCCAGGACGTACACCGAGCGCGTCGCCTGGTCGGCGGCCACGATCGGCGAGGGGCGCGCCGCGCGCCCGTCCCGGGGCCGGGCGCCGGCCGGGCCGGGGAGCGCACCGGCCAGGCAGGCCGTCAGCAGCACGGCGCACAGCCGTCTCACGGGCAGGTCCACGCGCCACAGCGTGCTGCCGCGCCCCGCGCCGCCGGGGGCGCCACGCCCGTCCGTCACACCATCGATGAGCCCCCGTGCCCCCGGCTGCGCCGAACGGGTGAATTCCCGGGCGTGGCGCTGCTCATCACCCCGAATCGGGGCAAATTTGACTCTCGGACCGAGGTGTTCACACGAGGTGTTCACATACACGGGTGGGTGTGCTGTCAATGACGACGACCGAATCGGTATCGGAAGAGCATCCCGTACGTTTCTGGGATGTACCGGACCTGGACGGGTTGGCCTTCGACCCCTTCATGGACGCGTGCCTGCGCGACGAGCCCGTCTCGCGCATCAAGCTGCCCAACGGCGAGGGTCACGCCTGGTTCGTCACCCGCTACGAGGACGTCAAGTTCGTCACCTCCGACCCGCGCTTCAGCCGGCAGGCCGTCCTCGGCCGCCCCATCACCCGCCTCGCCCCCCACTTCATCCCGCTGGACGAGGCCGTGGGCTTCGCCGACCCGCCCGAGCACACCCGGCTGCGCAAGTCCGTCGCCCGGTCGTTCACCGCCCCCCGCCTCGCCCGGCTGCGCCCGGCCGCCCAGCGCGCCGCCGACGAGCTCCTGGACGAGATGGAGCAGGAGGGGCCGCCCGCCGACCTGGTGCAGCACCTCCACGGCCCGCTGCCGCTCGCCGTCATCAGCGACCTGATGGGCGTGCCCCCGGCCGACCGGCCGCAGATGGCGCAGTGGACGGAGATCCAGCTCTCCGCCGGCCACGGCCGCGAGGCCAGCGAGCACGCCAAGAACGCCATGGCCGGCTACCTCACCGACCTGCTCAACAGCCGGCGCGCCGAGCCCCGGGACGACCTGGCAGGCGAGCTCGCCCAGTCCGTCGACCAGGGCAACGTCACCCTCGCCGAGGCCGTCGCCGTCGCCCTGCTCATCCAGGCCAGCGCCGCCCACGCCGTGCGCAACAACAGCGCCCAGATGGTCTACGCCCTGCTCACCCACCCCGAGCAGCTCGCCCGCCTGCGCGCCGAGCCCGGGCTGCTGCCGCAGGCCCTCGAAGAGCTGCTGCGCTTCGTCCCGCACCGCAACGCCGTGGGCCTGGGCCGCATCGCCATGGAGGACGTCGAGGTCGGCGGGGTCCTCATCCGCAAGGGCGAGGTCGTCCACTCCTCGTACCTGACGGCCAACCGCGACCCGTCCGTCTTCGACCACCCCCACGAGCTCGACTTCGACCGGGAGAACAACCCCCACCTGTCCTTCGGCCACGGACCCCACTTCTGCCTGGGGTCGATGCTCGCCCGGCTGGAGTCCGAGATCATCATCTCCACCCTGCTGCGGCGCTTCCCCGGGCTGCGCCTCGCGGTGCCGCCCGAGGAGGTCCGCTGGCAGCGCCGCGCCCTGATCCGCGGCCCGGAGAACCTGCCCGTCGCCTGGTGAACCCGCCCGTCGCCTGGTGAAGCACCCGCCGGAAAGGGCCCCGCACCATGACGCTCCTCAGCGCACCCGACGGCCTGGTCGTGCCCCCCGGATCGGGCCGCACCCTGGTCACCCCCGCCCAACAGGTCACCTTCAAGGTCACCGGCGAGCACTCCAGAGCCGCCTCCAGCTTCGAGGTCGTCGTCCCCCCGGGCTTCGACGTCGGCGCCCACCTGCACACGCGCAGCGAGGAGCTGTTCTACGTGCTGGAGGGCGAGCTGGACGTCCTCGCCTTCGAACCGCGCATCCGCACCCGCGACAGCTGGCGCGCCTGGGAGTCGGCCTCCGGGCAGCGCTGCGTGCGCGCCACGGCCGGGACCGTCATCCTCGTCCCCCCGGGCTGCCCCCACGCCTTCGCCAATCCCACCGGCGAACCCGCCCGCATGTTCTTCCAGGCGGCACCCCCGCCCGACCACGAGCGCTACTTCGACGAGCTCTTCGAGATCCTGAACTCCGGTCCCCCCGTGGACGAGGAGGCCGTCGCCGAGCTGCGCAAGCGCTACGACATCGAACAGCTCACCCCGTTGCGCATGGCTCCCCCGGGAACCCGGTGACGGCAGTACGGCGTTGGGAGGGCAGACCGCCACAGCGCTAGGAGCCGTCCACCCGTGTATCGCCTCACCTACGACGACGTCACCGCAGCCACCTCCCGCGTGGCCGGGCACGTCCGCCCGGTCACCGTCGCCGAGGGGGACGACGACGTACGACTCGCCCTCGAACACCTGCAGTACACCGGCTCCTTCAAGGCCCGCGGCGCCCACAACTTCCTCGCCGCCCACCGCGAGGCCGGCACCCTGCCCCCGGCCGGGGTGACCATCGCCTCCGGCGGCAACGCCGGCCTGGCCTGCGCCTGGGCCGCCCGCCACCAGGGCGTGCCCGCCACCGTCTTCCTCCCGGAGAACGCCCCCCACGTCAAGGTCGCCAAACTGCGCGGCTACGGCGCCGACGTGCGCCTGGTCGGCAGCCAGTACGCCGAGGCCCTGGCCGCCTGCGAGGAGTTCGCCGCCACCACCGGAGCCCTGGCCAGCCACGCCTACGACCACCCGCTGATCGCCGCCGGCGCCGGCACCCTCCTGGAGGAGATCCGCGAGCGTATCCCCGGCCTGGACACCGTGGTCGTCGCCGTCGGCGGCGGGGGCCTGTTCGCCGGCGTGGCCACCGCCGCCCGCGAGCACGGCATCCGCACCGTCGCGGTCGAGCCCGAGCACAGCAGCGCCCTGCACGCAGCCGTGCGCGCCGGCCGCGTCGTCGACGTGGACGTCGACTCCGTCGCCGCCGACGCCCTCGGCGCCCGCCGGGTCTCCGAAGCCGCCCTGCAGGCCGCCGCCGACCCCGGCGTCCGGTGCGTCCTCGTCCCGGACAGCGAGATCGTCCGCGCCCGCCGGGCCCTGTGGGACGACCGCCGCCTCGTCGTCGAACACGCCGGCGCCACCGCCCTGGCCGCCCTGATGGGCGGCGCCTACACCCCCGCCGACGGCGAGCGCGTCGCGGTGGTGCTGTGCGGCGCCAACACCGACCCCGCCGACCTCGTGCAGCGCTGACGGGAACCGGGCGCCGCCGCACGGCAGTCGTTCCCCGCGGGGAGGCGACCATGACACGACGCGATGCGGCACCGCCCGACGACCACCCGGGCTTCGTCGAACTGTCCGTACGGCTCACGGGCCTCGACGAGGCCCGGCTCCGCGCCACCGGCCTCGTAGGGGCCCATCACGACACCACCCTGCACCGCCTCGGCCGCCCCGCGGTCGGCCGCTTCCTGGCCGACCTCGCGGCGGTCGGCGGCGACCCGCGACGGCTCACCGACGCAACCTCGCGCCGGATCGCCGACGCCATCACGCACCTGTGGCGGACGGGCCGTTGGCCGAGTGCTCCGGCGGAGTGAGGGACCGCGGCGGCGCCGTACGGACGGTCGGCGGGGGAGCGGCGGTGGTGTGCTCCTGCAGCGGGGGCCTGCTCGTCGGCACCAGCGACGGGGGGTGGGTGCGCGGCGGCGGCCCGGACGTCACCGGCGCGGGGACCCGCGTCGTGGGCGGCGCCGACGAGGGCCTGTGCGACGGCGATCCCGTCGGTACGTCGGAGGGCGAACCGGAGCGCGGGCCCGACGGTTTCCCTGTCGGCGTCCCTGCCGGGGAGCCGGAGGGTGAGCCGGACGGGGAGTCGGACGGGGAGTCGGACGGAACACCGGACGAGGAAGCGGACGAGGAGCCCGAAGCGCCGCCGGTCGGCGTGCCCGACGCCCCGGACGCCGACGGCGTCGGGGGCTTCGGCAGCGGCACCGGGTACGTCTTGCTGTCGTCCCCGCCGTTGCTGCTGCCGGCCGGCCGGTCGAAACCCCGGTCCGGGTTTTGGACGTCGACGTACGGCACGGTCCTGCGGGGTCCCTGCTCCACCGTACGGGTCACCACGACGGTGATCTGCGTGACCTCGAAGCTCTGCCAGCGCGTCCCGGTGTACGTGGCCGAGGCGCGGTCGACGGTGCGGTCCGGCTGCAGCAGCGGATTGCCGCAATTGCACTTGACGGCCGGGCCGTCGTAGGCGTCGCGCAGGATGGCGGTGCCGTACTGGAGGACGGAAAGATACTCCACCGTCCTGCCGTTGCCCTCGTAGTTGTGGTTCTTCACCAGGGTGTCCTCGGGAACGATCTCCTCGTTCATCCCCATGATGTGCTCGCGGATGCGCTCCACCGGCACATTGCGCACCTTCGCCCAGGCGGCGGCCTCGACCGGATCCGCGGTGATCTGGGCGATCAGCTTCTGCTTGTCGCAGTGCGTCTGCCCCGGCGTACCGCCGAAGGCGCCCCGGGCCCGGGCCCCGGGCAGGGGCCTGGTGCCCGGGAGGTCGGCCTCGGGGGCCTTGAGGAAGGGGTTGGCCGCGACCACCCCCGCGGCCTCCAGGGAGATCCGCTGCCCGCCACCCCCCGAGGAGTCCGACGAGCAGCCCGCCGCGCCGGCGCCGACGAGCAGCGCGCAGACGGCGAGCAGGGACGGGACACCTATCCGTTTGCGCTTCACAGGACGCACCCCCGTGGGCCGGTCTGGCTTGTCAACAGGACGTCACCCAGCCGCCGTTGCACGTACCCTGCGGCGTGGGCGTGGGCTCTTCGTACGTCGGGGTGGGCGTGGGCTCGGCCGACTCCGTGGCGCCCTGGTCGTCGGAGCGGCTCACCTGCCGGGGCGCCGACACCGAGCCCCCGCCCGGCGACTGCCCGCCCCCCGAGCCACCGCCGCGCAGGGCGAACAGCGCGATCGTGCCGCCGGCGACCAGCAGCAGCGTGACGACGGCCGCGACGACGCGGGCGGCCATACGCCGCGAGGATGCGGCGGGCGCCGCCGGGTACGGGGCGCCGTACCCGGCGGGCACCACCGGCTGCGGTGGCGGCGGGACGTACGGGACGTACGTGGGCGTCGGGTCCGGCGCCGGGGGCCGCACCGGGCGGTCCACCGTGGTGCGCACGTACCCCGGGGCCTCCGTCACCCGGCCACTGGCCACCGCCTCCAGCAACCGCTCCGCCTCGGCCGAACCCATGCGGGCCTCCGGGTCCTTGCGCAACAGCCCCTCCAGCAACGGGGCCAGCGGCCCGGCCCGGCGCGGCGGAGCGGGCGACTCGTCCACCACCGCCCGCAGCGTGCTCAGCGGGTCACCGCGGCGGAACGGCGAGACCCCCTCCACCGCCACGTACAGCAGGGCACCCAGCGACCACAGGTCGGAGGGGATGCCGGGACGCCGGCCCATGGCGCGCTCCGGGGCCAGGTACTCGGCGGAACCGATCAGATCACCGGTACGGGTCAGCGTGCCCGCCCCCTCCACCAGGGCGATTCCGAAGTCGGTGAGCACCACCCGGCCGCCGGCCTCCAGCAGGACGTTCGCGGGCTTGACGTCGCGGTGCAGCACCCCGACGGCGTGCGCGGCCCGCAGCGCCTGCAGCACCAGCCCCCCGACCCGGGCGGCCTCCTTGGCCTGCAACGGACCCTCCTGACGCAGCACATCGTCGAGGGACTCGCCGCGCACCAGCTCCATCACGATCCACGGCCTGCCCTCCTGCTCGACCACGTCGTGCACGGTGATCACATTGGGATGACTGACCCGCGCCGCCGCCCTGGCCTCCTGCTTCAGCCGCGCGTACAGCACGCGCACGTCGTCGTCCGACAGGTGCTCCGGCGCCCGCACCTCCTTCGCCGCGACCTCCCGGTCCAGCACCTCGTCCAGCGCGAGCCAGACGACCCCCATGCCGCCGCGCCCCAGTTCCTCCAACAGCCGGTAGCGCCCGGCCACCAGCGGATGGCGGCGCCGCTCCTCGTCCATGTGCCCCTCCCTCCCCCGACGCACGGTGCCGCAAGGCCGTGCGCGTTCGGGCCACACTGGCTGGGACGTGCCGCCGACGCGGAGCGTTCCCGCCGTTAGTGAAGGCTGTGTGCGCGCACCTGCCGGCCGGCCGCGTGGGAGTGGTGCGGTAATGCGTTCGACGTGAGGGAGTTCCGCCTCGGAGAATCGCCCCCATGAGCCTCCTCGTGAGCATCTATGTCCATGACGCCGACGGCGGCCGCGAATTCCTGGAGGACCCGGAGGACGCCAAGACCCTGGCCGGCTTCGAGAGCACCCGCACCCGGCTGTGGGGATCCGAGGGAATGCGGGCTCTGGGCGCCCGGTTCTTCCCCCGGCTCGCCGACGGCGACCTGCTCGTGGAGCCGCACGAGGTCGACGACTTCCTCGCCGAATGCGAGACGGTCCGTCCCCATCTCGACCGCCTTGCCGGCGAGGGCGGTTACTACGCCGAGTACGTCGGCGAGCGCTTCGCCAACATCGTTGCCGCCGCGCGGCGAGCTAGAGCCGAGGGCGGTGGCATCGTCGTCTGGTGACACTCCGGGGGCGCGGGGCGGTGTCGGTCTGCGGTTGCCGCCGCGTGGGTGTGACACGGCAGCCCGTCTGCGGCTTGCGTCGTGGCTTGTCGCGCAGTTCCCCGCGCCCCTATGGGGCGCCGTGGCTGGTGCAGTGCCCCGTCAGGGGCGCGGGGAACTGCGCGATCGGCCACCGGCGGCCCGCAGCCGAACGCGCCGCCCCGAGGCCCGGGCGGAGCACGATACCGCGCCCCTGCGGGGGCGCTGCATGATCCGCCGGGCAGAGCCTACGCGCCGTGTACCGCCAGCATGCGGGTCACCGCTCGTGTCCAGGGGAACTCCTCGGCCCGGGTCCGGGCCGCCGTTCGTCGGGCGGGTGGCGGGTGGGCGAGCATGTGCTCGACCCCGTCCGCCATCGCCTCCGCGTCCGGGCGCACGGCCACGCCCGCGCCCGGTGCCAGGAGTTCGCGGGCAGCGCCACGGTCGGTGGTCACCACGGGCGTGCCGCAGGCCAGGGCCTCCAGTGCCGCCAGGCCGAAGGACTCGGCCGGGCAGGGGGCGAGGGCCACGTCTGCTGCCGCGGTGAGCGCCGCCAGCGCGCGCCGGTCCGTGAGGTAGCCGTGGAAGCGGACCGGCAGTCCTGCCGCCCGTCGTTCCAGGCGGCGGCGCTCCGGGCCGTCGCCCAGGACGTCCAGCCGGGCCGGCACCCCGCGCCGGCGCAGGACGCGGAGGGTTTCGACGGGGAGGTGGGGCTGCTTCTCGCGTGAGAGGCGTGCCACGTGCACCAGCCGCACGCCGTCCGGCGGGCCGGGCGCCGCGGCCGACGGGGAGAAGACGTCCAGGTCGGTGCCCAGCGGCACCCGGTGCAGCACCGGTGCGCCGATGCGGGCGAACTCGGCGCAGGAGAAGGCCGACAGGCTCACCACGATGTCGAACGTCCGCACGAGTCGGCGGTTCCAGGCGTCCGCCGCGGGACGGAGCGGTACCCACGCCGGCAGCCAGGGGGCCAGGATCGCGTCCAGCCGCTCGTGGGACAGCAGCACCGACCGTACGCCCCGCCGCCGGGCCCAGGCGGCCGCGCTCACGAGGGTGAGCTTGTCCGAGACCTCGAGCGTGTCCGGCGCCAGGCGGTCGAGCAGGCGGTGCAGGGCGGGCGTGGGCAGGGCGATGCGGTAGCCGCCGCTCACGGGCAGGCCCGGCAGGGTGTACCGCAGTCCCGTCGCGTCGCGTGCGCAGGAGGCCCGCCGCCCCGGCACGACGAGCACCCGCTCGTGGCCCGCCGCGGCGTAGCCGTGCCCGAGCGCGTCGAGCGTGGTGCGCATGCCGCCCGACTGCGGGCCGTAGAAGTTGGCGAGCTGCACGATTCTCATGCCGTTGCCCGCCTGCGGACCGCCACCAGTTCGGCGTACGTCAGGGGCTCCGCCCCCGCGGCCAGCGCGGCGTCGATCGCCGCCAGGGCGCTCTCGCGCAGTCCGGGCCGGGCCAGGTCGGCCGGGTGCAGGGCGATGCGGAAGGACCGGCCCCGGCGGGCCCACCGGCAGGCCGCCCGCGGCAGGAGGCGGGCCGCCGCGTGTTCGCCGAGGCCGCCGGGGCGGTGGCTCAGGGCGGGCAGGGGGTGCCGCCGGCCGGTGCGCAGGTCGTGCACGGCCAGGTGGGTGGTGGTGTAGGAGAGGCCCGAGGCGCGCAGGGCGGCCATGGTGCCGGGGGAGGCGAACCAGCCGGGCGGGGTGAAGCCCTCGGGGTGGATTCCGGCGCGGGCCAGTTCGGCCCGGCCGCGCGCGAGGCGGTCGGCGGCCTGGTGCGCGTCGAGCGCGCAGAACTCGGCGCAGCCGCGGGCCAGGAGCCGGTTCACAAGGCGCCGGCGGCGGGGGCCGCCGGGCACGGCCCGGTGCGTGAAGCCGTGCTGGGCGAGCTCGTGCCCGCGCCGCGCGGCGGCGAGCAGCCACCGGACGAGGGCGGGGTCGTCGGCCAGCGGCACCCCGCGCCACGCGCCCGGTACGAGCAGCAGGGTCGCCGGTACGTCGCGGCATTCCAGCTCGGCCACCCACTCGCGGGTCCGGGAGAAGCTCCAGGGGGCGACGTCGTGCACCGAGACCACGAATTGCGCTGTCACACCGTCCAGCATCCCCCAGCGGTGCGCACGGCCGGTGGACGTGCGGTGAACCGGACCCGCCGTGGCATCCGCCGTCGGGCGGTGTTGCACACTGTGCCCAACGACTTGTCATGTTCAGTTGTGGGAGGGAGACATCATGCGTCTGGCGGACGCCCCGGGTGCGCAGGAGGAGATCCGCATCGACGCGGCTCCGGCCGTCGTGTGGAAGCTCGTGACGGACATCGGCCTGCCCGCCCGCCTGAGCACCGAGCTGCAGAGCACGGCCTGGCTGGACGGTGCCACCGGTGTGGAGCCGGGCGCGCGTTTCGAGGGGTTCAACCGCCACCCGTACGCGGGGGAGTGGCGGACCGTCTCCCACGTGGTCGGGCTGGTCACCGAGCGGCTGTTCAGCTGGGCGGTCACCGACCCCGACGGCCGCTACGGCGGTGGCGAGGCCGACCCGGCCCACCCCATGGCCACCTGGAAGTTCGAACTGGAGCCCGACGGTCCGGAGGGGGCGGCCACCCTGCTGCGCCAGTCGGTGCGCATCGGCCCCGCGCCCTCGGGGATCAGCGTGGCCATCGCCCGGATGCCCGACCGCGAGGAGGAGCTCGTGGCCATGCGGCTGGAGGAGTTCAAGGCGGGCATGCGGGCCACGCTGGAGGGTGTCAAGCGGCTCGCCGAGGAAGGGGCGTAGGCGCCGGCCCCGGAGCACGGTATCCGGGTGGCGGTCCGGCCAGCCTGGCGGCGAATCGGCCGGTCGTCGATCAGGGTGATCCCATGACGACGATCAAGGCGATCTCCTTCAGCTCGTACGGACCGGCCGACGTCCTGCGGCCGGTCGAGGTGCCGCTGCCCGTCCCCGGGCCGGGGCAGGTCCGCATCGCGGTGCGCTGCGCCGGCGTCAACCCGCTCGACCACAAGCTGCGCAGCGGCGCCATGGCGGACACCTTCCCCCTGGAGCTGCCGCACGTCCCCGGGGTGGAGGCGTCCGGCCTGGTCGAGGCGGTGGGGGAGGGCGTGACGCAGGTGCGGGCGGGCGACGCCGTGTTCGGTCGCACGGTGACCGGTGCCTACGCCGAGCAGGCACTGGCCCGGGAGGACCAGGTCGTGGTCAAGCCCGTCTCGCTCGCCTGGGAGGAGGCGGCCGCCCTGCCGGTGGCCGCCGAGACGGCCCGGCGGGTGATGGAGCTGCTGGAGCTCGGCGACGGCGAGACGCTGCTCGTCCACGGTGCCGCCGGGGGCGTGGGCACCCTGGCCGTGCAGTTCGCCCGGGCCCGCGGGGTGCGGGTCATCGGCACGGCGAGCGAGTCCAACCACGCCTACCTGCGGGGTCTCGGCGCGATCCCGGTGACGTACGGGCAGGGGCTCGCCGAGCGGGTGCGCGAGGCGGCCGCCCCCGGCCGGGTGGACGCGGCGCTGGACGCCGTCGGCAAGGGCGACGCCGTGTGGGTGTCCGTCGAGGTGACCGGCGGCGCCGACCGGGTGGTGTCGATCGCCGATGCCGAGGGCGCCCGGCTGCACGGGGCCCGCTTCAGCTCGGGTGGCCGCGAGGTGCGGCCGGTGCCCGCCCTGAGCGAGGCGCTCGCCTTGCACGAGGCGGGTCTGCTGCAGCTGCCCGTCCACCGGGTCTACCGCCTGGAGGAGGCGGCCGACGCGCACCGGGAGAGCGAGCACGGCCACCTCACCGGCAAGATCGTCCTCGCCGTCGCCTGACGGCGGCCGGCGAGGACGAGGGTGTGCGGGGTCAGCCCACGCGGCCGTACCAGACGCTGCCGGTCCAGATGCGCTCCTTGCGCACGGTGGTACCCGGCTTGGGGGCGTGCCAGATCGTGTTGTTACCCGCGTAGATGCCGACGTGGTAGACGTTGCTGCCCGAGTGGAAGAACACCAGGTCGCCCGGTGTGCGGGAGCCGGCGGAGATGTGCCGGGTGCGGTTGTACTGGTCGGCGGCGGTGCGCGGCAGGCTCTTGCCCGCCTTCTTGAACGAGTACAGGGTCAGGCCCGAGCAGTCGAAGCGGTTGGGGCCGGTGGCGCCCCACTGGTAGGGGGAGCCGGCCTTGCCGGCCGCGACCCTCAGGGCCTGCTCGCCGGTGGTCGCCGCGGAGGCGCCGGGGGCGAGGCCGGGAACGAGGACCGATGCCGCCATGGTGGCGGCGGTCAGGGCCGACGCGGTGGCGGCCCGGGAAACGAGTGCAGGTATGCGAGGCAACGCAGACATGCCACAGCCCTTCGGCATCCGCCTGCGAAAGATGACCTGTCGGGTTCGGGCTGCGAAGTTGCCCGGCCAGTGTGTGGCTTCACCCCAAGGACCACCGCGTTCGTGGTCCGTACCGCTTGGGTCTCCCGCTCCTGCCGATCGAGGAATCGATTCCTCACCCGGTGCGGCGGCAGGACTCGGCGTTCCGCCCGGGTGGCCCGCCTCGGTGACGGGATCTTGTGTTCGACGAGAGATCCTGCACTATCCATCGCCCGGATTCCGTACCAGAAGCGGCATCTGTGAACTTCTTCACTTCGGGCGAAACGGTGCAACCATCACCCGTCAACACCGCCTGTCCTGCGGCGGAAGGCGGGCTACCGCGGGTAGCCCGACGGCCCGTCAGCACGGCTCGCGCGAGGCGTCCAGCTCCAGCTTCTTGCGCATCGAACTCAGGCCCAGCCGCTTGGCCTCACCGCAGAACTTCTCCGTCGGCAGGTCGTATTCGACGTGGAAGACCGCTTTGTTCTGCTTGATGAAGGGCGTCAGTTTTTCGCACTCCTTGTACTGTGCGCACTGCTCGTTCACCGCGAAGTCGAAGTCGCCCACCAGCGCGGGAATCTGCTCCAGGTCGTTCTTCAGCCCCACCGCGAGCCCGCGCTCGTGCGCCAGCCGCGCCAGCATCCGGTTGAACGCCAGCTGGTCGGCGGCCGTCAGCGGAAAGCCCGTGCCATTGCGGAAACCCTCCGTCAGATCCGGCTCGACCGCGTCGAAGCCCTTCTGCCGGCACATGTCCATGCGGGCCGCCATGAGCGGCCGCAGCTCGTCCAGACGGCGGATGTCCAGCCACTTCTCGCCGTCCCAGCCCTTGTTCTTGCGACCCAGCAGCCCCTTGGGGAACGCGTTCTTGTCCGGCCGGAAGTCCTCCCACGCACCGGCGTTGATGTAGCAGATCACCTTCCGGCCGCGGGCGTGCAGCGCCGCCACGGTGGCCGCCGTGTTCTCGAAACCGTCGATGTCGTAGACGGGCACGTCGACGGCGGTGTCGTCCTTGTCGAGTTTGCCGCCCAGCTGCCACTGCCAGGCCGTGCCCGGGCGCGGCTGCCAGCGGTCACCGGGCCGCCCCGAGGGGGCCGGCGCGGTGACCGTCGGCCGCCCGTCCGGCTCGTCGTCCCCGTCCTCCTCCGGCGCCGACGAGCAGCTCGCCAGCACCAGCAGCAGCACACCCAGCAGCCCGGCCCGTAGGCGCCGGTCCTTCACCGCGTCCCTCCCCGTTCGTGTTCCCATGTCTCCTGTGCACCGGCCGGCGCCGGGGCGCTGCGCCACGGGTTCGCGCCCGTGCCCGGTACGGCGCAGTGCACGCCCGCGCCGCGGAGGGCGGCCGTGCGGGCCACCTCGTGCGCCCGCCCCTCGGGCACCGCGTGCACCAAGTGGCAGAACCGCTCCGGCGGATGGTCGGCCGTCCAGGCCGGCACCCGCGCCCGGCGGTAGTCCTCCCACGTCCCCTCGAAGGTCACCAGCACGTCGGCCAGCTCCGCGTACCCGGGGTCCGGGTGCGTGCCCGGGTTGAGCACGGCCCTGCGGGCGCCCAGCACCCGCGCGGCCAGCACCAGCCGGCGGTAACGGGGCAGGTGGGCGGCATGCACCGGCACCTGGTCGAGGAAGACGCCGTCCACCTCGTACCACCGGCGGTGCCGGCGCACGTCGGCGACCACGGCGCGGGTGCGCCGCCGACCGTAGGCGGTGTCGACGTACCCCAGCAGCGCGACGCCCGCGGCGCGCAGCCGTCCGGCCGCCGCACGGAAGGCCGGATCCGGCCGGTCGCCGGGACCGTCGGCCGCGTTGAGCACCACCGCGTGCAGCCGAGGGGCCTCGTGCAGCAGGGCCTCCCACGCCTGCGGCCCCTCGGCGGGATGGACGTAGAGCGGGACCAGCAGCCGACCGGACGTCACCGGACGTATTCCTCGGGCCGGTCGCGGACCTCGGCCCACAGATCCGTCAGGGACTCCTCCAGCGAGCGGCGCGGCGTCCACCCCAGGCTGCGGGTGACGGCGGTGGTGTCGGCCTGCTGCCAGGGCACGGCGGCCGAGCGCGGCGAGCCGTCGCCCTGCTCGTCGACGCGCTCGCCCACGGGCCCGGTGAAGCCGCCCGCCCGCAGCAGCCCCTCGGCGACGTCCCGTACGAGGCGGGCCGTGCCGCTGCCGACGTTGAGGACGGCGGGCAGCGGCCGGGGCGCGGTCGCGGCCCGGGCGACGGCCTCCGCGACGTCCCGTACGTCCACGAAGTCGCGGTACGCCGACAGGTCGCCCGTCTTCACCCGGCCGTCGGGGCCCGCCGCGCGCAGCGCGCCGGCCAGCCGGCCGGGCAGGGAGGCGGCCGGGGCGCCGGGGCCGACGGGGTTGAAGACCCGCAGCACCACCGCGTCCAGACCGGATCCGGTCACCGCGAGGGTGCCGGCGAGCTTGCTCGCACCGTACAGCCCACTCGGGCGCGCCGGGCCGGCCTCGGCCGCCGGCCGGTGGCCGTCGGCCGGACCGTACTCGGCCGCCGAGCCCAGGTGCACCAGCCGCGCGTCGGGGGCCGCCGCGTGCAGGGCCTCGCACAGCAGCGCGGGGCCGCGGGCGTTGACGCCGGTGAGGGTCAGGGCGCTGCCGCCCACCGCCCCGGCGCAGTTGACGACGGCGTCGGGGGCCGCGCCGCGCAGCGCGGAGATCAGTCGGTCCGGGCATGTGGCCGAGAGGTCGAGGGGAAGGGCGGCGCGCGGGGAGCGGCCGCCCTCGAGCACCAGCGCGCCCGGCAGGGCGCGCAGGCGCTCGGCGACGTGCCGGCCCAGGAAGCCGGTCGCGCCGAGGAGAAGGATGCGCACGGGCCGGTCACGCTCCCTTGATCAGCATGTCGCGGCGGACGGCGAACTCCGCGTTCGCCCGGTCGTAGTCGTCCGGCCGGCCGATGTCCAGCCAGTAGCCGTCGAAATCATAGGCGCGCGGCGGGGTGCCGGCCTCCAGCAGGTCCAGGACCAGCTCGTCGAAGCCCAGCGGCAGGCCGGGCGTGTAGCGGCCGAGCGCCTCGCGGCTGACGCCGTAGACGCCCATGGAGACCCGGTAGTCCATGCTGGGCTTCTCGGTGAAGGCCACGACCCGGTCGTCCTCCGTGGTCAGCACCCCGAAGTCGATGCTGACCCGGCGCGGATAGGTGGCGATGGTCAGCGGGGCCCCGGAGGCGGTGTGGTCGCGCAGCACGTCGCCGAAGTCGAGGTCGGTCAGGACGTCCCCGTTCATCACCAGGAACCGCTCGGGCAGCCGGTCGGCCATGGTCAGCAGCGGGCCCATGGTGCCCAGCGGGCTCTCCTCGGTGGTGTAGTCCACGCGCATGCCCCACTGCGAACCGTCGCCCACATAGGCGCGGATGATGTGCCCGAGGTGGCCGATGGCCAGGGTGCAGCTGGTGAACCCGGCGCCCGCCAGCTGGCGCATGACGATTTCGAGGATGGCGTGCCGGTCGCCGATGGGCACCAGGGGCTTGGGCAGTGCGGTGGTGTACGGGCGGAGCCGGACGCCCTTGCCTCCGGCGAGGATGACTGCGTGCATGTCGGTGCCGTTCCTCTCTTGTGCCGCCCTGCGGGCGGCACATGGTTGTGGTGCGGCGTGGGTGGGCCGAGAACGTCAGACGTTGTAGATGCCGGTCTTGTAACGGGAGAGGTTGGCCGGATCGCGGAAGAAGGCGATGGTCTGCGCGAGCCCCTGCTCCAGGGTGTGCGCCGGCGCCCAGCCGGTGGCGGCCCGCAGCCGGGAGGAGTCGCAGACCAGGCGCATCACCTCGGAGGCGGCCGGACGCACCCGGGCGCTGTCCTCCCGCACCTCGAGGTCGGCGTCCATGAGCTTGCCGATGAGGGCGACCAGGTCGCCGACCGAGATCTCCTCGCCGGTACCGGAGTTGAAGGTGCGCCCGAGCACGGCCTCGGCGGGGGCGGTGCCCACCGCGCGGAAGGCGGCCACGGTGTCCTTGACGAAGCTGAAGTCGCGCGTGGGACGCAGGTCGCCGAGGGTGATGGTGTGCTGCCCCGCGGCCACCTGCCCGATGACGGTGGGGATCACCGCGCGCATCGACTGCCGCGGCCCGAAGGTGTTGAACGGCCGCAGCGTGACCACCGGCAGGCCGAAGCTCGCGTGGTAGCTGTCCGCCAGCCGGTCGCCGCCGGCCTTCGAGGCGGCGTACGGCGACTGGGTGTTGATCGGGTGGTCCTCGTCGATGGGCACGGTCTGCGCGGTGCCGTAGGTCTCGCTGGTGGAGGTGTGCACCAGGCGCGGGATGCCCTGGTGGCGCACCGCCTCCAGGACGTTGAGGGTGCCGGTGACGTTGGTCTCCACGTAACTGTGCGGCGCGCGGTAGGAGTAGGGGATGGCGATCAGCGCGGCCAGGTGGTAGACGACCTCGGCGCCGGCCACCAGCCCCTGTACGGAGCCGGGGTCGCGGACGTCGCCGAGGACGATCTCCACGTGGTCCAGGACGTCCTGCGACAGCGTCTCCAGCCAGCCGAAGGACGAGAAGGAGTTGTACTGCACCATCGCCCGGACCCGGTGGCCGTCGGCGACGAGCGCCTCCACCAGATGCGAGCCGATGAAGCCTTCGGCGCCGGTGACGGCGACGAGAGTGGGTGCGGACACGAGCGGTCTCCTCGGGATGGAAGGTTCAAGGGTCGGTACGCGCTAGCGGTGGGTGGTGATCCGGCCGAGACGGGCGGTGGCCACCACCAGCAGCACCACCGCCGCGCAGCCGCCGGCGATCAGCCGCCCGGCGAGCGGCGAGGGCGGCCCCGGCGCGAGCGCGGCGGCCTCGGCGGCGGCCGCGCCCGTACACAGCAGGGCCGGCAACCAGGCGGCGCCGTACGCCTGCAGCAGCAGGCCGGTCCACAGCACCGCACCCAGCGCGAGCAGTGCGGCGAGGGCGGCACCGGTGGGCGGTGCACCGCCGGGCCACAGCACCCCGACGACCAGGACCAGGGCCGTCAGGACGGCGAGGTAGGCGCCCACGCACCCGGCCAGCACCCGCGCCGCCCGCACCAGCAGGCCGGCCGGCGTGGTCACCGCGCCCAGCGCCATGAGGGCCCGGCCCCGGCAGCGGTACAGCAGCCACTCGGCGGCGCCCATGCTCAGGGTCAGTGAGATCACCGACGGCCCGCTCGCCGGGTTCGCCGCGTCGTCGGCCACGCTGCCGCCGAGCGCGGCGATGACCGTCAGCACCCCGCAGCCCAGCCCGAACAGGCCGTACGGCACGGACGCGGACAGCGGCGGCGCCGGGACACCGGCCGGTGCCCGCTCCCCGCGCAGCGCCCGTACGGTCCGCCACCCGGCGCCGGCCAGCGCCCCGCCGGTGGTGGCCAGCAGCAGACAGGTGCCCACCACGGCCGGCGGATCGCTCACCAGCAGGGCCGCGCCGCCGGCGGCGGTCGGCAGCAGCGCGAGCAGCAGCAGCCGTTCGCAGCCCAGGACGAGCAGGACGGTGGCCGCCGCCAGGTACAGCGCCTGACCCGCGGCGAAGACCGCCGTCCGCGCGGGCGCGGCCAGGGCCACGGCCGCGGCGGCGGCCAGTACCGCGCCGAGCGGGGCGCCGACGGCCAGGCAGCGGGCGGCCGCGGCCTTTCCGCCGGCGGCCAGGCGCAGGTACGCACGGTGGGCCAGGGCCTGGTTCAGGGCCCAGGCCACCAGGGCGGAGGCCACCAGGGCCGAGGTACCGGCGGGCTGCCCGAAGCGCTCGTGGGGCCCGTCCGGCAGGGGCGAGCCGAGCGCGTAGCCGAGGCCCGGCAGGGTGAAGACGATCGAGCGCAGGCCGAACCGGCCGGGTGGGACCCGCCACGGGTCGGGCCGGGGCTCGGGTTCGGGATGGGCGCGCGGGACGAGGGCGAAGAGCTCGGCGGCCAGCTCGAAGGCGTCGCGCCGGCCGTAGCGCTCGGCTATCTGCTCCCCCGTCAGGCCGCCGGCCTCCAACACGGCGGCTATCTCGTCGGGGTGCACGGCCGCGGCGCACACCTCGGCCATCTCGCGGGCCAACTCGGCTACGGGGTCGGCCGCCCAGCGCGGCCGGGACCGGCCCGGCAGGGGGCCGGCCGCGAGCGGCGCGGGATCCCCTTCGCCGGGCACCAGACGCAGCAGTCCGCTCATCCGGCACCTCCGGCGGCCATGGCCAGGGCCGGTACGCGCTCGTCGACCGGGACGCGCAGGGGCACCGGCCGGTTCAGGCCGGACAGGTCGTGGTAGATGGTGCGGAAGGCGTCGATGGTCTGGCGCAGGGTGAACTGCTCGATCACCCGCAGCCGCGCCGCCTCGCCCATGTGCGCGCGCCGCGCCGGGTCCCGCAGCAGGTCCAGGGCCGCCCGGGCCATGGCCTGCGGATCCCGCGGCGGGACGACCAGGCCGCACTCGCCCACCGCCTCGCGCACCCCGCCGACGTCGGTGGAGACGGTGGCGCGGCCGCAGGACATCGCCTCGATCAGGGTGAAGGGGAAGCCCTCGCTGATGCTGGAGAGCATCACCACGTTCCCGGCGGCATAGGCGTCGCGGATGTCCTCCACCCGGCCCTCGAAGACCACCGCCTCACCCACCCCGAGCTCGGCGGCCAGCGCCTCGCAGGCGGTGCGGTAGCCCTCGCCACCGCGCGGGGTGCCGCCGAACAGCCGCAGCCGGGCCGCGGGTATCTCGGCCCGCACCAGCGCGAAGGCGCGGATGAGGGTCTCCAGGCCCTTGATGGGGTCCACCCGGCCGGCCCAGCTGAGCGTGGGCACCTCCGGCTCCGGCCCGGCGGGCGGGAAGGCGCTGGGGTCCACGCCGTTGTAGACGGTGCGGATGCGCTCGGGCGGTGTGCCGCCGTGCTCCTCCCAGCGGCGGTTGTAGCGGTTGCCGGGGGTGACCAGGGCCGCGCAGCGGTAGCCCTCGATCGCCAGCAGCCGGAACAGCCCGAGCATCAGGGCCTTGACCGGCCAGCGGTAGGGCTCGGCCCTGAAGCCCAGGTAGCGCTCGCGCAGGTAGATGCCGTGCTCGGTGAGCAGGAAGGGGGTGCCGTGGCGGTGGTGGGCGACCAGCCCGGGCAGCGTGGCCAGGCCCCCGCTGACGGCGTGGGTGATGCCCTCGGCCGGCACCTCGGCGGCGAGCGGGCGCAGGGCGTGTTCGAGCAGGTCGGTGGCGGCGAGCGCATCGTGGAGCGTGGGGCGGGCGGCGGCCGTCGCCAGGTGCGGGCGGTTCCACAGGCCGGCCAGCAGGCGGGCCGCGGCCTCCCCGCGCAGGGCGGGGAAGAGCGTGCCGTCGCTCGCGTACTCGGCCAGCCGGTGGAAGCTGCGGGAGAAGTGGGGTGCGTGGGCGGGGTCCAGCAGGGCGAGCAGGAACTGCTCGTAGGCGGTCAGGAAGCGGCGCAGGGCGCGCCCGCGCGGCGCCCGCCCGGGCGGTGGCGGCCCCCACAGGGGGAGGGCCTGCACCGCCCGGACGTGGCCGGGCAGCTGCCAGGCGAGCGACTCGCGGCCGGTGCCGGTCACCGCGATGACGCGGAAGTCGATGTCCGGCATGCCCTGGACGAGTTGGTCGCACCACACGCTGACCCCGCCGTGGCTGTGCGGGTAGGTCCCCTCGGTGAGCAGGGTCACCGAGGGCGCGGCCGAGGCCGGCCCGGCTGTCGGTCCGTGCATGAAAGGTCGAATCTCTCCGGTAGGCGGTGGGACGTGGGGTGGTGCAGCACGGAACTTCCGGGCCGGTCTCAGCGCCGGGCGGGCTCGCCCGGACCGTACGCCACCGGGCGGCTGACGCCGCGGGGCACCTCGGCGGCGGGCGCCGGGGCCTGGACGCGGGCCGCCTTGGCGGACTGCAGGCGGGGCGCCGCGGCCTGGGCGGGCAGCGTGAAGTCGGCGCGGCCGGTGGTCGCGGGGGCCGTCCAGCCGGAGCGGGCGCCGGCATAGGCGGTGCCGAAGGCGGTGCCGTTCTGCGTGGTGCCGGCGGGCAGCGTCGCGCTGATCTGTACCCCGGCGGGCGCGTCGACGGTGACGGCGGTGCCGGTGCGGTAGGCGGTGACCTTGCCGGCGGCGAGCGCGGCGTTCCACGCGGCACGGCGGGTCAGCTCGCTGCCGATGTCCTTCATCCGCAGGTTCACCAGCGGGGTGTCGGCGGCGAACAGGCCGTTGTAGTCGGCGAGCACCTTCTCCAGCACCGTGTAGCCGATGCGCTCCTCGGAGAGGTTGGACTGGTGCATGAAGTGCGGCCGCGGGTCGTTGGCCAGGACGTGGCCCAGGGCGATGCGGGCCTCCAGCGGCGCGATGTAGGAGGCGAAGCCGGTCTTCACGTCCAGCGGCCTGCTCAGGCAGGTGGTCGTCTCGGGGTACTTCTCGCAGGTGCCGCTGCCGCCGTCGGCCTTCTTGGTGTACAGCCAGTTGTACTCGTCGGCCTGCTCGGCGGCCGTGCCCACGTTGTAGTACACGTTCATCGGGTACCGGGGCACGGTCAGCGCGCTGCCGACCGGGCGCTGGCCCGGCTCGCGGGAGGTGTCGCTGGCGATCCAGCCGACGCCGGAGGCGGCCAGGACCGAGGCGAGGTTGGGGTTGTCGTCGGGCTGCTGCGGCAGGGTCTTCAGGCCCGAGTGCTCACCGGTGACCAGCTCGTCCCGGTCGACCGCGAGCTTGTTGCCGGCGGCCCAGGCGAGGTTCTGGTTGACCTGGTAGCCGATCGTCGCGGCGTCGGTCCAGCGCACCCGGCCCAGCAGGTCGGTGGCGCACTTCCAGGGCACGACGGTGGTGTTCTGCACACAGCCGAGGAAGGCGTGGGTGTAGGTGTGGTTGATCCAGCGGAACGACTTCTGGTCGGTCAGCAGCTGCTGCAGCAGCGGGTCCGGCGCGCCGCCGTGGTCGGCCCGGTACTCCTCGCTGCCGACGCCGTTGTAGGCCAGGTCCAGGGTCAGGCCGTGGGACTGCGACCACTGCCGGGCGTACTGCGCGTCGGCCGCCGTCATCCGCAGCGAGGGGCTCTCGGGGCTGGGGTTGCCGGGGCAGTCGACGTCACCGGGGGTGCACTTGAGCTTGGTGTCCCAGCGGTCGTCGGAGGCGAAGAGGTCGTCGACGTGCACGCCGAAGTAGTTGCGGGCGGCGCCCAGGTGGACGCCCTGGGTGACCCACTCGACGATGCCGCGCGAGACGAGGCGGAACTGCGTCTGGTAGCGGTTGGCGACGAAGGTGACCACCAGTTCGCTGCGCCCGTCGTGGTCGTAGCGGCCGATGAGCGAGCCGCGCCCGGTGCCGCCGGGCACCGCGGTGTCGACGTACGGGGTGAAGGTCGCACCGTCCGCCTGGCGCTCCAGGGGGGTGGCGACATAGCCGTAACTCTCGTTCACGGCCGGGTCGTTGTCCTCGAAGGGAACGTTTCCCTTGAGGTAGCCGAAGGGCCCGGTGGCCCCCGCCGGGGTCACCTGGGCGGTGCGCCCGTCCAGCGGTCCGGCGTAGCCGCCGTCCTGGGGGGTGTTCAGACCCACCGCCGGACGGGCATAGGTGTAGGCGTCGACCTGGCGGATGCCGAATCGTTTCTCGTAGTCGGCGAGGGCCGTCATCTCGGCCGAACCGGCCCCGAAGGGATTGTCGTTGGGCAGCACCACGCCCTGGAACTTCGCTCTGGGCCGGCCGTCGATGGTGTCGCTGAGGAAGCCCGCGTCGACGTGCGCCCGCTTCGCGTCGCCGAGGACGAGCGGTGTGTACGGCGTGCCGGCCGTGTCCAGTTCGGCACGTATCGCCTGCACGGCCGGGCCGCCGTCGTCGACGACCAGCAGTCGCAGGTCGACGCGGGGTGCCGGCTCCGCCGCGCTCGCGCTGCCCTGCGGCAGCGTCATCGCCAGCAGTGCGGCCGCGGACCACGCCGCGAGCCGCCGGGTTGTACGCCCCATGCGCTTAACTCCCCCCAAAGGACGAAGCCGCGCGTGGGGTGCGCCGCCGTCCGGACGAATGACGTGTGCGCGGGGGAGGAAGCCTCGAACGCCCCCCGCACCTTGAACTGGAACACCGATCGGCCCCCACCGGACGGCCGGACTCCCCACCCCGGCCGTATGTGCTCTCCCCGAGGAACGGGCGCGCACGTCCCGTTCCGCGCCGCCCGCCCTGAGCCGGGGGCGTGCGGCGTCGACGCGGCTGCCGGGGCACGCGCGTGCCCCGGTCGCGGGAGGCGTACACGGCCCCCCGACCGCTCAGCCATATAGTGCGCCATGCCCGCAGGTCGTGCGGGGTGCACTGAGCAGGTGCCCGGCGGCCGCCGGCGGCGCCTGGCCGAAACCGCACCCACCGGGCGCCCGGGCGCCCGCGCCGCCGGAGCGGCCGGGCCGGCGCCTCTGACGGACGTGACCTGTGTCAACTCCTGTATACAACGCCCTTGAACGGGTGTGCGGTGGGCGTCGGAACATTCGCCCCAGGGGCCGTACGGCGTCACCAGATCGGCCGGAACTCGGCTGTCCGTTTTGGTAGTTGTGGCGGCGTCCGCCCGGTGGTGCCCGGGATGTGCGGCGACGGGTCCGTGCGGCCGCCCGGAGCCCTCACCGGGCCTGATGCCGGATCCGCCCGGCGGGCGTGGAGCGCCGCCTGTCCATCAGACGGGAACGCGAGGGCTTTGGTTGCCCGGCCGTCCGGAAAAGCCGCGGCGACCGACCGGTGTACGTCAGGGGCCGGTGTGCGTCAGGGGCGAAGGGGGTGCCTGCGTTTCTTGACACTCCAGGGCACCGGCGAGATTGTCATGGACATTACCCTCGCCTGATGTGAGGGCACGTCCTCCCACCCCCCGACTCGCGGACCGCAACGGTCCTGGAGGAGACGTGAACAGACACCGCATCACCCTTGCCGCCGCCCTGCTCACCGCACTGGCCGCGCTCGTCCCCGCCCCCGCCGCCGCCGGCGCCCCCGGCCCCGCGCGGACCCCCGCGCCCGACGCCCCGCACCACGGCGTGGTCACCGCAGCCCGCGCCCCCGGGCACACGCCCGGCCGCGACCGCGCCGTGCGGGCCTTCGCCGACGGCCGCCGCGCCGCCCGCACCGCAGCCCCCGACGCCGACCTCACCCACAACTGGTGGGGCGTCTTCCCCCGGCCCGGCACGCACGACGGCATCACCGCCACCCACACCGTCGACCCCGCCTACAAGGTCTCCGACCCGGACAACTTCACCTACGCGCCCACCACCAAGGCCCAGAAGTCCTGTATGGAGGTCGTCACCGCCTACTGGAACAGCGGCAACGAGATCTGGGCCTGGGACTGGTGCAGCAGCCCCGGCGGACCCGCCAAGGTCCTGCCCGTCGACGCCGACTTCCTGGCCACCTACACCACCGCCGCCCCCGGCGGCACCCGCGCCTACAGCGTGCAGATGGTCCTGGACGACGCCGCGACCAACCGCTGGTCGGCCTATCTCTACAACCACCGCACCGCCGCGTGGAGCCTGCTGTACCGGCAGTCCGGCAACGACCTCAGCGCACTCGACCACGGCTGGGACATGTTCGAGATCTACGCCAGCACCGACCCCGCCACCGGCGTCGGCTACTACTGCACCGAAGCGCGCACGACCGTCTTCGACAGCAGCGCCGTCCAACTGCGCGCCCACGGCGCCTGGAAGGCCGCGAGCCCGGCCGACGCCCCCTGGACCGAACCCCGGCCGAACGGGCGGGACTTCCTCTGCCCGCCGCTGAAGTTCCTCCAGGCCGGCGCCAACGACCACTGGACCGTCCGCCAGTAAGGCGGCGGGCACCACGAGACGCGGCATCACGAGACGCGGCATCACGAGGCGGCCGGCGCGGTGCGCCGGCCGCCTGCGCGTCCCGTGGGCCGCTCAGGGCCCCGTGTCACCGGGGTGCGCGCACAGCCCGCCCTGGTAGGTGCTGTCGTACCAGGCGCCCGTCGCGTCGAAGTCCAAAACCGTGCGGCCCGGCCCCACGCAGCGGTGGTACTTGCCGCGGGCCCACCGCGTCACCTGGATCCACACGTTCGTATTCGTCGCGCAGTGCTCGTAGTACGGGTGCTCCCCGCTGGGGTTGTTCCAGCCGCAACCGGCCAGGTGCACGGCGGCGGGGGCGCTCGCACTCGCCGGGGCCGTGAACCCCGCACACGTCAGCGCGCCGGCCAGCACCACACCCGCCAGGGCGCCCAGGCGCCGGGAACGCCGGGTGGCGGACGACATGTCGTTGCCCATGATCTGCTCCTTGTCCGCGGGGAGTTCGCTTTCCGCCCCGCCCCGCAAGGCTGCGCCCGGCCCGGCCGCCCCGGCCACCCCGTTCGACGACCCTCGAAGCTTTGGCCGCGGCCTATACTCCGCGCATGCACCAGGCAACGATCAAGCGCGCCACCGCACGGGACGCCGCCGCCCTCACCGGCCTGGTCCGGGAGTCGGGCGCCTACCGGGGGCCGTACTCCTCGATCGTCTCCGGCTATTGCGTGACGGCCGACTACATAGCCCGCCACCGGGTCTTCACCGCCGTCGACGCCACCGACCGCCCGCTGGGCTTCTACGCGCTCGTCCTGGACCCGCCGGAACTCGACCTGGCCTTCGTCGCCGACGACGCCCAGGGGACGGGCATCGGCCGGCTCCTCGTCGGCCACATGCTCGCCCAGGCCGCCGCAGCCGGCCTGAGCACCGTCCGCGTGGTCGCCCACCCGCCCGCCGAGGCCTTCTACCGCCGCCTGGGCGCCCGCCGCACGGGCACCGTGCCGCCCCGGCCGCCCCAGGTCACCTGGGCCCGCCCGGAGTTGCACTTCGCCGTCGGGTGACGACCGCGCCCCGCCCCGGATCCGGCCGGAACCGCGCGTTGACCCCGGTGACACATGGTGTCAACGTTCCTGGCGGACCGCAGGCCCGGACCGGCGATGCGCGGGAGCGAGGCTGCCTTGGACGAGCAGGGGTTCGACGCCGTTCTCGCACGGGGACGGCCTTTCGGGAACAGCGCACAGGCGCGGGACCACGTGCGGAAGGGCATCGAGCGCGCCCTCGCCGCCGGCCCGCCCGAGGGCCGCATGCTGCTGGCCGCGGTCGCACCCCTGGACGCCGGCCGACGCTGGCGCGTCCTCGCCGACCCCCTCGTGCGCGCCGCCCTGCGCGGCGCGCTGCCCCCGCAGGTGCTGGCCACCGTGGCGGTGCCGGCGCCGGCGGCCGGGCCCCGGGTGTGGGGTCTGCGGCGCGGCGCCGACGAGCACCTGCCCGACCTGGCCGAACGCACCCTGCACGTGCCCGGGCCCCGCGAACGCGCCGCGCTGCGGGACGCCGCGCGGACGCTGCGCACGACGCTGCCGCGCGTATGGGACGGCACCGTGCGCCACGTCCGCCTGGTCGCGGTCGCCGCCGAGCCCGACGGGCCGTACGTGCCCGGTGCCGCCTTCGTCGAACGGGCCGCGCTCGGCGACCCGGCGACCGCCGCCGGACGACTGCTGTCCGAGGCCCTGCGGCAGAAATTGGCCGACGTGGCCGAGGCCCACCCCCTCACCGGGCCCCATGCGGCGCACGCCACCGTCGGCGCCCCCTGGGAGCCGCCCGGGCTGTGCGACGCCGGCACCTGGGACACGGACCGCGCGGTGACGGCACTGCACGGGTACGTCCACCTCGCCGTCCTGCACACCCTGCGCGGCGGCGACGGCCGCACGGCGTACGAGCGCGCCCACCACCTCGGCGAACAGCTCACCACCACCGCCCGCGTCGGCCTCACCCCTGCCGGGCGGCTGCTCGCGGCCCGGCTCGGCCGGGTGCTCGCCGCCACCGGCCACCCCCCGCCCCCGCCCGGCGCCGTGCTGCACCTGCTCCTGGACCGCTACGTCCGCGAAGCCGCCGGCGTCGCCGCCGGACCCCTCGCCCACGACCGCCTCCTGCTGCCGCAACTGCGCGCCGAGATGCGGGCCGTGCGCACCGTCCTGGCCGCCCTGGGCGCCTGGACGGAACTCGGCGAACTGACCGCGGCCCAGCGCCATCTGCCCTTCGCCGAGGCCCGCCGGCGCATCGCCGCCACCCTGCGGCGGCTCGCCCCCGACGGCCGCAGCCTGGAGCCGCTGGCCCCCGGCGCGGACCGGACGCTGCGGCTCATGGTCGATCACGGCAGCCGTGAACTGGCGCTGCTCGGCGCGCTCACTCCACCGCGTCCACGTACACCCATGCACCGTCCTGGCGCACGAAGCGGCTGAGCTCGTGCTGCGATCCGGCCTCGCCGTGCAGCTCGTAGTGGGCGCGGAACTCCACCGTCCCGTCCTGGTGGAAGGCGCTGCCACCGGTGGTGGAGAGGATCTCCAGCCCCGTCCAGCGGATGTCGGGATCGAAGTCGAGGGTGCGCGGCCGCGTCGCGGAGTGCCACGTGCGCAACAGGTACGCGCCGTCGAGGACGACGAAGGCGCTGTAGCGCGAGCGCATCAGGCGCTCGGCCGTGGGCGCCGCAGCGCTCCCGCTGTGGAACGCGCCGCAGCACTGCGCGTACGTCTGCTGCCTGCCGCAGGGGCAGGGCGAGGTGGCGAGCACCGCCGACTGCGGACGGTTTCCTGCTTTTCTTCTGGACACCCCCCGATTCTGCCTACCCTTTCGGACGCAGGGCCATCCGGCCCCGCCCGGCCCGGTCCTTTCCGGTGAATCCCCAGCTCACCAGGTGTGCCGGCGCCCGTCGCGCCGCGTTCGCCCACACGGCCGAGCGGTTGCGCCCGCCCTGCCCCCGGCGGACGGTGGTGCCGTCCAGGGGGGTGACGAAGGGAGCCCGTTCGCATGCGCACCACCCTGCTCACTTCCATATCCGCGGCCGTCGTGTGCGGCTCGCTGGCCCTGGGGCTCACCGGCCCCGCCCTCGCCGCCGGCGGGCGCCCCCGCCCCGTCCTGCAGGAAGAGGCACCGCAGCCCGCCGGTCCGGCCGACGCCACCGGCAACCTCGACGACACGCTCCGGCTCGGCTCGCGCATCGTCGACGAGTGCCGCAGCGCCGATCCGAACCTCGCCCTTCTGCGCGACCTGTACCGGCAGCTGGGCGCATCCGCCGGCCGGCTCCTCGCCGACGTCCGCACCCGCGCGGCGAAGGACGCCGCCGGCGACCCGGTCTCCGACGTCAAGGCACAGGCCGACACCCTGGTCAAGGACCTCACCGACCTGCTCGCGGCCGTCCAGGCCAAGGACGTCGCCAAGATCACCGCCCTGGTGCCCAAGGTGCTCGCCGACCTGCAGGCCCTGGCGGCCTCGGTGCCCAAACTCCTCACCGGCGCGGCACCCCTGCCCCTCCCGGTGCCGGCGTAGTACCTCCCGTACCTCTGTTCCGCTGCGCCCGGCTCGGCTACGGTCGGGCCGGTGCGCAGACGACCCCTGGCCGCGGCCGTGCTCGGCCTGGCCCTCGCCCTCCTGCCCACCGCCTGCTCCGACTCCGGGCCCGGGCCCGCACCCGCGCCGCGCGACGACGGCGCCCGCCTGCTCTTCCGCGGCGGTGCCAGGGCCAGCGCCCAGAACCCCGCCTTCTCCCCGGACGGCCGCTCCCTGCTGTTCACCGTCTTCCACGGCGGCTACAACGAGGGCGCCGCAGCCCTGCGCGTCCTGCCGCTGGACGCGTCCGGTGCGACCAGGAGCGCGAAGAAGCCCGGCACCCTCATCGACGAGGACGACCGGGCCGCCGTCAACCTGCCCGGCGCCAGCTGGAACCGCTCGGGCGAGGTCGCCTTCGCCTCCGACCGCGCCGGCGGCGCGGACGAGGTGTGGGTCCTGCGCCCCGGCGGCCGCCCCACCCGCATCACCGCCCACGACGGCTCCTCCGGCTACCTGGAGCCCAGCTTCTCCCCGGACGGCCGCTGGCTGGTCTTCCAGGAGAGCGACCCGCACCAGCGCGGCTCCCTGTGGAAGGTGCGCCGCGACGGCACCGGCGCCGTCAAGCTCCTGGACGGACCCGCCACCGGCACCGACAACCGCCAGCCCAACTGGTCACCCGCCGGCGACCGTCTGGTCTTCCAGCGGCGCGCGACGGACGGCGGCACCTGGGCGCTCTACACCATCGGCGCGGACGGCACCGGACTGCGCCGCATCACCTCCGTCCCCGGGGAGCACACCGACCCCAGCTGGTCGCCCGACGGGCAGTGGGTGGTGTTCTCCTCGACGGCCGGCGGCCTGGAGCAACCCCAGATCTTCGCCACCCGCGCCGACGGCTCCGGCACCCCGGTCCGCATCACCAGGAACGACGCCACCTACGACGGCGCCCCCAGCTGGTCCCCGGACGGCCACTGGATCGCCTTCGAATCCCACGAGGGCGACGAGGACCGACCGACCTCCCTGTGGCGAATCCGGGTGCCGGAGGGTCTGCTCACCAGTCGAAGAACTTCTTGACCCCGGAGTAGGCGCCTTCCACGACTCGCCGGACGACCCGTACCTTCTTGTTCGGCTTCCGGAAAAGAATGCTGTCCGGTGCGACGAAGTCGTACATGCCCTTGACGAACCCCTCGGTGCTCCAGCCGTCGAAGTATCCGTGGGCGTAGATGTCCAAGCCCCCTGCAGCAAATTGGGTGCCGAGGTTGGTGAACTGGGCAGTTCGCTGGACGAACTTCGCGCCTGGGGAGACGTAAGGGATACCCGACGGAACGCGTCCTGCAATGGTCGCTACGCTTGATGCCCATCCACCGATGGCGCGCAGGCGCTTGGACCATTTCTTCGCGGTCGAGTGGCCGTTTCCGGAATCGGAGTCCTCGCCGGGCACCGCCACCTCGTCGTTCTTGGGGTCGTCGGCGGGGTCGATCCCCTTCTTGACGTTGTCCAGTGCGTCCTGCAACGCCTTGGCGACGGCGGCCACCTGCTCCTCGTAGTACTTCTTCGCCGTGATGCCCCAGGCCTCGTCCGCGGCCCGGGCGGCCGCCTCGGAGCTCTTGCCCGCGCTGACGGCGGACACCCGCGCCTCGGCAGCGGCTTCCTGCGCACCGGTCGCCGAGTCGACCGCCCGCCCGGCGGACGCGGCGGCCTGGTTGGCGGAGTAGTTGGCCTGCCGGCTTGCCCGGCGGGCCGTGGCCGCGGCGTCCTTGGCCTTCCGGGCCGAGTCCGCGGCCGAAGCGGCCGAGTCGTCGGCCTCCCGCGCCTTCTTCTGCGCCTCGTCGGCGTAGCCCTTCGCCTCCTTCGCCGAAGCCTTGGCCTTGTCGGCCCACTGACCGGCTTCCTGGGCCTTGTTGCGGGCCTTTGCCGCCACCTCGTACGCCAGCGCCGCGTTCTGGTTCGCGACGGCCGCGCTGCGGGCTGCATTGGCGATCAGGGCGCGTACGGAGGCCACGTGGGTGGCGGTGTCCTGGTCCTGTTGCGCCGCCTTGAACCGGACACGCGTGACGAAGTCGTGCTGCATGGAGGCGGGTCCGGCCATCGCGATCTGGGCCGCGGCCTGCACATTGGGTCCGCCGTTGGTCATGACGGCCAAGGTCTCGGCCCGGTCGTCCTCGATCAGGGCCTGCCGGTACCCGTCGACCAGGAAGGCGTTGAGAGCCTTGGCGCTGCCCTTGCTCAATGCGGCATTGCCGGCTTCCGTGACGCTCCTGCCCGCCCCCTTCATGAGCTTGAGGACCTGGACCCGGTAGTCGTCGACCTGAACGTCGTACGAGCCTTCGGCGAGGAACTTCTCCACCTGCCCGGGGTCGCCGCTCTTCAGCACCGTGAGTGCCGCCTCGGCCAGAGCCGGGCCGCCCACCTGTGCGAGGAGCAGAACCTTGTCCCGGTCGTCCAGGTGCAGGGCACGCTGGTACTCCGCGGTCACCCAGCGGACAACGGTGTCGTCATTGCCGGAAAGGGCGTTCTCGGCTGCCGCCCGGGTCCAGACACCGGTGTTTCCCAGGAGATTGACAGCGGCCTTCCGGCCCAGTTCGGCTGCCGTCCTGGTGTCGGTGCCCGGCGCTGCAGCCTTGGCGAGCAGTTGCCTGGTCGCCTCCTCGGTGGCCCCCGCCCGCTTCTGCAGCCGGTCCGACCAGTCACGTGTGTCCTGATCGGCCTTGCCGAGCGCTTTGGCCTCCTCGATACCGGACTTCATGTCCGCTGCGAGAGCGGCCTTCTCGGTCTCGCGGGCGAGCTTCTCGACCTTCTGGGCCTGTGCGACGGCATCGGACGCCATGGTGGCGGCCTCGATGGCGGCGTTGGCGTGCAGCGTGGCCTTGTTCGCCGCGTCCTGGGACTTGCCTGCCTGGGCCGCAGCCTCGTCCGCGGCCTTCGCGGCCCGGTCGGCGTGCCCGGCAGCGCTGTTGGCGGCCTTGTGCGCGTCGCGCGCGGCAGCGGCGGACCGGTCGGCGAGGGACTGCGCCCTGCCGGCGGCCTCGGTGGCCTCACCTGCGGCATTGCGGGCGACATCGGCGGCCTCGCGTGCCCGTCGGGACTGCTCGGTCGCTTCCCCCGCCGCGCTGCCGGCTTCCGCTGCGGCGCCCGCCGAGTCGGCTGCGTTCTGTGCGGCCCGGGCAGCGGCGGCGCCCGCCCTGCCCGCCTCGGCACTGGCATCGGCCGCGTGCAGGGCGGCATCGGCGGCGGTACGGGCTCCGCTCGCCGCATCGCGTGCGGCGCCGGCGGCCTGCCGTGCCGCTGCCGCCTCGCCCGCGTCGCCCGCGGCCCTGGAGGCGGCCGAGTAGGCGCGTGCGGCCGCCTCGGCAGCTGCTGCCGCTGCCGCAGCAGCAGCCTGAGCGGCTTCGGCAGCCGTGCGAGCGGCGGCAATGGCCGTATTGGCGGCCTGGATCGCCGTGCGAGCCGCCTCCGCAGCGCCCGATGCCGCCGCGGCGGCGCGGTTGGCGGCCTGCCCGACACGCTGGAGGTCGTTTTTGGCGGCCGCGCTCTCCTGGGCGGCCTTCTGAGCGGCTTCCTTGGCCTTCTTCGATGCCTCCTCCGCCCGCGTCGACGCCTCCTTCGCGGCGTCGGTCTCCCGCTTGGCCCGTTTGCCCGCCTCGTCCGCGACCCGGGCGAGCTGCGCGACCGTCAAGGACTCCTGGTCGCGAGCCCGGGCCAGGTGCTGCCCGCTCTCCAGGAACTCGGCGACGTCCTGCGCCGAGCCGCTCAACGCGCGCTGCGCCTGTTTCTTCACCTCCGGGCCACCGGCCTGCATGACCTTCAGGAGCTCGACCCGGTCGTCCTCCTCCCGGGCCTTGTCCCAGCCGGTGTCGAGGAATTCCTGCAGCGCTGTGGCGGAGCCCTCGTCGAGGGCTTTCTGACCGGCCTTGCGAACCGCTTCGTCCCCATGGTTCATCGCGGTCAGGACCTGGACGCGCCGATCGTCGTCCAGAGGGGCCTTGTAGCCGGACTTCACGAATTCGTGGATGTCCGCATCGGAACCGCTCAGAGCCTTCGAAGCGGCCTCGCGAACACCCGCTCCGGCCGAGCTCAACATCTTCAGAACGGCGAACCGTTCGTCCTCGGCCCGCGCGTGGTCGAGGCCCTGCCGCAGAAAGGCCGCTATGTCGGCGTCCGAGCCGACCAGGGCCTTCGCCGCGGCTTCCTTAGCCGAGGCTCCTCCGAGGTTCCACGCCTCGACCACCTGCGCGCGTGCATCCACCGCAAGAGCGGGGCCGTCCGGTTCGGCCGGCACGGCCTGGGCCACGGTGGTGCCGAACACCGTCACCGCCAGCGTCAGGGACGCCAGCCCGGTGAATCTGCGGTGCCGGCGCCACGAGGGGCGCTGCCGTAACTCCGGTCTCTTGTGGGTCATATTTCCTCCCATTCGTCACTTGGGCTTTGAACAGCACCTGCGTGCACACGGCGGGGGCGCGCCTTCGGTCGGAGGTGTGTCCGACCTGCCGCCGCGCCCCCGGACCGTGTCAGCTCACGAGTTCGATGCCACCATGGGTGCCTGCCGCGTCGACGGCGGGGAAGATGCCCAGGTTGCCGTTGTTCCAGCTGATCAGGATGTCGTTGACCTTGCCGTTGCCGTCGGCGAAGGAGCCGGTGGTGACGGTCTGCATGTTCTTCCAGGCGGAGCCGGCGTCACGGATCTTGGTGCGCCCGTGGTATCCCTTGGCATCGACGCCGGGGAAGAGACTCGTCTCACCGTCCTGCCATTGGATGAGCAGGTCGGACGTCTTCTTGCCGGTGAAGTCACCGGCGCTGATCTGCGCCGCGTTCTCCCAGGACTTCGTGGCTTCGCTCAACTGCTCGTGGCCGCCGAGCCCCTTGCTGTGGACGTCGGTGTACATCGAAGTGGACCCGTTCTCCCACAGCACCAGTACGTCGTCGCGCTGATCGTTGCCCGTGAACCTCCCGGCAGTGATCAGCCGGGCGTTCTTCCAGAAGGGGTTTGGGTTGTCCTTCTCACCCTTCTGCAGGGTCTTCTCGCCGTGGACGCCCTTCTCGTCGAGATGGGCGTACTCCGTCACCTCGCCGTCCTTCCAGCGGACGAAGAGACCGTCCGTGCCGTCACCGGCGAATGCACCGCCGGTGATCGCCCGCGCGTACTTCCACATGCTGTCCGCCTTGGCGATCGGGATCTCGGCGGAGAAGGGCGTCTTGGGGTCACCGCTCCTGGAGCCCTGGTACAGGCTGGCCGAGCCGTCCTTCCAGACGACGAACAGGTCCATGGAACGCTTGCCGGCGGCAGGGCCGGTGAAGTAGCCGGACGCGGTGTACGCGGCGTTCTTCCAGTCCGCCCGGGAGAGCAGGTCGCGAGCCGCGGTGGCCTGGACCCAGTCGGCGACGTCGTCCACGCGGGTGCTTCGGGCGTCCCTGCGCGTGTCATCGGCCTCGGAGCCCCAGCAGCCCCCCTGCCGGAAGGCCGAGTTGACTGCCACGAGCTCGGCCTTGCCGCCGTTCTCCCGGAAGACGGGGGAGCCGGCGTCGCCCTTGCACAGGGCGGCGTCCGCGCCCTTGCCCGCGAGGTCGAGGGAGGAGGCGGCAGTGGAGGAGACGGTGAAGGAGGCGGAGTGCAGGCGGTCGGGGGCCCATTCGTCCTTGGTGCGGCCGTAACCGGCGGTGCGGAGGTCCTCGCCCTGTCGGGGCTCGCCGGTGGCCACGGGCAGGGGCGAAACCCCGGACACCGGCTTGGCGAGCTTGACCATGACCAGGTCGCGATCGCCGCGCGGCACGAGCTCGATCGCTCCGACGGTGGATCCAGCCGTACCGGACAGGCCCGTGCGGCCGACCGTGACGGTCGTCTTCTGCTTGGGGACCCCGCCGGTGATGCGGAACCCCTGCGAGGGGTCGTCCGCGAAGCAGCTGGCGGCGGTGAGCACCCACTGGCTCTCGACGAGCGCCCCGGTGCAGGCGCGCCGACCGCTCCCGACGTCGAGCCTGGCGGTGAACGGGTACTGCCCGTCCCGGGCCTCGTCACCGACGACGGCCTGCGCCTGGGTTCCGCACAGGACGCCCGCTGCGACGGACGTGGTGAGGATGCCTGCTATCCACGCGGCGCGCGGACCATTACCGGACATGAACGTTCCTTATTCATCGGAGAACTGTACGTTTCGTAGAGCTGTTGAAGCGCGGATTACTTCTTGGCCACGATCTCGAGGAGAGCGAACTCGCGACCCTGGGGATCGTTCGTCTCGCCGACCCCGGTCCACTTGTTCTTCTCCAGGTCGAAGGACTTCTCCTGGTTCGCCGCCACCATGTTGAGGCGAACGGCATAGTCGTTCCCCTTGGCGCCGTAGACGGACGGCAGCTCCAGGCTCAGGTAGCCGGACGTACCGGTGATGCGAAAGCAGAACTTCCCCTGCCCGACCGTGTCCGTCGCCTGCATGCCCCGCGCGTACACCTCGACCAGTCCGGGTCGGCTGTCACAGGCGGCGAGCACCACGTGGCCGTCGCCGCGCTTCAGCTTGATGCCCCGGTCCTTGAAGATCTTGTCGGCCTGTGGATATGCGAAATCCTCCACGCCGCTGGGAAAGTCATCCGCGGCCACTGCGGGTGTATAGCCGCTCATCACCGCGGCAACGACGACCCCCGTGGCGAACAGGCGGGGCAGCAACTTCATCGATCGGTTTCCGTCCTCTTGTGGGTCGATGCAAGGAGGCGCGAGTGTGTCCATGAGGCGTGCACTCGCCGACCGAAGACTCGTTCCGAGCTTTTCGCCGGTCAATGGGTTTACCGGTTTCCCGGCGCCGAAGGATGGAGGAAACCGGAGCTGACCTGTGCAAACGATGGATAGTGCCGGCTGCTCGCCGCAGAGGTTGCCATGAGGGCGAGCGCGGGTTTCCTCGTTTCCGGTGCCGACGGGAAACAGGGAAAACCTTGTGTCCTGCGCGCGTTGCCCGGTGAACTGTGAGTGCTGAGCGGGCATACAGCTGCGGTGGCACGGGGGTTCATCGCGAGCGAATGCCGTGTGGTGAAAAGATGGCGGGGATGCCTGATAAGGCATCCCCGCCACCATGGCCTTCCCCGGCAGGGGTGTTCAGGCGCAGGGGTTTTTCGTCGGGAGTTTTGTGAGCGTCGCGTTCCACTGGTGGTCGGCGCTCAGGCGGCACACGCCGTCGGCGACGGTGGCCGGGTCGAGTTCCCAGATGCGTACGGTGCGGTCGGTGTTGACCGTGGCGAGAGTGTGTCCCGAGGGCGAGGAGGCGAGGCCCGAGACGTAGCCGCCCGTGCCCGTCAGGGTGGCGACGGGCTGGTGGGAGCGGGTGTTCCACAGGCGGATGGTGCGGTCGTATCCCGCGGTGGCCAGGGTGGTGCCGTCGGGGGTGTAGGCGAGGTGGCTCACGGTTTCCGTGTGGCCGGTCAGTGTCGTGACGCGCTGCCGGGTCGCCACGTCCCACACCGTGACGTCGCAGCTGGTCGCGGCCAGGGTGGTGCCGTCGGGGCCGAAGGCGAGGGAGTACGTCCTGCACATCGGGCCCGAGCGGGCCAGGGTGGTGACGACCTTGCGGGAGCGCAGGTCCCACAGGCGGACGGACGCGTCGTGGTTGCCGGTGGCGAGGGTGCGGCCGTCCGGGGAGAACGCCAGGGAGGCCACGGCCTCGGGTTCGCCGTCGAGAACGGCGAGCACCTCGTGCGTGCGCACGTCCCACAGGCGGGTGCTGCGGTCGGCGCCGGCGGTGGCCAGGGTGCGGCCGTCGGGGCTGAAGGCCGCGGCGAGAACGGCTGCGCCGTGGCCGGTCAGCGTGGCCGCCTCCCGGTACGTGGCCGTCTCCCACAGTCGTGCCGTGCCGTCCTCGCTCGTACCGGCGAGGGTACGGCCGTCCGGGGAGAAGGCCAGAGCCGTCACGGCGCCGGCGGGACCGGAGAGGGTGGTGAGGACGCTGCCCGCGCCCATGTCCCACAGCACGACGGTGCCCCGGGCGTCACCGGCGGCCAGGGTGCGCCGGTCCGGCGAGAGGGCCACGGCGGTCGCCGCCGCGCCGCCCGCGACGAGCGTGCCGGTCCTCTGCCGGGACGAGGCGTCCCAGAGCTGCAGGGTGGGGGTGGTGCCGCGTTGTTCGGCGGTCGAGGTGGTGACGATGCTCCGCCCGTCCGGGCTGAAGGCCACCCCCGGGATCGCCCCCGCCCCCGTCAGCGTGCCGGCCTCCTGGTGCGTGGTCGTGTCCCACAGGCGTGCGGTGTCGTCGTTGTATCCGGCGGTGGCGAGGGTGCGGCCGTCGGGGGAGAAGGCCACCGACCAGACGATGTCGCGGTGCCCGGACAGGGTGGCGGTCATGCGGCGGGAGGCGAGGTCCCACAGCCGCGCCGTCCGGTCCAGGCCCCCGGTGGCGAGGCTGCGCCCGTCGGGGGAGAAGGCCACGGCGGCGACGGCGGCCGTATGGCCGCTCAGCGTGCCGGTGACGTGATGCGAGGCCGGGTCCCACAGCCTGACCTTCTGATCGGTGTACGTGGCGGCCAGCGTACGGCCGTCGGGTGCGTACGCGACCCGCCAGACGGCGCCGTTGCCGTCGTCGAGCACGCCTGCCGCACGCCGTGTGGCCACGTCCCACAGGCGCACGGTGCCGTCGTCGCCCGCCGACGCCAGGGTGCGCCCGTCGGGGGCGAACGCCACACCGTTGACGGCGCCGGCATGGCCGGTGAGGGTGACGACCGGACGGTGGGTGCGCACGTCCCACAGCTTGACCGTCCGGTCCCTGCCGCCCGTTGCGACGGTGCGCCCGTCGGGGGAGAACGCCACGGCACGGACCCTGTCGGTGTGCCCCGTCAGGGTCGCCAGCAGCCTGCGGGAGGCCGTGTCCCACAGCTTGGCCGTGTGGTCGTCGCTCGCCGTGGCCACCGTACGGCTGTCGGGGCTGAACGCCGCGGCGAAGACGTCGTCCGTGTGACTGGTGAGCTGGTTGCCGGGGAACGCCGCGTACGTGCTCAGCAGGCTGCTGCGGGCCTCGGCGGTGGGGGAGCGGCGGTAGGCGCTCAGCGCGACGAGCATCGCGGCCTCGGGCTGGTCGCGCAGCATGCCGGTGGCCCGGGCGGCGAGTTCGCGGGATTCCGCCACGCGGCGCTGGTCCTGGGCCATGCGGCTCTGGTGGAGGGCGGCGGCGCCGGCCACGAGCGAGAGGACGAGGAGGGTGGCGAGGCCGGCGGTCAGGGTGCGCAGGTTCCGCAGGCGGCGCTGCTCCGTGCGCTTCTCCGACCGCTCCCGTTCGACACCGGCTTGAAGGAACCTGCGCGCCGTGGCGGGAAGGGCGGCCGCGCCCGAGGGGCGTTCGGCGACCTCCAGGGCCGTCGCCAGGCGGGAGCCGCGGTAGAGCAGGCTCGTGTCACGGCCCTCGCGCTCCCAGGCGGCGGCCGCCTCGGCCAGGGCCTGGCGGGTGTGCAGGACGGTCCGGTCCTCCTCGATCCACTGGCGCAGCCGGGGCCAGGCGTGCAGCAGGGCCTCGTGGGCGACCTTGACGTGGTCGGCGTCCACGGTGAGCAGCCGTGCCCGGGTGAACGCCTCGATGACGGCCTCGGCGGCCGCGTCGCCGCCCGCCTCGACGAGGTCGGCCCTGCGGCCCGGCCGGCTCGTCTCCCGGTCGTCGCCGACCTGGACCAGGTGCAGCAGAACGCTCCGGGCCGCCTGTTGCCGGTGTGCGGGCAGGGACGCGTAGGCGCGCTCGGCGGTGGCGGCCACCGCGCCGTACACGCCCCCCGTCAACCGGTAGCCCTCGACGGTCAGCGTGGAGTTCTCGCGGTGCTGCCAGGTGCCGAGCAGGGCGTGGGAGAGCAGGGGGAGCGCCCCACCGTGCGCGGCGTGGCCGGGTGCCGCCCGGCCGGGCAGGTGACCGATGTCGCGCAGGAGCACCTCGACCAGCCCGGGCTCCACCTCCAGGCCGCTCTCGCGGGCCGGCCCGGTGACGGCGTCGCGCAGTTGCGCGTCCCCCATCGGCCCCAGGGTGATGTGGCCCCGCTGCAGTGACGTGGCAAGGGCGGGGAAGGCCAGGCAGCGGTCGTAGAAGTCGGCCCGGACCCCGAGGACGACGAGCGCGGCGGGAAGGGCGTCCGCGCCGGTGCCCCGCGGCGCCGTCAGGGCCGTCAGCGCGTCGACGAAAGCGGCCCGGTCGCGTGCGTCGGGGCAGAGCATGAAGGTCTCTTCGAACTGGTCCACCACGACGACCAGCGCCGTACCCTCGTCCGGCAGGGCGGCGCCCACCGCGGCGGCGAAGGCGTCCGCCCCCTCCTGCCGGGCCTTGTCGAGCAGCTGACGGCAGGCCCCGGTGGCCACGGACATCCGCTCCACGAGCGCGTCGAGCGGACGCTCCCCGGGAGTGAGCAGCGCCACGGGCCAGGACCGCGAACCGCTGACGGGCAGGACTCCGCGGGCCAGAGCGGGTATCAGCCCGGCCCTCAGCAGCGACGACTTCCCCGCGCCCGACGGTGCGGTCACCAGCAGGGGCCCCGGCGTCCGCAGCCGCTCGCTCAACTGGGCGACCAGGTCGGCCACGGCGTCCGTGCGGCCGAAGAACCACCGTGCGTCCCGGACACCGAACGGGGACAGGCCGGGGTACGGGCACACGCCCGTGTCCCGTTTTCTGCCCCCGTTGTCCTTGGCCGCCGCGAGGACGGCGTTCTCCAGCGTGCCGCCGGTCTTCAGTACCTGGTCGCAGACGCGACCCAGTTCCAAGGTCAGCGGTTTCTCGCCGTTTTCGACCTTGCTGACGTAACCCTTGCTGTAGAACGCCCGACGGGCCAGCTCGGCCAGCGACAATCCCTGGTCGCGCCGCAGCCGGCGCAGCAGTTCCCCGGTGCCCAGGTCTTCTTCTTCCACCGCTGCGCGGCCCCTCTTCCCGGATGTCCGTGCAGGGGCCCGTCACCCGGCGCCCCCCGCATTGATCGATGCATCGACCATGCTCTCAGGGGGCGCCGTACGTGAGCGAATCAGCTGAAAACGACGCTCAGCAAGGAGTACTGCTTGACGGTCAGTTCCACGCTCACCGTGTCCGCGGACACCGAGAACGGCACCGGCTGCGTCACCGGCGAGGCCGCGTCCGGCGAGGCGACCGCGGCGGAGACCGGTCGCTTCCCCTCCGGGATGCGCACCGCCACCGTGCACGTCGCCGGCACCGTGCGGAACGTCCCCGGCGCGTCCCCGAAGCCCGTGAAGTTCACCAGCTGCACCACCGTCTCGCCGGTGCCGAGCCGGCCGGCCTCCACGTGGATGCGCCGGTCGCCGGCGGCGAGCGTCACGGCCGGCGGCGCCGCCTCCCGCACCGGGCCCAGCAGCGCGTCCGCGCCGGCCTGGTCGGTGGCGGTCAGGTACTTCAGCCCCACCAGGTCCCGGACGTAGTGGCAGGTGCCCGCCCCGAAGGCGTGCCGCTTGGTGGCCGGGGCGGCGTCCGCCTTGCCGAAACCGAGCACGTCGGCCAGCGCGTACTCGCCGCGTGCCGCGCCGTACTCGTCCAGGGCGGTCGGCGCCGGCCCGGTGACGACCACCGTGCCGCCGCCGGAGACGTAGCCGCGCAGCACGGCGGCCTCGGCGTCCGAGACGGCCTGCAGGTTGGGCAGCAACAGGGCGCGGTAGCCGGCGAGGTCGGCCGCCGTGAGGCCCGGGCTGGTGACGGTGGTGAAGGGGATGTGGCCGTAGACCAGTGCCTTGACCGTGCCGCGGAACTCGCCGAGCCACGCCTGCCGGGTGCAGCTCTCCTCCGTGGCGCCGCCGCTCCACCAGTCGGCGACGCCCGCGGGCGTCTTGGCGTTGACGTACATGCCGGTGCCGGCCGTCGGGGCGACGTAGTCGCGCGAGGCGGAGGAGTGGTAGACGCCGACGGTGGCGGCGGAGACGGTGTTGTACAGCCGCTCCTGCTGGGCGGCGACGAAGGCGTACATGCGGGTGCGCATGGCGACGTCGGTGCTGATGTCCTTGAACGGGCTCTTGACCTCGTACGGGTTGCAGCCGGACGCCAGCAGTTCGGCCATCACGAGCGATGCGTCGTCGGCCTTCCAGCCGTAGGAGAACGCCCAGGCCGGCTTGGTGCCGCTGGCCGCGCGGGCGTACTTGTACATCGAGATCAGGCAGGTCCAGTCGCTGGCGGTGGCGTGCCGCATGCCGTCGCGCAGGCCGAGGACGTCGACCTCCCACACGTGGCTGACGCCGCCGCCCGCGGTGCGCAGATACGCCCCGTCCAGGCCGATGCGGGTGGCGTACTGGTAGTCCATGCTCACCGTCTCCACGAAGGTGAGCAGGTCGGGGTTGACGGAGCGGCCGGCGGCGGCGATGTCCAGCTGCCACTGGTTGAGGTTGCGGTGGCGCCACTCGACGTAGCGGCGGAAGCGCGGGTCCGAGAAGTTGTCGGCGGGCGGCAGGGCGAGCCCGGTGTCGGCCTTGAAGGCGGCGGCGGCCCAGCTGGAGGCGTCGCACCAGGTGAGGGCGCCGTCGAAGTAGATGGGCACGTCGGGCCAGATGGCGTCGACGCCGGTGGCGGCGAGCTGCTTGATGCGGCCGAGGTAGAAGTCGCGCCAGGGGGAGTTGGGGCTGACCCAGCAGCTCTCGTCACCCGGGTCCACCCACACCACGAGGCTGCCGTAGAAGACGTTGGGCTTGCCGTCCAGGGAACGCTGGACCCAGTTCTTGCCGTCGCCGTCCTTGTAGAAGGAACGTCCCTTCTCCCCGCCCAGGCTGATGACCTCCAGCGACGGGTAGTACACGACGACGCGCAGTCCGGCCGCGCGGGCGACCTGGGCGAAGCTCTTGACCTTCGTCATGTGCTCGGCGAACTCGGCGTCGGTCAGCCAGTGCGAGAGGATGGTGTCGAGCTCGATGACGCTCACGTTCTGGCTCTTGAGCCTGTCGACCACCGGCTTCATGTCGCGCACGGGGTCGGCGTCCTCGTCGAAGGTGCCGTCCGCGATGCGCGCGAAGCGGCTCCAGTCGGGGAAGGCCGCCTGCGCCTGCGCGCCCTGGGCGGCCTGTCGGGCCCAGGCGGCCCGTTCGAGCGGCAGCGGGGCGGGCGACGGGGCCGGGCCGCCGGACGGCAGCCGGCCGGCCGCCCACGCGGCGCCCGAGGCGACCAGACCGGCCTTCAGGAGTCTTCTCCGGCTTAACCCACCGGGTATGTCCATGGCTGTCCCCTTCATGGCGGCGTTTTCGTTGACGGTGCCCGGGAATTCTGCGGGGAAGAAGCACGGAAGAAACCCTTCCGGCGTCAGGCGTCAGGCGTCACAGCATTCGCCCCACCATTCGCCCCACCGAACAAAGGGGAACGACGTGACCACCGGACCCGCCACCACCACGGTCACCTCGGTCACCGCCGTCACCCGCGACGTGTGGGACCGGCTCCCCTTCGACGTCCGCGACCCCGCCTTCCACACCGACCCCTACCGCCACTACGAACAGCTGCGCACCGCCGCCGGCGGCGGCCCCGTGCTGCGCCTGGACGAGCAGGTGACGGTGGTGACCGGCCACGCCGCCTGCCTGGCCGTGCTCGGCGACGCCCGCTTCGGCTTCGGCACCCTCGACACCGGCACCCAGTCCTTCCTGATGACCGACCCGCCCGAACACCGGCGGCTGCGCACCCGGGTGGCCGCGCCGTTCGCCGCACGGGCCGTGGAACGACTGCGGCCCGCCGTCGAACACCGCGCCGCCGCCCTGCTGGCCGCCGCCGACCGCGCCGGCGAGGTCGACGTCGTCGCCGACCTCGCCGAACCCCTCGCCCTCGACGTCATCTGCGCGCTGGTCGGCGTGCCGCTGGACGAACGCCGGGAGTGGATCGAGGCCCTGAAGTGGATGACGGCCGGCTTCGACCCGGAGGCGCTGCGCACACCGCAGGACACCGCCCGCATCTCCTGCGCCCGCCTGGACTTCGCCCGCTACCTGCGAGACCTCATCCAACGCCGGCGCGCCGCCCCGGCCGGCGACGTCCTCGGCGCGCTCGTCGCCCCGGGCCCCGACGGCTCGCTGCTGACCGTCGACCAGATCGTCACGGCCGTCGGCCAGCTGGTGGTGGCCGGCTACGAGCCGGCCGTCAACCTCGTCGGCAACGGCCTGCACGCCCTGCTCGCCCACCCCCGCCAACTCGACCGCCTGCGCACCCACCCGCAGGCCGTACCGGGCGCCGTCGAGGAACTCCTGCGCTACGACCCGCCCATCCAGCTCCTCACCCGCGTCGCCCTGCGCGACGCCGCCGTCGCGGACACCCCCGTGCCCGCCGGCACCGTCGTCGGCCTGCTCGTCGGCGCCGCCAACCGCGATCCGGCCGTCTTCACCGACCCGCACCGCCTGGACACCACCCGCACCCCGGCGCACCTCTCCCTCGGCTGGGGCGAGCACTTCTGCCTGGGCGCCCGCCTCGTACGCGTCCAGGCCGCCGCCCTGCTGACCGCCCTGGCCCGCTGCCGCCCGGTGCCCACCGGCGAGCCGGTGCGCCACCGGCCGACCCTGATCAGCCGCGGCCTGGAACGCCTGCCGGTGCTGCTGACGGCCGACCCGGCGGACGAGGACCGGTGGCCGTAGGCCGTGCCCGGGGGGTGTGCAGTGCCCCGTCAGGGGCGCAGCACGGCACTTCGTCTGCGGGCGCGTCGTGGCGTCTCGCGCAGTTCCCCGCGCCCCTGACGGGGCGCAGGCCCCCCGCGGTCAGCCCTGCGACGGCTCCTCAGGGCGCAGGCGCCGTACGCAGCGGGCGGCCAGGCCGGCCACCGTAGGGCTGGCCAGGATCTCCATCGCCGGGACGGCGCAGCCCAGGCGCTGGTGGAGCGTCGTCATCAGTTCGGCGCCCATGAGGGAGTCCAGGCCCAGTTGGTTCAGGGGCCGGTCGGGGGCGATGCGGTCGGGTGTCGTCTGCAGGACGCCGGCCAGGACGCCGATCACGGCCTCCGTCACCGTGGCGAGCGCCTCCTCCGGTGTGGCGCGGGCCAGGGTCTGCGCCAGGTCCCGCGCCGCCCTGCCCGTCGCGTCGTCCTCGCCCTCGGGGCGCACGAGTGCGAACCGCGGTGCGCCGACGGTGCCGATGCCGTGGCGCACCCGGCCCCAGCCGATGCCGGCGACGACGGCGACGTCGTCGCGGCCGCCGGACAGGAGCTCCTCCAGCGCGTCCAGGGCCCGTTCGGCGGGAACGGGGACCAGGCCCACGCGGTCCATGAAGCCGCCCAGCCCGTTGCGGGCCACGTAGCCGGCGTCGGCGAGCGCGCCCCAGGCCACCGCCAGGCCCGGTCGGCCGGCGTGCCGGCGGGCCCGCACGAGGGACTCCAGGCACAGGTTGGCGGCCGCGTAGGTGCTCTGCCGCGGGTTGCCCAGCAGGGCGGAGACCGAGGAGTACACGACGAAGAAGTCCAGCTCCCGGCCGCGGGTGAGCCGGTCCAGCACCCGGGCGCCGGCCGCCTTGGGGGACAGGACGCGCCGCGCGGACTCCTCCGTGACCTCCGCCAGCGGGCCGTCGTCGAGGACCATCGCGGCGTGCACGACGCCGCGCAGGGGATGGGCGGGGGTGTCGACGGAATCCAGCAGGGCCGCCATGGCCCGGCCGTCGGCCGCGTCGACCGCGTGCGCGGAGGCGGCCACGCCCTGCCGGTGCAGTTCCTTCAGCAGGTCCCCCGCCCCGGGCACCTCGGCCCCGCGCCGGCTCACCAGGCACAGCCGGCGCGCGCCGCGCGCGGCGAGCCGGCGGGCGGTGGCCGCGCCGAAGCCGCCCAGGCCCCCGGTGACCACATAGGTGGCCGCCGGATCCAGGCGCAGGGGAGCGGGCGCGGGCGGCAGGACGGGCGGGGTCTCCAGCGAGACGACCACCTTGCCGATGTGCCGGGAGTGCTGCAGGGCCTCGAACGCCTCGGCCGCGCGGTCGGCGGGGTACACGCGGTGGGGCAGCGGCCGGTACACCCCCTCCCGCACGCGCTCGGCGACCTCCGCGAACTCCTCGGCGAACGCCTCGGGCCGCTCGTGCGCGAGCCGGGCCAGGTCGGCGGTGCCGAAGGTGACGTTGCCCAGGAAGGCGCCGAGCGGCAGCCGCCCGTCGGCGTACAGGTCGCGCTTGCCCAGCTCGACGAACCGCCCGCCGGGCGCGAGGGCCTCCAGGCCGCGGGCGACGGCCTCCCCGGCCAGGGAGTTGAGGACGACGTCCACGCCGCGGCCGCCGGTGACGTCCCGCACCTGGTCGGCGAAGCGCAGGGAACGCGAGTCGAAGACGTGGGCGACGCCCAGCAGGCGCAGCAGCTCGCGCTTGGCGGGGGTGCCCGCCGTGGCGAGGACCTCGGCGCCGGCCCACCGGGCGTACTGCACCGCGGCCAGGCCCACCCCGCCCGCCCCGCCGTGCACCAGCACCCGCTCGCCCGGTGCCAGCCGGGCCAGGTGCTGCAGGCTGTGATGGACGGTCAGGAACACCACCGGCAGCGTGGCGGCCGCGCAGAAGCCCATCCCGTCCGGCATCCGGGCGGCGGTGACAGCGGGGACGGCGACGTGGGAGCGCAGCGTGCCGGAGCCGAAGGCCAGGACGCGGTCGCCGGGGGCGAGGTCGGTGACGTCCGGGCCGACGGCGGTGACCACGCCCGCGCACTCCATGCCGGGCCGGTGCGCGCCCGCGCCCGCATCCGGCGGCACGGTGCCCAGGGCCTGCAGGACGTCCCGGTAGTTCAGCGCCGCCGCCCGGACCCGGACCACGACCTGTCCGGGGCCGGGCTCGGGCACGGTGTCCGGGGCCCACACGAGCCGGTGGGCGGGGCCGGTGTCGTGCACCTGCAGCGCGAAGGGCCGCTCCTCGCCGGGCTCCGCACCGGAGGCGGGGTGCGGATCACGGCCCTCGCGCAGCCGGGTGACGAACCGTCCGGCCGGCGTGAGCAGCACCTCGTCCTCCTCGCCCGCCCCGGTGAGCTCGGCGGCGAGGCGGGCGGCGTCCGCCCCCGTGCGGCCGGTGGCGTCCAGCGAGATGCGCCGCACGGGCACGTCCGGGTGCTCGCCCGCCAGGCAGCGGGCCACGCCCCAGGCCGCGGCGGTGCCCGGCGCCAGCGGGCGCTCGGGCGCGGGCAGGACGCCCGTGGGCGGGGTGACCAGCCACAGCGACACGCCCCCGGCGCCCGCCGCGGCGGCCAGCGCCCGCAGCACGGCGGTACGACCCGCGGCCCGTTCCAGCTCGCCCTCGTCGTCACCGGCGTCCCCGCCCAGCAGGAGCAGCACCTGCGTGTCCGGGCTCCCGCTGCCGAAGAGCGCGGACCACTGTCCGGGATCGTCGCTGGGCGCCACGCGCCGGACGCTCGCCCCGGCGGCCGCCAGGAGCCCGGCCACCGCGCCCGCCAGCGCGTCCTGTTCCGGTTCGGCCGCCACCAGCCAGGTGCCGGTGTGGTGCACGGCGGCGGCCGCCCGCGGCCCCGTGCGCTGCGGGCGCCGGGCCAGCAGCAGCGAGACGTCGCTGCGCGCGCCGTCCTCCGCGTCGCCGGTGACGGCCACCTCCTGCCAGCCGGCATCGCCGAGCACCCGCCGCCAGCCGTCGGGCGGCAGCAACGGGCCGCGACGGCGCACCTCGTGGTCCTCGCGCTGCCAGAAGGCCGGCAGCAGCCCGTCGAGCAGGGCCAGCGCCGTGACGTCGTGCGGCTCGGTGGCCAGCAGCAGCCCGCCGTCGTCGAGCAGGGCGGCCACATGCTCCAGGGCGCGGCGCACGTCACGGGCGGTGTGCAGGGCCGCGGGGGCGACGACGACGTCGAAGGAGCCGGGCGCGAAGCCCTGTCCGGCCGGGTCGCGGTCGAGGTCGAGCACGCGGGTGACGAGGACGTCGTGGCCGGCGAAGCGCTTGTGGGCCCGCGGGAGGCAGGCGGCCGAGGCGTCGGCGTACGTGTAGTGGGTACGGTCGCGGGGCAGCACCGGCAGCAGGTGCGCGGTCGTACCGCCGGTGCCGGCCCCGACCTCCAGCACGCGCAGCGGCCGGTCGGCGGGCCAGTCGCGCACGAGGGCGCGCAGCACGGTGCGGGCGGCGCGGCCGGCGAAGCCGCTGGTGCAGCCGTCGGTGCGCAGCTCCTCCAGCAGGTGGCGGTTGGCCTCCGCCGGCAGTACCTCGGCCGGGTCCCGCCGGCCGCGCAGGATCTGCACCAGCTGCCCGGCGCCGGCGCCGGCGAGCGCCAGCTCGACCGCCAGGTGCGGGCAGTCGGCGAGCGCGGCGCGGAACCGTTCCAGTGGCGCGGGTGTGCCCGTGACGCGCCAGCCTTCGCCGCAGGTCTCCGCCAGGTCGTGGTCGTGCGCGGCCCGCAGCAGCGTCTCGACCAGCGGCGCGTAGTCGGCCGGCACGCCCGCCGCCAGCACGTCGGTCACCGTGAAGGGCTCCTGCCGGCGCTCGCCCAGCACGCTCGTCAGGGCCGCCGCCCCGAAGTGGGCGGTCAGGGCCCGCAGCCGGTCCATGCCCTCGCGGCCGGCGTGCTCCCGGTCCCGTACCAGGTCCGCCGCGCAGGCCGCCAGCGCGTCGGCGGGGGACGGCAGCGGGCCGGGCGTGCCCGCCGGGCCCGGCGGGGGCGCGGCCCGGGTGACGGTGGTGTGCAGCCGCACCGGTACGCGCGCCTGTTGCTCGACGCGCCGCATCCGGCAGCCCTCCAGGGCCAGGCAGGTCAGCCCGTTGGGCGCGAGGACGGTGATGTCCAGCAGGGCCTCGCGCGGGGTGACCGTGCGGGCGTGCACGTGCACGTGCCCGACGGCGGGCATGCGCCGCCAGGCCCGTACGCGCTCGACGGACACCGGCAGGAAGGGCGCGCCGCTGTCCGCGGAGGCGTCCTCCAGCAGGGGGGAGGCCGCCTGCAGCGCGCCGTCCAGCAGGGCGGGGTGGGCCTCGTAGCCGGCGAGGTCGCCGCCGCCCGCGTAGTCGGCCAGCACCCGGTCGTCACCCACCCGAAGATCCGTCAGGACCCGGAAGGCCGGGCCGTAGTCCAGGCCCTTGCCGTGGGTGAGGCGGTAGTGCTCCTCGGCGGTGCGCCGGCCGGGCAGGGCCGCGGTGAGGGCGTCGAGGTCGGTCAGCGGCGGCACCGGCGCGTACAGCCGGCGCAGCCGGCCGCGGGCGTGCTGCTGCCAGGCGTCGTCCGTGCCGCCGCGGCTGGCGATGTGGACCACCCCGTCGTCCGGCGCCAGGGCCGTCTGCAGCTCGATCTGCCGGTCCTCGTCGAAGGGCAGCACCAGGCCCGCCGGGATCGCGAGCCGGCCGATCTCGACGGGCCCGTCCAGGACCCGGCGCCCGGCCGCCAGCATCATCTCCAGATAGCCGGTGGCCGGCATGAGCACCGCGCCCCCGACCCGGTGGTCGTCCAGCCAGGGCACGCGCGCCGGTTCGAAGGGGCCGTGCCAGACCGGTTCGGCCGTCGCGGCCCGTTCGCCGAGCAGCGGGTGGTCGACGCGCCCGTCGCCGCAGGTGCGCGACCAGGCGCCGGGGTCGCCGTTCCAGTGCGGCTCGCGCTGCCAGGGGTAGGCCGGCAGGTCCACCACGCGGCCCGGGCGGGGGAAGAAGACGGAGTCGCGGTGCCGGGCACCGCCGGCCAGCAGCCGGGCCACCGCCGAGTCGACCGCCTGCGCGCCCGGCTGCTCCCGCGACAGGGTCGGCACGACCAGCGCCGCCCTCCGGCCGGCCGAGGTCAGCCGGCGCAGGTAGCCGCGCAGCACGGGGTGCGGGCCCACTTCCACGTACAGGTCGCAGCCCAGGTCGGCCAGGTGCCCGACCGCCGCGGCGAACTGCACCGGCCGGCGCAGGTTGCGCCACCAGTAGCCGGCGTCCAGCTCCTCGCCGCCGAGCACGCCGCCGGTCGTCGCCGACGCGTACGGCACCGCGGCGCGCCGCGCCTTGAGGTCCGCGAGGTCGGCGGCCAGCTGCTCCTCCAGACCGTCCATGGCCCGGCTGTGAAAGGCGTACGGCAGACCCAGGTCGTGGAAGTACACCCCCTGCCCGCGGCAGTCCTCGCCCAGGCGGGCCAATGACGGCGCGTCCCCGCCGACCGTCACGTCCTGCGCGGTGTTGACGCCCGCGAGCTCCAGCCGGCCCTCGTACGGTGCCAGCAGGGCCCTGGCCCGCACCGGGTCGGCGCCGAGCGCGGCCATGCCCCAGTCGCCGGCGGTCGTGGCCTGCGCCCGCGACCGGGCGACGACCACCCGGGCCGCCGCCGGCAGGTCCAGCGCGCCGGCCGCCCAGGCCGCGGCCATCTCGCCGGCGCTGTGCCCGGCCACCGCGGCCGGCTCGATGCCCCGGGCCCGCAGCAGCGCCACCAGCCCCACCTGCACCGCGAACAGCAGGGGTTGGGCCACGTCGGTGGTGTCCGGGCGCCGCGCGGCGGCAGGGGCGGCCAGCTCCGCGGACACCGACCAGCCCAGCAGCGGGCGCAGCGCCTCGTCCGCCTCGTCCACCGCCCGCCGGAAGACCGGCTCCTCCTCCAGGAGGCGTGCGCCCATCCCCGGCCACTGCGCGCCGTTGCCGGAGAAGACGAAGGCCACCGTGCCGCTCTCCACCCCCTCGGTCAGCGCGCCCGCCGCCACCTCGCCGTCCGCCACCCGGCGCAGCCGCTCGGCCGCCGTCGCGGCGTCCGGCGCGAGCACCGCGATCCGCTCCTCGTGCCGCCCGCGCCGCCGGCAGGAGGTGTACGCCACGTCGTAGAAGTCGCCCGGGGCACAGCCCTCCAGCCGGTCCGCCATGCGCCGGGCCGCCTGCGCCACCGCCGCGCGCGTGCGCGCCGAGACCACCACCGGCAGCGGCCCGCCCCGGGTGGGCGGCGTGCTCGGCCCGTCCGGCCCCGGCGCGGCCGCCAGGACGACGTGCGCGTTCGCACCGCCGAAGCCGAAGGAGTTGACCCCCGCCACGGCCCGGTCGCCGGACGGCGCCGGGAGCGGGCGGGTCTCGGTGGCCGGCGCCAGGCGCCAGGCGGCGAAGTCGATGGCCGGGTTCAGCGGCAGCGCACCGGGATTGGCCGGCACCCGGCCGTGCCGCAGCACGAGCACCGCCTTGAGCAGCCCCGCCATGCCGGAGGCCGGCTCCAGGTGCCCCAGGTGGGCCTTGACCGACCCCACCGGCAGGGGCCGGTCCGCGGCCCGCCGGGCGGTCAGCGCCCGGCCGACCGCACGGCACTCCACCGGGTCGCCCACCGGCGTGCCCGTACCGTGCATCTCCAGGTACACCAGCTCCTGCGGGTCCACCCCGGCCGCCTCGTACACCTCCCGCAGCAGGCTCTCCTGCGCCTGCGCGCTCGGCTGGGCCAGGCCCGGGGTCCGCCCGTCGGCGTTGACACCGCTGCCCAGGACGACGGCCAGCACCCGGTCGCCGTCGCGCACCGCCGCGCCCAGCGGCTTGAGCACCACCAGCCCGCCGCCCTCGGCGCGCACATAGCCGTCCGCCTCCGCGGAGAAGGGCCGGCAGCGCCCGGTCGGGGAGAGCATCGACGCCTTTGCGAAACCGACGAACTCGAAGGGGCTGAGCAGCACGTTGACGCCCCCGGCCAGCGCCAGCGCGCTGCGGCCGCAGCGCAGCGCCTCGCAGGCGTGGTGCAGGGCCACCAGGGACGAGGAGCAGGCCGTGTCCACGGCCAGGCTCGGCCCGCGCAGGTCGAGGAAGTGCGAGACGCGGTTGGCGATGTTGCACACCGCGCCGCCGGTCATCGTGTACGCGTCGGCCGACCGCGGTGCCAGGCCCTGCAGGAAGGCGAAGGACTGGCTGGAGGCACCGACGTACACCGCGGTGTCCGAGCCGGCCAGCGAGGCGGCCGGGATCCCCGCGTCGTCCAGGCCCTCCACGGCCAGCTCCAGCAGCAGCCGCTGCTGAGGGTCCATGTGCCGGGCCTCGCGCGGCGAGAGCGCGAAGAAGTCGCAGTCGACACCGCGCACGTCAGCCAGGAAGCCGCCGATGGCGGTGTAGGTCTTGCCGGAACGTCCCGGGTCGGGGTCCACCCACCGCTCGGCGTCGAACCGGTCGGCGGGCACCGGCCCGATCGGGCAGCGGCCCTCCGACAGCAGCGACCACAGCTCGGCGGGGGTGGTCACGCCGCCGGGCAGCCTGCACGCGGCGCCGACGACGGCGATGGCATCGGAGGAGGGTGGCATGGGAACAACTCCTCGAATTCGCGACGGCAACGACCGCACTGCGCTCTTAGCTGTCGATGCCCAGCCCGCGGTCAAAGATCTCACGCTCCATCCATGTGGGGGACGGACGCGTGTCGCCGCCGGCCGTCCGGGGAACCGCGCCACCATGACCACCGTCGCCGGACACGGTCCCCCCGCCCCCGCGCCGCCGGGCGTCCTGACCGTCCCCGTCCTGGGACGCGCACCCGTCCTCGACCCGGCGGCCCACGTCGCCCCCACCGCCGTCCTGGTGGGGCCGGTGCACCTCGCCGCCGACGCCAGCGTCTGGTACCACACCGTGCTCCGCGCCGACGGCGACGAGATCACCGTCGGCACCGGCAGCAACCTCCAGGACGGCGTCGTCGTCCACACCGACCCCGGCTTCCCCGTCCGCATCGGCGCCCGCTGCTCGATCGGGCACAACGCCGTCCTGCACGGCTGCGACCTCGGCGACGACGTCCTGGTCGGCATGGGCGCGATCGTCCTCAACGGCGCCCGCATCGGCGCGCGCAGCATCGTCGCCGCCGGCACCGTCGTCCCCCAGGACCGGAGCGTGCCCGCCGGCTCCCTGGTCGCCGGGCCGCACGCCCAGCTGGTGCGCGCCCTGACCGCCGACGACGAGGCCCTCGTCGAGGCCCACGCCCGCAACTACCGGGCCCTCGTACGGCTGTACCGGCCCGCCACCCCCGCCGCGGGCCCGCCGTGAGCGGCGCCCACGCCCGCCCCAGTGGGACCTCGCGCCCGGAGACCGCCCCGGCCGCACACCACCACGCCCGGCCCCGGCGGCGACTCGCGCTGGCGGTCGTCGCCGGCGCGGTGTTCATGGCCATGCTCGACAACCTCGCCCTCAACAACGCCCTGCCGCACATCGGCGCCGAAATGGGCCTGGGCATCAGCGGCCTGCAATGGGTCGTCGCCGGCTACACCCTGGTCTTCGCCGCCTTCCTGCTCTCCGGCAGCGTCCTGGGCGACCGGTTCGGGCAGCGCAGGATCTTCCTCGCCGGCGTGCTCGCCTTCTGCGCCGGCTCCGCCGCCGGCGCCCTCGCCCCCGGCTGGATCTGGCTGCTGGCCGGGCGCCTGGTGCAGGGTGCCGGAGCGGCCGCGCTCATGCCCGCCGGCATGGGCCTGCTGCGGCACGCCTTCCCCGACGGGGCCCGGCGCACCCGCGCCATGGGCGTGCGCGGCGGCGCCGGCGGCCTCGGCGTCGCCCTGGGGCCCACGATCGGCGGGCCCCTCGTCGACGCCCTCGGCTGGCGCAGCGTCCTGTGGATCAACCTCCCCGTGGGCGCCGCGATGGTGCTGCTCGGCCTGCGCGCGCTGCCGCGGGTGCCTCCCGCCCCGGCGCGCTGGGACCCGGCCGGCCAGCTGCTGGCCGTCGTGGGCCTGGGCGCCCTGGTGTACGGCCTGGTGCAGGCGCCGGTGGACGGCTGGACGGCACCGGGCGTCCTGGCCACGCTGACCACGGCCGCCGTGGCCCTGCCCGCCTTCGTCGCGGCCGAGTGGTACGCGGCCGCCCCCATGCTCGATGTACGGCTGCTGCGCGACCGCGGCACCGCCGCCGCCTGCCTGGCCCTGTTCGCCGCGAGCCTGGGCCTCTTCGGCGGGGTCTTCTTCCTCACCCTGTACCTGCAGGACGTCCTGGGCTGGTCCGCCGCCGGTGCCGGAGCGGTCTTCCTCACGGCCTCCGGCGTCATCGTCCCCGCCGCCCCGGCCGCCGGGCTGCTGTGCGCCCGGCGCGGGGCCCGGCTGCCGCTGCTGTGCGGGCCGGGCCTGTGCGCCGTCGCCCTCGCCGGCCTCTCCCGCTACGGCCGCGGCGCCGCGTACGCCGGGTACGGCTGGCTGCTGCCGGTGCTCGGCGCCGGCGTCGGGCTGACCTTCGTCACCGCCGTCATCGCCGCCGTGCAGCGCGCCCCCGCCGAGCGGACCGCCATGACCTCCGCCCTGATGGACACCCTGCGCGAACTCGGCGGCGTGGTCGGCGTGGCCGTCCTCGGCGCCGTCCTGGCCGGCCGCATGCGCTCCGCCCTCGTGACGTACGCCACCGCCGAGGGCGTACCGCGGCCGGCCGCCCGCGACCTGGCCGCCTCGGTGCTGCGGCACGGCCCGGCCGCGAGCCTCGGGCAGGCCGCCGCGGCCCCGGGCACGGCCCGGCAGGCCCCGGTGTGGGCCGAGCGGGCCTTCGTCGACGGCCTGGGTCCCGCACTGCTGTGCGGGGCCGGCTGCATTGCCGCCGCGGCCCTGGTGGTGGCCCTGCTGCTGTGCCGTGACAGGGTGCCGCTGCCCGGCGGCTGACGGCGCGTAGGCTCCTGGCGGGGCGCGCAGGGCGCCGTCCGGGTGCGGTGAGAGGGGCGAGTGGCCACGTGGCGCGGGAGAAGGAGATCGCGACGGCCGAGCAGGCGGCCAACGACGGCCTCGTGCTGGCGTTCGGACGCCTGCAGGGGGCCGCGAACCGGCTCGAGTACATCCTGGGCCGGGCGATCGAGGAGGAGTGCGGCATCAGCCACCTGATGTTCGAGGTGCTGCTGATCCTCGGCCGGGCGGGCGAGGCGGGACTGCCCATGCGGGCCATCGCCCAGGAGCGGGTGCTCAGCACCGGCGGGGTCACCCGGCTCGTCGACAGGATGGAGGCTGCCGGCCTGGTACGGCGGGCCGCGGACCCAGGCGACCGGCGCGGCCGCCTGGTGCGGCTGACCCCGCAGGGGGAGGAGACGGTGGTGCGGGCCGCGCGCGTCCACCGCGAGAACATCCGCCGCCACTTCCTCGAACCGCTGCCCCAGGAGCACCGCGACCGCTTCGCGGAGGACCTCAGGACCCTCAGCCACGCGGCGCGGGACGCCCTGCCGAAGCTGCGCTGACGCCGCCGGGAATATCTGAGGGAACAGATACTGTTGTCTCAGCTGAATGCCCGCGTCCGGCGGGCTCGTCCCCCGGAGGCAGGTCCCCCATGAAGCTCGTCTACGTCTTCGACGCCTACTGCGGCTGGTCCCACGGCTTCTCGCCGACCCTGACCGAGATCACCCGCCGCCACCCCGACCTGCCGGTCGAGGTCGTCTCCGGCGGCCTGTTCACCGGCGCCCGGCGGGTGCCGATCCGCGAGTTCGGCTACGTCCAGGGCGCCAACGCCAAGATCGCCGAGCTCACGGGCGCGGAATTCGGCCCCGCGTACGAGCGGCTGATCGCCGACGGCTCCTTCGTCATGGACTCCGAGGCCGCCGCCCGCGGCATGTCCGCCCTGCGCGCGGCCGCGCCCGACCGCGCGGCGGAACTGGCCGTGGCCCTGCAGCGGGCGTTCTACGTGGACGGGCTGAGCCTGTCGCACGCGGCGACGTACCGTGCGGTGGCCGAGGAGGCCGGCCTGCCGGCCGAGGCGGTGGCGGCCGCGTTCACCGGCCCGGACGCGGCGGCCGGGGCGCGCGCCGACTTCCGCCGCGCGGCGCAGTACGGGGTGCAGGGCTTCCCGACGCTGCTGGCGGTCGACGGCGACCGGGTGACGGTCCTGGCCGTGGGCCACGCGACGGCTCCCGCCGTGGAGCGGGCGCTGAGTGCGGCGTAGGGGCCCTGCGGGCGGCTGAACCCACGGCGCCCCGTAGGGGCGCGGGGAACTGCGCGACAAGCCACGACGCGCCCGCAGACGGGGTGCCGTGTCGCGCCCACGCGGCGGCAGCCGCAGATCGACACCGCCCCGCGCCCCTACGGGGCGCTTCGGCTCAGCCCGCCGCAGGCGCTTCGCGCGGCGCGTGCCGCAAGTAGGCCAGGACCGCGCTCACGCGCCGGTGGAGCTGCGGCTCCTCCGCCAGGCCCAGCTTGGCGAAAGTCGAATTGACGTGCTTTTCGATCGTCGACTCCGACAGCACCAGCTCCTGCGCGATGGCCCGGTTCGTCTTGCCCTCCGCCATGTGGCGCAGCACGTCCAGTTCCCGCCGGGTCAGCCCGGCCAGGGGCGCGTCCGCGGCGCGGGTGTGGCTGCCCATGAGGACCTCGACGATGCGCGGGTCGACGACCGAGCGGCCGGCGGCGACCTCGCGCAGGGCGCGCAGCAGCTCGTCGAGTTCGCCGATGCGTTCCTTGAGGAGGTAGGCGAGGCCGTCGGTGCCGCGCCGGAAGAGGTCGAAGGCGTAGTTCTCGTCGGCGTGCTGGGACAGTACGACGACGCCGATGCCGGGGTGGGCGGCGCGGATGGCGTGGGCGGCGGCGATGCCTTCGGTGTGGTGGCCCGGTGGCATGCGGATGTCGGCGATGACGGCGTCGGGGCGCAGGCGTGCGACGGCCGAAAGGAGGGCGGCGGCGTCGCCGACGGCGGCGACGACGCGGATGCCGCCGGTGTCCTCCAGCAGCCGGCGGGTGCCTTCGCGCACCAGGTAGTGGTCCTCGGCGATGATCACGCGCAGGGGTGGTTCAGTCATGGCACTCCTCCCGCACCCGTTCGGCGAGCCGGGAGCGGATCGTGGTGCCGCCGCCGGCCCGGCTGGTGATCCACAGATCGCCGCCGACGGCCTCGATCCGGTCGCGCATGCCGGTCAGACCGCTGCCGTGGGGGGTGTCGGTGGCGAAGCCGACTCCGTCGTCGCTCACTTCGAGCATCAGCCAGCCCTCCGAGCGGGTCATGCGGATGGTCACGTGGGTGGCCCCGGCGTGTTTGAGGACGTTCGTCAGTGCCTCGGAGACGAGGTAGAAGGCGGACACCTCGATGTCGAGGGCGAAGCGCACCCGCTCCAGGGCGTCCTCGGCGTGCACGGTGACGGGGATGGGCATGCGCCGGGCGCGCGAGGTGACGGCGGCGACGAGGCCCTGGTCGGTCAAAACGGGCGGGTGGATGCCGTGGGCGACCTCGCGCAGGTCGTGGATGACCCGGCAGGCGTCGTCCTGGACCTCGGTGAGCACCGCGTCGGCGTCGCCCCCGCGGCCGAGGCGGTTGCGGGCGAGGCGGAGCTTGGCGACGAGGGCGACGAGGTCCTGCTGGATGCCGTCGTGGAGCCGGCGTTCGATGCGCCGGCGTTCGCTGTCCTGGGCGCTGACGATGCGGGCCCGGGAGGCGTCGAGCTCGCCGGCCTGGCGCTGGACCTCGCGCACCCGGGCGGACAGTTCGGCGGCGAGGCGTACGTTGTGCACGGCGAGCGCGGCCTGGCGGGCGAGGGTTTCGACGACGTCGTGGTCCTCGGGGGTGAACCGGCCCTCGTTCTTGGGCCCGTACTCGATGACCCCCAGGACGTCGTCGCCGTACCGCAGGGGGTACCCGCCGCCGTGCGGGCCGGGGGCGGCCTGCGGCTCGCCGGCCGTGCCCAGGTGCACCGGCAGGTGTCCGCCGCCCAGCCGGACCCGGGCCCAGTGCAGGCCGAGGCCCTGCTGCAGGCCGGCGGCGAGCTGGGGGGCCAGCCGGCTGAGGTCGTAGGCGTGCTCCAGGGCGCTGCCGAACTGCACGAGGAGTGCGAAGCTGCTGAGCCTCTCGCCGTAGACGCGGCGTTCGGCGAGCCGGTTGAGCCGGGCCCGTACCGGCTGGAAGAGGGCGGTGGCGGTGACGGCGACGAGGACGGACAGCCCGATCGGGCAGTACTGCCCGGCCGTCAGGCCCAGGGTCATCGCGGTGCCCAGGTACCAGGCGCTGATGATCAGCCAGAGGGTGCCGTAGACGACCGAGCGGCGCGGCACCGCCGCCCGGCCGATGTCGACGCCCAGCAGCCGGTGGCGCAGGGCGGCGTAGACGACGGACAGCGAGACCAGCACGTACGGCAGCGCGCCCAGCACCGAGCCGATCAGGTACGGCACGCCCGACTCGTCGTGCCAGGAGCGGAAGAGCCGGCAGGCGGCGCGCGCCAGGAAGAGGACGGCGGCGCCGGCCGCGACGGGCAGCAGGACGGCGACCTCGCGCCGCCCGGCGCGGCGGGCCCGCAGAGCGCGCACGACCAGCAGGGTGGCGCCGATCCCGGGCAGCCACGCCTCGGGGTAGTAGAACACCACGCGCTCCACGATCCGCGCGGGCACACCCGCCGCCGGCAGGACGACGGGCAGCACCAGCAGGGCCCACAGGGAACGCAGCACGGCCCGCTCGCCGAGGAAGCGGAAGCGGCCGTCGGGCAGCAGCGCCAGCAGGTGGACGACCAGGATGCCGGAGGCGAGGATGTCCCACTGGACGGGCAGGACGACCAGGGCCGTCCGCAGCGGCGGCAGGCCGTGCTCGGGGACGGTGAGGTCCCAGCCGTGGCGGGTCGTCAGCAGCGCCGCCGCGTAGTGGACGGCGGTGCCGGCCGTCAGCGCCGTGCCGGTCAGCAGCAACCGGCCGGCGACGGGATGCGCGGGGGCGTGCCACCAGGCGAACACCCCGGCGCAGTAGCAGGGCAGGACGGCGCCGAGGATCCACGGCAGGGCGACGGTGTCGGCCGGGGCGTGCGCGGGCAGCAGGAACACCCCTGCAGCCGCTGCCCACAGCAGGCACAGCCCACCGCAGCACGCGGCGATTCCCATGGCCCGGCCACTGCCCCGCACACGCAAAGGTATAGCGGAAAACCCCCAGAGGGATCGGAGGAATCCGGGGTACTCGCCCCCGGACGGTCGCGGCAGACTCATGAACGTCTGCCCCGAGACCGGCGCGGACGCCCGACAAGACGATCGTGCGATCCGCGTGAAAACCCGTCCAAAGAAATGCCGATCCCAAGAAACAACCGCCGGCGGAAAGGGAGTCATGAGCGCGTCCTGCGGTCCCGAGGTGGTCGTCTGGGACACCACCTACGCCTGCCCCCTGCGCTGCTCGCACTGCTGCTCGGAATCGGGCCGGCGGGCGCCGCGGCAACTGGGCCACGAGGACATGCTGCGCATCGCCGATGCGCTGATCTCGCTCCACCCGCAGGTGGTGGTGCTCTCCGGCGGTGAGCCCCTGCTGGTCGAGGGCATCTTCGACGTGGCCCGGCGGCTGGCCCGGGCGGGGGTCGCGACGGCCGTGTGGACCAGCGGCTGGATCATGGAACCGTGGATGGCGGCCGAACTCGGCGAGGTCTTCGAGGAGGTCGTCGTCAGCCTCGACGGCGCCACCGCACAGGTGCACGACCGCATCCGGGGGCGGGCCGGCTCCTTCGACCGGGCGCTGAGCGCGCTGACCCTGCTGGACGGGGTGGCCCGCGAACGCCGCCGGCAGCAGCGCTCCCCGCTGCGGTTCGGCATCGACTGCGTGGTGGTGCGCAGCAATTTCCCGCAACTGGAGGAATTCTGCACCGCCATTGCCCCGCGCTTTTCCCAATTGCGTTCGCTGACCTTTCACGCGGCCGTTCCCGAAGGTCTCGCCAGCCGCCCCGAATTCGCCCGCCTGGAACTCCTCGACGAGGCCGCCGTGGCCCGGCTCACCAGCGCCGGGTGGCGGGCCCGCCTGCAGCGGCTCGCCCCGCAGGGCGTACGGGTGCGCACCACCGGCGACCGGAACCTCGTCATGCGCCCGGCCGGCCTCGCCGGCACCGCGGGCCGGCTGGTGATGCACATCGAACCGGACGGCGCGGTACGGGCGTTGCCCGTCTACGAAGGGACGGTCGGCAACATCCTGCAGGAATCCGCCCTGGACCTGTGGCACCGGGGCGTGGCCCGCCTCGGCGACCCCTTCGTCGTCGAGACCCTCTCCGCGGTGCGCACCATGCAGGACTGGGCGGCCGCCGTGCGCCGCATGGACTACCACTTCGGGTCCCAGGAGGTCCGCTCGCGCATCGACCGCCGTACGGTGCGCACCAACCCGCCCGAATTCACCGCCCTCGCGCTCTGATCCGGCCGCGCACGCCCCCGGTCCGGCGGGCGCGCCGGGGTGCGCGCGCTGCGGCGCGGGCGTACGGACGGGGCTGCGGACGCTGTGCGGTACGAGGTGGGGCGGGACGACTTCGAGGGTAGGCAGGGGCCTTGTGTGCATGCCGTTCCCGGCGTGCGAAGGACACCAGGCGTCTCGAAGGGGTAGTGCATGTTCGGTCAGCGCGGTGCCGGAATCGTCCTCAGCTCGATCGCGCTCCTGGGCGCGACGATCGGCGCCCCCGCCGCCCAGGCCCACGACCATGGCGGCGGCCACGGTCACGGCCGCGGGCACGACCGGGTCACCATCGGCTGCACGGGACAGGAGAACAACACCTACACGCCCGGCCTGACCCTCACCCCGCGCACGAGCACCGTGAGAGCGGAAGGCGCCTACATCTGCAGCGACGCGCCGGGGCACACCATCCCGGCCACCGCGAGCACCGCGGGGGTGGCCACCGAGGCGAGCTGTCTGTCCTTCGGCACCGTCCAGGGCCGGCAGACCGTCACCTTCGCCGACGGCCGCACGTCCGAGATCCGCTACACCGCCGGCAACAGCGAGCGAGCACTGGGCGTCCACAACGTGCACCTGGTGGGCACCGTCGTGAAGGGCGCCTACAAGGGCGCCCACGCCGAGCGGGACATCCAGACCGCCCCCGGCGGCCTGCCGACCGCGTGCCTGCAGGAGAGCGGCCTGACGCACTCCCTCGCCTTCGACCAGCTGACCATCGAGTCGTAGGGTCTGCCCGGCGGATCTTCGTCGCGGGGCGCGCCCGCAGGCAGGGTGCCGTGCTGCGCCCGGGCTCCGGGGTGGCGCGTCGACTGCGGGCCGTCGGTGGCCGGTCGCGCAGTTCCCCGCGCCCCTGACGGGGCACTGCATGATCCACTGGGCAGGCCCCAGGCGCAGAGGTGACGGGCGGGGCTCAGTGACTGCCCGTCACCTTGAAGCCGCGCGGCACCAGGCACACCGCGACCACGGTCACGGCCACCACGATGCCGGCCGAGACGTACGCGGTGGTGGTGAGCGCGTCGTCGAACGCCGCCCCCGCCGCCGCCCGCACCTGTGCGCCCGTCTCGCCGCCGACCCGGTGCGCGACCTCCGCGGCGCCGCCCACCGAGCCCCGCGCCTCGTCCAGGTCGGACCCGCGCAGCGGCAGGGCCGTCATGCGGTCGGTGAAGACGGCCCCGTGGATGCTGCCCAGCAGCGCCACGCCCAGGCCCACGCCCAGCTCGTAGCACGTCTCCGAGACCGCGCCGGCCTGCCCGGCCCGCGCCGCCGGCACGGAGGAGACGAGCACGGACGCCGACGCGGTGATGGCCAGCCCGTCGCCCAGCCCCAGCGCGGCCAGCACCACGGCCACCACCGGGTACGTCGTGGGCTGCGGAGCCAGGGCGAGCAGCAGGAAGCCGGCGGCGAGCGCGCCGAGACCCACGGCCAGCACCCCGCGTACGCCCATGTGGTGCATCAGCCACGGCGAGCCGAGCGAGCCGGCCAGCATCGCCAGGGCCGAGGGCACCGTGCGCAGCCCCGCCTCGGAGGGCGAGAACCCGTGCACGTACTGCAGCCACAGCGAGATCAGGAACAGCGCCGCACCGATGGCGAGCATCGCCAGCAGCGTGGCCAGCGCCGCCGCCGTGAACGGCCCGCGGCGAAAGAGCCGCACGTCCAGCAGGGGGTCCTCCAGCCGCAGCTGGTGCCGGGCGAAGAGGGCGAGCAGCAGGGCGCCCAGCAGCAGCGCGCCCATGTCCGCGGGTTCCGTGCTGCCCTTGGCCACATGCTTGATGCCCCAGGCCAGCGCCACGATGCCGGCCACGGACAGCAGCGCGCCGGGCCAGTCCAGGCGTCCGGCCTGCGGGGCGCGGTACTCCGGCAGCAGCACCATGCCGGCGGGCACGGTCGCCAGGACGACGGGGACGTTCACCCAGAAGGCCGCCTGCCAGGAGAAGTGCTCCACCAGCACGCCGCCGATCAGGGGGCCCACGCAGGCGCCCGCCCCGGCCACCGAGCCCCAGACGCCGATGGCCAGGGCCCGTTCGCGGGCGTCGGTGAAGATGGTGCGGATCAGCGAGAGCGTCGAGGGCATCACCAGCGCACCGCCCAGGCCCAGCAGCACCCGGCCGCCGATCAGCTGCGCCGAGCTGTGCGCCGTCGCCGCGAGGACCGACGCCACGCCGAACAGCACGAAGCCGGCGAGCAAGAGCCGCTTGCGGCCCCACCGGTCGCCGACCGCCCCGCTGGTGACCAGCAGGCCGCCGAGCACCAGCCCGTAGATGTCGATGATCCACAGCTGTTCCAGCGGGCCGGGCTGCAGGTCGGTGATCAGCGAGGGCAGCGCCACGTTGAGGATGGTGGCGTCCATCGCCACCAGCAGCAGGCTCGCGCACAGCACGGCGAGCATGGCCCAGCTGCCGGGCGTCGCCGCCGGGCGGCGGGACGCGCGGGGGTCCTCGGGGCCTTGTGCCATGGCACGCCACCTCACCGCTTCCCGGGCCCCGAGCCGCAGCGGTCGCGCGACGGCGCGACCGGCACCAGTATCGGCCGGTGGGCCCGGACGCGCACACCGGGGCCCGCGGGGGCGGCGCTCAGCGTTCCTGCAGGTCCTCCCAGGTGATCACCGGGCTGCCGGCGCGCAGGCTGAAGTCCATGGCCGCGTCCCGCACCGGCCACTTCAGCCGCAGCCAGCCCGGCACCGTCGCCGGGATCCCGTCGTCCGCGGCCAGGTGCCAGAAGGTGTTGGAGTCCTGCCGGGCGAAGTAGGGGCACAGGAACGACAGCACCAGCGTCACGCGCCGCCCCGCGGTGACCGGGGCGACCGCGTGGAAGATGCGGCTGCCGTGCAGGAACAGCGCCGCTCCCCGCTGCCCGCACGGCGCCCGCCGGATGCGGGGATCGTCGTCCCGTACGCCCGTGAAGTCGTCGGTGCGCCCGGCGAAGTACAGGAACTGCCCGCCCTCGTAGTCCGCGCCGTCGCTCAGCTGGATCGTCAGCACGTAGTCCATGCCGTCGCGGTGCCAGCGCACGATCTCCGGCCGGCCCCGCGCGGCGAAGTAGTTGATCTGCGCCGTCGGCAGGCGCAGCGGGTGCGGGATCAGCGGCACCCCGGCCAGCCGCGAGCAGGCCAGCAGGAAACCGCGGTCGCGGAGCATGTTGTTGACGAACGCCGAGAGCAGGTCGGCGCCGCGCAGCCGCCGCGTCGCGATGAACCGGCTGCGCCCCGCGTACGGCTCCAGCAGGTCGCAGACCTCGCCCAGGCGGTCCAGGCCCTCGGGGGTCAGCAGCCGCACCGGCCCGGCCAGCGCGACGTCGTCCGGACCGCCGGGGCCGCGGCCGAGCTCGTGGTCGGCGTAGCCGAACTCCTGCAGCCGCACCCGCGGCGCGCCCTCCGGCCGCACCACGAAGTCGCTGCGCCAGCGCGGCTCGCCGGGCAGGCCCGCGGTGCGCGGCGGCCTGCGGCCGCGCAGGGCGTGGCGCACCTGGTCCCACCCGGTGGCCGTCTTCGGAATGCCGATCACGGAGGATGCGCCACTGCCGCTGCGGACCGTCGTCATGGCCTCATTGCAACGCCGCGCCCGCGGACGGGCAAGGGGTCCGTTCGCGCCACGCCCCCTCGGGGGCCCGGCCGTTCAGCCGCCGGGCTGCGGCCAGCGGTACCGGACGCGGGTGAGCCGCTCCGAGGTCTCCCACAGGTTCCGGGCCAGCTCGGCGTCCCCGGCCAGCAGGGGCAGCTCCACCGGCCCCGGGGCGCCGCGCGCCTCGAACCGGCCGGTGGGCCCGTAGAAGCCGCCGGGCTCGACCTCGGGAGCAGTGGCCCCGTACAGCACCGGCAGCGCCGCCTGTTCCACGGGCTGGCCGATCAGCCGGTTCAGCGCGAGCCGGGCCAGCGCCCGCACCACGGCGGGCGCGTGCCGCTGCAGGCCCGTCAGGCTCGTCCCCGGGTGGACGGCCACACAGGCCAGCGCCGCCCCCGCCGCATCGGCGCGGCGCTGCAGCTCCAGGGTGAACAGCACGCCGGCGAGCTTGGACTTCGCATAGGCCGCCATGGGGTGGTAGCGGTGCGTGCTCTGCGGGTCGGACAGCTCGGCCATCGGACTGCGGGCCAGGGAAGCGGACACCGTCACCACCCGCGGCGCCCGCGCGGCCAGCAGCAACGGCAACAGGCGGCCGGTGAGCGCGAAGTGCCCCAGATGGTTGGTGGCGAAGGTGAGCTCGAAGCCGTCCTTGCTGGTCTCCCGGTGCCGGATCGCCATCACCCCGGCGTTGTTGACCAGCAGGTCGACCGGCCGCCCGGCGTGCTCCATGCGCTGCGCGAACCCGGCGACCGAGGCCAGGTCGGCCAGGTCCAGCAGGTCGGGGCGGACCCGCACGCCGGGCGCCTCCGCGGCCATCCGCTCCGCCGCGCGCCGCGCCCGGCCCGCGTCCCGGCCGGTCACCAGCACCTCGGCCCCCGCCCGGGCCAGCTCCCGGGCCGTGACGTAGCCGATGCCCCCGGTGGCTCCGGTGACCACGGCCAGCCGGCCGTGCCGGTCGGGCATGTCCTCGGTGCTCCAGCTGCGGTGCATGCGCCTCCTCGGCGGCCGGTCGGTGGACGGCGACCGTATTGTCCGCCGGGCGGTCGTGCGGCGGCGGAAGGCGCGCCCGGGGCCGCGGACGCGCTGTACGCCCTGGGCGATTCCGCCGAGAGCGTGCGAGGGTTCCCCCGGACGGCGTAGGCCCGGCAGGGTCAGCTGCATGAAACTTCTGGTATTGGGTGGCACGGAATTCGTCGGACGGGCTGTCACGGAAGAGGCGCTTGCGCGTGGTTGGGACGTCACGCTTCTGCACCGCGGGCGGCACGAGGCGCCGCAGGGCGCCCGCGCCCTGCTGGGCGACCGCACGACCGAGGGCGGCCTCGCCGCCCTCGCGGAAGGGGAGTGGGACGCCGTCGTGGACACCTGGTCCGCGGCGCCGTCCGCCGTGCGCGACGCGGCACGGCTGCTCGCGGGGCGGGTGGGGACGTATGTGTACGTGTCCTCCTGCTCGGTCTACCGCCACCCGCGGGCGGCGGGCCTGAGTGAGGAGGCGCCGCTGGTCGACGGCTCGCCCGACGCCGGCGAGGTGGACTACGCGCAGGCCAAGCGCGGCGGCGAACTCGCCGCTTTGGAACACTTCGGCGACCGCGCGCTGCTGGTGCGGGCCGGGCTGATCCTCGGCCCGTACGAGAACATCGGCCGCCTGCCGTGGTGGCTGGGGCGCCTGGAGCGCGGCGGCCCGGTGCTGGCACCCGGCCCGCGCGACGCGGCCCTGCAGTACATCGACGCCCGCGACCTGGCCGTCTGGATGCTGGACGCCGCCTCCCGCGGCCTCGGCGGCCCGTACAACCTGGTGAGCCGCTCGGGCCACACCACGATGGGCGGGTTCCTGGAGGCCTGCGCCCGCGCCGTCGGCAGCACCGCCGAACTGCACTGGACGGACCCGGAACCGATCCTGGCCGCCGGCATCGCCCCCTGGACGGACCTGCCGGTGTGGCTGCCCCCGGGGGACCTCTACGACGGCATCCACCGCATCGGCGTCGACAAGGCCCTCGCCGCCGGCCTGCGCTGCCGGCCCGTCGAGGAGACCGTGGCCGACACCTGGTCCTGGCTGCAAGGGGTCGGCGGCGTGGCACCGCAGCGCCCCGACCGGCCGTACGTGGGCCTGGATCCGCAGAAGGAGGCCGAGGTGCTGCGGGCGACGGGCGTCCTCACGACGTCCTGACACCCTGACACCCTGAAGACGGTCGGCGCGGTCAGCGCTCGCGGCGCACCACCAGGAGGGCGGCGTCGTCGCCGAGCGCGCCGCCCGCATAGGCCAGGAGGTCGGCCAGGAGTCGGGCGGCCAGCGCGTCGGGGGACAGGTGCGGCATCGCCGCCAGGCGCTCGCGCAGCGGGTAGAAGTGGCCCGCGGCGTCGCGGGCCTCGGTCACGCCGTCGGTGAAGAGCACCAGGACGTCCCCCGGCGCGAAGCCGAACCGGGTGCGGTGGCAGGGTCCTTCGACCAGGTGGCGCAGGGCCAGCGGGGGGTCCGGCACCGGCGAATCGACCTCGGTGACCTGCCCGCCGCGCCACAGCAGCGGCGGCAGGTGCCCGCAGTTGACCAGGTGCGCCGGACCGCCGCCGGTGGGCACCTCCACCAGGGCGGCCGTCACGAACTCCTCGGTCGCCCGGCGCCGTACGACGGTGGCGTCGAGCCGCTGGGCGACGATCTCCAGAGCGGGCTCGACCTGGGCCGCCTCCCGGAAGGTGCCCAGCACGTCGGTGGCCGTCTCGACGGCGCCCAGTCCCTTGCCGCGCACGTCGCCCAGGAGGATCCGCACGCCGTACGGGGTGGCCAGCACCTCGTACAGGTCACCGCCGACGCGGGCCTCGGCGGCGGCCGCGACGTAGCGCACCGCGACCCGCAGCCCCCCGATGCGCTCGGGGACGGGGCGCAGCAGGGCGCGCTGGGCGGCCTCGGCGACCGAGCGGGTCTGCAGCAGCTGCCGTTCCCTGGTGGAGATCAGCACGACGTTGGCGGTGGAGACGCAGGTGATGGCGAGCACGGTGGCGGCGGCGGTCAGGTGGACGGGCAGGGCGACCTCGGGGTCGGCCAGCGCCAGCGGCGCCACGATCAAAAGGGCCAGCAGGCCGGTGAGCAGCGGGACGCGGGGGCGCCGGGTGCCGATGCTGGCGAGCACGGGGGCGGTGGCCAGTACGGGGGAGAAGGTGAGGTCGGGGTTGGTGGCCAGGTCCATGGCCACGGCCGCGGCCAGGAGCGCGTAGGCGGTCATGACGAGCGAGCGCGCGCTGCGGGGGAGCGGTACGAGGGCGGGGTCTCGCTTCATGGTGGTTTCCCACCCTAGGCGGCCGGTCGCCCTTCGCAACCGTCTTATGCCCAGAAAAAAGGACATTACTCCATAAAGGTGATGGCTGACCCGTTCGGCCGTGGGGCCCGCGACCGTCGCCGATGATGCTGGATGTGAGCGGCAAGGCGGAGACCCGCGACGTGCTGATCGTCGTGTACGACGGAGTGCAATTGCTCAATGTGGCCGGGCCCTTGGACGTCTTCGACCGGGCCGAGTACGAGGCGGAGCCCGGCTACCGGGTGCGGCTGGCCTCGGTCGGCGGCCGCCCGGTCACCACCACGGCCCGCACCCGGCTCGGCGTCTCGGCGGACCTCGCCCGGGTGCGCAAACCACCGGACACGCTCGTCGTGGCCGGCGGCCGGGGCTACCCCGTCGCCGCCTCCGACGGCGACCTGGTCCGGCACGTCCGCCGGCTCGCCGGCGGCGCCCGGCGCACCGGCTCCGTGTGCACCGGCGCCTTCGTCCTCGCCGAGGCCGGCCTGCTCGACGGGCGCCGGGCCACCACCCACTGGGCCTCCTGCGCCGACCTGGCCGCCGCCTACCCGGCGGTCTCCGTGGAGCCCGACGCCATCTTCGTGCGCGACGGCCACGTGCTCACCTCGGCCGGCGTCACCGCCGGCATCGACCTCACCCTCGCCCTGCTGGAGGACGACTTCGGTCCCGAGGCGGCCCGTGCGGTCGCCAAGCACTTGGTGGTCTTCATGCAGCGCCCGGGCGGGCAGTCGCAGTTCAGCACCTGGACCCGGCGCGACCCGCCGCGCGGCGGCGCCCTGCGCGACCTCGTCGAGGACATCGACGCCCACCCCGACGGCGACCTGTCCGTCCCCGCGCTCGCGGCCCGGCTCGGGATGAGCCGGCGGCACTTCAGCCGGCTCTTCAGCCAGCAGATCGGCATCAGCCCCGGCGCCTACGTCGAGCGCGCCCGGGTCGCCGCGGCCCGCACCCTGCTGGAGAGCACCGCCGGCACCGTCGACACCATTGCCGGCCAGTGCGGCTTCGGCACGGTCGAGACGATGCGCCGCGCCTTCGTCCGCGAAACGGGCGTCTCTCCGGCCGCCTACCGCGAGCGCTTCCGCCGCGGGTGACGGCGGCCCTTGTGCGACTTGGTACAGTCTGCTCGACTATCCAGTGCAGCAGATTGATCGAGGAGCGTTTCGCATGGCAGCCGTCACCACCGACCTCGCGACCTGGCTGGAGACCGTCTCCATCGACGAGGCCGTCCGCGACCTGCGGCCCGACTACCGGGCCCTCGTCGTCGCCGCCGAGGGCCTGGTGCCCGGCCCCAGCGACGACGCGAGCGAGAAGCTCCTCGCCGCCGCCGAGGAGAGCGCGATCGCAGCCCTCGCCGGCGGCGCCCCCGAGGACCACCCCCACCTCGCCGCCTGGCGCGAGGCGTTCCGCGCCTTCGGCGCCAAGCCCCAGCGCACCCGGCCCAGCGCCGAGGCCCTGCTGCGTCGGGTGCCCGCCGGCCTGCCGCGCGTGGACCGCCTCACCGACATCTACAACGCGATCTCCGTCGCCCACGTCGTCCCCCTCGGCGGCGAGGACCTCGACCACTACGCCGGTGCGGCCCGGCTGGTGCGCGCCACCGGCGAGGAACCCTTCGAGACCACCGCCGACGGCGGAAGCGCCGTCGAACACTGCCCGCCCGGCGAGGTGGTCTGGCGCGACGACGCCGGCGTCACCTGCCGCCGCTGGAACTGGCGCCAGTGCACCCGCACCCGCCTCACCCTCACCACGACGCGGGCCTTCTTCGTCCTCGACGCCCTCGGCCCGATGGACGACGCCGCCCTCACCGCCGCCGGCGACGCCCTGACGACGGCCCTGCAGGACAGCAGCCCGGGCGCGAGGATCCGCTCCCGCCTGGTGCGCTGAAGCCCGACCGGTCAGGCGCCCGGCCGCAAGGGGTGCCGGACCCAGACGTTGGGTTCGGTGTAGACCGCGACGTCGTGAACGGTGTCGCAGCGCACCGGCACCAGGGCGCCGGGCACCTCGACGGCGCCGTCCCGGTCGAAGGGCAGCCCGGTCCACTGCCGCCACTGCTCCAGCGAGCCGCTGACCGTCATCGACGCGGGCGCCACTTTCACCACGGTGCCACCCGCCTTGACGTGTACCCGCAGCCACGGATCCGTGGGCAGCCCGTCCGCGCGGCACTGCCGTACGTACGCCGACATGGGCAGGTGCGGCTGCAGGTGCTTGGCGTTCGGGCGCACCGGGGCCAGCAGCACGTCGTGGCCCTGCGCCGCCGCGGCGTCGCGCAGGGCCTGCAGCATCGGGTACGACAGACCGCGGCCGAGGTGGCCGGTGTCCACCGTGATCTCCAGCGCACTGGCCACCGTGGGCGCCCGGCCACTGCGCAGGTCGCGCAGCGCCCAGGACAGGACGCGGTCCCAGCCCTGGTCGGGCATCTGCGTCCGGCCCTCCGCCCCGGCGTCGAACGGCACGGCCAGGGCCCGGCCGACCACCCGGTCGCCGTCGGTCGCCACCGCGCAGTACTGCGGGAATTCCTCGACCACGCGACCCAGCAGGGAACTCGCCGTCAGATCGTGCGCAATGAAGGCCGGCCAGGTGTCGTCGATCTCGTGGACGCGGGGGACCAGCGCCGGCCGCTCGGCGAGCGTGGTGATCTTCAGGGCGGTCGTGCCGGTCGTGCCGATCGTGCCGGCTATGGAGGTGCTGTCTGTCACGGCGGCACGCTGCCACGGCCGCGGTCCGGTCGGCCACTCAATTGTGGCGCGGAACCACCGAGGCCCTCAGGTCCGCCCCGATCGCCGTCGCAACCTCGCGCAGGAGGGTGCGGCAGCGCGCGCTGCCGGGGCCCTGCGGGGGCAGGGTCGGGCGTGCGCCCGTCACGCACAGTGCCGCGGCCGCTTCCGGGCCGGGGCACGGCAGCGCGATGGCCAGGGACGCCTCGCCGGGGCCGACGGTGTACCCGTACCCCCCGCCGGGCGGGCACTGGCGGATTGAGTGCGGCGCGGCCAGGCGCACGCTCATGCCGCTGTGCGCGGCCAGCCGGTCGGCCCCGTTCATGGCCTCAGGCGAGGTCCTGTTCAGCGCCTCGTGGTGGCCCGTCGGCTGCGGGCTGTCGGTGGTCGATCGCGCAGTTCCCCGCGCCCCGTCACGGGCGCGGGGAACTGCGCGACAAGCCATGACGTGCCCGCAGACGGGGTGCCGTGTCGCGCCCACGCGGCGGCAACCGCAGATCGACGCCGCCCCGCGCACCACTTCTCGGCCGAAAGGCCGATCCGTCATCCCTGCGCCGTCGCCTCTACGCCTCTACGCCGTCATCGCCTCGCCCGCCGGGTCCGGCACGTGGGCGCACGCCTGGGCCAGGGCGTCCAGCGACAGCCCCAGCGCGTGCGCCAGCGCCGAGATCGTGAAGAACGCCGGCGTCGGCGCCCGCCCGGTCTCGATCTTCCGCAGGGTCTCGGAGGAGAGCCCGGCGCGGGCCGCGACCTCCACCATGCTGCGACCGCCGCGGGCCTCGCGCAGCAGGCGGCCCAGCTCCTCGCCGCGCTGCCGTTCCCAGGGGGTCAGAGGGGTCCTCACCATGACCGTGATCCTAGTGCCGTGATATTAATACCGGTATAAGAATTGGTACGGAGGGGAGCCGGGACATGGTGGAGATCAAGACGGACGGCGAGCTGGAGGCCATGCGCGAGGCCGGGCGCGTGGTCGCCCATGCGCTCGACGCCGTACGCGAGGCGGCGGACGTGGGCATCGCCCTGAACGAACTCGACGAGGTGGCGCGCGACGTCCTCAAGCGGGCCGGGGCCACGTCCCCGTTCCTCGGCTACCGCCCCTCCTTCGCCCCCGTGCCCTTCCCGGCCGTCATCTGCGCGTCGGTCAACGACGCGATCGTGCACGGCATCCCCGACGGCTACCGGCTGCGCGACGGCGACCTGGTCAGCGTCGACTGCGGTGCCCTGCTCGACGGCTGGGCCGGCGACGCGGCCGTCAGCTTCGTCGTCGGCACCGCGGATCCGGCGGACGAGGCCCTGATCGCCACCACCCGCCGCGCGCTGGAGGCCGGCATAGCCGCCGCCGTCCCCGGCAACCGCATCGGCGACATCTCCCACGCCGTCGGCGCCGTCGCCCGCGGCGCCCGCTACGGCATGCCCACCGACTTCGGCGGCCACGGCATCGGCCGCCGCATGCACGAGGACCCCCACGTCCCCAACCAGGGCCTGCCCGGCCGGGGTCTGCGCCTGCGGCACGGCCTGGTGCTCGCCATCGAACCCATGCTCATCGCCGGCGGCCTCGACGAGTGCCGCGTCGCCCCCGACGGCTGGACCCTGTGCACGGCCACCGGCGCCCGTGCGGCCCACATCGAGCACACCGTCGCCGTCACCGACGACGGCCCGCGCATCCTGACCCTGCCCTGACCGCATTGCGGTCGCGGTCCGGGAGCGGTTTCGGCCTCCCGGCCGTTGAGGGGGCAAAGCGCGACGGCTGCGGGAGGCGGAAGAACATGGGACGCGTACGACGACTGCTGACCAGGCCCCTGGTCCTCGGGGGGCTGGTCGTGGCCCTCGTGGTGGCGGGGTTGGGTGCCTACTGGTTCCAGCCATGGAAGCTGTGGGTGGACGAGACGGTGCGGGAGTCCGCGCCGACCGCCGCGTCCGGCGGGGCGCCGCGGACGCTGGCGACGGGTCGCCTGATCAGTCACGAGCATGCGACCAGCGGCACGGTACGGATCCTGCAGTTGCCCGACGGCAGCCGGACCCTGCGTCTGGAGGGGCTCAGCACCAGCAACGGCCCGGCTCTCCACGTCCTGGTCAGCGACGCCCCCGTGAAGGAGGGCCGGGACGGCTGGTTCGTCTTCGACGACGGCGCCCACGTCGACCTCGGCAGCCTGAAGGGGAACAAGGGCGACCAGAACTACGCCCTGCCCGCGGGCCTGGACCTTCATCGCTACCGCAGCGTGAGCATCTGGTGCGACCGCTTCGACGTCTCCTTCGGCGCCGCTGCACTCTCCCCGGCCTGAGCGCCCGCGCCGGGAACTGCGCGACACGCCACGACGCGCCCGCAGATCCGCACCGCCCCGCGCCCCTACGGGGCACCCCTAGCCGGCCGCCGTGACCTCCGTGGTGGCGGCCACCGGGGCGGTGCCGTCGACGGCGCACTCCACGGTCACCCCGAAGACGTGGATCCTGGCGGCGCCGGGGGTGAACGTGGCCGTACCGGCGGTGTCCAGCTGTACGGAGGCCGTGCCGCCGGTCAGGGTGACGCCGGAACCGCTGGGGACGGCCCGGTCGTTGGTGAAGCCGGTCGCCGTCGCGGTGCCGGAGGCGGATCCGCCCAGGGCGAGGTCGAGCTCCGCGGTCACGGCCCGGGCCGGTACGTCGATGGGCACGCTCAGGTTGGTGCTCGCCGACAGCGTGAGCTCCGCCGTCCCGCCCTGCGGGACGCTGGCCGGCGCGTTCACGGTCAGGGCGAGGGTCTGCACGTCGCCGGGTGCGCCGGGGCCGGTGCAGGTGTAGCCCACGGTGACGGTGTCGGCCGCGGCCGGCGGGGCGCCCAGCCCCAGGCCGGCGCCCGCCAGGGCGAGGGCGAGGGCGGCGCCGGACGCGTGGCGGGCGCGGCGCCGGGTTCCGGTGGAGGGGGAGGTGTTCATCGCCGTGCTCCCTTCGAACGGGAGTGGATTGATATGAACACGTCATCAGTTCGCACGGGGAGGTGCAGAAGTCAACCACCGTCACGCAGGGCGCCCCTCCCGCAGACGCATACCGGCCATACAGTGGGGGTGTGCAGAACGACGAGAGCCCCGTACGGATCGACAGCTGGATCTGGTCCGTGCGCCTGACGAAGACCCGCTCGCTGGCCGCCACCGCCTGCCGCGCCGGCCACGTCCGGCTCAACGGCGAGCGCGCCAAGCCCGCCCAGACGGTCAAGCCCGGCGACGAGGTACGGCTGCGGCACGCCGGCCGCGAACGGATCGTGGTCGTCCGGCAACTGGTGCGCAAGCGCGTCGGCGCACCCGTCGCCGCCGAGTGCTACGTGGACAACAGCCCGCCGCCCCCGCCCCGCGAGGCCGTCGCCCCCGTCGGCGTACGCGACCGCGGCACCGGCCGCCCGACCAAGCGCGACCGGCGCGAGATGGAGCAGCTGCGCGGCCACTGACGCCACCTCAGGCGGTCGGAGCGGTCGGGCGGTCAGGCGGCGGCCGCCTCGTCGTAACGGCGCAGCACCAGACGGGCCACCGCCTCGTGGGCGCCCAGCGGCTCGGTGAGCACGCACCCGCCCGCACCGGCCGCGGCCCGCGCGAAGTGGCCCGGGCCCAGGAGGTAGCGGGCCACGCTCACCCGCGCATGGCCCGCCGCCCGCAGCTCGGCGACCGCGCGGGCCGGGGTGGGCCCACCGCCGGCCAGGGCGGCGGGCACCACCGGCCGCCCGATGCGGGCCGAGAGCAGGTGCGCCGTCCCGGCCACGGCGGCCTGCGCCCCCGGATCGGCCGAGCCGGCCGCGGCCAGCACGACGGGTCCGCCGCCCGCGCCGGGGCGGCGCGCCTCCGCCTCGGCCAGCCGCCCCGCGAGGGCGAGCGCCAGCAACGGATCCGGCCCGAGCGCCGGAGCCAGCCGCGCCCGTACCCAGGGGGCCTGCTCCAGGGCCTGCGGAATGTCGTGCCGCAGGTGGTAGCCGGTGCCGAGCAGCAGCGGTACGACCACCACGTCGCCCCGCAGCCGTCCCAGGACTTCCGTCACGGAGGGCGCCGCCAGGCCGACGCACGCCAGCCGCACGTCCACCTCGGGCCGCAGGCCGGCGACGCGTCCCACCAGTTCCCGCATCACGGCCATCCCGCGCTCGTCGCGCGTCCCGTGCGCGACGGCCAGCAACTGCAGCCGCTTCGCCGGCAGATCAGGCGCCGGGACGCGCCGGGTGGGTACGGCCGTCACGGTGCCGCTCACGGCGCCACCGCCAGCCGGTACCCCCGCTTCGTCACCGTCTGCACCACCGCCCCGTGCGCCCCCAGCGCCCCGCGCAGCCGTCCCACCGCCGCCTCCACGGCGTGCTCGTCGGGCACCCGTGAGCGCGCACCGGTCGCGGGGCCGGGCGAGCCGCCCCCGCCCCACACCGCGCGCAGCAGGTCGCCGCGGCTGAGCACCGTCCCCGGCCGTTCGGCCAGCGCCCGCAGGACCGCCGCCGGCACCGGCGGCAGCCGCAGCGCCGTGCCGCCGGCCAGGACCGCCGCCCCCTGCAGGACCAGCGGGCCGGCCGCGGTGGGGATCTCGCGCCGGCCGCGCGCGGTCAGTTCCGCGACGAGCGTGCGCACCAGCGCCCCGAGCCGCCCGCGGTCGGGCCACACGCACGGCACGCCCGCCGCCAGCAGCGGCCGGGCGCACACCGGGCCGATGCACACGGACAGCACCTCCCCCCGCAGGGCGTCCAGCACCTCGGCCCGCCGCCCGCTCTCCTGCGCCGCCGCGAGGAACGCCTCGATGGCCGGCGCGCTGGTGAACGGCAGGGCGTGGACCTCCCGCCGTGCGGTCTGCTCCACGAGCCGGCGCAGCGCACCGGGGTCCTCCGGCGGACCCCAGCGGTAGACCGGCACCGCCACCACGTGCGCCCCGCGCTCCCGCAGCGCCGCGGTGAACTCCGGCAGGACGCCACCGTGTTCCTGCACGGCGATCCGGCGGCCGCGCAGGTCCTTGGCGAGCAGCCAGGCCAGGACGTCGTCGAGGGCCTCCGACTCCGGCGCCCAGCTCTCGTGCAGCCCGCTGGCGCGCAGCGCGCCCGCCGCCTTGGGGCCGCGGCTGACCAGGGCGGCCTGCCGGCAGGCGGCGACCAGCGGGGCGCCCAGGCCCCAGCCCTCCGCCGCGCTCATCCAGCCCCGCCAGCCCACCCCGGTGGTGGCGATCACGTAGTCCAGGCCGGCCAGGCACTCCTCGGTGGCGCGGCGCAGCAGCGCGTCGTCGGACAGCGTGACGATGCGCAGGGCCGGTACGGCCACGACGGTGGCGCCGCGGCGGCCGAGGAGGGCGGTGAGTTCCTCGCGCCGCCGGTCCGCGGTGACGCCCACCGTGAAGCCGGTCAGCGGCCCCGGGGGCGGCGGGGCCGCGGATGTCGCTGTGCTCATGCGACGAGCCTCGCGGACGGGCATGAAGAGCTCATTGCACGGACATCACAGGCACGTTAGCGCGACGCCCGGTTCTCTACGGGCGTGTGTCGTGCTGCGCACAACGGCAGCCCGCGGCGGTGCGGGGCATGTGCGGCGCGCGAAACACGGCCGTCGTTTGGCGGAAACGCAGGCGGGCGAGCCTCATGGCATGACCCAAGCCCCGCCTCCCACCGACACCCACTGCCCGTACTGCGCCCTGCAGTGCGGCATGCGCCTGCGCCGCGTGGCCGCGGCCGGGCCGGACGCGCCCGCCGTGGCGGTGGAGGAGCGGCCCGGCTTCCCCGTCAACCTCGGCGCCCTGTGCGGCAAGGGCAGCAACGCCGCGGACACCCTCGCCGGTTCGGTGCGACTGACCACGCCGCTGGTGCGCGACCGGCGTACGGACCCGCTGCGCCCGGCCACGTGGGAGGAGGCCCTCGACCGGGCCGCGCGGGGGCTGGCGCAGGCGGTGCGGCGGCACGGACGGGAGGCGGCCGGGGTCTTCGGGGGAGGCGGCCTGACGAACGAGAAGGCGTACCTGCTCGGCAAGTTCGCCCGGGTCGTGCTGCGCACGCCGCACATCGACTACAACGGCCGGTTCTGCATGTCGTCGGCCGCGGCCGCGCAGCGCGCGGCCTTCGGCGTGGACCGGGGGCTGCCGTTCCCGCTGGCCGACGTCGCGCGCACCGGCTGCCTGGTGCTCGTCGGGGCGAACCCCGCCGACACCATGCCGCCCGCCCTGCGCTACCTGCGCGAGATGCGCGAGGCCGGCGGCACCCTGATCGTCGTCGACCCGCGCCGCACCCGCACCGCGCAGCTGGCCGACCTGCACCTGCGGCCCGCGCCCGGCACGGACCTCGCCCTCGCGCTGGGCCTGCTGCACCTGGTGATCGCCCGCGGCCGGGTGGACGAGGACTTCGTCGCCCGGCGCACGACGGGCTTCGCGCACGCCCGGGCCGCCGCCATGGCCCACTGGCCCGAACGCGTCGAGTCCCTCACCGGGATACCCGTGGGGCAGATGAGGCGAGCGGTCGACCTGTTCTGCAACGCGCCCACCGCCATGGTGCTCACCGCACGCGGCGGCGAACAGCACAGCAAGGGCGTCGACACCGTCGGGGCCTGGATCAACCTGTGCCTGGCCACCGGCCGCGCCGGCCGGCCCGGCAGCGGCTACGGCTGCCTGACCGGACAGGGCAACGGTCAAGGCGGCCGCGAGCACGGCCAGAAGGCCGACCAGCTGCCCGGCTACCGCTCGCTCGCCGACCCCGCCGCCCGCGCCCACGTCGCCGGCGTCTGGGGCGTCGACCCCGCCGACCTGCCCGGCCCGGGCCGCTCGGCGTACGAACTGCTGGCCGGGCTCGGCACCCCGGGCGGCGTGCGCGCCCTGCTCCTCATGGGGTCCAACCCCGTCGTCTCCGCCCCGGACGCCACCCGCATCACCGAACGCCTGCGCGCCCTGGACCACCTGGTGGTGTGCGACGTCGTGCGCTCCGAGACCGCCGAACTCGCCGACGTCGTCCTGCCCTCGGCCCAGTGGGCCGAGGAGACCGGCACGATGACCAACCTCGAAGGCCGGGTCGTCCTGCGCCGGGCCGCCGTGCCGCCGCCCGCGGGCGTGCGCACCGACCTCGACGCCCTGCACGGACTCGCCGCCCGGCTCGGCCACCCCGACGGCTTCCCCACCGACGCGCGGGAGGTCTTCGCCGAGCTGCGCAGGGCCTCGGCGGGCGGCGCCGCCGACTACGCGGGCATCACCTACGAGCGCATCGAGCAGGAGGACGGCGTCTTCTGGCCCTGCCCGGGCGAGGAGCACCCCGGCACGCCCCGGCTGTTCCTCGACCGCTTCGCCACCCCCGACGGCCGGGCCCGGTTCGCCGACGTCTCCCACCGGCCCGCCGCCGAGGAACCGGACGACGCCTACCCGCTGCTGCTGACCACCGGGCGGGTCCTCGCCCAGTACCAGAGCGGCGCCCAGACCCGGCGCAGCCCCGCCCTCAACCGGGCCGCCCCCGGACCCTTCGTCGAACTGCACCCCCGCCTCGCGGCGCGCCTGGGCGTGGGCGACGGCGACCGGCTCACCGTGACCAGCCGGCGCGGCACCGCCACCGCCCCGGCCCGCGTCACCGACGCCATCCGGCCCGACACCGTCTTCATGCCCTTCCACTGGTCCGGCGAGGGCAGCGTCAACAACCTCACCAACCCCGCCCTCGACCCCGTCTCGCGCATGCCCGAGTTCAAGGTCTGCGCGGTCCGCGTGACGAAGGCGGACACCGCCCCCGCCCCTTCGGGGGAGGCGGCATGACGCCGCGCCGTATCGCCGTCGTGGGCGCGGGCGTGGCCGCCGCCCGGTTCGCCCGGCGCATGCACGAGCTGGCCGCACCCGGCGCGGTGGACGTCGTCCTGCACGGCGCCGAACCCGAGCAGCCCTACCACCGAGGCCTGCTGCCCGCCCTGCTGGCCGGCGGCTACGCCGACGCCTCCCTCGCCCTGCCCACCGGTGCCGCCACCGTGCACACCGCCACCCCGGTCCTGGCCCTGGACCCGGCCGCCCGTGTGCTGCGCACGGCCGCCGGGGCGACGCCCGCGTACGACGCGGTGGTCCTGGCCACCGGCGCCGAACCGATTCTGCCGCCCCTGCGCGACCTGTACCGCCCCGCGCGCCTTCCCCTCCCGGCGATGGCCAGTGTTTCCGCATCCACCCGGCACGGCGCCGGACCCGGCACCCTCGTGGCCCCCGCCGCCCGCCACGACGCACCCCCCGCCCTCGTCTCCGGCGTCCACCTCCTGCGCACCCTCGCCGACTGCCGGCACCTGGCCGCCGACGCCGTGCCCGGGCGCACCGCCGTCGTCGTCGGCGGGGGAGCGCTGGGCACCGGCACCGCCCACGCCCTGGCCGCCCGCGGACTGCGCGTCCAGCTCGTGCAGCGCGCCTCCCACCTGATCCCACGTCACCTCGACGCCCCGGGCGCCGCCACCGTGCGCCGGCAGCTGGAGGCCGGCGGGGTCCGCGTGCACACCGGGCGGACGGCCACCGCCCTGACCGGCCCCGGCCACGTCACCGGGGTACGGCTGGACGACGGCCAGGTGCTTCCCGCCGAGCTCGTCCTCCTCGCCTGCGGCACCCGCCCCCGCACCGCCCTCGCCCGCGCCGCTGGGCTCGCCGTGCGCACCGGCGTCGTCGTCGACGATCACCTGGCCACCTCCGCTCCCGGCGTGTACGCCCTCGGCGACTGCGCCGAGCACCGCGGCACCGTCAGCGCCGACGCCGAGACCGCCTTCGCCCAGGCCGACGTCCTGGCCGCCCGCCTGAGCGGCCACGATGCGGCCGCCCGCCTGACCGCGGCGGCCACCGCCCGGTTCCGCCTGAGCACGGCCGGCGGCGAGCTGGAGGTCGCCTCCTTCGGCGACCCGTGCGGCGACGCCCCGCACACCGACACCGTCCAACTCACCGACGCCACCCGCGGCACCTACCGCAAGCTCGTGCTGCGCGGTGACGCCCTCGTCGGCGCGATCCTCGTCGGCGACCTCGGCGCCGTCGGCGAGCTCACCGGCGCCTTCGCGCGCGGCGAGAGCGCCCCGCCGGACCCCCTGCAGTTGCTCATCACGGAAGGAGCCCCCTCGTGACGGACACCCGACGGCGCCTGGTGCTCGTCGGCCACGGCATGGCCGGCCAGCGCTTCCTGGAGGCGCTGACCGAACGCGCCCCCGGCGAGTGGCGGATCACCGTCCTCGCCGAGGAACCCCGCCCCGCCTACGACCGGGTGCACCTGACCTCCTGGTTCTCCGGCACCACCGCCGAGGACCTCTCGCTGTGGCCGGCCGGCTTCGCGGAGAAGCACGACATCGACCTGCGCCTGGCCGACCCCGCCGTCGCGCTCGACCGCGCGGCCCGCACGGTCACCACCGCCGCCGGGCACGTCCTGCCCTACGACGAACTGGTCCTCGCCACCGGCTCGCAGCCGTTCGTCCCGCCCGTCCCCGGCCGCGACCTGCCCGGCTGCTTCGTCTACCGCACCCTGGAGGACGTCCACGCCATCCGCGAACGGGCGGCCGGCGCCCGCACCGGCGTCGTCGTCGGCGGCGGACTGCTCGGCCTGGAGGCGGCCGGCGCGCTCAAGGCCCTCGGACTGGACACCCACGTCGTGGAGTTCGCCCCCCGCCTGATGGCCGTCCAGGTCGACGACGGCGGCGGCACCGCCCTGCGCCGCAGGATCGAGGAACTCGGCGTCACCGTCCACACCGATGCGGCCGCCACCGCCGTCGAGGCCGGCGACAACGGCGAGGTCGCGGCACTCGCCCTCGCCGACGGCCGCACCCTCTCCGCCGACCTCGTCGTCTTCTCCGCCGGCATCCGCCCCCGCGACCACCTGGCCCGCGAGAGCGCCCTGCCCGTCGGAGAACGCGGCGGCATCGTCGTCGACGCCCGCTGCCGCACCGCCGATGCGCACGTGTGGGCCGTCGGCGAATGCGCCCTGGCCGCCGACGGCCGCGTCTACGGCCTGGTCGGCCCCGGCTACGCCATGGCCGAGACCGCCGCGGCCGCCCTTGCCGGCGACACCCGCGAGTTCACCGGCGCCGACACCTCCACCAAGCTCAAGCTCCTGGGCGTCGACGTGGCCAGCTTCGGCGACGCCCACGGCACCACCGAGGGCGCCCTCGACGTCCTGTACGCCGACAGCCGCGCCGGCGTCTACCGCAAGCTCGTCGTCGCCCCCGACGGTGCCCTCCTCGGCGGCGTCCTCGTCGGCGACACCACGGCGTACGACACCCTGCGGCCGCTCGCCGCCGCCCGCACCGTGCCGACCGCGCCCCCCGAACGGCTGGTGCTGCCCGCCTCCGCGGCCGGCGCCGGGGAGGCCGGCCCGGTCGCGCTGCCCGACGAGGCCGTGATCTGCTCCTGCCACAACGTCACCAAAGGCGCCGTGCGCGCCGCCGTCACCGCCTCCGGCTGCACCGACGTGGCCGCCGTCAAGAAGTGCACCCGTGCCGGCACCGGCTGCGGATCGTGCGTGGGAGCGCTCGGCGGCATCGTCGCCGAGGAGCTCACCGCCCTGGGCACCGAGGTCGCCCGCGGCCTGTGCGAGCACTTCGCCCACACCCGCGCCGAGCTGTACGAGATCGTCCGCACCAAGGGCATCACCACCTTCAGCCGGCTCGTCGACGAGCACGGCACCGGCGAGGGCTGCGAGGTGTGCAAGCCCGTCGTCGCCTCGATCCTCGCCTCCCTCGCCCCGGCCATCGGCGCCCCCGTGCACATCCTCGACGGCGAACAGGCCGCCCTGCAGGACACCAACGACCACTTCCTCGCCAACCTCCAGCGCAACGGCTCCTACTCCGTCGTCCCCCGCGTCCCCGGCGGCGAGATCACCCCCGAGAAACTGATCACCATCGGCGAGATCGCCCGCGACTTCGGCCTCTACACAAAGATCACCGGAGGCCAGCGCATCGACATGTTCGGCGCCACCGTCGACCAGCTCCCCCTCATCTGGCGCCGCCTGGTCGACGCCGGCTTCGAATCCGGGCACGCCTACGGCAAGGCCCTGCGCACCGTGAAGTCCTGCGTCGGGCAGACCTGGTGCCGCTACGGCGTCCAGGACTCCGTCGCCCTCGCCATCGAGCTCGAACTGCGCTACCGCGGCCTGCGCTCCCCGCACAAGATCAAGGCCGCCGTCAGCGGCTGCGCCCGCGAATGCGCCGAGGCCCGCGGCAAGGACTTCGGCGTCATCGCCACCTCCGCCGGCTGGAACCTCTACGTCGGGGGCAACGGCGGCACCACCCCCCGCCACGCCGACCTGCTGCTGACCGACGTCGACCACGACACCCTCGTGCGCACCGTCGACCGCTTCCTGATGTTCTACATCCGCACCGCCGACCGCCTGGAGCGCACCTCCGCCTGGATCGAGCGCATGGACGGCGGCCTGGAGCACCTGCGGGCCGTCGTCGTCGACGACAGCCTCGGCATCTGCGCCGACCTCGACGCCCTCATGGCCGCCCACGTGCGCACCTACGAGGACGAATGGCGCGCCACCCTCGCCGACCCCGAACGGCTGCGCCGCTTCGTCTCCTTCGCCAACGCCCCCGGCACCCCCGACCCCGCCATCCGCTTCACGCCCGAGCGCGGCCAGATCCGCCCGGTGGCCGCCCCCGAGGCGGTGGGCGCATGACGAGCGGCGTCGTGGAGATCCGCACCGGTGAGCAGTGGTTGCCGGCCTGCCCGTACGAGGTGCTCGAGACCGGCCGCGGCGTCGCCGTCCTGGTCGACGGCCGCCAGGTGGCGCTCTTCCGCGACCGCGGCGGGGCCGTGTACGCCGTGGGCAACCGCGACCCGTTCAGCGGCGCCCACGTCATCTCCCGCGGGCTGCTCGGCAGCCGCGACGGCGCACCCGTGGTGATCTCGCCGATGTACAAGCAGGCCTTCGACCTGCGCTCGGGCGCCTGCCTGGACGAACCCGGCGCGGCCCTGCCCGTGTGGCCGGTCCGCCTCACACCACCGGCAGGAGCCCGTGCGCAAGACGTAGCACGGGCGAGCGCCACAGCACATTCGCGGGAAACCGCCCCTGCCTAGCGTGAGGGAATGACCGTGAACCCCCCTCTCCCCGCCGTCGGGCACACCCGCCCGCCCGCCGCCCCCACCGGGCCCACGCGCCGCCTCGCCGACTGGCGTCCCGAGGACCCCGCCTTCTGGGACGCCACCGGCGCCCGCGTCGCCCGCCGCAACCTCGTGTACTCCGTCCTGTGCGAACACATCGGCTTCTCGGTGTGGAGCATGTGGTCGGTCCTCGTCCTCTTCCTCGGGCCCGAGTACGGCATCGACCCCGCCGGCAAGTTCCTGCTCACCGCCGTGCCCACTCTCGTCGGCGCGCTGCTGCGCCTGCCCTACACCGTCGCCGTCTCCCTCTTCGGCGGGCGCCGGTGGACCGTCGTCAGCGCCCTGGTCCTGCTGGTGCCCACGGTGCTGACCGGCTGGCTGCTGCGTCCCGGCGTCTCCCTGCCCACCCTGCTCCTGCTCGCCGCCGCGGCCGGCGTCGGCGGCGGCAACTTCGCCTCCTCCATGGCCAACATCAACGCCTTCTACCCGCAACACCTCAAAGGCCGGGCCCTGGGCGTCAACGCCGGCGGCGGCAACCTGGGCGTCCCCGTCGTCCAGCTCGCCGGGCTGCTCGTCCTGAGCACCGCCGGCGCCTCCCACCCCCGCCTCGTGCCGCTGCTCTACGTCCCCCTGGTCGTCCTGGCCGCCCTCGCCGCCGCCCTGCGCATGGACGACCTGCCCCGCTCCCGGCCCCCCGGGAACCCGCTGCGCGAGGTGGCCCGCGACCCCCACGCCTGGGCGATCTCGACGCTCTACATCGGCACCTTCGGCTCGTTCATCGGCTTCGGCTTCGCCTTCGGACAAGTGCTGCTCGTGCAGTTCCCCCACGACTTCCCCACCCCCGTCCGCGCCGCCTGCCTGACCTTCCTCGGACCGCTGCTCGGCTCCCTGGCCAGGCCCGTCGGCGGCGCGCTGGCCGACCGGCTCGGCGGGGCCCGCGTCACCTTCTGGGCCTTCCTCGCCATGGCCGCGAGCACCTGCCTCGTCCTGCTCGCCTCCCGCGACGGTTCGCTGCCGCTCTTCCTCGCCGGCTTCGTGCTGCTCTTCGTCCTCAGCGGCGCCGGCAACGGATCGACGTACAAGATGATCCCCGGCATCTACCGGAACCGGCCCGGACCGCGCGCCCACCTGCACGCCAACGCGCTGATGGGCATCGCCGGCGCCGTCGGCGCCCTCGGCGGCGTCCTGATCAACCTCGCCTTCCGCCAGGCCTTCCTCTCCCACGGCACCGGCGAACAGGCGTACGTGGCGTTCCTCGTCCTGTACGTGCTCTGCCTGGCACTCACGTGGGCGGTTTATCTCCGCGGGGCCCGAGCAGTGCGCGAGAACTGAGGCCGATTCCGTTCCGCTTGGGGAACCATCGGGTGGGGAAGGCCCTCTGACAGGCCGGAGGCGCACGCACGTGCGCCCGCACAGACAACCCACCACGCGGGGGCGGTACATGACGCGGACAATGCCACGACAGCCCGCACAGCGGCACGGCGCACCGGCAGGGCGCCGGGCCATGACCAGAGGCGCGGCGGCGCTCGCGGCCGGGCTGGCGCTCGCCGTGGGCGTCACCGCACCCGGCCGGGCGGCCGCCGCCCCGGCGGGCCCCACCTGCGGCGGCGACAGTGCCGGCGCCCGGCGCGCCGCCGCCGAGGCGGCCACCGCGCCCCTCGTCGGCGAGGCCCCCGCCCCCGCCGCGACCGGCACCGCCACCGACAGGATCTCCTCCAGCCTGCCCGGCCAGCTCCCCATCGGCCTGTGGTCCTCCTCCGGCGTCACCCTGCGCACCCCCGTCGCCAAGGGCGGCACCGTGCGCCTGGACGTCGACAGCAAAGGCTTCAGCACCGACTCCCTGACGGTGCAGCGCTACGACACGGCCACCCGCCGCTGGGTCGACCTCGACACCGGGCCCGGCGGCGGCAGCCGGCCCACCCACGGCGTCTTCACCTTCCCCGTGACGGCCCCCACGGCCGGTCCCCGGCAGCCCCACACCGTCGCCCTGCGCCTGCAGGACCTCGACCGGCCCGGCACCGTGACGGTTGCCGCCTCGGTCTCCGACGGCCACGGCCACACCTACCGCGCCCCGGCCCGCACCGCCACGGCCACCCGGCCCCAGGTCGCCCTGACCGGCTGGCAGCGCGGCGCCACGCTGCAGCGCGGCGGGACGGGCCGGGAGGTGACCGTGACGGTGAAGAACACCACGGACCGTACGTACCCGGCCCTGGCCGCCTCCTACTTCGCCTTCGGGGTCGGCACCGGGCACGCCCTGGCCCCCAAGGACATGACCCTGCGTCAGTACCGCACGGGACGCGGCTGGGAGACGGTGCCGCTCGTCGCGGCGGGCTGCGACCCGGGCATGAGCGCGGGCCTGCGGCCCGAGAGCGGCACGAAGGCGCTGGCGCCGGGGGCGACGGCGACGTACCGTCTGAAGATCGCCGTCAACCGGGGCGCACCGCGGGACGTGAAGTCGGCGGACGCGGGCGTCTCGGTGGGCACGACGCAGACGTCGTTCTTCTCGAAGGAGCTGCCGTTCACCATCCGGTGACGGAGCGCCCGGTGTCCTCGCACGCCGGACGGGCCGACATCGGCCCGTCCGGCGTGCGAGGACCGGGGTCCGGGGCGGAGCCTCGGGAGGCGAGCCGTCACAGTTCCGGGAACACCGGTGCGGCCCACATCGGCGGCGCCCGCACCGGCTCCGGCGCCTCCGGCGCCACCGGCTTCGCCGGGGGCGCACCGCCCGCCCGCCGCAGTGCCGTCACGAAGCGCAGGCAGCTGTCGAAGCGGTCGTCCGGTGATTTCGCCAGTGCCTGCGCCAGGACGTCGTCGACCCCCGCCGGCAGCTCCGGCACGTACTCCGTCAGCCGCGGCGGCGGCTCGTTCTGGTGGGCCCACAGCAGGGCCATGTCGTCCTCGCGGCGGAACGGCGGCGCCCCGGTGAGCGTTTCGAAGACGACGCAGGCCAGGCTGTAGACGTCGCACCGCCCGTCGACCGGTTTGCCGGAGATCTGCTCGGGTGCGACGTAGTCCAGCGTGCCGACGAACTGCCCGACGCGCGTGTAGCCGGTCAGGGACAGCGACTTCTTCGTCAGGCCGAAGTCGGTGAGGTAGACGTGCTCGGGGTGGTCGCTGTCGGTGCCCTCGGCGACGAGGATGTTGCCGGGTTTGACGTCCCGGTGCACGAGGTCGTGGGCGTGGGCGGCGTCGAGGGCGGAGGCGACCTGTCCGGCGATGCGCGAGGCGGTGGTCAGGGGCAGCGGGCCCTCGCGGTCGAGGAGGGCGCGCAGGTCCTGGCCGGGTACGTAGCGCATGGCGATGTACAGGACGCCCTCGACCTCGCCGGCCTCGAAGACCGGCACGATGTGCGGGTGGTCGATGGCGGCGGCGACCCGTGACTCGTGGGCGAAGCGCTGGCGGAAGGTGTCATTGCGGGCGAGTTCGGGGGCGAGGAGTTTGAGGGCGACGGTGCGTCCGAGGCGCAGGTCGCTGGCGCGGTAGACCACGGCCATGCCGCCGCGGCCGATCTCGCTCTCCACGCGGTAGCCGGCGATCTGCCGGCCGATGAGTCCACCGGGCCCGGCGCCCAGCGAGGCGTCCGGCCGCGGCAGGCGGTCGCCGTCGCGGTCGTCCGGGGCGCCCATCAGCGCTCACCGCCGGGTCCGCGCGGCGGCCGCCCGGTGCCGTCGTCGAGCCGGGTGGGCGGTGGGGCGCCGGGCGGCCCGGTGTCCAGGCGGGTGGCCTCGGGCGGCACGGAGGGCGCGGGCGGCATGGAGGAGGGCCGGGGGGAGCGTTCCCGGCCGGCGATGCCGGTCAGCGAGGTGCCGTCGCAGTAGCCCCAGTTGTCGCGTTCGGCGTCGTACAGCCACATCGAGTCGCCGTCGACGACGGCACCGATGCGCAGGCCCTGGGTCGTCCTGCCGAACGTCTCGCCGTCCGTGCGCCCCGTGGCCAGGTCCTCCACGGCCCGTCGGTAGTGCTCCAGCGTCTCCTGCACCTGCTGCAGCAGCCGCCGTGCGTCGGCGGTGCGGGTGAGGGCCCCGCCCGCCGGGGGCGGGTCCTGCGGCAGGGTGACCAGCAGCCGGGCGTCGACCCAGGCCGACCAGCCGTTGGAGCACAGCACCTGCCCCCAGTCGCCGCGCCGGTCCAGCAGCTGCACCGGCAGCAGGGGGTCGAGGGGCTCGGTGGGGACGACGGCGTCGGGCGCGGACCAGGTGGACAGCCCGCCGGGTGGCACCACGTGGGTGGGCCGGAAGCCGGGGACCTCCTGGCCCTGGGCGCCCGTCGAGCCGTACGGGAAGGCGGCCGCGCTCACGGTCGGTCTCCTTGCCCGGTCACCTGCGGTCCGGTCACTTGCGCATGACCTCCGGCTCGTGGCGGCGCAGCAGGCGCGCGACCAGGAAGGCCATGAGGAGGGAGAGGACCACCAGCATCCCCATGTCGAGCGCCCAGGTGCCCATGTCGTGGCTGAGGAGGGGGTCGGCGTTCCCGCCGCCGGGCGGCGGCAGCTGCCCGGTGGCAGGCGGGATGTGGGTGAAGTCGACGGTCGCGCTCATGGCGGCCAGCGCCCACCGGGAGGGGACGAACCAGGCCAGCTGCTCGAACACCAGGCGGCCGTTGACGTCGATCATGCCGCCGCAGAAGACGACCTGCACGAGGGTGATGAGCACCAGCAGGGGCATGGTGACCTCCTCGCGGCGCACGAGCGCCGAGACCACCAGGCCCAGCAGCATGGAGGTGAACGACAGCAGTGCCACGGCGAGGGTGATCTCCACCAGTGGCGGGGCGAAGACGCCCTTGCCGCCGGGCGCGCGGGTGTCCACCCCGCCCAGGCCCACCACCGACAGCACGATCGCCTGCGCGACGGTGATCAGGCCCAGGACCACGATCTTGGACATCACGTACGCGGATCTGGACAGGCCGACGGCTCTCTCGCGCTGGTAGATCACCCGTTCCTTGACCAGCTCGCGCACCGAGTTGGCCGCGCCGGTCAGCACGCCGCCCACGCACAGGATGAGCAGCACCGTGTTGGCCTTGTCGGCGGAGGCGAAGCGCACACCCGCGGACAGCCGGGCCATCGCGCCGGTCAGGATCGGCAGGGCGACCATGATGGCGAGGAAGGTGCGGTCGGAGCTCAGCGCCCGGACGTAGCGGCGCATCAGCGTCCACAGCTGGGCGCCCCAGGTCTGGGCCTTGACCGGCTGCAGGGGCTCGGCGGCGGGCGTGCCGCCGACGAGCGGCCGGGGCCTTTCGGTGGCGCTCGCGATGTACTGGCGGTGCAGCGGCGAGGCACGGAACTCCCCGGCCCAGTCGCGCTCGCGCTGGTTCTCGAACGCCTCGAAGGCCTGCGGCCACTGGGTGAAGCCGAAGAAGCCGAGGGTGTCGCCGGGCGGACCGTAGAAGGCCGTGCGCCCGCCGGGGGCGAGCACCAGCAGCCGGTCGCAGACGTCCAGGCTCAGCACGCTGTGGGTGACGACGATGACGGTGCGCCCGTCGTCGGCGAGCTCGCGCAGCATGGTCATCACCGAGCGGTCCATGCCCGGGTCGAGGCCGGAGGTGGGCTCGTCGAGGAAGAGCAGCGAGGGCTTGGTGAGCAGCTCCAGGGCGACGCTGACGCGTTTGCGCTGGCCGCCGGAGAGGCTGTGGATGGCCTGGCCGGCGCGCTGTTCGAGGCCGAGTTCGCCGATGACCTCCTCGACGCGCGCGTCCCGCTCGCTGCGGGCGGTGTCGCCGGGGAAGCGCAGTTCGGCGGCGTAGCGCAGGGCGCGGCGCACGGTGAGCTGGGCGTGCAGGATGTCGTCCTGCGGCACCAGGCCGATGCGCGAGCGCAGCTCGGCGTAGTCGCGGTACAGGTCGCGGCCGTCGTACAGGACGGTGCCCCGGTCGGCCGGGCGCAGTCCGGTGAGCGCGTTGAGCAGGGTGGACTTGCCGGCGCCGCTGGGGCCGACCACGGCGAGCAGGGACTTGGCCCCCACGGGGAAGGAGACGTCGTCCAGCAGCGTCTTGCGGCCCTCGTCGACGCTGACGGACAGCTGCTGGACGTCCAAGGAGACCTCGCCGGTGTCGACGAACTCCTGCAGCTCGTCGCCGACCAGGCAGAACGCCGAGTGGCCGATGCCGATGATGTCGCCGGGCCGCACGGGGCCGTGCTGGACGCGCGTGCCGTTGAGGTAGGTGCCGTTGTGGCTGCCGACGTCCACGATCTCGTGCTCGCCGTCGGGCAGGGCGCGCAGCTGCGCGTGGTAGCGGGAGACGGTCAGGTCGTCGACGACGAAGTCGTTGTCCGCGGCCCGGCCGATGCGCACGGTGCGCGTGGGCAGGGGGCGTACGGACGTGGGCCGGCGGAAGGTGCCGGTGCTCTGCGGCTGGGAGACGGCCGAGGGGCGGTCGCTGGCGCGCGGCCGCACGGCGGTGACGACGGCGGCGGGGCCGTCGGCGGGGTTGCCGAAGCGCACGACGCTGCCCGGGCCGACGTCGAAGGTGGCGATGCGGCGGCCCTCGGTGTAGGTGCCGTTGGTGCTGCCGCAGTCCTCCAGCGTCCAGTGGTCGCCCACCGGGCGCAGGACCGCGTGGTGCCAGGAGACGCGGGCGTCCCGCAGCACGACGTCGCTGGACGGGTCGCGCCCCACGTGATAACTCCGGCTCGGGCTCATCACCTGGGAGCCGCCATCGGCCTCGAGGATGAGCTCCGGGGCGGAGGAGGCCGAGGGCACGACCGGCCGCTCTGCCATACCTCTAGGCTACGGCCGACGGCCGCGGACCGCCTTCCGGCGGGGCGGCCGGGGCCGGGACGCGAGGACGCGAGGGGGAGACGCCGGTGACGGCACGGGAGGCGGCCGGCCGGCTGCCGGTGTTCGTGTACGGGACGCTGCGGCCGGGCCGGCGCAACCACGCCCTGCTGCTGCGCGGCCGTACGGTCGCGGAGGTGCCCGCGCGCCTGCCGGGCGCGGCGCTGTACGAGGGGCCGGGCTACCCGTACGCGGTCGCCGAGGAGGGCGCCGCCGAGGTGCGCGGCGAGCTGGTCACGCTCGCGCCGGAGGCGTACCCGCGGGTGCTGGCTGCACTCGACGCGCTGGAGGAGTACCGGCCGGGCGACCCGCACAGCCTGTACGTGCGCGTGGTGCGGGAGGTGTGCGTGGCCGGCGGCGGGGCGGTGCCCTGCTGGGTGTACCTGGCGGCGGAGCCGGTGGCGCGGCGGTTGCGTGCGACGGGTCGGCGGCTGCCGGGCGGCGAGTGGACCGGCTGAGAGCCGCTGCCGGCGGCCCGCGTCCGCGCTCTGCGTCCCCTCTCTGCGTCTCACATAGTGATCACCTGTCCAACCCGGGCAACCTCGAGGGGGTTTGACCCGTCCTCACCGGCAGCATCACGGGACGTTTCCGTCCCGTAACGGGGGGTTGGGGCTGTGTAAAGACTGGATCAACTGTTCGGTCATTTGCGCCCTTCGCTCTTTTCATGGGCATGCCAATGCCTGCAAGGTCATCCACGGGACCCACAGGTTCCCGTGGTGCTGCAGTGCCGGCACCGCGTGCATACGGGCGGTCCGGCACTCCCGGCCGCCCCCATGACAAAGGGCGCTGACTTGCGTACAACCCCCACGAACTCCATATCCACCGCCCGCAGACGGGCCGTCGCGATCGCCGTCGCCGTGGCGGCGGCCGCGACCACGGCCGGAACGGCGACCGCCCAGGCGACCCCGGCCACGCCGGGCTCCCCGGCGCGGGCCGCGGCCGCCGCGGCGGCCGCCGTCGCCCCGGCGACGTTCGACCCGCGGATCGTCGCGGCGGCCCGGGCGGCCGTCCAGGCCAACGCCCAGGCCGCCGGCCTCGGCGCCGGCGAGGACCTGAAGGTGAAGGACGTCCTGAGCGACCCCGAGGGCAAGAAGCACGTCCGCTTCGAGCGGACCTACCGCGGCGTCACCGTCGTCGGCGGCGACCTGGTCGTCCACCTCGACCCCGCGCAGCGCTACCTGGGCGTGACCCGTGCCAAGGCCCGCAAGGCCGCCGTGCCCACCGTCACCCCGAAGCTGACCGCCGAGCAGGCCGCCGCCAAGGCCGCCAGGAGCGCCGCCGGCACCGCCGCGCACACCGAACTCGTCGTGGACGCCCGCGGCGAGAAGGCCGTCCTGGCCTACCGGGTGACCGTCGCCGCCCCCGCGGCCGCCGACGCCGGCGCCTCCCACTCCGTGCTCGTCGACGCCGCCGACGGCAAGGTCCTCAGCAAGACCCCGCTCAGCGACGGGTTCATCTCGCCGGCCCTGAAGGCCACGCTGCGCGCCCAGGGCACCCAGGCCGCGCCGAAGACCGCCGCCCCCGCCGCGCCCGGTGCCGCCCGGCCCGCCGCGGGCGCCTTCCCCGCGCCGGCCACCGGCAGTGGCGCTTCCATCTTCGCCGGCACCGTGCCGCTGCTGACCACCCAGACCGCGCAGACCTCCTTCACCCTGAAGGACCCCAGCCGCGGCAACGCCGAGACCCGCAACGCCGGCCGCCGTCAGCTGTCGTCGTTCTCCACCGGCAAGGCGTTCACCGACGCCGACAACAAGTGGGGCAACGGCACCTCGTCCGACGCCGCCAGCGCCGCCGTCGACGCCCAGTACGGCATCACCAGCACCTTCGACTACTACAAGAAGACGTTCGGCCGCAACGGCATCAAGAACGACGGTGCCGGCCCGCACGCCCTGGTGCACTTCGGCAGCGGCGTCGGCAACGCCTTCTGGTCGCCCGACTGCGCCTGCATGCTCTACGGCGACGGCGACGGCGTGACGTTCAAGCAGCCGCTGGTCGCCCTCGACGTCACCGGCCACGAGCTGACCCACGGCGTGGTCGAGGCCACCGCCGACTTCCAGCCCACCCGCGTCGACGAGCAGAACAACCAGTACGGCGAGGCCGGTTCGCTCAACGAGTCCTTCGCCGACATCTTCGGCAGCGGCATGGAGTTCGCCACCAACAACCCGGCCAACCCGCCGAACTACCTCATGGGCGAGAAGCTGGGCCTGCAGCAGACCTTCCTGCGCCGCCTGGACAAGCCCTCCCTCGACAAGCTCGAGGGCACGGTCGACTACTGGGACGAGGGCTCCTACGACCGCGAGGTCCACGCCGGCTCCGGTGTCTCCTCGCACGCCTTCTACCTCCTGGCCGAGGGCAGCGGCGCCAAGACGATCGGCGGCTTCAGCTACGACTCGCCGACCTACGACGGCTCGTCGGTCACCGGCATCGGCCGCGCCAAGGCCGAGCAGATCTTCTACCGCGCCCTGAGCCGCTACATGGTCTCCACGACCGACTTCCACGGCGCGCGCGAGGCCACCCTGCAGGCCGCCGCCGACATCTACGGCCAGGACAGCACCGAGTACACGACGGTCGACCGGGCCTGGGCCGCGGTCAACGTCACCGCCGGCAACGCCCCTTCGTAAGGAGCGGCCGCACGACGAGGTCCCGCCCGGCACCATGGCCGGGCGGGACCGGGACGGCGGGGCGGGGCCCTGTGGCGCTACGCCAGCAGCTGCAGGGCCTGCTGCGCCGCCCGCCTGCCCGACTCGACGGCGCCCTCGATGTAGGCGCCGTGCCAGCCCTGGGCGATGTCCGCACCGGCGAACAGGATCCGGCCGTGCGGCTGCTCGATCTGCGGGAAGAGGCCCAGCAGCTGGCCGGGGCGGCGGAAGCCCCACGAGCCGGCGGAGAAGGGGTCCTTGCCCCACTCCATGGCCCGGGAGGCGAGCACCTGGGCGCCGGGGATCCACTGCCGTACGGCCTGCTGGACCTGCACCGGGTCGGCCACGTTCAGCTGCGGGCTCGGGAAGGCCACCATGAGGCGGCCGTCCGCCAGCTGCTTCTGCGGCACCATCATCAGGATCGGCGAGCCCTCGGTCGCCGTGCCGCCGAGGGCCTCCACCTCGCCCTTGACGTGCAGCACCATCTTGGTGCCGCTGGGCAGGCCGATGCCCTGGGCCGTGGCCCGGGCGTGCGCGGGGGGCAGGCCGGGGGCGAAGGTGATGCTGCGCCAGGTGTTCGCCGGCGTCGCCACGACGACCGTACGGGCCGCGTACCGCCGGCCGTCCCGGGTCTCCACGACCACCCGGCCGCCGTTCTGGGTGACCTTGGCGACCGGCGAGTTCAGCCGCACCCGGGCGCCGGAGTCCTGCAGCATGGCCTGCAGCAGCGCGGTCATGCCACCGGCCGGCCGGCTGCCGATGGTGGTGGAGTAGCTGTCGTACGTGCCGCCCGAGAGCTGGTACCACTGGGCCATGCCGGTCAGCGAACCGTTCTCCAGGGAGCCGCCGCAGTACGCCGCGGTGTCACCGCTGATCAGATCGCGTTCGGCGGGGGAGAGGTTCATCTGCCGCAGCCGGTCCGCCACCGACAGCGGGTCCACCGCCGCCAGCAGGTCCTTGCGGTACAGGGGCTCGGCCGGGCGCTCGAAGTACTGCTCGGAGCCCTTGTAGAACTCCTTCCACAGCGGCTCCAGCAGCGCCGCGGCCTCGGCGGGCGCGACGTGCTCCAGCCGGCCGCCGCGGGCGACGGCGATGCGCTCGGGGTCGGGGTCGCGCACGATGCCGATCCGGTAGCGGGCCAGCTCGGCGTTGACCAGGCGGTGGGCGGGGGAGATCCACTGGCCGCCCAGCTCGATCTGCTCACCGGCCCAATTGCTCGTCCAGATCCGCCCGCCGATGCGGTCGCGGGCCTCCAGGACGACCGACGTCAGGCCCTTGGCGCCCAGCTCCCGGGCGACCGTGCCGCCCGCGTAGCCGGCGCCGATGACGATGACATCGGTGAACTGCTCCTCGTCGGCGCGGGCCGTGCCCGCGCCCACGGCGCCGAAGGAGACGGCCGCGGCCCCCGCGCCGATCGCCTTCAGCACGCTGCGGCGGCCGGGCCGCCCGGCGGGCCCGTCGAGGGGGGAGTCGTCTGCGGGCACGGGGCCCGGGCCAGCGGCATGCATGGGAGTCCTCGATCCGTCGGGTGTCCATCGGGTGACAGCGACGGCGAATGTACGCAGCGGCCCGTCATCCCCCGGTCACCCGGCGGTCATCGCCGCCAGGTCCGTCGACCTCCCCCCGGCGAAGGGTGCGCCGGCCCACCAGGAGGCCGCCCAGGCACCCCGCGACGAACCCCCACAGCAACCCCAGCCCCACCAGCAGCGGCAGGCGCGCCCGCAGCGTGACCTCCCCGCCGAAGTCCCCGAGGTCGCCCACGCCGATCACCGACAGCCCGTAACGCGCCGAGACGTGCGTCAGCAGGCCCACGACCAGCAGCGTCAGGGCCAGCGCCACGGCGAGACGGACGCCGTGCCGCCAGGCCGGCACGCGGTCGTGCGTCCGGGCGGCCGTGACCAGGCCCGCCGTGATCAGGGCGACCACGGCCACCACGACCAGCAGCCAGGCACGGCCGTCGTGGCGGGCCAGGGAGGCGACGTCCACCGTCGCCGGGGCGCCGTCCCCGCCCTCGCGCAGCACGGCCGCCAGCGCCTGCGGCATCGGCAGGCCGATCGCGTCCGGCACATGGCCCTCCCACACGCCGCCCAGCCCCACGCCCAGCGCCATCCACGCGAGGTTGGGCAGGCCCAGCAGCAGGACGGCGAACGTCTCGGCGACGTGCCCGCGCGTGAAGGCGACGACGACACCGATCAACAGCCCCAGCAGGACGTACGCCAGCAGCACCGCCACCATCGCGAACGCCGCCGGGCGGACGGACTCCTGCAGCCGGACCAGCCGCGTGGGCAGGGGCGTGCCGCGCGAGACCGCCACCGCCACGGCCAGCAGCACCAGCAGCCACAGCAGGCCGTACCCCAGCGTCGGGCCGACGGCCGCGCGGAAGCCGACCGTGGGCGTCACGCCCAGCAGGTCGCCCAGCTCGTCGAGGAACTCCTCGCCGATGCTGATGCGGAAGCTGTGCCGCGCGGCCAGCGCCACGCCCAGCAGGCCCAGCAGCCACAGCACCGCCGTGCGGGCGACCCGCGCGAGCAGCTCGCCGCCCCCGGCCACCGCACGGTGCCGCAGCGGGCGCAGGAAGAGCCGGGCGACGGTGAGGGCCCCGGCCAGGGTCACCGACAGCGGTACGGCGGCCAGTCCGGCACCCGTACGGCCCAGCACGCCCGCCGCGCCCGAGAGTTCCACGCTGCCGCCGACCGCGGCGACCACGGCGGCCGCCACCACGGACGGGAACGCGCCGCCGGGCAGCTCGGCGGCGCCCGCGGCCCACAGGCCGAGCGCGGCCACCACGACCATGACGGCCAGTGCGGCCACGACCGTCACCAGTGCGTCCCGCCAGGCCCGCAGCTCGTTCATGTCCGCCAACCTAAACCGGCCGCCGCCCGGCCACCCGTCCGCGCGGGCGGGCGGGGGACCGGTGCGCCTGTGCGCCGTACGTCCGCTTGCGGGGCATACCGGTCAGGAGCACACAATGTGCGCAGGGGCGGTGCATTGTGTCCAGACCACCGACAGGAGCAGGGACCGTGTCGTCCGAACCGCCGTCAGGAAACCGCCCCAGCGGCCCGCCGTCCGGCCCCCTGTCCGGGCGGGGCTCCCAGCCACCGGCCTCCTCCGGTTCCGGAGCCGGCGAACCGACCCGGGCCGGCGGCCCCATCGAGCCCTCCGGCCCCTCCGGCCCGTCCGGTCCCTCGGGGCCCTCCGAGCCGCCGCGGCCCCCGTCCGGGGAGGGCCCCGTCCCGGGCGGCGGCGCGCCCGGCCGCCCGCCCCGCTGGCGCTCGAAAGCCGTACTGATCACCGCCGGGGTGCTCGTCGCCGCCGCGCTCGCCGTCTTCTTCCTGCGCCAGTCCGGCTCCTCCGGCGGCGAGGTCCTGCTGCAGGCCGCGGGCTCCAACGGCCGCGACCCGTTCACCCAGTCGACCGCCAAGGACTACGGCAGCTCGGCCAGCGCCCACCCCGCGATCCCCGCGGGCGGGGGCAGCGGCCCCCACAACATCGCCGGCAACACCGCCGGCCTGTACGGCGGCTCCCGCAACCACGCCAACTGCGACGTCGAGCGCCAGATCGGCTATCTGACCCAGGACCAGAACAAGAGCCGGGCCTTCGCGGGCGTGGTCGGCATCGACCCGGGCGGTCTGACCGGCTACCTGCGCGGCCTGACCCCGCTCCAGCTGCGCTCGGACACCCGCGTGACCAACCACGGCTACAAGGACGGCTCCGTCACCGGCTTCCAGTCGGTGCTGCAGGCCGGCACCGCCGTGCTCGTCGACGACCGCGGCCTGCCCCGCGTCCGCTGCACCTGCGGCAACCCCCTCACCCCGCCCGTCGCGGTCCAGGGCACGCCCAAGGCCACCGGCGACACCTGGCCCGCCTACAAGTACGCCGACGTCGTCGTGGTCACCCCGGCCGACTCCGTCATGGACGCCATCACCGTCTACGACCCCGACACCGGCGAGTGGTTCGAACGCCCGGTCGGCACCGACGGCGACCAGGACCGCTCCGTGACCCCGCCCAAGGGCGGCATGAGCTCCAGCGCACCGGGCAGGAGCAGCGCACCGCCGCCCCCCGGCAGCAGCCGGGCGCCGCAGCCCCCGCCGCCGCCCGCCTCGCCGCACAGCCCGCCGCCCCCGCCCCGCACGACCCCGCCCACCACCCCGCCGTCCACCCCCTCACCGCCGCCGGCGTACGGGCCGCCCCCCGTCCGCGCGAACTGAAGGCTCCCGCCGATGCCCGACCCGCCCCCCGCCCTGCGCCCCTCCACCGCCGGAACCGGCCGACCGGACGGAGGGCGCCCGGCGGCCCGGCCACCGGCCGGGCCGGGCGTGGCGGCACCCGTGCTGCTGACCGCGGCGGCCGTGGTCTACAACGACTGGCTGCTGGCCTTCGTCCTGCCCACCGGCCTGGACCCGCGGCACTCCTACGTCAGCGAGCTCTACGCCGCCGACCAGCCCTTCCACCACTTCTTCAGCGCCATCGAGATCCTCGCCGCCGTCCTGGTCGCGGCCGGCGCCCTCCTCGCCCTGCGCGGGGCGCGCAACCGCTGGGCGCAGGCCGGCTGGTGGTCCCTGGTCGCCTTCGGCGCGGCCTCCGTCGCCGACGTCGTCATCCCGATGCGCTGCGCCCCCTCGGTGGAGGCCGGCTGCGAGGCCGTCAATCCCTGGCACACCTCCACCAGCGCCCTGGTCCACGCCGCGCTGTTCGCCTCCATGGCCCTGCTCGTCGTCGCGGCCGCCACCGCCCCGCCCGGTTCCGGCTGCCCGCTGGTGCGGCGCCTGGGGCCCTGGGTGCTCGGCAGCGCGCTCACCACGGCTCTGGCCACGGTCGGTCCGCTGTTCGGGCGGCCCGGCTGGCACGGCGTGCCGCAACGGGCCCACCTGGCGCTCGTGGGCATGTGGTTCCTGCTGCTGGCCCGTTCCCTGGACCGGGCGGCCGCCGCCGGGCGGTAGGGGAGCGGGGCGTCCGCCGGCCGGGCGCCTCGCCGCATGCCGTACGTCGGACGGAGTCGACGCGCCACGATCCGTCGCCCCAGGAAACCCATGCCTGCTGGGCCGGGTGTCCGCCGTCCATGCGCGCAACCGGCCACGCGCCGCCGGCGCGGCGCGGGGCTCAGGGCAGCAGACCGTAGACGTGCAGCGCCCCGGAGAAGGTGGCCAGGTGGACGCGGCCGTCCGCCACCGTCGGCGGGGTGAACTTCGCGAACAGCCCGACGCCGTCACGAGCGGCGTTCATCGTGCTGTTCCACACCTCCTGCGTCAGGTCCGTCGCCCGGTAGGCGCGCAGGACGCCCTCGACGACCGCCTGGTTGGCGTCCGCGCGGTAGGGGTGCGAGGCCCACACCAGGCCCGAGGCCGGATCCGTACCGTCGGCGGAGACCGACAGGAAACCGCCCGGCATGCCCGGCGACCCGCCGGGCACCCCGACCGGATCCACCGTGGTACTGACCGACACCGGTTCAGGGTCGAGCAGGGCGCCGCGGAAGCGGTACGCGCGCAGGAACGCGTTCTCGGGCCAGACGTACACCCACGGGCCGCTGCCCGCGAAGTCCCCGTACATCGCCCCGCCGTGGATGTGGTGCCGGGCCCCGTCCGGCGGCACGGCGAAGAAGCTCTGCGGGATCTGGCTGTCGGAGCCGGCGTGGAAGTGCCCCAGATCGTCCATGTCGAGCAGGTAGAGCTTGCCCTCCTTGCCGCCGCCCAGCAGCCGCCTGGTGCCCGGGATCAGCAGCGGGCCCGAGGAGCCCAGGTCGGTGTCGTCGGCGTCCAGAGCGGCGTTGTTGAACGGCGAGAACCAGTCGGCCACGGCGAGGCCGGGACGGAGCTTGACGACACAGTCGCCCAGGTCCGAGCCATCGGAGTGAAACCCTCCGTTGCCCGTCATGAGGTACAGGCAGCCCTCCTCGTCCACCCCCAAGCCCCGGCCCGCCTGCCAGATCCCGCCCAGGCCCGTGTGCGGCGTGCTGACGAACGCCCCCGCCGGCCGCAGCGTCACCGCGTCGAAGGCGAGCACCCAGCCGTGGTACGGACGCCGGTCGCCGTACGCGGCGAACGCCGCGTACACCCGGCCGTTCGCCAGCGTCAGCGCCGCTCGCTGGATCTGCCGGCTGCTGGTGAAGGCGATCCGGCCGCCCGTGCCGCCCTCGCCGTCCCCCGGCACCTCGGCGGCGATCCGCACCGGGCCGCCCAGCACCTCCCGGCCGGTGGCCACGTCGAGCGCGTGAAGGGCGTGGTGGTACTCCCCGCCCTCCTTCGTGAACGCGACCGCGTACAGCACCCCCCGCTCCCGGTCGATCACCGGCGTGCCGACCACCCCCACCTCGACCTCGATGTCCCGGTAGCCCCGGGGACCGATCTGCGGATCGGGCAGCGGGCAGGACGGCCCCAGGCAGGCCCGCCACAGGGGCGCGGACGCGGCGGGGTCGGCGGCGTCGAAGGCGTACACGCTGTTGTGCATCGTCGCCACGAACACCACCGGACGCCGCCCCGCGCCCGGCACCTCCACGCACGGCAGGTGCAGCGGCTGCGCGTAGACATGGCCGTCGACCGCACGGCTGAACAGCTTGCCGAAGGTGCCCGGGCGCACCGTCTCCGGGCGCAGCAGCACCTCCCGGGCGTTCAGCCCCGTGCGCCGGTTGTCGTTGTGCTGCGTCGTGACCGCCACCGGCATGGTGCCCCCGTTTCCCCCGGTCCTGGCGCCCCCGGTCCAAGGGTCCGCGGCACGCACCCGGGCCGACAATCACCGGAACGGATGAACGCACCGGGCCGCCGTCGCCGTTTACGCCCCCGGCACCCGGGTACCCGGCGCCGGTGACGAGGAGAGATGCGCATGAGGAGTGACCAGCCGTGAGGGCCCGCCGCCGCAGGAACCGGCCGTCCGTCGTCGTGGTGACCGGCGCCAGCGGCGGCGTGGGCCGGGCCACCGCCCGCGCCTTCGCCGCCCGCGGCGCCGACCTGGCGCTGCTGGCCCGCGGCCACAAGGGCCTGGAGGCCGCCGCCGCCGAGGTGCGCCGCGCCGGGGGAGCGGCCCTGCCGCTGCCCGTCGACGTCGCCGACCACCAGGCCGTCACCGCCGCCGCCGACCGCATCGAGGAGGTCTTCGGCGCCGTCGACGTCTGGGTCAACAACGCCTTCACCGGCCTCTTCGCGCCCTTCGTCGAAATCGAGCCCGAGGAGTTCCGGCGCGTCACCGAGGTCACCTACCTGGGCTACGTCTACGGCACGCACGCCGCCCTGTCCCGCATGCTGCCGCGCGACCACGGCACGATCGTCCAGGTCGGCTCCGCCCTGGCCTACCGCGGCATCCCCCTGCAGTCCGCGTACTGCGGCGCCAAGCACGCCATCCAGGGCTGGAACGAGTCGCTGCGCTGCGAACTGCTGCACCAGGGCAGCAAGGTGCGCACCACCATGGTGCAGCTGCCGGCCCTGAACACCCCCCAGTTCGGGTGGGTCCTCAACCGGATGTCCCGCAGGCCCCGGCCCGTCGCCCCCATCTACGAACCCGAACTCGCCGCCCGCGCCATCGTCCACGCCGCCGAGCACCCGCGCCGCCGCGAGTACTGGGTCGGCGGCAGCACCGTCGCCACCCTCCTCGCCAACGCCGTCGCCCCCGGCCTGCTGGACCGCTACCTCGCCCGGACGGGCTACGACGCCCAGCTGACCGACGACCCCGCCGCACCCCTGGACCCCGTCAACCTCTGGCACCCCGTCGACGACGACACCGGGCGCGACTACGGCGCCCACGGCCGCTTCGGGCCCGGCGCCCACGTCCACGGGCCCCAGCTGTGGCTCTCCGAACACCGCACCACCACCGTCGCCGCCGGCGCGGCGGTCGCCGCGGCAGCGGTCGCCGCGCTGCGCACCCGCATGGACCACGGACGTCATGGCCGGTGACGACGCCATGACCGGTGACGGGGAGCTGACCGACTCCCGACGACGCACCCTCCTCGCCCGCCACGGCGAGGCCCTCGACCTGTTCGCGGACCGGGTGCACACCATCCGCCCCCGGCAGTGGCACGACCCCACGCCCTGCACCGACTGGACCGTACGCGACCTGGTCAACCACCTGGTCGTCGAACAGCTGTGGGTGCCCCCGCTGCTGGACGGCGCCTCGATCGCGGACGTCGGCGACGCCTACGACGGCGACCGGCTCGGCGACCACCCCACGGCCGCCTGGGACCGGGCCGCCGCCGCGGCCCGCGAGGCGTTCACCGCCCCCGGCGCCCTGCACCGCACGGTCGAGCTGTCGTACGGGCGCACCCCCGCCCACGCCTACTGCGCCCAGATGACCGCCGACCTCGTCGTCCACGCCTGGGACCTGTCACGGGCGATCGGCGCCGACGAACACCCCTCCAAGGCCCTGGCCGACTTCACCCGTCGCGAGTTCGGCCCCTACGCGGGCAGCGGCGTCCCCGGCATCTTCGCCGCCGCCGTCGACCCGCCGCCGGGCGCCGACTCCTGGCAACGGCTGCTGGCCCAGCTGGGGCGCCGGGTCTGACCGGGAATGCACCCGGGAAACCGCACGCCTAGCATAAAAATATGGGAGTAGAGGACACCTTTTATGTCGTCGTAGCGGGTGACACGCTCTCCAAAATAGCTGCGCGGTTCCACACGACCGTCCAGCAGCTCCAGGCGTGGAACCACATCCCGGACCCGGACCACATCGAGGTCGGGCAACGCTTGCTCGTCGCCAAGGCCTCCTCCGGGTTCATCCCGTTCCCGGGCGCCGACTGGTTCCGGCTCGCACCGAACAGCCCCCTCATCGGCATGATGGGAATACGGCTGGTCGAGGAGGACTGCTCCGCCTACGGGCCGGACGGCCCCCAGACGCAGTGGAACCAGGAGCACCGCAATTCCTATGCGTTGTGGCAGGAGAAGCTCGGCTTCACCGGGGCCGACGCGGACGGCTGGCCCGGGCAGAAGTCCTGGGACAAGCTGCGCGTTCCCTATCCCGGTCCTCTCTAGGAGGTGAACCATGGCCACGGAGATCTGCACCCACACCAATCTCAGGCCCACGCTGAAGGTCGGGTCGGAAGGGCCGGCCGTCAAACAGGCACAGTGCTATCTGAACAACAGCCTTTCCCAGACCGAACTCACCGTCGACGGGAAGTTCGGCCAGCTCACCGAGGCCGCCACGCGGCGCTTCCAGGAATGCGCCCACATCACCGTCGACGGAGTCATCGGCGCGCAGACCTGGTCCCACCTGACCTTCTTCGCCAACAGCCCGGAGTTCGCCTGCTGAGACCGGCGGTACGAGGCCGCCGGTACGCTCACCCCATGTCCAAGACCGAAATAGACGAGTTGACCGCCGAGTTCTTCGGCGCCTTCGACAACAGGAACGGCCGGACCGCCGACGTGGAGCGGATCCGCCGGCTGTTCCTCCCGGGCGGGATCATCGTCATGACCGGGCCGCAGTTCACGGCGTACACCGTGGAGGAGTTCATCGAGCCCCGCGAGCGGCTGCTCGGCGACGGGCGACTGGTCGAGTTCTCGGAGTGGGAGACGTCCGAACGGACCGAGATCGTCGGCGACATCGCCTCGCGCTTCAGCGAGTACCGCAAGTCCGGCATCCGCGACGGCGAGCCCTTCGAGGGCAGCGGCACGAAGACCACCCAGTTCGTCCGCACCCCCGAGGGCTGGCGCATCGCCGCACTCTCCTGGCACGACCACGGCTGAGGCCGTGCGCCGGCGCCGTCACTGCATGTGCGTCACGGCGCCGTGCTCGGCCGATGCGGTGCACCGGTAGACCTGCAGGGTGTAGCCGCGGCCGATGCTGATGTGCGTCGGCCCGTTGAGGGAGGGGTACGGCGGCCGCCCGGGAACATCGATGTCCTCCACGGGACGCCAACTGCCCGAGCCGCCGTCCCATTCGGCGCCGTCGATGGTCAGCAACGCCTCGACGGGCGCGCCGCACGGACAGGACAGCGGGAAGGGCCAGGGATCGGTGAACGTCCACCACGCCGCCCAGCCGCCCGCCTTCCACCCCGGCGCCACCGACAGGTCGTACTGGTAGCGGCCGCTTTCGTGGCCGCCTTCGTCCTCCCAGGCGTAGATCCGCTCGCGCAGTCCCTCCGGCAGGTCGTCACCCGCCGGGTACTCGACGACCTGCTCCGGATGCAGCACGCACGGCGCGGGCACGTAGTACTGCGAGCCCACCACCTCGGGCCGCGGCGGCTCCGTGAACACCGCCCCCACATCCGCGGCCCGCCGCCAGCGCAGCCGCACGGCCGGCACGTAGGCGTCCCCGTGGTCGAACGGACACCACAGAACCTGCAACAGGTCCGTCCCTTCCGGGCAGAAGAGGTCGGGCACGTCGCGTGCGTACAACTGGGCGACGGGTATCAGCGGCACGGGCCCCTCGGGAAGCGCACTCGCCGGCAGCCCCGCATGGATGCGATCGACGGTCGCCCGCTCCTCGGGCGTCAGGAAGTCCTCCCCGGGCGCGCACGACCGCGCCCAGCCGGCGGTCAGGATCCGCCGCAGCGTCCCCACGTCCTTCAGCCCCACCGGCCGGTGCGCCTCATGCACCTCCTCACACACCGGCCACGCCTCACCCACCGGCCACAACAGCGGCCCACCCACGGAACTCTCCCCGACAGCGGGAACACCCGGCCGCGGGTGCAACCGGGTGGCGGTACGGGCCAGAGCAGCCAGCTCCGGAAAGACGGCGGCCATGTCGAGCGGCCGCGGCGGTGTCGTACGGGTCATGAGGAGCATGCAAACATACGCACCAGGAACCCTTGCATGGGGGAAGGGGCACACCGCCCAGCCACCCGGCACGCGGCCTCGCTCCCGCCGCGGGCTCGTACAGGCTCAGGAGCCGCCCGCGGCCTTGCGGAATTCTTCCGTGAACGCCTCGCAGAACGCCTTCAGGTCGTCCGGCTTGCGGCTGGTGATCAAGGTGTTCGGGCCGCCCGTGCAGACCTTCACCTGCTCGTCGACCCAGGAGCCGCCCGCGTTCTGGATGTCCGTGCGCAGGCTCGGCCAGGACGTGAGGGTGCGGCCGCGCAGGACGTCCGCCTCGACCAGGGACCACGGTGCGTGGCAGATCGCCGCGACCGGTTTGCCGGCGGAGAAGAAGTCGCGGACGAACGAGACGGCCTTGTCGTCCATGCGCAGGGCGTCGGGGTTGGCGACCCCGCCGGGGAGGACGAGCGCGTCGTAGTCCGCCACGCCCACCTCGCCGACGGTCTTGTCGACGGGGAAGGTGTCGGCCTTGTCCAGGTGGTGGAACGCCTGGATGCGGCCCGGCTTCGTGGAGACGAGGTGCGGTGTGCCGCCTGCGTCCTCGACGGCCTTCCAGGGGCTGGTCAGTTCGACCTGTTCGACGCCCTCGGGCGCCATGAGGAATGCAACCTTCATGATGTCTTTCCTTTCGTGAACTCCTCGGCCCGGCGGGCCTCGCGCCTGCGGGCCTTCCTGCGCCTGCGGCCCGCGCGGCCGCACCGCAGCAGTTCCTCGGCGTACGGCAGGGCCACGAACGCCACGACGCCCGCGGCGATCCCGGCGAGGTAGCCGGGCGGCAGGGGCTTGCGGCGGGGCACCAGGCGCCAGGCGCGCGGGTCGCCCCGGCCGCCGCGCAGCAGCGAGCGCACCTGGTCGGGGTGCAGGCACATCAGCGAGGCCAGCGCGGCGAACGGCAGGGTCTCCAGGAAGCTGTGGATGTGCTGCTCGACGGGAGTGACCTCGCGCTCGCCCCGTACGGCCGTGCGCACGTCCCACAGGGCGGTCGCCTCGTGTGCGGCCGTCGCGCCCAGTTGCACGCTCAGCAGCAGCGGGTTGACCTCGCACAGCAGGGTCAGGGCGATGGGCAGCCCGACCTCGGCCATCATCATCGAGTGGATCACCGACTCCTTGGTGCCGGAGGTCTCCTCGATGGCGGTGCGCCGGTGCATGACCCAGTCGGCGAGGCCGGGGACGAACCATCCGGGCAGGACCCCGTACATCAGGTAGCGGGTCGTGGCGTCCTGGACGTCATCGCTCATGCAAAGGGCTCCTCGAAGACGATGGGACGGAAAAAGCGGAAGAAGTGTTCTCATGCCACCCGGTGGGCCTCGGCCTCGGCGCGGCGGAAGCGCAACCCGTGCCCGGGCCGGCCGTCCGCGCCCGGGCGCACGACGCCGCCCGTCGGGTCGAGGGCGCCGGTGAAGTACGCGGACTCGATGCGCACGTGGTCGTGGAACCACTCGATGTGCCGCAGGTTCGGCACGCAGGCGGCCACCTGCGCGTGGACGTGCGGGGCACAGTGCCCGGAGATCTCCAGGCCGTGCGCCTCCGCGACGGCGGCGGCCCGCAGCCAGGCCGTCAGCCCGCCGCAGCGGGTGGCGTCGGCCTGCAGGCAGTCCACGACGGGCGCCATGCGCGCGAAGTACGGCAGGTCGTAGCCGTACTCGCCGGCGGCCACGTCGCAGGCGCACGCCTCCCGCACCAGGCGCAGGCCCTGGAGGTCGTCGGAGGAGACGGGCTCCTCGAACCAGCCGACCTCCAGCTCGGCCAGCGCCTGCCCGACCCGCACGGCCTGCTTGCGGGTGTAGGCGCCGTTGGCGTCCACGTACAGCGCCACGTCCGGGCCGACGGTGCGCCGGGCGTGCCGGACCCGGTCCAGGTCGCGCGGCACGGCCCGGCCCCACGACTCCCCGATCTTGATCTTGACGCGGCCGATGCCGTGCCCCTGCACCCAACTGGTCAGCTGCGCCGCCATGTGCGTGTCGTGGTACGTGGTGAAGCCACCCGAACCGTAGACCGGCACCTCCCGCGCCACCCGGCCGATCAGGCCCGTGAGCGGCACGTCCAGCAGCCGGGCCTTCAGGTCCCACAGGGCGATGTCCACGGCCGACAGGGCGCACGCCACCAGGCCCTGCCGGCCGGCGTTGCGCACGGCCCGTCCCATGGCCTCGTTGGCGCCCGGCACGTCCAGCGCGTCGCGCCCCACGACCTGTTCGCGCAGCAGTGCCGTGACGGCCTGGGCCGCCGTGGCCGGCGCGTACGTCCAGCCGAGCCCGGTGGTGGTGCCGCTGCGCGCCTCGACCACGACGAGCGTGGTCGCGTCCCAGGCCAGCGTGCCGTCGGCCTCGGGGGAGTCGGTGGGGAAGGTGTAGGCGCAGGCCTCGACGGCGTCGATGGTGGCGCCCGTCGTGTCCGTGCTCATCGCCGGCCTCCTTCGCCTTCGATCAGCCGGGTCGCCGCCCGGTCGGCCAGGGCCATGATGGTCAGGGCCGGGTTGGCGCTGCCCTGCGTCGGCAGCACGCTGCCGTCCGTGATGAACAGGTTGGGCAGGGCGAACGTCCGCAAGTCGCCGTCGACCACGCCCTCCTGCGGCGTCCGGCCCATCCGGCAGCCGCCCACGAGGTGGGCGTAGCGCTCCATGGTCATCAGTTCCGTCGCGCCGGCCGCGGTGAGGATGCGCTCCATCGTCCTGCGCGCCGCTTCCAGCAGCAGGTCGTCGTTCTCGCAGTGGCTGTGGTCGAAGCGGGCCACCGGCAGGCCGTGCCGGTCCTTCTCGTCGGCGAGCGTGACGCGGTTGTCCGCCTGCGGCAGGAACTCGCACAGCGCCCCCATGACCGCCCAGTGCACGTAGTCGGCCATGCGCTCGCGCAGGTCCCGCCCGTAGTGGCCCTGCGCCGCCACGTGCTCCGCCCAGGTGATGGGCAGCGGCGAGACGGTCTGCAGGGAGAACCCGCGCCGGTAGGGGCGCGTGGGATCGGTCTCGTAGAACTCCTCCGAACACACCTCCGGCGGCGGCGCCTTGTACATGCGGATCTCTTCGGCGAAGCGGCCCGCGGTCTGCGGCGCGCCCTGCACCATCACGTACCGCCCCACCAGGTCGTGGTCGTTGCACAGGCCCTCGGGGAAGCGGGGCGTGGCCGAGTTCAGCAGCAGCCGGGGCGTTTCGATGGAGTAGCCGGCGATCGCCACGGCCGCGGCCCGCTGGAAGCGTTCCCGGCCGCCGCGCACGTAGCGCACGCCCGTGACCCGCCGGCCCTCCCGGTCGGTCTCCACCCGGGTGACCATGGCGTCCGCGCGGATCTCCGCTCCCCGGTCGATCGCATCGGGCACGTGCGTGATCAGCGGGGACGCCTTGGCGTCCACCTTGCAGCCCTGCAGGCAGAAGCCCCGGTAGATGCAGTGCGGCCGGTTGCCGAAGCGGCCGTTGGCGATGGCGACCGGCCCCACGCGCGCCTCGATGCCCAGCGCCGCGCACCCGGCCAGCACCACTTCGCCGTTGCCGCCGACCGGGTGCGGGGGGTGGGGGTGGGGGTGCGGATCGCCCCAGGGCCAGAACTGCCCGGCCACCGGCAGCTCGCGCTCGATGCGCTCGTAGTACGGCTTCAGGTCCTCGTAGGCGATCGGCCAGTCGGCGCCCACGCCGTCGAGGGTGCGCGTACGGAAGTCCGAGGGGTGCAGGCGCGGCACGTACCCGGCGAAGTGGACCATCGAGCCCCCCACGCCCCGGCCGGAGTTGTTCGACCCGAGCGGCACGGGGTGAGTGCCGCCGACCACGCGCGGCTCGTTCCAGTACAGGTGGTGCGAGCCCCACTCGTCGCTGACCCAGTCGCGCTGCGGGTCCCAGAAGGGGCCCGCCTCCAGGCACACCACGCGCCACCCGGCGTGCGCCAGCCGCTGGGTGAACGTCGCCCCGCCCGCCCCGCAGCCGACGACGGCCATGTCGACCTCGTCATCGTCGTCGAAACGGCGCATCGTCTCGCGCAGCCGGCCGACGTGCGGCAGCCAGGCGGAGGCGTTGCGCCGCCGCACGTCGCCCTGGGGCCGCGCGGTCTCCCGCAGCGTCCGCCACCAGGCGCCGTCACTCACCGCTTCTCCTCCCACGGCTCGCGCAGTCCTCGGCCCAGCCGCAGGTAGCCGCGCGGGTAGGCCGGCCCGCCGAAGCCGATCTCGTCCCAGGCGTACGGGTGCGCGTAGTACGCCTCGCAGGCGTAGCGCGTCCACAGCGACCACACGTGCGCGGCCTTCATGCCGTACCACTGACCGCCCGCGAGCTGCAGGATGTGCCGCAGCAACCGGTCGCGGTCGCCGTAGCCGAGCTCGGCGAACGTACGGCCGTCGTGCCGCAGCCGGGCGTCCTCGTCGAGGCCCGCCAGCGAGCGCCGCCACGCCTCGTCGTCCTCCGGCACGTCGGCGTACCGCCAGCCGTCGCGTTCCGCCGTCGCCAGGCGCGCGTCGATCACGCTCAGCACCGGGACGGGCGGGTCGTCGGGCGTACGGGCCAGGAGGTGGTCGAGCAGCGCCTCGGCCGCCGCCTCCTCGGCCGGGGTGAAGAACCGCAGCGGCGGCTGCGGCGGGGCCGCCAGCCGGGCGAGCACCACGCCCGCCGTCACCGCGTCCCACGTGCCCGCCCGCCCCACGACGTCGCGCCCCCGCCGCCCCGGCCGCCGGGTGCCGGCGTGCTGTTCCGGCATGCTCACTTCTCCCGCCGCAGGGCGCTGGCCAGCAGGCCCATGCCGCCGACCATGCTCATCAGCAGCGGGGCGAACAGGGGCGGCCCCAGCTCGATGTTGTAGCGGGCCATCCGCCAGCCGCCGGGCTTCGCGGCGATGCCGCGTACGTGCAGGTAGGTGCCCTGCAGGCCGTTGGCGACGATCGCCGCCGAGGCCAGGGGCAGCGCCGTGCGCGCCGCCCGTTCGCTGGAACAGCCGGCGATGCCCGCCGCCAGGCCCACGGGCCCCAGCAGCACCGGCCACCACATGACGCGGTTGCCGAAGCCGGCCCGGTCGTGCTCCAGGAAGATCTCCGCGGCCGTCACCGCCGAACCCGCGGCCGTCAGCAGCGACAACGACCGCTGCAGCCGCCCGTGCCGGATGTCGTACGCCGCGCGCCGCGGGCGGCCGCGGGTGCGCACCTGCGGCCGCTTCACGACTCCCGCTCCCCTTGCGATCCGGAGCTGCCGTGCGCCTCGGACTTGTGGCCGCCCGGCAGGAACTCCTGGATCTTCGCCTTGATGCCCTGCCGCAGCACGTTCTTGCGGTCCGGGTCGCCCTTGAGGATGGCCGTCGCGGTCGACTCGATCTGGTCCCAGTCCGCGTGCGGCGGGATCGGCGGCACGGCCGGATCGGTCACGAACTCCACGACCGCCGGGCCCTTCGCCGCCAGCGCCTGCCGCCAGGCGTCCGCCACCTGGTCCGGGTCCTCCACGCGGATGCCGGTCAGCCCCAGCTGCCGCCCGAACTCGGCGTACGAGACGTCGGGCAGCTCCTGCGAGGGCAGGAACTGCGGCGAGCCGCCCATCGCCCGCAGCTCCCAGGTGACCTGGTTCAGGTCGCGGTTGTTCCACACCGCCACCACCAGCCGCGGGTCCTCCCACTGGTGCCGGTACTTGGCCACCGTGATCAGCTCGGCCATGCCGTTCATCTGCATCGCCCCGTCCCCGACCAGCGCCACCACCGGCCGGTTGGGGTGCGCGAACTTCGCGCCGATCGCGTACGGCACCCCGCAGCCCATCGTCGCGAGCGTGCCCGACAGCGAACCGCGCATCGAACCGCGCATGGTGATGTGCCGCGCGTACCAGTTGGCGACCGAACCCGAGTCGGAGGTCAGGATCACGTCGTCCGGCAGCAGCGGCGACAGCGCCCGCGCCACATGCTCGGGGTTGACCGGCTGCGCGGAGACCGCCGCCCGCCGGTCCATCACCTCGTTCCAGCGCTGCACATTGGAGATGACCTGGCTCTGCCAACCACGCTTGTCCTTGCGCTTGAGCAGCGGCATCAGCCGCAGCAGCGTCGCCCGCGCGTCACCGATCAGGTTGACCTCGTACGGGTAGCGCAGGCCCGCCATGTGCGGGTCGAGCTCGATCTGCACCGCCCGCGCCTTGCCGAACTCCGGCAGGAACTGCGAGTACGGGAAGTTGGAGCCGATGGTCAGCAGCGTGTCGCAGTCGCGCATCATCTCGTACGACGGGCGGGTGCCCAGCAACCCGATCGCGCCCGTGACGTACGGCAGCTCGTCGCTGAGCACGTCCATGCCCAGCAGCGCCTTCGCCACGCCGGCGCCCAGCAGCTCCGCGACCTGCTCCACCTCGCCGCGCGCCCCGCGCGCGCCCTGGCCGGCCAGGATCGCCACCTTCTCGCCCGCGTTGAGCACGTCCGCCGCCCGCTGCAGCGCATCGTCCGAGGGCACCGCCTGCCAGCCGCTGCGGTCCAGGCTGGAGGGAATCATCTTGAACGAGTGCGTGGGCGGCGAGTACTCCAGCTCCTGCACGTCACCGTGGATGATCACCGCCGTGGGCGCCCGGCGCGCGTACGCGGTGCGCACCGCCCGGTCCAGGACGTTCGGCAGCTGTTCGGGGACCGTCACCGTCTCCACGAAGTCGGAGGCGACGTCCTTGAACAACGTGTGCAGATCCACCTCCTGCTGGAACGCCCCGCCCATCGCCGAGCGCGCCGTCTGGCCCACGATCGCCAGGACCGGCACATGGTCGAGCTTGGCGTCGTACAGCCCGTTGAGCAGATGGATCGCCCCCGGCCCGGACGTCGCCACGCACACCCCCAGCCGGCCGCTGAACTTGGCGTAGCCCACCGCCTCGAAGGCGGCCATCTCCTCGTGCCGGGCCTGGATGAAGCGCGGCTGGTCGTCGGCCCGGCCCCAGGCCGCCAGCAGACCGTTGATGCCGTCGCCGGGATAACCGAAGACCCGCTCCACGCCCCACTCGCGCAGCCGCTCCAGGATGTAGTCGGAAACTTGCTCGCTCATGCCTGTCCTTCTCCACCTGTCGCTGATCGTTGCCTGGTCGTTGCTCGTCCGTTCGTCCGTTCGGGGTGGTTCGGGCGTGCGTTCCGTCCGCACGGGTAACCCCGGGCCGCGGTGCCGAAACCTCCCGCTCCCGCATGGCCCAGCGCTCCCGACACGCCGCACCCGGCCGGTGGCCCGGACGCGCCCGGCCGATGGCCGATACTCGGGGCATTCCGGGCCCCGCCGCGCGGGCGGGGCCCGGTACGCGCACGGGCGGGCGCAGGGCGGAGGCGGAACGACGATGCTGGGCGCGGCGGCGGAGATCCTCGGCTGGTGGGCCGGGCTCACTGCGCTGTGGGCCGTGCTGATCAGCTCCCTCGACCCCCTCGACCTGGCCATCGGCGCCGCCGCCTCCCTCCTGGCAGCAGCCGCCGCCCGCGGCGCCCGCCGCGCGGCACGGGGCGCACGGTGAGGCGCACAAGCGGCGCGATGCGCCCCGGCGCGTACGGGGTGCGCCACCCCGACTCGTACGGCGCCGCGCGCCCAGCGCACCCCGCACCGCAGGCCACGCCGTGAACTGGTGGCTCGCGGTCGCCGCCGCCCTCGTGCCGGCCGGTCTCGGGCCGTGTCTGTGGGCCGCCGCGCGCGGCGGCACCGGGCGGCGCGTCGTCGCCCAGAACATGGCCACCCTCCTGCTGTGCCTGGTCTTCCTCCTGCTCGCCCAGGGCTACGGCCGCCCCTCCTACGTCGACCTCGCCCTCGTCGTCTCCGTCCTCGGACCGACCGGCACCCTCGTCTACGCCCGCCTGCTCGCCGCCGAGATCGAGCCCGACCCGCCCGGTGCCCGCCTGCTCACCCCTGCCGTCGCCGTCGGCACCCCCGCCACCGTCGTACCCCTGTGCGTGGCCACGGGCCCCGGCCGGGCGATGGTCAAACTCCTGGTCATCGGCGCCCTGCTGATCGCCGGCGGAGCCGTCACCAGCAAGGCGGTGCGCCGTGCCTGAGGTGCTGGCCGCGGCCCAAGCGGCCCACGCGGCCCACGCGGCGGACGCGCGCCGGGCCCTGGACGACACCCTCCTCGTCCTCACCCTGCTCCTGGTCGCGGTCGCGGCCACCGCCGTCGTCCTCAACCGCGACCCCGCCCGGCAGGCCGTGGTTCTCTCCCTCCTCGGGCTGAGCCTGGCCCTGCTGTTCACCGTCGTCCAGGCGCCCGACGTGGCCCTGTCCCAGCTGGGCGTCGGCTCCGCGGTGACCCCGCTGATGGTGCTGCTGACGGTCCGCAGGGTGCGCCGGGCGCGCGGGAAGCGGCGCGAGTGACGCGCCGGGCGCGGCTGTGCGTCCTGGCCGCCGGACTCCTGGTCACCACGGTCCTGCTGACGGTCGCGTGCCTGCGGCTGCCGCCCTTCGGTGCGTCGTGGCACCCGTACGGCGACCGGGCCGTGGCCACCGCCCTGCAGCAGCGCACCGCCAACACCGTTTCCTCCGTCAACTTCGACCAGCGCGCCTTCGACACCCTGGGCGAGGAGAGCATCCTCTTCGCCTCCGTCCTCGGCACGCTCGTCCTGCTGCGGCAGACCCGTGACGAGCACCGCGTCGCCCCGCAGCCGGCCGCCGTGCCCGCGGCGCTGCGCCGCTACGGCGTCGTCATGCTGCCGCTCGCCCTGCTCGCCGGCCTGTACGTCATCGCCCACGGCCAGCTCAGCCCGGGCGGCGGCTTCCAGGGCGGCGTGGTCGTCGCCACCGCCCTGCACCTGCTCTACGTCGCCGTCGACTACCGGGCCCTGGAACGCCTGCGCCCCGTCGGCCTGTACGAGCTCGCCGACGGTGCCGGCGAGGCCGCCTACGTCGTACTCGGCGGCGCCGGACTGCTGGCCGGTGGGGCCTACCTGGCCAACACCCTCCCGCACGGCACCTTCAACACCATGGCCTCCGGCGGCACCGTCCCGCTGCTGAACGCGGCCGTCGGCATGGAGGTCACCTCCGGCATCGTCGTCCTGCTCGCCCACTTCCTGGCCCAGGCGCTGGAGATCACCGACGAAGGGAGCGGGTCGTGACCGTCCTGCCCTACCTGGTGGCCGCCTACACCTTCCTCGTCGGCGCCGCGGGCATGGCCACCAGCCGCAACCTCGTGCACGCCGTCGGCTGCCTGGCCGTCGCCCAGTCCTCCACGTACGTCCTGCTGCTGGCCGTCGGCTACCGGCGCGGCGGCACCGCGCCCGTCTTCTCCGACGTCGCCCCCGGCACCCGCGTCGTCGACCCCGTCGTCCAAGCGCTCGCCCTGACCGACGTCGTCGTCGGCGCCACCGTGACCGCACTGCTGCTCGCCCTCGTCGTCCAGGTGCACAAGCGGCACGGCACGGTCGACCCCGACGAACTGACCGAACTGCGCGGCTGAGAGGCGCTCAAGGGCGATGGACGGCACCATGGACGGCACGCTGGACCGGCTCCTCCCGCTGATCGTGGCGCTGCCGCTGCTCGGCGCCGCCGTCCTCGTCGCCGCGGGCCGGCACCTGCCGCGGCCCGTCGCCGAGGTGCTCGGCCTCGCCGGCGCCGCCGTCCCCGCGGCCCTCGCCGTGGGCGCGCTCGTCCCCTGGCACGGCCCCCGCGTGGTCTGGCTCGGCGACTGGCGCCCCCACCACGGCGTCAGCGTCGGCATCGTCCTGGTGGGCGACCGCACCGGCCTCGGCCTCGCTGCCCTGACGTCCCTGCTGGTCGTGGCCGTCCTCGCGTACTCCTGGCACTACTTCGACGAGCCCCCGCACGGCCACGCCGGCGCCTTCCCCGCGCTGATCCTGCTCTTCCAGGCGGGCATGTGCGGGTTCCAGCTCACCGGCGACCTCTTCGACGCCTTCGTCTTCTTCGAGCTGATGGGCGTCGTCGGCTACGCCCTGACCGGCTACCGCGTCGAGGAGCCCCGGCCCGTCCAGGGCGCCCTCACCTTCGGCTTCGTCAACTCCCTCGGCGGCTACGCCAGCCTGCTCGGCATCGGACTGATCTACGCACGCACCGGCGAGCTCGGCATGGCCCAGGCCGGCCGGCAACTGGACGCCGCGCCCCGCCACGACGCCCTGCTCCTGGCCGCGTTCGTCCTCGTCATGACGGGACTGCTGGTGAAGTCGGCGGCCGTGCCCCTGCACTTCTGGCTGCCCGACGCCCACGCCGTGGCACCCACCCCCGTGTGCATGCTGCTGTCCGGCGTCATGGTCGAGACCGGCGTCTACGGCGTCGCCCGCATCCACACCACCGTCTTCGGCGGTCCCGGCGGCATCCCCGGCGACCACGTGCAGCGCGCCCTGCTCGTCCTCGGCGTCCTCACCGCCGCCGTGGGCGCCGCCATGTGCTGGCAGCAGCGCCACATCAAACGCCTGCTGGCCTTCTCCACCGTCGCCCACGTCGGCCTCTTCCTCACCGGGATCGCCCTGCTCACCCCCGAGGGCATCGCCGGCACCGAGCTGTACGTCCTCGGCCACGCCGGCACCAAAGCCGCGCTGTTCGCCTGCACCGGCATCCTCCTCGACCGCCACGGCAACGTCGACGAACACGAACTGCACGGCCGCGGCCGCGACACCCCCGGCCTCGGCATCCTGTTCACCACCGGCGCCCTGGCCCTCGCCGGACTGCCCCCCTTCGGCACGGCCCTGGGCAAGGCCCTCGTCGAGGAGCAGCGACCCTGGCTGCCCGTCCTGTTCGTCCTCGTCTCGGCGGTGACGGGCGGCGCGGCCCTGCGCGTGGCGGCACGGGTCTTCCTCGGAGCGGGCCCGAGCCAACGCTCCGACACGGGCCCGGAAACCCCCGGCGACGAGGAACCCCCCGAAACCGGCCACCGGGTCCGCCTCCTGCCGCGCCCCATGGTCACGGTGACCACGCTGCTCCTGGCCGGCGCGCTCGCCGTGGGCGTCCTGCGCGGCCTGACCGACGCCGTCACGGCCGCGGCGCAGTCGTTCACGGACCACGCCGGCTACGCGGCGGCGGTCCTCGACGCGAAGCCGGGGCGCATTTCCGGTGCCGCCGAGTGGTGGACCCCGCAGGGCATCGCCCTGGGCCTCCTCTCCACGGCCCTGGCCGCCGCCCTCGCCCTCCGGGCCACCCACCACCCCGGCACCCCCCACCATCCGGGCACCCCCCTCCGCCGCCTCCAACGCCTCCAGTCCGGCCACGTGGGCGACTACGTGGCCTGGACGATGGCGGGCGTGGGGCTGCTGGCGGTGCTGGTGTGGTGGTGACTGTTTCGACCAAGAAATCATTGCTGGATACAGGCGATCCAACGAGAGTTCCCAAGACGGGTGATTTGTGACGTAAGACACGTGAAGATGTGGGGCTTGTGAGGTGTTTGGTGCTGATGCACCCGATATTTCAGATGTAGACCCCATGCTTCCGAACCCCTACCTTCTCGTTCCACGACCTTTATGTGGTCTTCATTTACAGCCTTGGGGAGGGCTGGGGGGATGTTTCGTCATACGCGCATGCGCGCGTTCAGATGTTTTCTCGCCGGCGGTACGGGCTTGGCCCTGGCCGCCGGGGTATTAGGAAACGCATCGATTGCGGAGGCCGGGCCCGCCGGCCCGGACCGCACACTGCACCGGAATGCCGGTGCCGAAGGGCCGGAAACGCCGGCGCCCACCGAGCGCGAGGCGCTCGATGAAGCGAAACGGTCCGGCAAGAAGGTGGAAGTCGCCGCACTGCGCGGCGAGACGAGGGACGTGTTCGCCACGCCGAAGGGCACCCTGGAGGCCCGGGAGTACTTACGGCCGGTCCGCACCCGCTCCAACGGGGAGTGGAAGCCCGTCGACACGACTCTGGCGAAGTCGGCCGACGGAAGGGTTGCACCGCGTACGGCCACGATCGGCATCAGGTTCTCCGGCGGCGGTGACACCGCACTTGTCGAGCTGGACCGGGCGGGCAGGAAAGTCGCCCTCTCGTGGCCCACCACATTGCCGGAACCGCGCATGGACGGCGACACGGCCACGTACCCCGACGTCCTGCCGGACGTCGACCTGCGGGTGGCCGCTCAGGCGGACGGCTTCACACAACTGCTCGTCGTGAAGTCGGCCAAGGCCGCGGCGAGCAAGGAACTCTCGCAGCTGCGTTTGAAGATGCAGGGCACCGGAGTGACCGTCCAGCAGACGCCGCAAGGCGGACTCAAGGCGGAGGACCAGGGCGCGGGAGGCGTCGTCTTCGAAGCCCCCACCCCGATGATGTGGGATTCGAGCAGTGGCCCGAGCCCCTCGCTCAAGACCGGCGACAAGAGCGCGCAGCCCAGCGCGGCCTCGCGCCCACGCAGTGGGCAGGAACCGACCGCCGGGGAGTCGGGCAAGCTCGCCAGGGTTGGTGTGGAGGTCCCCTCCGGTGGACGGGAACTGGTCCTGACCCCGGACAGAAAAGTGCTCGCCTCCGCCGACACCGTGTACCCGGTCTTCATCGACCCCCAGTGGTACTCACCCAGGTCCTCGACCTGGACCATGGTGTCGAAGTACTGGGCCGGAACGCCGCAGTGGAAGTTCAACGGCAACAAGGACGCGGGACTCGGCTACTGCGACTGGAACCACTGCAACCCTGGGGACACCAAACGCCTCTTCTACGAGATCCCGACGAGCCAGTTCGCGGGCAAGAGCATCCTGTCCGCCGAGTTCGTTGTGCCGGAGACCTGGTCGGCGTCGTGCGAGAAGAAGGGCGTGCAGCTGTGGCTGACGCGCGGCATCTCGTCGTCCACCACGTGGAACTCCCAGACCGGCTCCGACTTCTGGGCGAAGAAGCTGGACGAGCAGTCGTTCGCCCACGGATACGAGGGCTGCGCCTCCGACGACGCGGAATTCAACGTCCGCGACGTCGTGCAGAACGCGGCCAATCGCTCCTGGAACGACATCACCTTCGGACTGAAGGCATCCGACGAGAGCGACACCTACGCCTGGAAGCGGTTCGCCGACCGCGCGTACCTGCGGGTGCAGTACAACCAGCCGCCGCAGCAGGTCGCCATGTCGCAGCTGTCGATGGAGTACGGCGGCGCCTGCAAGGAGCCCGAGAAGGCGGCCCACGTCCGCACGCTGGGCCAGGTGTACGCCAATGACGTCACCGACCCGGACGGCGACGACATCGCCGTGGAGTTCCAGGCCGAATGGGACAACGGCGACGGCAAGGGAACCGTCGCACGCTGGACACCGGGACTGACCGGCTTCAAGAAGTCCGGCTCGGACTTCTCGATGGCGCTGCCCAACGACCTTCCGGTCAACACCACGATCAGCTGGTACGTCCGCGCGTACGACCGTCTGGGGTACTCGCCCTGGTCCGCGGCGGGCCCGCCCACCGGCTGCTACATCGTCCGGGACCCCAAGACGCTGCCCGCGCCCAAGGTGTCCTCCATCGACTATCCGGAGTCGAAGCCGGGCGCCGCTGGTGACGGGGGCGATCCGTGGATCGACGGCGTCGGCAAGTACGGCAGCTTCACCGTCGGCCCCGCCACCAGGGACATCACGAAGTACATCTATGGCGTCAACGGTGACGCGTCGCCCAAGAATGCTGTGACCACTACGGAAGGCGCGGCCAGGACGATCAAAGCGCTGCCCAGTGAACCCGGGCTGAATTTCGTCACGGTGCAGGCGCTCGACGCAGCGGGCAATACGAGCGAGCCGTACACGTACCGGTACAAGGTGCGGGCAGGCCAGCCTGAGCGTGCGGCCTGGCAGATGGACGACGGGCCGGAGGCCGAGCAGGCGCAGGGGACGAGTCCCGCGCGGACGGCACAGCTTCATGGTGGCGCGGCGACAGGAGGCGAAGGGATCCAAGGGAAGGCCCTTTCCTTGAACGGCACCGATGCGTACGCGGGTGCGGACGCCGGTGCGGTCGACACCTCGACCGGGTTCACCGTCTCGGCCTGGGCCAGGCTCTCGAAGGCTCCGGCGGGCGATGCGGTCGTCGTCGCTCAGGCGGGCAACAACGTGCCGGCCTTCCAGCTGGGGTATTCCCGGAGCGACGACCGTTGGACCTTCGACCGGTACGCCTCCGATGTCGCCGGCGCCCAGGTGGTGCGGGCAAAGCAGCAGAACGCCGGCGGCGCGAAGTCCGGCGAGTGGAATCACCTTGTGGGTGTCTACGACAACACGGCTGGTGAGCTGCGCCTGTTCGTCAACGGCAAGCAGGAGGCAAGTACTCCGTACAAGACGCCGTGGGACGCCCGCCGAGGTCTGCAGATCGGTGCGGGGACGATAGCCGGCAAGGCGACGGCCTTCTTCCCCGGCAGTATCGACGAGTTGCAGTTCTTCGACCGCGCCGTCCCGGCGAACGACGTGGCACGTCTGTACGCCAAGGAACACCTCGGCGGACCTGGTGGTCCCGCTCGGGCGATCTTCCCCTTCGACGAGGCCGAGGGCGCCAAGGAGGTGACCGGGCGGGCCGAGGTCCTGCCCGCGGTGTTCCACGGCGGACCGAAGGCCGCAACCCCGGGAGTCGCCGGCAAGGCGCTGGCCCTCGATGGTGTCGACGACTACGCCACCGTCGATGCACCGCACGTCAACAGCACAGGAAGCTTCGCCGTCTCGGTGTGGGCACGGCTGGCGAAGGACAAGCCCATCCGAACCGGGGTGGTTTTCACTCAAGCCGGGGCGAATGCGAGTGGTGGCGAGTTGTTCTACTCGACCCGCGAGGGCGGGTGGGTATTCAACCAGCACACCACCGATGTCACCGACCCCACCGACAACAAGGTCGTCCAGAACGCCGGCGCGCCGGCCAAGAACGGCGAGTGGGCCCACCTGGTCGCCATTCGCGACACCACGGCAGGCACGCTGACGTTGTATGTCAACGGCATCCTCGCCGGCAGTACGCCCCTCAGCAGCACCCCGTGGTACGCGGGCAAACAGTTCCAGATCGGGGCCGGCTCCTATGCAGGCAAGCCCGGCAACTACTTCCCCGGCGACATTGACGACCTGCGGATCTACGACCGCCCGCTGGCGCCGGGTGAGGTGCAGCAACTGTTCAAGCAACGGCCGCTGGTCAAGGGAAGGTGGCAGTTCGACGCCACCTCGGGGACGCCGGCGGTCTCGCCGGACGCAGTGACCGATCCGGGTGCTGTCCGTCACGACATGCTGCTCGCGGGGAAGGCCGAGATCGGTGCGGGCCATGTGGATGCAGGTGGCCTGAAGCTCAATGGCGTCGATGCTGCTGCTGCCACGAATGGGGTGCCGGTCGATACGAGCGGCAGCTTCACGGTGACTGCATGGGCGCAACGGGTGGCGGACAAGCCGGGGCGCGCCATGACGCTGGTGAGCGCCGAGGGCAATTCCCAGAACGCCTTTGCCGTGCGCTATGTGCCGGGAGCCGTATCGACCGAGGCCGGTGGGACCGAAGGACGTGGGCGCTGGCAGGTCACGCTGCCGAGCAAGGACGCCGACAAGGACGTCACGGTGACGACGGTGGACAACGACGGCTTCGAAGATGCTGGTGCGTGGAACCACATCGCCGTCACCTACGCCGGGTTCGGCCGTGAGCTGCGGCTGTACGTCAACGGCCGGTTGCAGGAGACCGCTTGCAGCGCTGCCGGTGACGGGGCGCAGAACGATCCGACGTCGTGCGTCGACCGCTTTTCCCATATGAGCAGTGCGGTGGCGTTCGCGGCCACCAAGTCCTTCCAGGTGGGCCGCTCCTTGGTGAAGGGGACGGCAGGAGAGTACTGGTCCGGGCAGGTCGATGACGTCTGGGCGTTCCAGGGTGCCTTGGCCGACTCCCAGGTCGTGCGACTCGCCATGGCCAAGAACGGGCGGCCGACCGAAATTCCGCAGGACTGAAATCGGGCACGCCTGCCATCCACACCGTTGGACAACACATTCCGGAGCACCGTGTGGGCGCAGTGACGCGCCCCACTGGTGCCTCAGTCAGGGATTACGAGGTATGAACGCCAAAGGCAGATTACGCACATCACGGCGCAGAAGACGCGTGGCCATCGGACTGTCCACGATGTTGGTGGGAGCCCTCCTGCAAGGCGCCGGATTCTCCGCGGCCGCCGACCGCGCAGGAAACCTCCCGGGGGCACCCGACCCGGGTGACCCGGTGGCCGGCCACGTGGCGGCAGGCAAGCCGCGCAAGGTCGACAACGCTCCAAGGACACCGCAGGTTCGCCCCAACGCCACATGGCCCCAGAGCGGCAGCCTGATCGGTGAGCCGGCCAATGTGTCCGGCGCCGACGGCCCGGCGGCCGGTAGGTCGCTCACGGGCAATGCCTGGCCGGTGAGCCTGTTCGTCGACCAGCCGTCGAAGACCCGGACCATGGTTCCCGTCGCCGGTACGGGCGCCGACATCCGCATTCTCGACCGCAAGGCGAGTGAGCGGGCCGGAGTGAACGGTCTGGTCTTCTCCGTCACGCCGGCTGCCGAAAAGAGCAATCTGGCAGCGGCGCCGGAGAACCTGGGCCTGAAGGTGAACTACTCCACCTTCTCCCAGCTGTACGGAGGCGGTTACGCCTCCCGCCTGCACCTGGTCGAGCTGCCGGCCTGTGCACTGACCACTCCCGAGAAGGCCGCCTGCAAGCAGGCCAAGCCGGTCGTCGCGACGAACGACACTGAGAAGCAGACACTGACCGCCACCAGGCTGGGGTGGAAGGCCGGCGTCGCCAAGGTCCTGGCCGCCGCTCCGGACGCCTCCGGCGACAAGGGCGACTACAAGGCGACGTCGCTGTCCCCGTCCTCGACCTGGAAGACGGATCTGAACACCGGCGCATTCAGCTGGTCGTACCCCATGTCGGTCCCCGAGGTTCCCGGCGGGCTCAAGCCGAACGTCAGCATCGGCTACTCGTCCTCCTCGATCGACGGTCGCACGGGAAACACCAACAACCAGGCGTCCTGGGTCGGCGACGGGTTCGAGATGTGGCCCGGGTTCATCGAGCGCCGGTACAAGTCCTGTTCCGAGGACGGCGAGGAGCACTCCGACGGCAACAAGCCGGGCGATCTGTGCTGGGCGTACGACAACGCCACGATCTCCTTCAATGGCAAGGCCGGCGAACTCGTCCCCTCCGGTGACAACCAGTGGCGGCTGAAGAACGACGACGGCACCAAGATTGCTCGCCTCACGGACGCCGCGCGCGACAACGGCGACAACGACAACGAGTACTGGCGCGTGACCACGCCGAACGGCACCCAGTACTACTTCGGCTACCACAAGCTCAACGGATGGGCGAGCGGTAAGAGCACGACCGACTCGGTGTGGACCGTGCCCGTCTACGGAAACAACGCCGACGAACCCTGCCACAAGAGCGCCTTCAAGGATTCCTGGTGCCAGCAGGCCTGGCGCTGGAACCTGGACTACGCCGTCGACCGGCACGGCAATGCCGTCACGTACTACTACAACAAGGAGACCAACTCCTACGGCCGCAACCTTGAGGCCAAGGACAACACGTCGTACGTGCGCGGCGGCTACCTCAAGCGCATCGAGTACGGCCTGCGGTCCGGCGACCTCTTCGCCAAGCCGCTGGCCATGGTCGCCTTCACCAATGCCGAACGGTGCCTGCCGCAGGACCTGGACAAGGTCACCTGTGCCGAGGACACCATCGACGACAAGAAGCAGTACTGGTACGACACCCCGTGGGACCTGAACTGCAAGTCCGGCGCGGAATGCGACAAGGGGCGGCTTTCGCCGTCGTTCTGGACGCGCAAGCGACTGACCGACATCTCCACGAGCGTCCTCAAGAGCGACGGCACGTACGCTCCCGTCGACTCCTGGAAGCTGGACCACCGCTGGGGCATGGCGGACACCGACTACCAGCTCCTGCTGAGCTCGATCGAGCACACAGGAAAATCGGTCACTCCGGCCATCACCCTGCCGAAGACGACCCTCGCCTACACCCAGCGGCCGAACCGCCTGGACAAGACCGGTGACGGGAAGGCGCCCTTCATCAAGGAGCGCCTCTCGACCGTCGCCGACGAGCACGGCGGCCAGACGGACGTCACGTATTCGCAGCCGGTGTGCGACTGGAACAGCCTGCCCACGCCGGAGACGAACACCAGCCGGTGCTTCCCCCAGTACATCGGCGGCACCAGCACCACGGACCCGACGCAGCAGTGGTTCAACAAGTACGTCGTCGACAGCGTAACCGCCACCGACCGAACCGGCGGATCGCCCGACCAGGTCACGAAGTACGACTACCTCGACGGCGCGGCGTGGCATTTCGATGACGACGACGGCCTGACGAAGGAGAAGTTCAAGACCTGGTCGCAATGGCGCGGCTACGGGCACGTGCGCGTGCAGACCGGCAGCCAGGGCGTCGGCGGTATGAAGTCGCAGGAGGACACCTACTTCCTGCGCGGCATGGACGGCGACAGGAAGTCGGCCAGTGGCGGCACGAAATCCGTGAACGTCTCCTTGGGCGCCGGAGAGGGGGATCCCCTCGTTGATCACGAGTCGGCCGCAGGATTCGCCTACAAGAAGGAGACGTACTCCGGGCCAGGCGGAAAGGTCCTGGGCAAGGCCATCAGCTGGCCCTGGCACCACGAAACGGCGAAGAAGGTCCGCTCCTGGGGCACGGTGACCGCCAATTTCACAGGGACCGAGGCCAGTCGCACGTACACGTCGATGGACGACGGGGCCGGTGAGAAGTGGCGCCAGACCGCCACGAGTACGGTGTACGACGATGCGACGGGCCGGGCCACGCAGGTGGCCGACTCGGGCGACATCACCACGTCGGCCGATGACCGTTGCACCCGTACCACGTACGCCGACAACACGGACGCCAACATCCTGACCCTCCCTTCGAGGGTGGAGACGGTCGCGGCTGCCTGTGACAGCACGAGTGTCGACCGCAGCAAGGCGGTCATCTCCGATGTGCGCACCGCCTACGACGGCGGGACGTACGGCGGAGTGCCCGACAAGGGCTACGCCACCAGCGTGGCGACCTTGAAGAAGCACGACGGCACGCTGGCCACCTACCTCGAGTCGGGGAAGACCGTCGATGCGTACGGACGCGACCTGACCACGACGGACATCACGGCGGAGGTCGTCTTCGACGCCGGCGGCAAGCTCGTCTCGTCCACCAAGCGGAACGACGGCCGCACGAGCACCATGACGTACACCCCTGCTGTCGGATTCCCGGCGAAGGTCACCACGACGGGGCCTCCGGCGAAGGCGGGTGATGCGACCACGGCACAGACGAGCACGACGTCGGTCGACCCGGTCCGGGGCCAGCCTCTCAACGTCACGGACGCCAACAACAGAGTCACGTCCATTGAGTACGACGCCCTCGGTCGCACGAGGAAGGTGTGGCTGGCGGACCGGTGGAAGCCCCGTGTTCCCAGCTATGAATTCACCTACCGGATCGCTGACGGCAAGCCCGTGGCCGTGGGTACCCGGACCGTCAACGACACCGACGGCCAGCTCACGTCGTACACGCTGTACGACGGCTTCCTCCGCCCGCGTCAGACGCAGAGCCCCGGCCCGGACAAGGGCCGTCTGATCACGGACACCTTTTATGACGACCGTGGTCTGACGGCCAAGTCGTTCGCTCCCTACTACGCCACCGATGCTCCCGGCACGACCCTGTTCACCCCGGACAACGCCCTGAAGGTCGAGTCCCAGACCTGGAACGCCTATGACGGCCAGGGGCGGGTCACGGAGAGCAAGCAGCTCGCCGGCAACGGCGAAGCCGGCAAGGTCCTGGCGACGACGCGCACCCTTTACGGGGGCGACCGCACGACGGTGATTCCGCCGGTCGGTTCCACCGCCACCACGACGGTGGTCGACGCCCGTGGCCAGACGACGGAGCTCCAGCAACTGCACGAGCGCACGCCGGGGGCCGAGGCCGACACGACGCGTTACGCCTATACCCCGACCGGGAAGCTGGCTCGCGTCACCGACCCGGCGGGCAACGCGTGGACGTACGAGTACGACCAGCTCGGCCGTCAGGTCTCGACGACGGACCCCGACAAGGGCACGACCACCAGCACGTACGACGACCGCGGGCAGCTGATTTCCACCACCAACTCGCGGAAGTCCAAGAACACGCTCTTCTACGCGTACGACGACCTCGGTCGCAAGACCGGGCTCCGCGAGGGGTCGGCGACCGGAACAAAGCTCGCCGAGTGGACGTACGACACGGTCCCCAACGGGAAGGGGAAGCCGGCTTCCTCGACGCGATATGTGGACGGCAACGCCTACACGAGCCGCATCGACGAATACGACTCCCTTTACCGCACCAAGCAGACAACCGTCCTCATCCCTTCGAACGAGGGGGCGCTGGCCGGTACATACAGGAGCCGGACCAACTACACCCTGTCCGGTTCAGTCATGGGCGTGAGCTACCCGCAGGTTGGTTCCCGACCCGGCCAGGGTCTCATCTACGACTACGACGAGACCCTGCGTCCCACTGCGGTGATCACTGACGAAGGAATCAAGTCGGAGATCACCAGCTACAGCCTCACCGGCAAACCGCTCCAGGCCAAGCTGCGGCAGAAGGACGGCCGCTTCACCCAGGTCACCAACGGCTACGAGTGGGGAACGCAGCGCCTCGCCACCACCCGTGTCGACCGGGAGAACGCCCCCGCCGCCGACAAGGCCGCCACCTACACCTACGACGAGACCGGAAACATCCGGGCGATCTCCGATGCCGCAGGTGACGGCACGGACATCCAGTGCTTCACCTACGACTACCTCCGTCGCGTGACGGACGAATGGACCCAGCCGGCCGGGGCCTGCACCGGCGCACCGTCGGGCAACCTGCTCGGCGGTCCGGCTCCGTACTGGAACTCCTACACCTACGACAAGACGGGCAACCGCCTCACCGAAACGCAGCACGACCTCACCGGCAACGCGGCCAAGGACACCAAGCGCACCTACTCCTACCCCGGCGCCGGCAAGCCCCAGCCCCACGCCCTGACGGCGGTCGACACGGCAGGCCCGACGGGCACGGCCCGGGACTCCTACACGTACGACCCCACGGGCAACACGGCCACCCGGACCATCCGCGGTGACACCCAGACGATGGACTGGGACGCCGAAGGCCACCTGGCCAAGGTGACCGAACCGGCGGGCGACAAGGGCACGAAGACCACGTCCTACCTGTACGACGCGGACGGCCAGCGACTCATCGGCCGCACGGACACGGAGACGACGCTCTACCTCGGCGCCCTGGAGATCACCCTCCCCAAGGGCTCGACGACACCGAAGGGCACCTACTACTTCGATCTCGGCAACGGTATCCAGGCGGTCCAGACGGACGACGGCTCCGCCTCCTTCGTCCTGGGCGACCACGTCGGCACGGGCCAACTGGCCATAGACACGGCCGCAAAGACGGCAACCCACCGCCGCACCACACCTTTCGGCACCCCCCGAGGCCAGCAACCGAAGAACTGGCCGGGCACGAAGGGCTTCGTAGGCGGCACGAACGACACGTCGACCAACCTCACCCACTTGGGCGCCCGCGAATACGACCCGTCGACGGGCCGCTTCATCAGCGTCGACCCGCTGATGGATCTGGGCGACCCCCAGCAGAACCACGGCTACAGCTACGCGAACAACAACCCCATTACGCTGTCGGACCCTGATGGCCTGCAGCCGGACGAATGCCGCTACCACGGGGTGAGTTGCTACCCGACGAGCGACAGCGGCGGCTGGCATGTGGAGGTCGACGAGGACGAGGTCGAGCGCTATAACTCGTCTGACGATGAGGAGGAGGAACCCGAGCCGGCCTACACCAGTGGGAGCTACCCCGAGCCTCGCCCGAGTCCGGGCCCTGCACCTCATCCGGGACCTTATTACGGACCGAAGATCGGCCCGGATGTTCTTGGCATACTCAAAATCGCCGCAGGTGTGGTTCTGCCTGACTTTCATGAGTGGAAGCGTTGCTTCGGCGATCAGGAACTTGCCGGGTGCGGATGGGCTGCAACGGATTTGCCGGTAGGCAAGGGGATCAAGCTTTTCAAGCCGTGGCTCAAGGGCGCGAAGGGCGAACGAAAGGCTGCCAAGGGCGTCGAGGAAGGTGTCGAGGAAGGGGCGGAAAAGGGCGCTAAGGACGTTCTGTGTCACAGCTTCATCGAAGGAACTGAGGTTGAAACCTCCGACGGAATCGCCAAAGGTATAGGAGCCCTCAAGGTCGGAGACCGGGTCCTGGCCACTGACCCGGAGACGGGTCGGACCGAATCGCGGCCTGTGGTGGCGGTGATTGTTACGGATCAGGACAAAGATTTCACCGATCTCACAATCAGGACGCCGGCGGGGGATGCATCGATCGTTGCAACCGATACCCATCCGTTCTGGTCAGTCAATGATCGTCGCTGGGTCGATGCGGGCAACCTTGCGCCTGGTGCTGAGCTCCTCACGGATAAGGGCAGGTTGGCCACTCTGGTGGGCGTTCGTCACTTCCGTCAGCAGCAGCGGACCTACGACCTCACGGTCGATGGGGTCCACACGTACTATGTGCTGGCGGGGGGCACTCCGGTACTCGTTCACAACAGCAACTGTGGCCCCAAGTTGTCCATCAATGAAGGGCAGTTCGGGAAGAAGTGGGGTAAGCATGCTCAGGACTATGGCCTCAATCCCGGTGACGTCTCTGCCCGGCAGTGGTTCCGTGACAAAATCGCTGAGGTTCGGGGGTTGCATGATGAGGTCCGGCGAGGTCCGTGGAATCCCGCGAATGGCGGCGGTGAAGACTACTTCTTCTATCGCAGGGGGAACGATCTCCTCGTGACGAAGGGCGACGGCCAGTTCGTCACCATGTTCCCCATGGAGAAGCCAAATGGCTGGTTCCAGCAAGCCACTCCCTACTCGTGTGGGTGTAAGAAATGACCGAGCGAAAAGACACGAATCTGCGAGCAGGGCAACGGGTGCGGGCCGCGCTTGGAGTCAAGTGCATCGCAGATGACTCTCAGGATTCCGTGGCGGTCGAGGCTGTGGAATTCCTGTTTGACGCAGGCCCTTCCATCCTCTTGTCTTGTGACACGGACTGGACTCTCAAGGTCACTGAAGGCCGGTGGCCGGCGTTGCCCACGTGGTGTTGGCCCGTTGATTCATGGGCTTTCGATAAGATAGAAGAGATCGGGGGCCCTGGTCTCGATGTCATCATCTCGACCTCGGATATCTTCAATTCCGTAGGTGAGGTTTGCGGTGTCCTATTGGAATTTCCTGCGGCGTGGTTGACCGTAAGATCAGGCGAAGTGCTGACATGGGATATCGCCCGTAAGGAGAGCTGATAGCGCCAGCACAACTGAAGCCCCGCCGGGCGCGTCCTGGCGGGCTTCAGTGTGGAATGACGGCAAGTAGTTGACGGCAACGTCAGCGGACGAGGGCGGCGCTGGGCGGCGGCTCGTCGCCGTTGGCGCTGCCTATCTCAGTGATCGTCGGGCCGACGAGCGCAGTGCCGAGGGCGTGGATGGCGTCGCGCTGAAGGCGGAGCCTGACGTGGGCATAGACGGTGGCGGTGACGCCGATGTGGGCGTGGTTGAGGAGTTCCTTGATCACGACGAGTTCGACGCCCTGTTTCAGGAGCAGGGTGGCGGGGGGCGGAGGTCGTGGAAGCGGATGCGGCGGAGGCCAGCCTTGTAGAGGAGCGTGGTGAAGGCACGGGTGACGTTGGTCGGGTCGATCGGTCGGCCCTGCGCAGCGGTGAACACGTACCCGTCGTGCTGCCACGTGGCGCTTGCGGCGTCCCGCCCGCGCTTCTGCTGCTCACGGTGCTTCAGAGACTGGACTTAGCGGGCGGGGAGAGCGATGCGGCGCTCGGAGGCACGTGCCTTGGTGGGCAGTGTGGTGAGGCCGCCTGCGCTGGTGCGCTGCAAGGTTCGGCGGACGGCAGCGATGCCCATGGCGAGTTCGAGGTCTTCCCAGTGGAGGCCAAGGAGTTCGCGCTTGGGGACTTCGGTGTGGAGGGCGAGTTCGAACAGCGCGTGCAGCGGGTGTCCGCGCGTGATTGCGAGAAACTGGCGGACTTCGTCGGCGGTGAGGGATTCGAAGCGTCGGGGCTGTTGGGGTGCCGGTGCGGGTGTTGCGGGCGCCGTTGCGCGAGATCTCCTTCTCGCGGACGGCGTGCTCCAGGGCGGACTTGACCACGGAGTGGATGTAGGTGAGTGTCAGCGGGGAGAGCAGCTGGAGGCCGCACTGACCGAGTCGAAGAAGCGGCGCCAGCAGCGCCCCTGATGCAGGGCTGACAGCCCGGCCAGTGGGCGAGCTGTTCAAAGGTTTTTTACTTGATCAAGACGACCCGCTACGCGGGTCGCGCGCGCTCCGGCCCCGCGGGGCCGCCGCCCGCTCCTGTCTCCGCCCCGCTTGCCGTCGGCACCGCTGATCCGGGCGCGCAACAGCTCGCATAGCGCAGCCTTTTGGGGGTTCGCCCCAAACCCCGGCCCTCCCTCCGAGGGGGCAGCGGGGTCGAGTTCGGGTGCAGCTCTGTTGGGGTGTGCGGTCGAGGGTACGGGCGGGGTCCCTTGCCCGGTCACCGGGGGCGTACCAGGAACCTCCGGGGGCCGCCAAGGCCGAACGTAAGCGTCACGGGGTGAGCCTGGGGGCCGTCGGAGAACCCTGGTCTGGCGAAACGGTCCGAATGGAGACCCTGCACACCCTGGCCCGCGCACTGGGAGTAACCACCGCCGCGAATGGAACACCCAACCCGGCGTCAGATTGAGGTTACATGCTGACGGACCCCTCCCCGAATCGTCACAGCGTTAAGAACTCTTTGCCGAGAGGGACTGGTGACGGAGAGGGGAGTGGGCGTGGTCGTGACTTCTGGCAAAGCTACAATCCGAATCGTTCGGACTACACGGAACTTGACAGGGATAAGCCGTACGTTGTGGTCTGTATACAGGCTCATGTCACTGCGATAGACGGGCGTGAAGGTGCGCTGCGTTCGGGGGGTAAGCCGAGTCCATGCCAGCCACGTTGATAGTGTGAGAGTCAATTCTTGAGCAAATGAGGAAGATTATCAACCTTCCTCTGTCGGATATGTCAAGGCCTTCCGGGTCTTGTTGGCTACGTTCGCTGTCGCGGCACGCGTCGTAGGGAATCGGGGTGCCGGGGGACGTGCAGTCACGCCTGGCACAACCTTCGATAGCTATAAGCTAATGTCTTGGCTCCGCTGAGTTGTAGCTCATCGGAGCCAAGGCATTTAACAGTGCTGTGTGGGGCAGCAGTAGTGGTTCGAGCCGGTGTTCGTTCGGGCGGAGCTAATGCCCAACGCGCGGGTGGAACTCGTGGATCACCTCGATGCGCCCCACGATGTGCGCGTTGAACTCCGCCAGTTCCTCCGCCGGTACCCACAGTTCCAGGATCGTGCTGCCGCCCGCCTGTTGGATCGGGTAGCGGCTCACGAAGTCCGTCTCCACCTCGAAGCGCGTGACGTAGCCCGCGCCGTCGTGCTTGACGTTCCAGTCGCGTGCGATGCGGATTGCGTAGTCCTCGTTCAGGACCGGGTAGAAGATCGGCTGCTCCGGCAGGCGCGGGGGCCAGGCTTGCCAGTCGAGGGCGCGGACCAGGGCCAGTTCCGCCGGGCCGGTGGGGCGCCACAGGGTTGTCGTCGGGGGGTGGGTGGTGGGCATGGTGCGCTCTCCGGGGCCAGTGGTGGGGGTTGGGAACCGTAGTCGCGCAGAGCGCCGTGCGGCGACCTGTTTTTCGCGCAACCAACGCCGCCCCCCGGTAGTCGTACTGCACATGGTGAACTCAGGGAGCAGCAAGGCGAGATGCCGGGCGGCCGCGCGCGCCGCCGGCGTGGTGGCGGGTGCCGTCGTGTTGGCCGTGCCCGTCGGTGTCGTGGCCGGTGGGGGGACGGCTCAGGCCGCGAGCAGTGCGTGTACCGCCGGCACCGGGCCGTACCAGAAGCAGGCGGAGCGGTTCCTCGGGCGGCCCGTCGACGGGCGGCAGTCGCAGGCCGACTGCCGGGCCATCCGTGACTTCCAGCTCGATCACGGCATCAGCCCCGCCGCGGGCTACGCCGGCCCCGTCACGTGGGACGTGATGCAGGTCGTCGACCGGCAGCGTGCCGCCGGCAGCAATCCCAACGCCGCCGGGAAGTGCCCCACCAACAAGGGGCGCATAGCGTGCGTCGATCTGTCCCGGCAGTTGAGCTGGGTGCAGGACGGGTCGCGGCTGAAGTTCGGGCCGGTGCCGATACGTTCCGGGCGTGACGGGTACGAGACCCGCACCGGGCTCAAGAGGATCTACTGGCGCAGCATCGACCACTGGTCGACGATCTACAAGGTGCGCATGCCCTACAGCCAGTTCTTCGACGGCGGGCAGGCGTTCCACTCCATCGACGGCAGCGTGTGGTCGGCGCCCGGCTCCCACGGGTGCGTGAACATGCGGCGCGCCGATGCCAAGGCGTACTGGTCGTTGCTCAAGAACGGCGACGACGTGTACGTATACGGGCGCAAGCCCGGGACGTGACGGCCTGCGGGCCGGACAGCGCTCAGTTCCGGCCCGCACCCGCGCCCCCTCCTGCCTGCGGATACGGTGTTCTCGGCAAGGTCACCGGGCGAGGAGGAGCGGTAGCGGTGGTGCGGTTACCCCAGCTGAGGCTGGACGAGCTGCTGGAGGAGCTGCAGGCGAGGATCGACGCCGCGCGCGGGACCCGTGACCGGGTGCACCACCTGCTGGAGGCCGTGCTGTCGGTCGGGCGCGGGCTGCAGTTGGAGCAGGTGCTGCGCCGGATCGTGGAGGCCGCCGCGGCCCTGGTCGACGCCCGGTACGGGGCGCTGGGGGTGATCGGGCCGGACGGGCGGACGCTCTCGCAGTTCCTGACGGTCGGGGTGAGCGAGGCGGAGATCGAGGCCATCGGGCCCTATCCGTCCGGTCACGGCATCCTCGGCGAGCTCATCCGCCACCCGGAGCCGCTGCGGTTGTCGCGGATCTCCGCGCACCCCGCCTCGTACGGTTTCCCGCCCGGGCATCCGCCGATGAACACCTTCGTGGGCGTGCCCATCCGCGTCCGCGACCAGGTCTTCGGCAACCTCTACCTCGCCGAGAAGCGCGACGGGGCGGAGTTCGGGGACGAGGACGAGGCCGTGCTCGCCACGCTCGCCGTCGCGGCCGGGGTGGCGATCGACAACGCGCGGCTGTACGAGGAGTCCACGCGCCGGGAGCGGTGGCTGGCGGCCGGCGCCGAGGTGACGACCCGTCTGATGTCGGGTGGGCGACCGGAGGAGGCCGTCGGGCTGATCGCCGAGCGGGCGAGGGAGATCACCGGCGGGGAGCTGGCCGTCGTCGCCGTGCCGCTGCCCGGCGGGGAGTCCCTCGCCGTGGAAGCGGCGGTGGGGGAGCGTACCGCGCAGCTGCGCGGCACCGCGCTGCCCGAGGACGGCCCGGCCTGCCGGGCCCTGGCCGGTGGTGGCGGGCCGGTCCGGGCCGAGGGGCCCGGTGGCCCGGCCGTGGCGGTGCCGCTGACGTCGGGGGACGCCGTACGGGCCGTGCTGCAGCTGGAACGCGCGCGGGGCGGGCCGGCGTTCCGGGACGAGGAGCTCGGGCCGCTGGTCGCCTTCGCCGGACAGGTGGCCGTCGCCATGGAGCTGGCCGAGCGGCGTGCGGACGCCGAGCAGCTCGCGGTGCTGGAGGACCGCGATCGCATCGCCCGCGATCTGCACGACCTGGCGATCCAGCGGTTGTTCGCCACGGGGATGACGCTGCAGAGCGCGGAGCGGTTCATCGACCACGGGGAGGCCGGGGAACGGGTGCGGCGCGCGGTCGACGACCTGGACGAGACCATCAAGATCATCCGGTCGACGATCTTCGGGCTGCGCTCGCGCGAGACCGCGTCCCGGCAGGGCCTGCGCACCCGGCTCGTCCGGACGGTGGGCGAGGCCGCAACGCTGCTCGGCTTCACCCCGGGCCTGCGCATGGAAGGACTGCTGGACACCCAGGTGCCGCGCGAGGCCGCCGACGACGTGCTGGCGGTGCTCGGCGAGGCGCTGGCCAACGTGGCCCGGCACGCGCGCGCCTCGTCCGTGGACGTCGCGCTCGTCAACGACGGCGGGTACCTGGAGCTGACCGTCACCGACGACGGTGTCGGCATGCCCGCGGACGGCGACCGCCGCAGCGGCCTGCGCAACCTCGCCGAACGGGCGGCCCGGCACGGCGGCCGGCTCTCGCTCGAGCGCCCCGGCACGGGGGGCACCCGGCTCGGCTGGCGGATACCGCTGGCGATGTGACGCAGCTCTCCGAAAAACGGTGACAGGGTGGTGTCGCGCACGGCTGCGATCGTCGACGGCATGATGATCACCGATGAGGACTGTCTCGCCGAGACCCTGGCCTTCAACAAGGAATTCGAAGCCGCGGCCGCGAGCCGCCCGGTGCGCGAAGAGATGCCGGACGCCGCCACGTTGGCCACCCTTCGCCGCAATCGCCTCGGTGGCGACACGCCACCCGTACGCCTGCCGCAGGGCCGCGACCGCGTCATTGCCGGCGGCGTGGGGGTGCGGGTGTTCGTGCCCGACCGCGTCGAGGGCGTGTACCTGCACCTCCACGGGGGCGGCTGGGCCTTCGGCTCCGCCGGCGGCCAGGACGAACGGCTGTGGCGGCTCGCCGAACAGGCGCGGCTGGCCGTGGTCAGCGTGGAGTACCGCCTCGCGCCGGAACACCCCTTCCCCGCCGGACCCGACGACTGCGAGACGGCCGCGCGCTGGCTGATCGAGCACGCGGCAGCAGAATTCGGCACCCGGCGGCTGCTCATCGAGGGCGAATCGGCCGGGGCCCACCTGAGCGTCGTGACGCTGCTGCGCCTGCGCGACCGGCACGGCATCACCGGGGCGTTCCGGGCGGCCCACCTGCTCTTCGGCCCCTACGACCTGTCGATGACACCGAGCCAGCGAGCCTTCGGATCCAGGCGGCTGCTCAGCAATACGGACACGCTGCGGCGGGCCTACGAGATGGTCACCCCCGGCCGGGGAGCGGAAGAGCGCCGCGACCCCGAGGTCTCCCCGCTGTTCGCCGACCTCACCGGCCTGCCGCCGGCCCGGATCGTCGTCGGCACCCAGGACCCGCTGCTGGACGACTCGCTGTTCCTGGCCGCACGGTGGCGGACGGCCGGCGCGCCCGTACAGCTCGGGGTCGTCGCCGGCGCCATGCACGGCTTCACCCTCTTCCCACTGACCGTCACCGAGCGGGAACTGCGCCGCGAGGAAGATTTCCTCGCGGCCGCCGGACGGTAACGCCACCGCGGCACGGTAACGCCAGCTCCGGGTCGCCGCCGGACCGTGGCGTCACCGTCACTGTCACCGCCGGACGGTAGCGTCATCCGAATGAACCGCACGGCCCGGCTGTACGCACTGGTGGAAGAGCTGCGCGCGGCGGCGCCGCGGCCGCTGACGGTCGCGGCGCTCGCCGCCCGCTTCGAGGTCGGTACGCGCACGGTGCAGCGCGACCTGCAGGTGCTGATGGCGGCCGGCGTCCCGGTGCGCACCACCCCGGGGCGGGGCGGGGGTTGGTCGGTCGACCCGGAGATGACCCTGCCCCCGATCCACTTCACCGCCGAGGAGGCCTCGGCCCTGGCCGTCGCCCTCGCCGCGGCCGACACCTGTGCCCCGTACGCCGGCGCGGCCCGCACGGCGGCCCTGAAGATCGGCGCCTCGCTGTCCGGTCCCGCCTCGGCGGCGGCGCAGCGGCTCGCCGCGCGGATCGTCGCGCTGCCCTCGCCGTCCGGCTCCGCGGTCCGCAGCGCCGTGGAACAGGCCCTCGCCACCCACACGGCGCTGCGCCTGTCCTACGTGGATGCGACAGGACGTGAGAGCGAGCGCGTCGTCGAACCGGGCGGACTGCTGACCGCCGGCGGCCGGTGGTACCTCATCGCCTGGTGCCGCACCCGCCGGGCGGGCCGGGGCTTCCGGCTGGACCGCATCACGGCGGCGGATGCGACGACCGAGCACGCACCACCGCGCGACCTGACCGCGCTCCTGCGCGGCTCGGCCGCAGCCGACGCGGTGCAGCCCACCGCACTGGCGTCACTGACACCCCGCACTTGAACGCCTTCCGGTCACCCCGGGCCCCACCAGGACGGGCGCCGGCTCCTCCTCGTGCGCCTCGGGCAGGTCGCGGCGCCTGCGCAGGGGGCCCAGGGCCAGGATCAGCCAGCAGGGCGCGAGCAGCCCCGCCATGATCCACAGGGCGGCCCGCGGCCCGAGCAGGCCGCCGAGCCAGCCGCCCAGCACCGAACCCACGGGAATGGTGCTGTGGTTGAGGACCATCGTCGTCGCGACGACACGGCCCAGCAGGTGCGGCGGGCAGTAGCGCTGCCGGAAGCCGCCCAGGACGACGTTGCAGGCCACGACGCCTGCCGAGACCATGAAGGCGCCCACCGCGAAGAACAGCAGCCCGGCGCCCGGAGCGGTGAGCGGCAGCAGCAGCGCGAACGGGCCGGTGCACAGCTGCAGCAGGAGCGTGCCGCGCGCGGTTCCCAGACGCCTGCCGACGGTGGTGGCGAGGAACGCGCCGAGCACGCCGCCCAGGCTGCCGGCCATCACCAGCGCGCCCACGGTCGCGGAATCCACCCCGACCGTACGGACCAGGAAGACGATCTGCACCGCCTGGTAGCCCATCAGGGCCAGGTTGAGCACGGCGCCGTAGGTCACCATCGGGCGCAGATAGGGGTCGCGGGCGACGAAACGCAGGCCCTCGGAGATCTGCCGGCGCAGGGTGAGGCCGTCGGCGGGGACCGCCGGTGCAGGTTCGCGCACCCGCAGCCGCAGCAGGCACACGGTGGAGACCACGAACGTCAGCGCGTCGACCAGCAGTCCGGTGACCGCGCCGAAGAGGTCGGCGATCAGGCCGGCGGCGCCGCGGCCCAGGACGAGGGTGGCGGCCTCGCTGCCCTGCAGCTTGGCGTTCCCCTCCAGCAGGTCGCGCTCGTCGAGGACGGCGGGCAGGTACGCGTGGTACGCCGTGCCGAAGAACACCGCCGAGGCGCCGCACAGCAGTGCCACCACCAGCAGGTGGGCGAAGGTGAGCACGCCGAACCAGGCGGCGAGCGGGACCGATGCGTACCCCGCGGCGGAGACGAGGTTGCACGTGATCATCACGGGTCGCCGGCGGAGCCGGTCCACCCAGGCGCCGGCGGGCAGCCCCACGACGAGCCACGGCAGCCAGACGGCGGCCGCCAGCACTCCCACGGCGAGGCTGCCCGCGTGGAGCACCACCACGGCGGTCAGGGGCAGTGCGATCGTGGTGATGCTGCTGCCCAGGCCGCTGGCCGACTCGCCGGCCCACAGCAGACGGAAGTCCCGCTGCCGGAGGACGCCGAAGCGGCGGCCGGCCCCGGAGGTGGTGTCGTACGTCGTGTTCATGGCGGGATCGTCGCGGCGGCACCCCGCCCCTGTCACAGCGTTTTCCGCCGCGGGGGCCGCTCAGGTTCCGCCGCGGGGCCCGCTCAGGCGGAGGGCGGGCGGTTCGTGGCGATGACGGCCGCCTGGATGCGGCGTTCGACGCCGAGCTTGGCGAGCATGCGGGAGATGTGGTTCTTCACGGTCTTCTCCGACAGGAAGAGCCGCTGCGCGATCCGACGGTTCGTCAGGCCCTCCCCGATCAGGTCGAGGATCTCCCGCTCGCGCGGCGACAGCGCCGCCAGGCGCTCGTCCTCCGGCTCGGCCCCCGTCGTCCCGTTCTCCCCGCGCAGGCTGTTCATCAGCCGCGTCGTCGTGGCCGGGTCCAGCATCGACTGGCCGGAGGCGACCGTACGGATCGCCGCGACGAGGTCGGAACCCTTGATCTGCTTGAGCACGTAGCCCGCGGCCCCCGCGAAGATGGCGTCCAGCAGGGCATCGTCGTCGTCGAACGAGGTCAGCATCAAGCACGCCAGCTGCGGCATGCGCGAGCGCAGTTCGCGGCAGACCGAGATGCCGTCGCCGTCCGGCAGACGGACGTCGAGCACCGCCACGTCGGGACGCACCGCCGGGCCCCGCGCCAGGGCCTGCTCGATCGTGCCGGCCTCGCCGGCCACCACGATGTCCTCCTCGGCCTCCAGCAGGTCACGGATGCCGCGCCGGACGACCTCGTGGTCGTCCAGCAGGAACACCCGGACCGGCTCCTCGCCGGAGAACACCCTCGAACGATCGGGCTGCTCCACTGTCCTGCTCCTCGTCCCTACGGTTCGTCCGCTCGCCGTCCTGCCCCACCATGATCATCCACTGCCGGCCGGCGGCGCCATGGGCCGAACGGCCCAGGGGGCCGCCTCCGGGCCGCCCCGCCCCGTCGGGGATGATCGGGGGCCGGACAGGAGGGGAGGTGGGAGAAGGACGTGGTGGAGAGCCTGCGGAGCCTGCGCTCCTGCTGGTGGGCCGCGGCGGTCACGCTGAGCACCGAGGCCGTGCTCGCCGGCGCGGGCCTCGGGGTGGCCGACGGGGCAGGCAGGGCCCACGACAGCGCCGGCAGGCTGACCGAGAGCGCCGCCGGAGCGGTCCTCGGCACCTTCGGTGCCGTCCCCTTCGTCCCGTTCCTGTGCGGCCTGGGGGCCCCGGGCGCGCTGCTGACCGTGCTTGCCGCCCGCCGGAGTGCCACCCGGTGGCGCCGGCCGGACACCTGGCAGTGGTGCCTGGCCGTCCACGGCGCGCTCAGCGTCCTCGTCGCACTGTGCTTCGGCGGGCTGTACACGATCGCCGACCCGGCCGCCGGCCCTGCCGTCTTCGCCTGGTGGGCGGCCGCCCACGCCGCCGTCCTCGCACCCGCCGTGCTCGTCGGCCGCGCCGCCGAGGCCCGGCGGAGGCACGGTCGCAGCTACCGCCGGCTCCTGGGCGGCGTCGCCGGTGTCGCCGCCCTCGCCCTGGCCGCGGAGACGGTCGCCCTCCTCGCGTACGCCCTCGCCCGCACGTGAACACCGCCCCCGGCCTCACTCCTCGGCCACCAGCACCGCCGCCCCCGTGACCCGGTCGGCCGCCAGATCCGCCAGGGCCTCGTCGGCCCGGCCCATCCGGTAACGCTGCACGTGCACCACCGGCCGGTGCCGGGCCACCTCCGACAAGTACGCCCGGCCGTCGGCCCGGGTGTTCGCGGTGACGCTGCGCAGCGTGCGCTCCTGGAACAGGTGCTTGTCGTACGTCAGCGACGGGATGTCGCTCAGGTGGATGCCGGCGACGGCGAGCGTCCCGCCGCGGTCCAGGGCCGCCAGAGCGGCCGGCACCAGCTCGCCCACGGGAGCGAAGAGGATCGCCGCGTCCAACGGCACCGGCGGGCTGTCGTACGCGCCGCCCGCGGATGCCGCGCCCAGCTCCAGGGCCAGGCGCCGCGCATCCTCCGACCGGGTCAGCACGTGCACCGTCGCCCCCCGCGCGATCGCCAGCTGGGCCGTCAGATGCGCCGACGCACCGAAACCGTAGATGCCCAATGCACCCCCGTGCGGCAGGTCCGCGCGCTGCAACGCCCGGTAGCCGATGATGCCCGCGCACAGCAGCGGCGCCAGCTCCTCGTCCGGCGGGCCCTCCGGCAGCCGGTACGTGAACCGGGCATCGGTGACCACGTGCTCGGCGTACCCGCCGTGCACGTCCCAGCCGGTGTAGCGCGACCGCGGACACAGGTTCTCGCGCCCCGCCGTGCAATAGCCGCACGTCCCGCACGTGCTCGCCAGCCACGCCGCACCCACCCGGTCACCGACGGCGAACCCCTCCGCCTCCGGCCCCGCCGCCAGCACCCGGCCCACCACCTCGTGCCCCGGCGTGCAGCGCGGCGTACGCGGCGGCAGGTCGCCCTCCGCCAGGTGCAGATCCGTACGGCACACCCCGCACGCCCGCACCTTCACCAGCAGATCCGCCGGCCCCGGCCCGGGCAGCGCCCGCCGCACCCGCCGCAACGGACCGTGCCCGACCGCAGCCGGACGGTCGACCACCCAGGCCCACGTATCGGCCGGGCCGCCGGTGCCGGCCGCCTGCGGCTCGGTCATCACGCTCACCTCCGCCCGTCCCCTCCACGGTGCGCCGGGCCGGCCACCGGGGCAAGGCACACGCAGACCCCCGCCCACGCCGGGGGCGTGCCGCGGGCGCCGCCGCCCGCTCGTGCCGCCGCCCCGTGCGGGCCGACACTGGAAGGGAACCGCACACGCCGGACGCGACGGAGGTGCCCGCCATGGAACCCGCACCGGTCACCGTCGGACTCGACGGAAGTCCCGAGAGCCTGGCCGCGGCGCACTGGGCGGCCACCGAGGCCGACCGGCGCGCCCTGCCGCTGCACCTGCTGCACGCGTGGATCCTGCACGTGCCCGAGCCGGCCGGCGTCCCCGCCGAGCAGGACCGCGACTACTGGGCCAAACGCATCCTGGGCGCCGCCCGCACCGAAATCACCGAGCGCCTTCCCGGACTCGCCGTCGTCGAGGAACTCGTCGCCGACGAACCCGCCGCCGCGCTCCTCGACGCGGCCGGCCGCTCCGAGATGGTCGTGCTCGGCTCCCGCGGCCTGGCCCGCATGCAGAGCTTCTTCCTCGGCGACGTCGCCCTGCACGTCGCCGGGCGCGCCGAACGACCCGTCGTCCTCGTACGCGCCGGCATGGGCGCGCAGCACCCGCACGGCGGCGGTGTCGTGGCCGGCGTCAGCCTGCGCGGCCGCTGCGAGGAACTGCTCGGCTTCGCCTTCGCCGCCGCCGCGGCGCGAGGCGTGCCGCTGCGCGTCGTCCACGGACGCACGCTGCCCGTCCAGGCGTACGCCCCCTGGGGCGTCGATCCCGACATCGCCCAGGAGATCAGTCGCGACGCGGAACGCGAACTCACCGCGGCGCTGCGGCCCTGGTGCGAGACGTACCCGGACGTCACCGTCGTCGACTCCGTCCGCCTGGAGAGCCCGGCACAGGCCGTCGTCAACGCCGCCGAAGGCGCCGACCTGCTGATCGTCGGCCGTCGCCGGCAGCGGGCGGCGCTCCGGCCGCGGCTGGACGCGGTGGTGCAGGCCTGCGTGCACCATGCGGGGTGCCCGGTGGCGGTGGTCCCCCACGACTGACCCCTGCCCCGTAGGGCGCGGGGAACTGCGCGATCAGCCACGATGCACCCGCACCGGGGTGTCTGTCCGGGGTGGTGCGGCCCGGTGGGCCGGTTTGTGCCCACCCGTTCCTCCCCCCAGCCACCGCTGGGGGGACCCCCAGCGGAACGCCTGCCCACAAACCGGCTGCTCAGCCCTCCTCGCCGCCCGCGGCGGGCTGCTCCTCCGCCGCCGGCGGCGGCGCCGCTGCGGCCTCCTCGGCCTCCGGCGCTTCCTCCTCCTCCGGGACCTCCTCCGCCTGGGCCAGGACCACTTGCAGCAGGGCCGTGCTGCCATCCACCGCCAGGGAGCAGCCGCGGGGCAGGTCGATGTCCTCGGCGCGGACCGTGTGGCCGGCCTCCAGGCCCTCGATGGAGACGGTGAAGGACTCCGGGATGTGGGTGGCCTCCGCCTCCACCGGGAGCCTGTCGAGCATGTGCTCCAGCAGGTTGCCGCCCGGCGCCAGCTCCCCTTCCGTGAGGACCGGTACCTCGACGGTGACCTTCTCGCCCTTGCGCACGGCCAGCAGGTCGACGTGGACGAGGAAGCCCTTGAGGGGGTCGCGCTGGACGTCCTTGGGGATGACGAGTTCGCCCTTGCCCTCGATGTCGAGGCGGATCAGGACGTTCGGCGTCTTCAGGGCCATCCACAACGCGTGGCCGTCCACGGACACGTGCTTGGGGTCGGCGCCGTGGCCGTAGATGACACAGGGGACCTTGTCCGCACGGCGGATGCGGCGCGCGGCGCCCTTGCCGAAATCCGTGCGTCGTTCGGCGGCAAGCTTTACCTCGGCCATGGCGGGACTCCTCGCGTTCGGACTCCGGGGAGTTGTAACCGGCGACGGCGCCCGGATATCCCGCTGCTGCGCCATTCGGCCGACCCGCGTCACCGAATGGGCCCCGTACGCCGGAGTGCGGGCGCCGCGTCGTGCTCCCGGTGCGCCCCACGGCGCCGGTGACGCCGGGAATTTTGGGTGAAACCATCGGAATATCATTGGAATGCCGTCGGAATGCTGCCGGAAACCCGCCGCATCCGGCCATGCGAAGGGCTCGGCCCATGCCTGAACAGCCGCCGCAGATCCGCCTGGGGCCGCCGCCGGACCGGCCCGGCCTCCCCGAGTTCCCCGCCGTCGTCGAGCCCGCGATCGAGGACATCCCCGCGCCGCCGCCCGCACCCGCCCCCGCCGAGCCGGTCGCCTGGCAGCGCCTCGCCGTCCCGTCCGCCGAGGAACTGCTGGACCGGGCCGTCCCCGCGATCCTCGCCGACCACGGGGCCCGTTCGGCGCTCGACGGGCACCGCTACGTCTTCCTGGGCGCCGCCCGCCTCGCCGACGCCAAGGCGCCGGCCGCGCCCGGCCTGTTCGTCCTGGCCTACGACTACACCGACGAGCGCGCCCTGGAGTTCACCCTCGCCGACGGCGACCCGCCGCTGCTGCTGGCCATGGCCGAGAGCGCCGTGCAGCCGGCCCTGTCCCCGGCGGAGGCCGACCGGGCCGTGGCGATCGCCCGCACCCACAGCGAGGCGGCGCGCCGCGCCCCGCAGGGCTCGGTGCCGATGGTGCTGCTGACCAGCGACGTGCGCGAGGGCGACGAGCACCACGGCCGGCGCCGCGCGTACGTCGGGTTCGGTTCGCCGGCCCGGCGCATGCCGGGCGTGCGGCTGGTGGTCGACCTCGGCGAGGAGCGGGTCCTGGGGACGGGCGGAGGCGGCGATGAGTGAGTCCGGACGGGTCGGCTGGCCCCCCGAGGCCCCGCTGTGGACCTTCGACTGGCGGCTGGCGGACGCCCCCGACGAGGAGGGCATCGTCATCCTCGGCGCCGCCTACCGGGGCCACGAGGTCTTCCACAAGGCCAGCCTGCCCTCGCTGCGCGTGCAGTACTCCGGCCCCTGCGGCCCGTACAAGGACCCGCTGAACTACGACAACTCCCACCCCACCTCCCGCTGCCCGGGCAGCCGGGTGTGCGTCTACTCGTACACCGCCGGCGGCCTGCGGGCGCTGAGCGTGGAGTCGTACCACACGATCGGCGCCTACCGGCTCACCCACCGCTGGGTGTTCTGGGAGAACGGGGTGGTCATGCCCCGGCTGTACAGCGCCGGTCTGCAGTGCCCCTTCGACCACCGTCACCACGTCTACTGGCGGCTGGACTTCGACATCGACGGCGCCGCGCGCGACCTGCTGCTGGAGTACAACACCTACACCCCCGACGAGGGCTGGGGGCCGGGCTGGCACCCCTTCCGCACCGAGACCAGCCGGGTGAAGAACGCCGGCTCCCGGCGCAGCTGGGCCGTGCTCGACCTCGACAGCGGCCGCGGCTACCACCTGCTGCCCGGCGCGGCCGACGGCACCGCCGACGCCTTCTCCACCGCCGATTTGTGGCTGCTGCGCTACCGGGCGGCCGAGGACCGCTACGGGCGCCAGGGCAGCGCCGCCGACGACGGCCTGGCCGCGTACGTCTCGGGGGAGTCCACCGACGGACAGGACATCGTCGTCTGGTACGCGGGCCACCTGCTGCACCGCGTCAGCGAGGGCGGCGACGACTGGCACGCCACCGGGCCCGACCTGGTGCCCTTCGGCCCCTGGTCCTGACACCGCGCCGGCGCGCCCCGCCTCACCGGCGGGCCGGCGGGGACAGCCGGGCGCGCAGCCCGGCCGCCTCACCCGGCAGCGCGGGCAGCGGTGCGGCGCGCCAGGTGCGCGCGTACGGCGGCGGGTGCGCGTCCTCGGCGGTCACCACCGCCACCGGCCGGCGTGCCGCTTCGGCCACCAGCCGCGCGACGGTGGTGTTCGCGTTGTGCCCGTCCGTCTGCCGCGAGGCGCACCCGGCGCGGAAGGCGATCCGCACCGCCTCCGTGCCGGTGACCACGCACGGCGGGCGCAGCCCCTGATGGCGCAGTTCGGAGACGATGCGTCCAAGGGCCCGGTCGGTGGCGGCGCTGCGCGCCACGGCCCGGCCCAGCACCACGTACTGCACCGCCAGGTGCGCCAGCAGCGCCATCGCCAGGGCCGCCACCGCAACCGGCCGCAGCCGCGGCGGACCGCCCTCGACGGTGGTCACCAGCCGCAGCAGACACAGTGTCACCGGCAGCGCCAGCAGCCCGTAGGCGGGCAGCAGGAACCGGGGCGCCGCGTAGTCCAGGAACTGGTACGGCACCGCCATCGACAGCGCCACCACCACCGGCAGGGCGTGCACCGACGGCCGGCGCACCCGGGAGGCCACCAGCAGGCCGCCCGCGGTCAGCGGCGGCACCGCCAACCACCACACGGCCGTCACCGGATGCCGCCAGGGAATCGTGCAGGGCCGGCACAGCGCCCGGCCCTCCAGCGCCCGCATGTGGTCGTCCAGGGCCAGCGGGGCACCCCAGCCGCCCTGGATCTCCGAGGCCCGCGCCAGCCGCGCGGCCAGCCCGCCGTAGTGCAGGTACGCCTCGACCACCCACTCGGCGCCGCCGGCGAGCGCGCCGCCCACCACGGCGAGCAGGACCGCGGGCCGGCGCCAGGACCGTACGCACAGCGCCGCGCCCGCCAGCGGCAGCAGCAGTGACAGGCCGTCACCCGGGCGCATCAGCGCGGTGAACGCCACCGACGCGGCGAGGGCCACGAGCGCCCGCCGGTCCTGACCCGGACCGCGCACCGCGCACAGGAACCAGCCCGTGGCGGCCAGGGCGCCGAAGGCCACCCACAGATTCGGCATGGCCTGCGGACCGTAGAACAAGGTCATCCACAGCCCGCAGAACAGCAGGCCCGCCAGCGCCGCCAGCGGCACGGGCACCAGCCGCCGCCACGGCCACAGGGCAAGCAGCAGGCCGCACCCCGAGAGCACCGCCAGCCACAGGCGCAGCACATCGGTGGAGTCCGTCAGCGCCACCACGGGGGCGACCAGCAAGCTCACCCCGCGGGCCCGCGGCGCGCTGAAGAACGCGGCCGGGGTGTGCGGGGCGACCTGGCTGACGTACACCGTCTCGTCCCAGCCGAGCCCGGTGTCCGGCACCACGAGCAGCAGCTGGGCCACGGTGTAGGCGGTGGCCACGCCCGCGAACCACGGCAGGGCCGCGGGCGCCGGGGCATCGGCCGCCGGCGGGCGGGCCTGCCGCCCGGGCCGGGCCGGGGCGGGGGCCGCCGGATGCACAGCCGCCGCCTCAGCCGCCGGCCAGCAAGGCCCTCACCAGGCCGATGACCATGTTGCTGATACCGCCGACGACACCGTTCATGGTGGAGGCCAGGCCGGTTACCAGCCCCTGCACCGTGCCGATCAGGCCGCCGGGGCCCTCCCGGCCCTGCCGGCCGTGCCCCCAGCCGTCGTCGCTGCGGGCGCGCTCCTTGGCCAGCTGCACGGTGGCCGCCACCGCGTCCAGGGTCGAGGCGGTGATGGCCCCGAGGTCGGGCCGGCCGGTGTTCGCCTGGCGCTCCAGGCCCGCCCGGGCCCGGCCCAGCCGGTCGAGCTGCTCCCGGACGGCGGCGCAACTCCCGGCCTTCGGCCCCTGCGCCGGGTGGGCGGCCGCACACCCCGCGGCGACGTCGGCCGCCTCCTTGCCGATGGCGTTCTCCTCGATGGCCCGCACCCCCTGGCCCGCGGCCCTGCGCAGGGCGTCGGGGGCCGGGGCGGCCTGCGCGGGGGCGGCGGCGTCGGCCGGCGCCCGCGTGGTGCGGGCCGTGGCGGTCCAGTCGGCGGTGCCCAGGGCGAGGGCACCGCACAGGGTGCCGGACAGCAGGAGGCCGGTTCTTCGGGAGAGGGCCATGGGAGTACTCCTCCGAGCTGAAGGGATCGTCACGACGACCCTGCGTCGACCTTCGGCCGCCCGCAAACGAAAGCGGCTGCCGACCACCCGCCACCCGGGGCGTGCCCACCTGACGGAGCGCCAGATCTGTGCGCCGACGGGCCGTCAGGTGAGTGCGCCTCAAGTCCTCCGTTCAGGCCATCCCGAATGGCCCAGCCGGCCTTGACGGCGCCTCCCGGACCGCCAACGCCTGGCGCCTGCCCGGCGGATCGTGCGGTGCCCCGTAGGGGGGCGCGGGGCGGTGTCGATCTGCGGGTGCGTCGTGGCTTGTCGCGCAGTTCCCCGCGCCCCTAAGGGGCGCCGTGGTGCCCCGCGACGAAAATCCGCGGGGGCGGACCCTAGACCTCCAGCTCCGTCTCGATCCGGCGGAGCTGGTGGCGGGCCATCGCCAGGTTGGCGCGCTTGGCGTCCAGGACGAGGTAGAGGAACAGCCCGTTGCCGCCGCGGCCGGTGAGCAGGCGGATGAGGTGGTACTGCGTGCCGAGGGTGATGAGGATGTCCTCGATGCTGTCCTGGATGTTCAGCATCTCCATGGCCCGCAGCTTGGCCCGTACGACGTCGGTGTTGCCCGCGGCCGCGACGTTGAGGTCGAAGGAGGCGCTGCCGCCCAGGGTGCCGAGCGCCATGCCGCTGCCGTAGTCGACGAGTGCCACGCCGATGGCCCCGTCGATCGAGCTCATCGCGTCCTTGAGGGCCGTTTCGGTGTTCGCCATCGTCAGGATTCCGTTCCGTAGTTGTCGATTTGTCGGGTTGGTGATGCGTCGTGCGGGCGGCCGGTGGCCGCCTCGTCAGGGCTGGCGCTGCCGCGCCGGCGAGGTGGCGGCGAGCGCGGCGATGCGGGCGCCGGATCTGCGGGCCTCCAGGTTCAGCCGGCCCACGTTGGCGTCGGCCGTGGCCAGCAGGGTCAGCACGCAGGAGGCGCCGGCGGCGTAGGTGGCGACGTAGCCGTGCTCGCCGCTGACGACGAGTTCGCGGAAGCCCCCGTGGCCCACGGCCTCCGTCAGCCGGGCCCCCACGCCCAGGGCCGCGGCGGTCAGTGCGGCCACCCCGTCCGGCTCCATGCCGGTGACGAGGTGCGCGATCACCAGCCCGTCGGTGCTGGCCACCATGGCACCGGTCAGGTGCGGTACCCGCACACGGAGCCCCTCCAGCTCGTCGAGCACCTCGGGTGCGGCGGTCATCGGCTGCCTCCTCACGGCGAATTGCCTCAACGCGCGCCTCATCATGAGAGCGCGGGTGCCCGGCCCGCCCACGACGCGGCCCGGTGGCGTCGTGGGAACTCGGGGTGCGGCACGGGAACGGGCCGGGGCTCGGTCACAGGGCCTCCAAGGCGTCGCGGATCCGGTGGAGCAGGAAGACGTCCGGGGCGTCGGGGCGGGCGCCGGCCTGCGCGGCGCGCGGCGCCGGCGCGCCCGCCCGCGGCGTACGGACCAGGCCCGCCGCCGCCAGCCGCCGCACGTCCAGGACGGTGGCGAAGGCGCACCGGCCCAGCGCCCTGGCGATCTGGGTGGGCGTGCGCACCCCGTCCGCCGCCTCCAGCACCGCCCGGCGCCCCCCGGCGGGAGCGCCGCCTTGGCCGGTGCGGGGCAGGGCGCCGGCCACGGGCACGACCGGTGCCGCATCGATCTCCGGGCGCGGCCAGGCCCGCTCCAGCAGCCCGCGCCGGCGCCGCACCTCGCGCTGCAACAGGCCCACGGGGACCGGGCGTACGGGGCCGAACCAGTGCCGTGCCTCGTCCAGGAACCGGTCCGGGGGCCGCTGGGAGCCGTCGAGCGGGAAGAGCACGAAGTAGGCCGCGTCGAACAGGGCGCTCAAATGGCACAGTTCGAGCTCGGCGCGGCCGAGCCGGCCGTGCTCGACGAGGAAGGCGCCGGCGCGGTGCTCGGCGCCGCCGCGCACCACCGCCTCCTGCCAGGCCTCCGGCGACACCCGGCCGCCGGCGGTCAGCCGCCACCCCACGTCCGGCACCGCCGGGCTCTCCGCGTGCACCACCGCGCCGTCGGCCAGGTACAGCGCCCCGCCTCGGCCGTGCAGGGCGCCCGTGGCGCGCCGCGCGGCCAGGTCCTCCAGCGTCGCCTCGCGCAGTGCCGGGCTCATGCGGGCACCAGCCGGGCGGTGATGTCCTTGATGCGGAAGAGGGCCACGGCCAGATTCGCCTCCGTGCGATCCAGCCACAGGTGCAGGAAGACGCTGCTGTCGAAGGCCGTCTCCACGAAACGGATCAGGTGGTAGCTGCCGCGGGCGGTGACGATCAGCTCCTCCACGGGCCCTGCGGCCGCCGCCCCGCGGCGGAAGGCCCCGCTCTCGAAGACGAGCCGGGCCACCTCGGCCGCCTCGGCGGCCGCGGCCTCGTCGTCCCCGTGCTCGCCGTGCCCGGCCGTCGGCCCGTCGCCCGCCGTCCCCAGGGTGAGCCCGGTGGTCCACTCCACCAGGCTCGCCCCCCGTGCCCCGGGGATGGTCATGGCCTCGGCCAGGCACCCGTCTATGCCGGTCACACGATCCTCTCCGGGGGTGATCACACATGGCGTGTCCGTTGCGACGGAAGGTAATCGATAACACCCGTGGGTGGTGAGAGTTTTGGCACTTTCCTTCGGCACATGTGCGTGGGCTGATAAAGGTTCGGCCGCCCTGCCGGCCCCTACATCGAAGGATGTAGCGCCGTTTCATCACCGCCTACGAGGCCCCCGGTGATCCTTCCGCAGAGGATGGAGAAAACGCCGAGTTGGGGGTCACATGACGGAAACCGTACGGTCCACCGCCTCTTGGTCCGGACCACAAGAGGGCGAAACGGGAGGGGCGGCGGACTCCGGCACGCCGCAACGACTGCCGCTGCTGGACGTGTTGCGCGGCACGGCCATCCTCGGAACGCTGATGACGAATGTCTGGATCTTTACCGGTCCCGGCGCGGAATGGGGCGTCCTCGGCTCCGACGGAGGAACCACCCTGGGCGGCCTGCTCGGGGACCCGACCCCCGCGCTCGCGGTGGAGAGCGTCTTCCGCTTCCTCGCCGACGGTAAGTTCCTGTCCCTGCTGACCCTGCTCTTCGGCGTCGGCCTGGCCATCCAGTTCGACGCCGCCGCCCGGCGCGGCCGGCCGTGGCCCGGCCGCTACCGCCGGCGTGCCCTCTTCCTCCTCGCCGAGGGCACCGCGCACTTCGTCCTGGTCTTCGCCTGGGACGTGCTCATGGGCTACGCCCTGACCGCCCTGCTCGTCGCCCGCCTGCTCACCCGCTCCGCACGCGTGCGCAACCGCGTGATGTGGACGGCGGCCGGCCTCCACCTCGCCCTGATGACGCTGCTCACCCTCGCGGCGCTCGGCTCCGACGGCGACGGCAGCAGCGGCACCGGCCCCGACCGGGAGGCGGCCGCCCTCTACGCGCACGGCGGTTACCTCGACCAGATCGCCTTCCGCCTGCACCACGCCCTCGTCCTGCGCATGGAACCGGTGCTGTCCTTCGGGCTGTTGCTCTTCCTCTTCCTGCTCGGCGTCCGCCTCCACCGTGCCGGCGCCTTCGCCCCCTCGGCCGCCGGGCACCGCCTGCGCGTCCGCCTGGCCTCCTGGGGCCTGGGCCTCGGCCTGCCCCTGAACGCCGCCGCCTCCCTCGCCGACGCCTACCTCCTGGGCCGCTACGTCGCCGCCCCCGTCGTCGCGCTCGGCTACCTCGGCCTGATCGGCGTCCTGATGGACCGCCTGCCCCGCCCCGGCCCGCTCACCCGCTCCCTGACCTCCGTCGGCCGCATGGCCCTGACCTGCTACGTCGCCCAGAACGTGCTGTGCGTCCTGGCGTGCTACGGCATCGGCCTGGGCCTGGCGGAGCACTTCGCCGGCACCGGCCCCTGGTGGGTCCTCGCCCTGTGGGCCGCGGTCTGCCTGGCCCTGGTGGCCGGATCCACCCTCTGGATGCGCCGCTTCCCGGCCGGGCCGCTGGAGTCCCTGCAGAAGCGGCTTCTGCACGGCTGAGGCGGGTGGGGAGGGAGTTTGCGATCTGGTCTCGGAAAGCGGTCGTCCAGCGCTAAAGTTCCAGCCGAGCCGGTCCCCCCACGTATCGGCGGTACGCCTTGTGCGTACGTGCCCCTGCGGCGCGTACGCACCGTACCGCGCGCGGCCGTCCCACCCGCCCGCCCGAGTTACGTGGAGTCCTCCATGGCCATATCCGCTCCTGCCCGCCGCGCCGCCTTCGGCCGTCGCCTGCTCGCCGCGTGCGGTCTCGCCCTCACGCTGACCCTCACCGGCTGCACCGGTGACGGCAAGAGTTCGACCGGTTCCACCGCCTCGCCCACGGTCCCGGCCTCCGTGAGCGCCTCCCCGTCCCCCTCGCAGTCCCCGTCGCCGTCCCCCTCCTCCCCGGCATCGGCCACGCCCGCCGCGACGCCGACCGCGGTTGCGGACCCGACCACCGCGCCCACGCCGTCCCCCTCGCGGCCCGCCCACACCGACGACGGCTCCTCGGCCTCCGGCGGCCGGGCCGCCGGCACCGGCTGCGAGATCCGCTCCAGCGCCGGCAACTGCTACAAGGCGGGCCAGTTCTGCCGCACGACCGACGTCGGAGCCAGCACCCACGATGCCGGCGGCCGCCTGATCACCTGCGGCGGCGACAGCGGCCGCCCGCGCTGGCACTACTGACCGGCGGCAGCCGGGTACCGCCACGCCTACGCAATACGGCGCCGGCCCCGGGCGGATGCCCGGGGCCGGCGCCGTCGGGATGTGCGGCCGTCAGGCCGCCATCGCGTCGCGGACCTCGCGGAAGGCCTCGATCGTGCGCAGGACGTCCTCGCGCGAGTGGGAGGCCGAGAGCTGGACGCGGATGCGGGCCTTGCCCTGGGGAACCACCGGGTAGGAGAAGGCGATCACGTAGATGCCCTTCTCCAGCAGCGCCGCCGCCATCCGCGCGGCCACGGCCGCGTCACCGATCATGACGGGGGTGATGGGGTGCTCGCCCGGGAGCACCTCGAAGCCCGCCTCGGTCATGCCCTTGCGGAAGAGCGCGGTGTTCTCCCGCAGCTGCGCCCGCCGGTCGCCGGAGGCGGCCAGCAGGTCGAGCACCCGCAGCGAGGCGCCGACGATGGAGGGCGCCAGCGAGTTGGAGAACAGGTACGGGCGCGAGCGCTGGCGCAGGATCTCCACGATCTCCGCGCGTGCCGCGACGTAGCCGCCGCTGGCGCCGCCCAGGGCCTTGCCCAGGGTGCCGGTGATGATGTCGACCCGCTCGGTGACGCCGAACAGCTCCGGCGTGCCGCGGCCCTCCTCGCCGACGAAGCCCACCGCGTGCGAGTCGTCGACCATCACCAGGGCGCCGTAGCGCTCGGCCAGGTCGCAGATCTCGTCCAGCGGGGCGATGTAGCCGTCCATGGAGAACACGCCGTCGGTGACGATCAGCTTGTGCCGGGCGCCCGACGCCTCCTGCAGGCAGCGCTCCAGGTCCGCCATGTCGCGGTTGCGATAGCGGAAGCGCGCGGCCTTCGACAGGCGGATGCCGTCGATGATGCTGGCGTGGTTGAGCTCGTCGGAGATCACCGCGTCCTCGGCGGACAGCAGGGTCTCGAAGACACCGCCGTTGGCGTCGAAGCACGAGCTGTAAAGGATCGTGTCCTCGGTGCCCAGGAAGCGGGAGATCCGGCTCTCCAGCTCCTTGTGGGGCGCCTGGGTGCCGCAGATGAAGCGGACGGAGGCCATGCCGAAGCCCCAGTCGTCCAGCGCCTGCTTGGCCGCCGCGATGACCTCGGGGTGGTCGGCGAGGTCGAGGTAGTTGTTGGAGCAGAAGTTGAGCACCTTGTCGGCGGCCTTGCCGTCGCCGACGCTGATGGCCGCCGACTGCGGGCTGGTGATCACGCGCTCGGACTTGTACAGCCCGGCGTTGCGGATGTCCTGCAGCTCCTTGCGCAGGTGCTCGCGCATCCCGTCGTACACGTGGGGACTCCTCGTGGTGTGGTCGTGCGTCAGGGGAGGATGGGCCGGGTCCAGTCGAGGACGACCTTGCCGCACTGGCCGGAGCGGGCCGTGGCGAACGCCTCGGCGTGCTGCTCGAAGCCGAAGCGGTGGGTGATCACCGGCGAGATGTCCAGGCCGCTGCGCAGCAGCACGGACATCGCGTACCACGTCTCGAACATCTCGCGGCCGTAGATGCCGCGCAGGGTCAGCATGCGCGTGACGATCGTGGCCATGTCCAGGCTCACTTCGCCGTGCGGCAGGCCGAGCGCGGCGATGCGGCCGCCGGGCGACATGGTGGAGATCATGTCCTGCAGGGCGTCGGCGCGGCCGGACATCTCCATGCCCACGTCGAAGCCCTCCGTCATGCCGAGCTCCGGCATGACGTCGGCGATGCGCCGGCTGCTGACGTCCAGGGCGACGGTCGCGCCCATCTTCTGCGCCAGCGCCAGGCGGTAGGGGCTGACGTCGGTGATGACGGTGGAGCGCGCACCGGCGTGGGCGGCGACCGCGGCGGCCATCATGCCGATGGGGCCGGCACCGGTGATCAGCACGTCCTCGCCGAGGACCGGGAAGGACAGCGCCGTGTGCACGGCGTTGCCGAACGGGTCGAATATGGCCGCCACGTCGATGTCGATCTCGTGACGGTGGACCCAGACGTTGGACTCGGGCAGCACCACGTACTCGGCGAACGCACCGTCGGTGTGCACGCCCAGCCCGATCGTGCGGATGCACAGGTGGCGGCGGCCCGCCATGCAGTTGCGGCAGGTGCCGCACACCAGGTGGCCCTCGCCGCTGACGGTGTCGCCCACGGCGACCTTGGTCACCCCGGCGCCGGTGGCGACGACCTCGCCGGCGAACTCGTGGCCGACCACGAGCGGCGCGCGCACCGCGCGGGCCGCCCAGTCGTCCCAGCTGTCGATGTGCAGGTCCGTGCCGCAGATGCCGGTCCGCAAGACCTTGATCAGTACCTGTCCGGGGCCGGCCTCGGGGGTCGGCACCTCGGTCAGTTCGAGACCCGGCGCCGCCGCGGTCTTCACCAATGCCCTCATGAGGGATCACTTTGCGGCTTCGCCGCTGTGAAGTCCATCGACATTTTTCGACGGTGGTTGTGAAGCCCACCTTCACGATCATGGGATGATGAACAGGTGATCGACCCCCGCCGCCTGAAGGTGCTGCGCGCCCTCGCCGACCACGGCACCGTCACGGCCGCCGCCCACGCCCTGTACCTCTCGCCCTCCGCCGTCTCCCAGCAGCTCGCCGCCCTGGAGGCGGAGACCGGGCACACCCTGCTCGAACGGCGTGGCCGCACCGTCCGCCTCACCGCCGCGGGCAGCGTCCTCGCCCGGCACGCCGGCGAGATCTCCGCCCAGCTGGAGCGGGCCGAGGCCGACCTCGCCGCCTGCTCCACCGGACTGGTCGGCGAGGTCGCCGTCGCCGCCTTCGCCACCGCCATCACCGAGGTCGTCGCCCCCGCGGTGGCCGCACTGCGCCGGCGCGCCCCGCAGGTGCAGGTGCGGGTCAAGGACGCCGAGGGGCACACCAGCGCCCGCCTGCTCGCCGACGGCGAGGTCGACATCGCCATCGCCGTCGAACACCGCGACTCGCTGGCGCCGGGCACGGGCCGGCTGCTGCACGCACCGCTGTACGAGGAGCCGTTCGACGCCGTCCTGCCGCCCGGGCACCGGCTCGCGGGGGCGGGGGAAGTGGACCTGAAGGATCTGGCCCGGGACCCCTGGATCACGCCCTGGCCCGGCAACCCCGTGCACGAGGCCGTGCTGCGCGCCTGCGAGCAGGCCCGCTTCCAGCCGCGCGTCGAATGCCTGTCGGACGACTTCTCGGCCGTGTGTGCCCTGGTCGCGGTCGGCGCGGGAGTCGCCCTCGTCCCCCGCTCGGCCCTGCACGGCATCCGGCCCGCGCTCACCCCCGCCGTACGGCCGCTGCGCGGGCCGGGGCCGACGCGGCGGGTGCTGACCGCGGTGCGCAGCGGAAGCGAAGGCCACCCGCTGCTGAAGCTGGCGCTCGCGGAGCTCCGCGAACGGGCGGCGGCACTCACGAGCTGACCAGGTGCACATCCAGCCCGTCCGGGGACACCTCCCAGCGGTAGCTGGGGGCGGCGGGGCCGGGGAGCAGCCCGCCGCAGGCGCCACCCCGCCCGTTTTCCGGCACAGCCGGAAAACGGCCGTATCGCGTTCGCGGGCCCCCGCCGCGCACGTCACGATGGACCGGTCCTCATTCGAACGCGGTCCTTCCGGGAGCACGCATGATCTTCATCGTCGTCAAGTTCACCATCCGCCCCGAGCGCAGCGGGGAGTGGCTGGACCTGGTCCAGGACTTCACCCGCGCCACCCGCGAGGAGCCGGGCAACCTGTTCTACGAGTGGTCGCGCAGCGTGGACAACCCGCACCAGTTCGTCCTTGTCGAGGCGTTCGAGGACGCGGCCGCGGGCGAGGCGCACGTGAACTCGGAGCACTTCAAGACGGCCATGGCCTGGATGCCCGGCCTGATCGAGCGCACCCCGGAGATCGTCAACGTCGAGGTCCCGGGCCGCGGCTGGTCGGCGATGGCCGAGCTGTCGCCGCGCGACTGACCCGTTCGGGTCCCTGCGGGTGCCCGCCCGGCGGCCGGCCGGTAGACCGTCGTCCATGAGCAACCGACGCGTACGGGCGGCCTGTCTGCTGACGGCGCTCGCCGGCGCGGCCGCCCTCGGCGCCGCGCCGGGCACCGCCCACGCGGCGCGGGCGGCCGCCTGTACGGCGGGCACCGGACCGTACCAGCGGCAGCTGGAGGCGTACCTCAAGCGGCCCGTGGACGGCCGCCAGTCACCGGCGGACTGCGCGGCCATCGCCGCCTTCCAGCGCCGGGAGGGCATCCGGCCGGCCGACGGGTACGCGGGGCTGGCCACCTACCGGCAGATGCTCGTCGCCCAGGCCCGGCCCAACCCCAATGCCGCCGGCCGTTGCCCGGTGGTGGCGGGCCGCATGGCCTGCGTGGACCTCGACCGGCAGCTGATGTGGGTGCAGCAGCGCCGCCGGGTGATCTTCGCCCCGGTGCCGGTGCGCTCGGGCCGGGCCGGGCAGACGACCCGTACGGGGTCGTTCAAGGTGTACTGGAAGCACAAGAACCACGTCTCCACGCTCTACGCCAACGCCCCGATGCCCTACTCGCAGTTCTTCTCCGGCGGCCAGGCCCTGCACGGCCACCCGGGCAACCTCTTCGACGGCGGTGGTTCCGCCGGCTGCGTCAACCTCACGGTCGCCGACGCGCGCCGGCTGTGGGACGTGCTGCAGGTCGGCGACGGCGTGCGCGTCTGGGGGCGCAAGCCGGGCACTTGATCGGCCGTTCGGAGCACGTTCGCGGCGGCGCCCCGGCGCGGCGGAATATCCGACGAGATGCCGATGGTCATAGTCGGATCGTGCGACGGAACTTCACCGAGGGATGGCTGCGACGGCTCGCGGTGGGCGTCGTCTGCGCCGCCACGGTCGGCGGCCTGGCCCCGCCCGCGGCGGCGGCACCGCTGCCCGGTGGCCTGGGCCCGTGCCTGCCCGGCAGTTGCCCGCGCAGCTACCGCGGTCCCGGCTCGGGCCCGCCGACCGGCCGCGACAACAACGTCAACGTTTTTGTCGGCGGCGACTTCCGCATCCGGGGCACGGCCGCCGAGGCCGAGGGGCGCGTGGTCGCCCTCGGCCGCGTGGACGTGCACCGGTCGGGCGGCGGCGGGTACGCCGTGGGCGTGGCGGGCACCGGTTCCCGCGTCCCCCCGGCGGACGGCAGCGACTTCCTGACCGCCGGCGCGGACGTGACCGTGGCGGCCGGCCAGCGGCTGGTCGCCGACCGCGGCACGGTCCGCCACGCGGGCCCGGTCAGCGGTACGGTCACCGGCCGCAGTGTCACCGACGCGGCCGCGGCGGAGCCGTACGTGCGGCTGCGCGACGAACTCGGCGCCGCGAGCCGCTGCTACGCGCACGGGGCCGACGGCCACGGCCGGCCGGCGACCGGCACGGTGCGCACCACCGGCACGGAGACGGTCTTCACCGGCGACGGCAGCTCCCGGCTGCAGGTGTTCACCGTCGGCTCGGACGTGGCCGGCCCCGGAGGCGCCCACCAGAACCTGCGCTTCACCGGCATCCCGTCCGGGGCGACCGTCCTGGTCAACCTCGCCGGCACCGCACGGTTGATCGACGCCGGCGGCGTGAGCGGACCGGCCGGGCTGCGCGAGCGGCTGCTGTGGAACGCCGCCGACGCCCGGCGCCTGGAGTTCCGCGGCACCGGGCAGTTCCAGGGCAGCGTGCTGGCCGGCGAGCGCGAGAGCGAGTCGGTCGTCTCCGTACCGGGCTTCAACGGGCGCTTCCTGACCGCCGGTTCCCTCACCCACACCGCCTCCGGCGGACCCGCCGGATTCCACGCCTACCCCTTCACCGGTGACCTGCCCGACTGCGTCAGCGCCGCCCAGGCGGGCACCGTGACGGTGCTCAAGCGGGACGCGGTGACCGGCCGGCCGCTGCCGGGGGCCCGCTTCCAGCTGTGGCGGGAGTCCAACGGCCGCGCCGGCCTGCAGACCGGTGGCGCCGCCGACGCCCGGGTCGGCGGCGTGTGCGTCACCGACGGGCGCGGCCTGTGCCGCAGGGCCGTGGACACCGGCACCTACTACTGGCAGGAGCTGCAGCCCCCCGCCTGCTACGCCGCGCCCGCCCAACGCGTGACGGGGCTCGTCCTGACCGCCGCCAACGCCGCCCGCGGCGTGACCGTCGCCGTGGCCAACACCCCCACCTGCGGCACGCTGCGCCTGATCAAACGGGACGCGCGGACCGGCCGGCTGCTCCAGGGCGCCGTCTTCGAGCTGTGGCGCGAGACCAACGGCCGCGCCGGCCTGCAGACCTCCGGGGCCGGCGCCGACCGCCGGGTCGACAGCGGCTGCGCCACCGACCCGCAGGGCCGCTGCACCTACCCCGGACTGCCGCTGGGCACCTACTACCTGCGGGAGACGGCCGTGCCCGAGGGCTACCTGCTCTCCGCACGGCGCGTCTACGGCCCGTACCGCCTGACCACGCGCAACGCCTCGGCCGGCGTCACGGTGACCATCCGCAACCCGCGCGGGGAGCCCGGCAAGGGCAAGAAGTGAGCCCTTGCGGTCAGTCCACCCGCACCTCGTCGGCCCCCAGGTACATCACCTGCGGCCGCGCCGGGTTGAAGGCGATGGCCGAGATCCCGTCGTAGGCGTTGTGGGTTTTGGTGACCCGCCCCGTGCGGGCGTCGAGGCGGAAGAGGTCGGTGCCGTAGTTCTGGAAGTAGGTGCCGAAGACGAAGTGCAGGACGCCGGCGTCGACCGGGCTGGGGGCCAGCAGGGTGCCGTTGGTCAGCTTGGTCTCCGCGGAGTCGTCGACCACCTTGACGAACGTCCGGCCGCCGTCGGCCGACCGGTACAGGTGGCGTCCCTCGGAGGAGGAGCCCGGCGCGGCCTCGTCGAGGTCGATGCCCAGCCCGTAGACCACGGAGGGGTCGGCGGGGGAGACGGCGGAGGAGAAGAGGTTGGCCTTGTCGCCCTTGGTCGCGAGGCCCTTGGCGGGAGTCCAGGTGGCGCCGCCGTCGGTGGTCACCGCGCCGCCGCGCACCATGGCGCCGGCGACGGCGTGCCGCACGTCGGCCGGGTCGAAGGCCACCGAGTAGACGCTGCTGCCGGCGGGGAACGCCGGGGCGCCCGTACGGGTCCAGGTGGCGCCGCCGTCCGTGGAGTCGAACAGCTGCCCGGCGTGGTCGGCCAGGCGCAGGTGGCCGGGGTGGGCCCGGTCGGTGCCCAGACCGGTGATGTTCGCCGTCGGGGCGGTCAGGCGGGTGACGGTCGTGCCGTCGATACGGGCCAGGTAGCCGCCGTTGACCTGCCAGGCGTACGCCCGGCCTGCGGGGGCCGCCGTCAGGCGCGTGGTGCCGGTGCCGAGGGTGGCCAGGGGCGTCCAGGTGCAGCCGGCGTCGGCCGAGCGCAGCAGCTGGGTGTTGTGCGTGGCCAGGAGCACGTTCGGGGTGTCGAGGGCGACCAGGCCGTGGGTGTAGCCGGTCGTGTGCAGGGTCCCCGTGGTGGGCGCCAGCGTGCGGCCCTCGTCGGTGGTGAAGGTGACGGAGCCGTCACCGGTGACGCGGGTGCAGGAGGGCGCGGTCCAGCCGGTCGTCCCGGCCGCGGTGGCGGCGGGTGCCTGGGCCAGGAGGAGGGCAGCGGTTGCCGCGGTGACGGCCGTACCGATGCGCTTCACGGTGTCTTCCTTTCTAGGAAGCTTTAATCGGAAACTGTCCGTGTTCGGGCGAGTGAGTTCGGTGACGGCGAAGCTACGGGCCCTGGGCGCAGATGATCAAGAGGGGTCTTTCGGCCATGAAAGTCCGGCCGTGGCGGGACATGCCGGCCGGTCGGAAGCACCCCGCGGACCGGGGTAATATTTCTTCTGCGCGCCGCTAGCTCAGTTGGTTAGAGCAGCTGACTCTTAATCAGCGGGTCCGGGGTTCGAGTCCCTGGCGGCGCACACGAGGAAGGCCCTCGCCGCACGCGGCGAGGGCCTTCCGTGCATCCCGGCCCGTCAGCCGGCGCCCAGCAGCTCCCGCACGCGGGCACCCGCGGTGCCCAGGCCCGTGGGGGCGCCGAGCGGGGGAACGGCCACGGCGGGCGCGGCCGCCGGTGCGTGGTGCCGGATCAGGTGCGGCTCGTCGTAGCGACGGCAGGCGTGATGCCAGGTGACGATCGCCGCCATCCAGTCCTGCAGCTCCTCGGCATGGGCCTGCAGCGCCCGGCGCGCCCCGGCGTCCAGGCCCAGCTCGTCGCACAGCGCCGGCAACTGCCGGGAGACGATGTGCCGGAACTCGCGCATCCGGGAGTTGATCAGGTCGGCGACGATCCGCACGGCCTGCTCGCGGTCGCAGGCGAAGAAGTTCTGCACGACGAGAACGGCGTTGTGCACCTCGCCCTCGAACTGGATCTCCTTCTGGTAGGAGAAGACGTCGTTGACGAGCATGCCGTAGTCGGATGCCGCGGCCTCCATCGCCCGCACCGGGCGCGAGTCCCGGACCGCCGCAGGCAGGCTGTCCGCCGTGCGCAGCCGGGACAGGGCCATGGTCAGGTCCGAGCCGAAGGTCCTGCGGCGCATCTCGATGTAGTCCACGGGCTCGGGGATCCGGTTCATCCGCTGATTGGCCAGCTCCCACAACCAGCTCTCCAGCATCGCCACGACCGCCTCGCGCAGCGCCTGCCGCCCCTGCGGCGGCATCGGCCCCGCCGTTCGCGCCCACAGGTCGGCCAGGGCCCGCTCCAAGGGGTTGAGCGGTACCTCGCCCGTCCCGCCCTCCAGCGGCATGAAGCGCACCAGCCGGTCGTGGCACGCCCGGGCACCGGCCAGATCGCCGCCGCGGCCGAAGACCGCGGGGTAGGCGTCGTCGCCGTACGTGCCCCAGGCCAGCCAGTCCGTGCCCAGGTCGAGCTCCTCCGCGGTGGCCGAGGGATGGATGCCGGCCGCGCACAGGGCGAGGTCGTAGTCCTCCATCTTCTCTTCCGTCCACACACCCGACAGCGGGTCGCCGGGGGAGTGGGCGAGGAAGCCCATGCGGTGCGCCCAGGCGAGGGTGTTGCGGCGGGCGGTGTCGAGGTGGGGGCTCAGCCGCGTCTCGAAGGGCATGTCCAGGTGCGGCCGCGGCAAAGGTCCCACCTGCTCGAAGGGCACGTGCGCATGGCTGCGCAGCCGGGCCGGCAGCGAGGCGACGAGGGAGGGCACGATCAGCGCGGCGGAGGTGCCGAGCCCCAGCGGACCGCCGAGCAGGGCGCCCGCCCCCTCCGGCAGCCCGCCGGCGGCGCCCTTCATGTAGCGGCTGGAGCGCATGTGCCACTCGTGGCCGCCGGACTGCCAGTCCTGCAGGCCCTTGATGTACGCGAAGACGTCGGCGCACTGCCCGGGCGTCAGCCCGTGCTCGGCGAACAGCGGCCCGAGCTCGGTGGCCACCGTGTGCTCGAACTGCTGCAGGCGCGAGGTCAGCAGGTCGTTGACCGCATCCGCCGCCTCCTGGGTGCCGCACTCCAGGAACCGCTCCAGGACCAGCACCGCGTTGGACAGCTCGCCCTCGGCCTCGACCTCCCGCTGGTACGAGAACAGGTCGTTGCGCAGGTGCACCGCGTCGGCGAAGGTGTCCCGCAGCACCCGCATCGGCCGGCTCGCGGCGACGGCGGCGGGCACCTCCGCCCCCGCCGCGTGCTCGACGAGGTTGGCCGACCAGGGGGCGCCGCCCACCTTGCGGCGCATCTCGATGTACTCGACGGGATTGGCGACCCTGCCGTCGTTGATGTTGGACAGCTCCCACATCGACTCCTCCAGCAGGTTCCACGTGCTCTCGCGGAACCGCCGGCGCCAGTCGGCCGACATCGTCGGCACCGTGCGCGCCCACAGGTCGGCCAGCCCCGCCTCCACCTGGTTCGCCGGCTCCTCGGCGGGCCCGGCGTCGTCCATCGGCATGAACAGCGCCAGCCGGTCCAGGTAGGCCCGGGCCCCCTCGGTGTCGCCGGTGCGCTTGAACCGCTCCAGGAAGTCGTCGTCGAAGAAGAACACCCACACGTACCAGTCGGTGACCAGGTCCAGCTCGGGCCCCGGGGCGTCGGGGTGGGTGTAGGAGCACAGCAGTGCGTAGTCGTGGGAGTCGAAGTCGTGCTCGTCCCACACGCCGGACCCCTCGATCATGCCCATCCGTCGGGCCCATGCCTTCGAGTGCTGCCGGGCGCCTTCGAGACGGGAATTGAGGCGGGCCGGGTACGGCGTGTAGAAGCGGGGCAGCTCGAAGGGATTGGGCATCGCGCGCGCGGCCTTTCCATCCGGTTTCCGGGTCGGGCGAGCGCCAGGGGTCGGCGATCGTTCCGCACGGTAAAGGGCGGGCCGGGTCGGCGGGCCTGCGACTGTAGGATTTCCGCTCAATATGGTGAAACGGGGCGGTGCTTGATTAAGGATCTCCGTATCGGCGGTGGACGTATCGGCGGTGGACGCCGAGGGAGCGCCGCACGGGCCGGAGTCCGTGCGGCGCCGTCGCTCAGCCCCTCGCGCGGCGCGCGGCCAGCCGCCGGATCGCCCACCCGGTGACGGCCAGCACGCTGCCGGATCCCAGCCCCGCGACGAACGCGGGCAGCGCCGCGTGCACGACGGTGCCGGGGGACAGCGGAACGGCCCCCGGCGAGGAGGCGCCGGGCTGCGCGGGTGCCGTGGCCGGGGGCGGGGAGTCCGCCCCTGCCGCGGCGGCGGGTGCCAGGGCCACGACCGCGGCCGTGAGCGGTGCCACCAGAAAGATGCGGCGTGCACGGTAGCGTACGCGCGCCGCCTTGTGGCGGGTTTGGCGGGGAAGTACGGGCCGAGCGTGCTGCTTCCTAGGATGCAACGAAGCCCCTCGGGGTGAGGACCGGGCCGTCCCTCCCTGCTGCCCTGCTGGTGCCGGGGCGGCCCGGTCGTGCGGAGGCCGGCGGCGGATCACCGCCCGGCCCCTCCAGTGCACACCGTGCGGAAGAGTGGGTTACGCCTTCTTACGAGTGAATGATTGTCGGATCGAGCGAACGCGACCGCCCATGACGGCAGGATCACGGTTCTCTGACAGATCTGACAGCAGGGAGCCCCCGGCCATGCCCGCTCCGACTCCGGATGAGCAGGGGCCAGGCGGCGCTCTGCTGAGGCTGCGCGACGCCGTGCAGGCACTGCACGCGCAGGCCGGCAATCCCTCCTACCGTGCCATCGCCAAGAACTTCGAGGTCGACGACCACAAGCGCATCGCCACCGCGTCCCACAACACGGTGGGCGACATTCTGACAGGCAAGCGGCTCACCCGCCGGGAGACCCTCCAACTCGTGGTGCGCCAGCTGCACGAGGACAGCGCGGACCCCAGACCGTTCGCATCGGTCTGGCCCGCCTACGAGGAACTGTGGTTCGCCGCCGACAAGGAACGACGCCACCGCACGCTCCCCGAGCCCTTCCGGCACTTCCTCACCGCGCTGCAGGACGAGGTCCTCGCCCCGCTCGGCGACGACACCGGCGCGCTCGCCGCCCGGGCCGGGCTGTCCGAGGACGACCTCAAGACCCTTTCCGACGGCACGCGCCTGCCCGAACCGCACGAAGTCGAAGCGCTGCTGGCCCTGTCGGGCGACGACCGGCCGCCGCTTGCGCCCGCGGTCCGCCGGCACCTGATGGTGGCCTACTACGACATGCTCCGCGCCTGCGCCCCCGACCGGTACGCGGACGCCATGCTGCGCGAGGAGTGCGAGGCCCAGCGCGAGTACCGCCGGATCCTGGAGCAGCGCCTGCACCGCGACGAGCAGCGGCGGCAGCAGGACGCGATCCGGCACGCCGCACAGCTCGACGGCCTTCTGACGGCGCTGCACGACGCGCAGACGCACGCCGCCGACCAGGCCGCCGGCGCCCGCAACCGGCTCGGTGCGGCGGTCCGCCGCACCGAGCGGCTGGAGCGGCAACTGCGCCGCGAACGCTGGCTCAAGGACACCGCCCAGGCCCATGTCCGGGCCCTGCAGGGCCTGGTGGGACTGCTGCGGGAGCACACCCGGCCCGCCGCCGGACGGGAGCAGTACGTGCGCATGCTGCAGGACCGGCTGGCAGCGGCCGAGCGGGAGGCCGGACAGGCATGCAAGGCGGCCGCGGACGCCAGGAGCCTGCTGCTCGACATGCGCAGCGAGCGCGACGCCTCCGAACGCAAACTCGCCGAGCAGGCGGCGCTCCAGGAGGCCGCGACCACCGTGGCGTCCGCCGCCGAGCAGCTCGCCGCGCCCGTCGTCCCCGTCCTGCCGCAGAGCCCGTGGAACGGCGCATGGGACGGCGCGTTCGACCCGTCGGTCCTCGACCTGACGACCGCGTCGTCGCCGGACCACGCCGGCCACTCCTGGTACCACGTGCCGCCGACCGGACACCCGGGGTACGAGCCGTACGCGACGACGCCCCCGGGCCCGCTCCAGGCCCCCGCGGCGCCGCCTGCCCCGGGCGATCTGTCCGCCCTGGACACGTCCCTTACATGGCACTGCGGCCTCAGCCCGCTGTCAGAGGCACTCGATGCCCCGCCTGTGACAGCCGTCGAGCCGGTGGTGCTCCCCAAGGGCCCGCTCCGGCGCCTCCAGGCCGTCTTCCGCACCCGCGCCGGCCGCCACGCCCGCCCTCGGCAGCCCTGAATTGGGGGGCCGCCCGACGGATCATGCGGCGCCCCGCAAGGGGCGCGGTGCGGTGCACGATCTGCGGCTGCCGCCGCGTGGGCGCGACAAGCGGCCCCTGGGGCGGTGCGTCGACTGCGGGTCGTCGGTGGCCGATCGCGCAGTTCCCCGCGCCCCTACGGGGCGCCCCGTAGGGGCGCGGGGAACTGCGCGACAAGCCACAACGTGCCCGCAGACGGGGTGCCGTGCCGCGTCCACGCGGCGGGCAGCCGCAGACCGAGACCGCCCCGCACCCCTGACGGGGTGCGGGGCGGCCGGGGGCGCGGGGCGCGGCGGGGGCCTTAGGCCACCGGGGCCGGGTAGGTCGGGTACTCCACGCCGGAGACGTGCTGGACGACCCGGATGACCTGGCACGAGTAGCCGAACTCGTTGTCGTACCACAGGTACAGGATGGCGTTGTCGCCGTCGACCTTGGTGGGGCCGGCGTCGATGATCGAGGCGTGGCGCGAGCCGATGAAGTCGCTGGAGACGGCGTCGGGCGCGGTGGTGAAGTCGATCTGGCGCTTGAGCGGCGAGGTCAGCGAGACGTTGCGCAGGTAGTCGAGGACCTCCTCGCGGGTGGTCTCGCGCCCGAGCTGCAGGCTGAGGATCGCGATCGAGACGTCCGGCACGGGGACGCGGATCGAGCTGCCGGTGATCTTGGCGTTGAGGTCGGGCAGCGCCTTGGCGACGGCGGAGGCCGCGCCGGTCTCCGTGATGACCATGTTGAGCGCCGCCGAGCGGCCGCGGCGGTCGGCCTTGTGGAAGTTGTCCAGCAGGTTCTGGTCGTTGGTGAAGGAGTGGACGGTCTCCACGTGGCCGCGCAGCACGCCGTACTCGTCGGCCATCGCCTTCAGCGGCGGGACGATCGCGTTGGTGGTGCAGGAGGCGCAGGACAGGATCCGCTCGTCCGGCTTGATCGTGTCGTGGTTGACGCCGTGGACGATGTTGGGGACGTCGCCCTTGCCCGGCGCGGTCAGGACCACCTTCTCGATGCCGGGGCGCAGGTGCTGCGAGAGGCCCTCGCGGTCGCGCCACTTGCCGGTGCTGTCGATGAGGATGGCGTTCTTGATGCCGTACGCCGTGTAGTCGATCTCCGCCGGGTCGTTGGCGTAGATCATCTTGATGGTGTTGCCGTTGGCGACGATCGTGCCGTTCGCCTCGTCCACGGTGATCGTGCCCTGGAACTGGCCGTGGATGGAGTCGCGCCGCAGCAGCGAGGCGCGCTTGACGATGTCCTGCTCGCCGCCCCGGCGCACGACGATGGCGCGCAGCCGCAGGCCGTTGCCGGAGCCGGACTTCTCGATGAGCAGGCGGGTCACGAGGCGGCCGATGCGGCCGAAGCCGTACAGGACGACGTCGCGCGGCTCGCGGCACTCGATCTTGTTGGCACCCGTGGCGCCGGCGACGGCGCGGGCCGTGAACTCCTCCACCGACAGACCGCTGTCGTCGGCCTTGTACGTCGCGGCGAGCATGCCGATGTCGATCTGCGAGGGACCGAGGTCGAGCGTGGTGAGAGCCTGCAGGAAGGGCATGGTCTCGGTGACCGACAGCTCCTCACCGGCGATCTGCCGGGCGAACCGGTGGGTCTTGAGGATGCTGATCACCGACTTGTTCACCAGGGAACGGCTGTGCACCAGGACCGTGACGTCCCGCTCCCGGTGCAGCTTCCCGATGAGCGGGATCATCGACTCCGCGATCTCCTCGCGGTTCTTCCAGTTCGTGAACGAGTCGTCATTGACTATCACAGACACAGGCTTCTCTTTCGAGCTAGGCAGCGCTCATATGCTAACCCGATGCTGTGATCGATCAAGCGATGCCCCTCAGGTGTGACTCATCCCTCGTCAGCCGGCTCGTCCGCCCGGCCGCAGGAAGCGGCGCAGCCGCTGCAGCGGCCAGGTGTTGATCACGTCGTCCTTCGTCAGCCAGCCGCGCTGGGCCGTGCCCACCCCGTAGCGCATGTAGGGCAGGTGCACGACGGAGTGCGCATCGGTGTTCACCGCGAACTTCACGCCGTACCGCTTGGCGCGCAGGATCTCCTCGTCGCCCAGGTCCAGGCGCTCGGGGTGCGAGTTGATCTCCAGGGCGGTGCCCGTGCGGGCGCAGGCGGCGAAGACCTCGTCGAAGTCCGCGTCGATGCCCGGACGCCTGCCGATCTGGCGCGTGGTGGGGTGGCCGATGATCGCCACATGCGGGTTCTCGCAGGCCCGTACGAGCCGGCGGGTCAGCTCCTCGCGGGTCTGGTTGAAGTGCGAGTGGACCGAGGCCACGCACAGGTCGAAGCCGGCCAGGAACTCGTCGGGCCAGTCCAGGTCGCCGTCGGGGCCGATGTTGAGCTCGGTGCCGTGCAGCAGCCGCATCTTCCGGTGCTTGCCGTCCAGCGCCTGCACGCGCTCCCGCTGGGCGAGGATCTTCTCGTCCGTCATCCGCTGCATGTACAGGTTCGGCGCATGGTCGGTGATCGCGTAGTACGCGTACCCGCGTTCCGCCGCAGCGCTCACCATCTGCTCCAGCGTCGACACACCGTCGGTGAGGTCGGTGTGCGTGTGGAGATCCCCGCGGATGTCGCCTTCCCCGACCACGTCGGGCAGCTCACCCTTCAGGGCTGCGGCGATCTCGCCGCGGTCTTCCCTCAGTGTCGGCGGAATCCACGGGAGACCGAGCTTCGCGTAGATCTCCTCTTCGGTCGCGGACACCGCCTTCCTGCCGCTCTTGGCGTGGAAGAGCCCGTATTCGGAGAGCTTGTAGCCCTGCTTGATGGCCATCTCGCGGATGCGGATGTTGTGCGCCTTCGAGCCCGTGAAGTACAGCAGCCCGGCGCCCCAGGAATCCAGGGGCAGGACCCGGAGGTCGACCTGCAGGCCCTTCGTCGTCCGGACGGACGTCTTCTTCTCCCCGCGCGCGATGACCTCGGCGGTGTGCGGCAGCGCGCAGAACGCCTCCATGGAGGGGGCCGAGTCCGCCGCCGCGACGAGCACGTCGATGTCGCCGATGGTCTCCCGCATGCGGCGCAGCGACCCCGCGTACCCGCACCGCTCGCAGCCGCTGACGGTCGAGAGCTCGGCGACGACCTGCTCCGCTACGTCCATCGCGGAGCCGAGCAGGATGCGCCCGCCGGCCTTCTGCATGAGCTCGATGCCGTGCAGGATGTTGGCCTGCGTCTTCTCCCCGAAACCCTTCAGGTCGCGCAGGCGTCCCTCGTGAAGGGCGTCCAGGAGCTCCGCCACGGAGGAGACGTGCAGCTCCTCGTAGAGGGTCAGGGCCTTCTTCGGGCCCAGGGTGGGGATCGAGATCAGCTCCCGGACCCCGGCCGGGATCGCCGCCCGGGTCTCCTCGACGGCCGAGACCCGCCCGGTGCGCAGGTACTCCTCGACCTTCTCGGCGATGGACTTCCCGACGTTGGGGATCTCCTGCAGCCCCTTGGCGTCGAGCCGGGAGACGTCGGTCGGGTGGCCGCCGATCGCGCGGGCGGCCTTCTCGTAGGCACGGGCCTTGTAGGCGTCGCCGCCGGTGATCGCGACGAGGTCGGCGTACTCCTGCAGGAGCGCCTCCACCTCCTCGTTGGGCCGGACCATGGCTCCAGCCTCGCCACCGGGCCCCGCCCCCGCAACCCCGCCCGGGTCGCGGGCGGCCCTCTCAGGAGCCGGAGGGCCGCGACGCGGTGGCGGAGGGGCGGCAGCAGGCGCTGCGCTCGGCGCCGGGCCGTGGGGACGGGGTGGGCTCCCGCCCCTCGTCGCGGCCCGGACAGGACCCGACGGCAGGGGTGGGCGGGCCCGAGAGCAGGCCCAGTACGGCGGCGGTGCCAAGGGTCATGACGGCGGTACGACGCATGGTGCACCTCTCATCCGGTCATCCGCTCGGACATACGGCATCTGCCCCGCAGCGGCCCCGACACGCGCGTGGTCGCCCGTACGGAGGATGGGACGCCGGCTGCAGAAACGCTTTCTCGGTGGTGCGTACGAGTCGCCGTGCACCCCGCGAGCCGTCAGCCGCCGCAGAACTCCGCCTCGAACAGCGGGCGCGTACCCCGCACCACCCCCAGGGCGTCGAGCACGAAGACGGCCGAGCGCCGGCCGTCGCGCGTGACGCCCACCGCCGACACCCAGCCCGGCACCGCCCCGTCGTGCCCCCACAGCGTCACCCCGCACGAGAGCGTCCGCTCACCGATGCCGAGCCCGTAGCGGCCGGTGCCCTCGGTGGACGTGTCGACCGTGGTGAGCATCTCCGCCAACTGCCGCCGCGGCAGCAGCCGGCCACCGAGCAGCGCCCGCAGGAAGGCGTCGAGGTCACCGGTCGTCGAGATCATCTCCCCGGCCGCCCCCGCGGCCGTGGGAGACAGCGCCGTCACGTCGTGCAGAGCCGATCCGCCGCCCTCGCCCGGCAGCCGCACGTACCCGCGGCCCATCGGCCGCGGCAGGGCGGTCGAGCGCCCGGGCACCGAGGTGGCGCGCAGGCGCAGCGGCCGCAGGATGCGGCGCTCGATCTCCTGCGCGTACGGGTGCCCGGTCACCCGCTCGACGATCATCCCGGCGAGGAGGTAGTTGGTGTTGGAATAGCTCCACCCGCGGCCCGGCGCGAACAGCGGTCGGTGCGCCAGCGCCGTCGCGACCAGCGAGGACGGCGTGCGGACGGCGAACCGGCGGGCCGGGAACTCCCGCTCGGAGAGCCGCCGCCGCAGCGCCGGGTCGTCCGTGTAGTCGACGATGCCGCTGGTGTGGTTCAGCAACTGGCGCACGGTGATCCGGCGGCCGTCGTAGCCGTTCCCGTGCACGACCCCCGGCAGCCGGAGCTCCACCGGATCCGACAACCGCAGCCGGTGCTCGGCCTCCAGCTGCAGCACCACCGTCGCCACGAACGTCTTGGTGATGCTCCCGACGCGGAACCGGCCCCGCTGCCGCGGCGGCCCCGACGGCGCGAGCGCGGCCGCCCCCGCCGCGGCAGCCCGCACCCGCCCGTCCGTCCGCGTCCGCGCCACCACCCCGGGCACGCCCGCCCGCACCACAGCCGCCATGGCGGCCCGCGTCGCCGCGCGGGGCGCCTCCGCCGGCAGGGGAGCCGGACCGGCGGCCCATGCCTGCCCCGCCAGCGTCAGCGACGCGAGCACGGCCGGCAGCCGCCTGCCGACGGCCCCGCGGACGGCACGCACCACCACACCACTCCTGCTCCCCGGCACCGGAAACGATCGGCCCCGGCACCATCGCTACCGCCCCCGCCCGGCCGGTACGCGCCGGGCCGGCTGCACGTCATCCGTACGAGTACCGCCGCGGACGCAGGGCAGGTGATCCGTGTGGCCCCGCTCGATTGGCCGTGCGCCCGAAGCTCTGGTCACCTGGAAGACACCCCGCAGGCCCGGAGGAGGACCTTGACGATGGACATCGGCGAGCTGACCGACGCAACCCTGCGAGACCTGCGGCGGCCGCGTGAATACCCGGCCGTGTCGGTGCTCCTGCCCACCAACCGCCGCACCCCGTACAACCCCGAGGACCCCCTGCGGCTGCGCGTCACCGTCGCCGAGGCCAAGCGCCGGCTGGAGGAGGACCCGCGCGTGAGCCGCGCGGCGCGCATCGACGTCGACAAGCAGCTCGACGCCGCGTGCGACGAGGTCGACCTCACCCACTCGAGCGACGGCCTGCTCCTGCTCGCCGCCCCCGGTGAGCACCACGTCTGGTACCTGCCGCGCTCGGTGCCGCAGCGCGTCGTCGTCTCCGACTCCTTCCTCACCCGCAACCTGGTCGCCGCCCGGCTCGTCGAGGAGCCCTACTGGGCCCTGGTGCTCTCCGAGGGCGAGACCCGGCTGTGGGACGGGGCGGGGGAGACCCTCATCGAGGCCACCGACCGGGGCTTCCCCGTGCGCCCCGCCATCCCCGACCACCAGGACGCCCTGCCCGGCGCCCACTTCGACAAGGTCGGCAACCACCCCCTGACCGTGCGCGAGGAGAAGCCCGTCGAGCGCACCCGGCAGTACATGCGCTCGGTCGTCGGCGCCCTCACCCCCGTCCTGACCCGCGAACCACGGCCCCTGTACGTCGTCGGACTGCGCGAACACATCGCCCTGTTCGAGAAGCTGTACCCCAGCCCGGCGGCCGTCACCGCCCGCGTGGAGAGCGGCGGCGCCGTCGCCAAGACGGCCCACGAACTCCTCGACGTCCTGCAGCCCGCCTTCCACGAGCGCCGCACCTCGCGCCGCGGCGACGTCCTGCGCCGCCTCAGCGACGCCCGCGGCCAGAAGCTGTTCACCTCCGGGCTCGACGAGATCTGGCAGACGGTGCGCCAGGGCCGCGTCGCCCTCCTCGCCGTCGAGGACCACTACCAGGTCACCGCCCGCGTCGACGGCAACGGCGGCCATCCCGTACGGCTGGAGGAACCCGTCGAACCCCTGACGGCCGACCCGGCCATCCGCGAGGACGTCGTCGACGAGATCGTCGAGGCCGCCCTCGACAACGGCGCCGAGGTCGAATTCGTCCCCGACGACACCCTCGCGCAGGAGGACCGCCTGGCGGCCGTCCTGCGCTACTGAGGCCGGCCGGCCCCGACGCGACGCGCAGCGCCCCGGCGCGACGCCCCGACCGGCCGCCCGTCAGCCGCCGAGCACCCCGCCGAGGGCCCGACCGCCCGGGAGGAGGGCGGTCACGGCGTCGGGGCGCAGGCCGCCCAACAGGGCTGCGGCACCGGGCTCCTGCGAGGCGTCCTCCACCGGCGCAGGCAGGGTCCTGACCGCCTGCTGCTGCGGGGGCGTGTCCCGGTCCGCAGGGGCGCCCACCTGCGGACCCGGTGCCGTACCGTCGGCCGGCGGGGCGGCCGCGACCGGGCCGCAGAGGCCCAGGACGGTGGCTCCGGCCAGCAGCGCCGCCACGGCGGTCATCCTCTTCCAGCGCATTGCCCGCTCTCCTTCTCGTGCCCGTCCGGTACCCATGGCTTCGCGGCCTGTCCTGCCCGTGGACCCGTCGGAGTAGTCGCGGCATCACCCGTCCGTGGGCGAGGAAATGTTCCGGCACTCCCGGTGCGGGCGTGCCTATGCTGCCGGGCATGATCCGACTGGAGCGGCTGCACGCCGGACACGCCACGGCGCTGCTGGCCTTCGAGCGGGAGAACCGCTCCTACTTCGCGCGGTCCGTACCCGACCGCGGGGACGCCTACTTCGACGACTTCGCCGCCCGGCACCGGGCCCTGCTCGCCGAACAGGACGCCGGCATCTGCCACTTCCACGTCGTCGTGGACGACCGGGGCGACCTCGTGGGCCGCGTCAACCTCCTCGACGCCGCCGAGGGCACGGCCGAACTGGGCTACCGCGTCGCCGAGCGCGCCGCGGGGCGGGGCGTGGCGACGGCCGCCGTGGCGCAGGCGCGCCACCTCGCCGGCACGGCGTACGGACTGTCCGCGCTCACGGCGCGCACCACCCTCGACAACGCGGCCTCCAGGGCCGTGCTGGAGCGCAACGGCTTCACCGTCGTCGGCGACGTCCGCCTCGACGGCCGCCCCGGGCTGCGGTACTGGGCCGTCACCCGATCCGGCGATTGCGGTCCGCCGGCAGGTGAAGGACGCTGAAGGGAAGGCGTGTTCGGGCACCAGGGGGAGGGGCCATGCCGGAGACCGCACTGCGCACGGAAACCACGCGGCGCACGCACACCGCACCGCACATGCACACCGCACCGCGCACGCACACCGCCGCGCTCACCGGGGTGCCGCCCGCGCACGACGCGGGTGACGCGGCCCGACGGGCCTGGGAGCCGCCCGACTTCACCGATGTCGAACTGGGCCAAGAGGTCACCGCCTACGCGGGCCGGTGGTAGTGATCCCCGGCCGGGCGGCGCTCGCCGACCGCTGCCCGGAGCCCCGCAGCCCGGCGGAGTTCGGAGCCGCGCTGCACGCCCACGCCGACCGCTACTGGGACCGGCATCCGCTGCACGTGCGCCTGCACCGAGGCGGCCTCGGCCGCCGCGAGCTGCAGCAGTGGATCGCCAACCGCTGGTACTACCAGAAGTCCCTGCCCCAGAAGGACGCCGCGATCGTCGCCAACTGCCCCGTCGCCGACGTCCGCCGCCGCTGGGTGCGCCGCATCCTCGACCAGGACGGCGACGGCGACCGGCCCGGCGGCAACGCCGCCTGGCTCGACCTCGCCGAGGCCGCCGGGCTCGACCGCGCCGAAGTGCTCGACGAGCGCCACGTCCTGCCCGGCGTGCGCTTCGCCACCGACGCCTACGTGAATTTCGCCCGGACCCGGCCGTGGCCGGAGGCCGTCGCCGCCTCCCTCACCGAGCTGTTCTCCCCGGCCCTGATGCGCGAACGGCTGGCCGCCCTGCGCACCCACTATCCCTGGATCGGTCCCGCCGGCCACCGCTACCACCTCGCCCGCCCCGAGGCCGCCACCGCCGACGCCGAGCACGCCCTCGCCGTCGTCACCGCCCACTGCACCACCCGCGGCCGGCAGGACGCCGCCCTCGCCGCCCTGGCCTTCAAGTGCGACGTGCTCTGGAGCATCCTCGACGCCCTCGACCAAGCGCGGCGGACGGACGGGCCGTGACCGGCCCACCCCCCGCGCGCTGGCGACTGCGCACCGGCGTACGGCTCGCCCACGACCCCGTGCGCGGCACCGGCGTCCTGCTGCACCCCGACGGCGTCCTGCTCCTCAACGCCACCGCCACCGCCGTCCTCGCCCTGTGCGACGGCGCCACCGGCGAGGCCGACCTGGCGGCCGCGCTGACCCGGACGTACACCGGCGTGCGCGCCCGGGACGTCCGCTCCTTCCTCGGCCGCCTCGCCGCCCGGCAGCTGATCGAGCCCGTTCCCGGCCGGCCGGGGACCGGCGATGGCTGAGCCCCGTCCCCTCGGCATGCTCGCCGAGCTCACCCACCGCTGCCCGCTGCGCTGCGGATACTGCTCCAACCCCGCCGGCCCCGCCGCGCGCGCCGGCGAGCTGACCCCGGCCCAGTGGTGCCGCACCCTCGACCAGGCCCGCGACCTGGGCGTCCTGCAGGTGCACTTCTCCGGCGGCGAACCCCTGCTGCGCCGCGACCTGCCGCGCCTCGTCGCCCACGCCCACACCCTCGGCCTGTACACCGGCCTCGTCACCGGCGGCCAGGGTCTCACCCCGGTGCGCCTGTCCGCCCTCGCCGCCGCGGGGCTGGACCACGTGCAGATCAGCCTGCAGGACGCCACGGCGGCCCCCGCCGACGCGATCGCCGGCCGCCCCGCGCACCGCCGCAAGCTGGCCGCCGCCGCGCTCGTCACGGAGTACGGCCTGCCCCTCACCCTCAACGTCGTCCTCCACCGCGCCAACATCGACCGCACCGCCGCGCTCGTCGACCTCGCCGCAGGTCTCGGCGCCGACCGGCTCGAGCTCGCCAACGCCCAGTACTACGGCTCCGCCCTGCTCAACCGCCGTTCGCTGCTGCCGACGCGGGAACAGCTGGATGCGGCCGAGGCGGTGGTGCGCGCCGCGCGGGCCCGGTACGGGGGCCGGCCGGACATCGTCTACGTACGGGCCGACTACCACGACGGCGTACCCAAGCCCTGCATGCACGGCTGGGGCAGCCGCCAGTTCACGGTGGCCCCCGGCGGCGAGGTGCTGCCGTGCCCGGCCGCCGCCCGGATCCCGGGCCTGGGCGTACGCACCGTGCGCGACACCCCTCTCGCCGACATCTGGTACCGCTCGGAGGCGTTCAACCGCTTCCGCGGCACCGACTGGATGCCCGAGCCCTGCCGCAGCTGCCCGCTCAAGGAGAAGGACCACGGGGGCTGCCGCTGCCAGGCGTTCGAGCTGACCGGCGACGCCGCCGCCACCGACCCGGCATGCCGGCTCTCCCCGCACCACGGCCTCGTCCGCGCCGCCGTCGACGAGGCCCGCGCCGCACCCGGCGGCCTGCCGTACCGCCGCTGATCCCCACCACGTCACCGGACAGAAGGGACACCGCATGCGGCTGCGCATCCTGGGCACCGCGGCCGGTGGCGGACTGCCGCAGTGGAACTGCGCCTGCCCCGGCTGCACACGGGCGCGCACCGCCGGGCACCGCGCCCGGCGCACCCAGGAATGCCTGGCGGTGAGCGTCTCGCCCCACGTCTGGTACCTGGTCAACGCCTCGCCCGACCTGCGCACCCAGATCCTGGCCGCCCCCGGCCTCACCCCGCCCGACGGCACCCGCGACACCCCGCTGCGGGGCGTCCTGCTGACCGACGGGGAACTCGACCACACCGCCGGCCTGCTGGCCCTGCGCGAGGGCGCCGCCCTGGACATCTACGCCCCGGCGGCCGTGGCGGCGGCGCTGGACGAGCAGTTCCCGCTGCGCAGCCTGCTCGCCCCCTACGGAGCGGCCCGCTGGCATGCCCTCGACGTCCCCGCCGCCGGGCGCCGGTGGACGCTCGACGGCGGCCGGCTGCGGGTGACGGCCGTACCCGTCGGCGACAAGCGCCCGCGCTACGCGGCCGGTCCGGCCCGGCCGGGCCCCTGGGTGGTGGCCTACCGCTTCGAGGAGCCCGCGACCGGAGCCTCGGCCCTCTACGCGCCCTCCCTCGCCCACTGGCCGGACGCCCTCGACGCGGCGGTGGCCGGCGTGGACTGCCTGATCCTGGACGGCACCTTCTTCGGTGAGGACGAGATGGGGGAGCGGACGCCGGCGACCGGCCGGGCCGCCACGGCCCGCGGCATGGGCCACCTGCCCATCGGCGGCCCCTCGGGGACGCTCGCGCACCTGCGGCGCCACCCCGGCGTCCGGCGCCTGTACACCCACCTGAACAACACCAATCCCGTGGCGGATCCGGCCTCGCCCGAACGCGCGCTCCTGGCCGCGGCAGGCGTGGAGGTCGCCGAGGACGGGACGGAGATCGTGCTGCCGGGTGCCCGCGCCGCGCGGCGCGGGGTCAGCGGCCGCTGAGCCACCGGCGCACCGGCCCGGCCGGCGGCCGGGCCACCGCCCGCGCCCCGTCGTCGCCGAACGCGGCGGTCACCACGCGCTCCCGGGAGACACCGTCCAGCAGCACCACCGAGGCCGCCTCCGCCACCGGCGAGGGCACCGCCCGCCCCTCGGGGACGGCGCCCGGCCCCGGCAGCCGTCCCAGCAGGCGCTCCAGCCCCTGGCGGTGCCTCAGGAAGACCCGCCGGGACGCCCGGCGCCCGCGCGCCCGCTGCCCGGCCAGCGCCTCGTCCGGCGTGACGGCCAGCAGCACCAGGTGCAGCGCGCGCCCCTGACGCCCGGCCGCGCGGGCAAGCCACCGGCGCAGCCACGGCCGGCTGCCGCAGTCGTGCACCAGGAACGGGCCGCCGGCGCGCACCTGGGCCCGCAACCAGCGGACGTGCTCGACGCGTGCCCAGGGCCGGTAGACCGCGTACGGCAGCCAGGCGGGCATCACCGCCTCGCAGGCCACGTGCACCGTCCGCGGGTCGACGGCCGGAGCCGCCGCCGACAGCCGGTGCAGCAGGGTGCTCTTGCCGCTCCCGGGCAGGCCCGAGACGACGACCACGGCACCGGCCGGGTAGGACAGGACGAACGGCTCGCCGGGCAGCCCCCGCAGGTCCACCAGCCCCCGCGGCCGCAGGGGGCTCGCCTGCGGCGGGGCGGCCGCACCGGTCGCCGTGCCCGTCGCGGCCGGGCTGCGTATGTCGTCCACTGTCGTCCCCTGCTCGAACCGGTCGCCCGCCGAAGGAGCGGGACAGCCAAGGAGACGTCCGCACAGGTCGGCCGGTTCTCGGCAGTGTTCTCGCAGATTGGACCGGACCTACCGTCAGATGGAGCAACGTGACATTGTACGCTGGGTACCCGCAGCAGTACGGAGGATGGACAGCATGGGGCACCTGAAGCAGCGCAACCTCGTCACCGCGCGCGAGCGGCTGCGCGACCAGGTGGCCAACGCCCTGCGCGCCGCCCTCATCTCCGGCGAACTGCGCCCCGGCGAGGTCTACTCCGCGCCCGGCCTCGCGGCCGACTTCGGCATCTCCGCCACACCCGTGCGCGAGGCCATGCTGGACCTGGCCCGCGAGGGGCTCGTCGAGCCCGTGCGCAACAAGGGCTTCCGCGTCACCGAGGTCAACGAGCGCGACCTCGACCAGTTCACCGAGATCCGCCTCCTCATCGAGGTGCCCACCGTCCGCGGCCTCGTCGGCACGGCGGCCCGCGAGGAGCTGGAGGCCCTGCGGCCGGTGGCGGTGGAGATCGTCGAGGCCGCCCGCGCCCACGACCTCATCGGCTACCTGGAGGCCGACCGCCGCTTCCACCTCACCCTGCTGGGCCTGGCCGGCAACGAGCGCCTCGTCGAGACCGTCGGCGACCTGCGCAAGCGCTCGCGCCTGTACGGGCTGACGGGCCTGGACGAGCGCGGCGAGCTGCTGCCCTCGGCCGAGGAGCACCTGGAGCTGCTCGATCTGATGCTGGCCGGCGACGCCGACGGCTCGGAGGCGTGCATGACCCGGCACCTGGGCAAAATAAGGTCCCTGTGGGCGGCCGAGGCGACGGTGCCCGACCAGCGGCACGCTTAGCGCCCCGTAGGGGGCGCGGGGCAGTGTCGTCGCGGCACTCCATCTTCGCATCTGCGGGCGCATTGTGGCTTGTCACGCAGTTCCCCGCGCCCCTTACGGGGCGCAGTGGTGCCGCGTGACGAAGATCGCCGGACCGGGTCCAAGGGCCGCCCGCTCCCTACAGCCGGTCAGTACACGTACGGCACCAGCCGTTTGGTGCGGCGCCGGTAGTCGGCGTACTCCTCGCCGAACGAGGCCAGCAGCAGCTCCTCCTCCGCGCGGATCCGCCAGCCGTACGCCACCAGCAGCAGGCCCGTGACCAGGACGAAGGCGAGCCAGCCGCCGACCGCCAGCGCGTAGCCCGCCCACACCAGCAGGCTGCCGCAGTAGCCGGGGTGGCGGACCAGGCGGTACGGGCCCTCCTGGACCAGGCGCTGGCCCTCGTCCGTGCGCAGGGTGCGCGTGTAGTACCGGCCCAGCGTCCGCATGCCCCAGGCCCGGACCGCGAGGCCCGCCACCGCCAGCACGACGCCCGCCCACCGCCACCTCACCGGCAGTTGGGCGACCGAGGCGGCCGACAGCCCGGCCACGACGACCACGGCCACCAGGTAGGAGCCGAGCAGCAGCCGGGTGCTGCCGCGGTCGTCGGCCCCGGCCTGCCAGCTGGCCGTACCGGCCTCCTCCCGGCGGCGCAGGATCAGCTCGTAGGCCGCCCACAGCAGCACGGCGAGGACGACCAGCAGATTGGGTAGCGCCATCGGGTGTCCTTTCGCCCGGGCCTGCGGGGCGACTCACCGCAGCGTCTGCTGCGCATGCTCCCCGCACGCGGCCGGCCGCGCCAGGCGGCATGCCCGCCTCCGCGCTCCCCGGCGCACACCCGAGCGCCACCGTCCCATGCCCCCGACGCGTCAGCGCTCACCGGAGGGTCTGCGCGTACGGCACCCGGGGCAGGATCGTGGTACCGATGACGATCAGCAGCACGCCCACGGCCTCGGGCAGCAGCCACCAGCCGGTGCGGATGTGCTCGTGGAAGACGAGCATCCCCAGGATCAGGCTGACGGTCGCGTCGCCCAGGGTGAGCGCGGGCTGGGAGGCGACCAGCGGGCCCGACTGCATCGCGTTCGACAGCAGGAACAGCGCACAGGCGCCGGTCGCGAAGAAGCCGTACGTCTGCCAGTCGGTGAAGAACGCCGCGGTGCCGTCCTGCTCGAACGTGATGGCCGCCGCCTTCATCAGCGCCGCCGTGACCGCGTACCCGATGGCCGCCGCCGCACCGAACAGCGCGGCCCGCGCCCGGCCGCCGGGACGGCGCAGGGCCACCCCCACGCACCCGCCGGTCACCGCGGTCGCGGCGATCAGGGTGTACGCCCACACGTCCGCGGGGACCTGCGCCCGGCCGCCGTGCGGAGCGGCCGCCGCCAGTGCCAGCGCGAGTCCGGCGGCGACCATGACCACGGCGGCCCAGCCGTACCCGGGCAGCCGGCGATGCAGCACGAACGAGGCGATGACCAGGGCGAAGGGCAGTTCGCTGACGAACAGGGGCTGCACGAGCGCGAGGCTGCCGAAGGTCAGGGCGAGGGCCTGGCAGGCGGCGGCGCAGATCACCGCCGCGATGCCGCCCAGCCACACCGGGGTGTGCAGCAGGTCGAGCATCAGCCGGAAGCTGAAGGCGTGGGCCTGCGGCACGTCCTGGGCGGCCTTGCGCTGCAGCACCGTCGCCAGGGCGTTGCTCACCGCCGCCAGGAGGGCGAAGAGCACGGCCAGCGCCGGCGCGGACACGGTCCGGGCCCCGGGGCGCGCGTCAGCGGCGGCGCAGCAGGCTGCCGAGCGGCGTGCCGGGCGTGCCCCCGGCCCTGCCGGGCACGGGCACCGACAGCCGGAAGTGCTCGGTCAGCGAGGCGGTGCGCATCAGGTCCCCGGGGGTGACGAAGTCCGGCGCGGCCGCCATGGCCCGGATCTGCTCCAGCGCCTCGCCGGGCGGGACGGGCCCGTGGTGCTCCCGCGGCCGCGCGGCGCGGTGCAGGGCGTTGCCGAAGGCCGTCATGGAGGCCAGGAGCTCGCTCTCGCCCGGCTCGGCCGGGGGAGCCGAGACCGGCAGGGCGTGCCCGAGCGGCAGGAAGTCGGTGCGCCCGACGGCGGTGGCATAGGCGGAGACCAGGGGAGCGAGCGCCTTCTCCGCGGCGGCCGCATCGAAGGCGCCGGCGGCCTCCGGCACGGGCAGGCGGGACAGCCCCGGGTGGGAGTGCGCCCACTCCAGGAGCGTGCGCCCCTCGGCCGCGGCCTCGTCGCCGCCGATCTTGAGCATGTACGGCTCGCAGGGCCGGGCCTCGCCGTGGCAGCGGGCGACGAACTCGGAGCAGATCATGGGCTGCCGGCCGCGCTCGGCCATGGCGTTGACGGCGCAGGCGGCCTGGTCGAGAACGGTGCGCACCATGCGGCGCCCGCCCGGGGGCAGCGGCACCCGCCGGGTCGTGCACAGGACCGCGAGCAGCACGATCTGCTGATGGGCGTAGGAGACCGGACGGGCGAGGTAGCCGCGTGCCACCTCCAGGACCGGGGACATGTCGGCGGGCGTGGCCAGGGTGCGCCCGACGGCCAGGTCGTGCTCGTCCATGGCCTGCTCGAAGGTGACCGTGCGCAGACCCTTGCCGACGGCCTCGGCGACGGTGTCGGCGTCCAGGGCGAGCGCGGCGTGGCTGACCTCGCTGTCGTCCACGAGGCAGATCGCCCGCGAGACCCATCCGGTCCCTCGGGTCAGGACGACGTCGCCGGGCTCGATGGGCTCGGGGAGGGCCATGGGGGACCTTTCGCTGCGTGCGGCGGGGGACTCTCGTGCGGTTCCCGCCCGTCGCGCACGGCAAGCGGACTTCCCTCCGTGTTGAGCCGAACGGGTGAACGCATCCCCCGACCTCTTTGGAGCGGGCCCCGTGCGGCTACGAGTGTGCGTGAGCCCCCGCCACGTCAGGACCTCAAGGAGTACGTGATGAGCGAGTACACGACGCCGTCGCAGGCCGAGGGCGAGCGTGACGAGGAGGACATGGAGGACGCGCACGGCAAGCCCCTGCACGAGACGCACCCCATGACCACGCGCACCACGCCGTCGCAGGCCGAGGGCGAACGGGAGGAGAACGAGGGCAACAACGCGAGCCGGTGACCCGAGGGCCCTCAGCCCTCCGTGAACCAGCTGGGCGTGCCCTGCACGAAGGACAGCACGACGAACAGCAGCAGCCCGGCCGCGCCCAGGACCATGCCCAGCACGGCGCGGAAGCGCCGCGCGGTGCCGCGGGTCAGCGCGGTCCCGCCCAGGACGAGGGCGCACGGGCCCAGGACGACGTTGAACACCAGGAGTCCGACCAGGCCGGTGACGAACGACCACACGGCCATCAGGTCGGCGTCCCGGCGCGCCGTCAGCTCCTGTGCCGGTGCGTCCGGCGGCGCTCCCGCAGGGCGAACAGCGCGATCCACGCGCAGATCACCGCCGCGGACGCGAGCGTGACCGGTAGCGGTACGTGCGCGGCGGTGCCGCACAGCAGACCGAGCAGGAAGAGAGCCACGACGAGGAACAGCATGACGTTCCATCCTCCTTTTCCTCCTTCCTCCTGGACGTCCTCCGGAACTTCCCCTTGCGGCGAGGCCGTCCGACCGGACGTGTGCCCCGGGCCCCGGCTCCCACGCGGGATGCGCCCGCGAGGTGTCCGGACTCACATGCGCCTCAACCGGCGCTGCCTTCGAGGGTGATGAGGTCGAGCAGGGCCGGGAAGCCGCCCTCCGCCAGGGCCTGGCGCTGTCGGCCGGCGGGGTTGCCCCGCTGCAGGAAGCGGTGCAGGAGGGAGGTGACCTCGCGGGTGTCGCCGTACTCGTCGAGGGCGGGCGTGATGTGCTCGACGAGCTCGCACACGAGGTCGCCGGCGGGACGCTGCCGGCCCCGCGTGTCGATGAGCCTGCCCTGCAGGCCGTAGCGGGCGGCGTGCCAGTTCGCGGCGCACAGCATCTCGTGGGCGCACGGGGGCACCGGCGCGCCCTCGCGTTCCTGGCGCAGGCCGGTGGCCACCAGGGCACGGACGAGGCCGGCGAACATCACGGCCTCGTCCGCCGTGAGCTGGACGTCGAAGCAGCGGACCTCCAGCGTGGGATAGCGGTCGGACAGGCGCGCCTGCCAGTAGACCTGCCCGGTGTCGGCGATGGCTCCCGCCGCGACCAGGGCCTGCACCCGGCGGTTGTAGTCGGTGCGGCCGGCGAACCGGGGCGGCGGACCGGAGACGGGCCAGCGCCCGTAGACGACGGTGCGCCAGCTGGCGAACCCGGTGTCCTGCCCCTGCCACAGGGGGGAGTTGGCGCTCATCGCCACCAGCAGGGGCAGCCAGGGGCGCAGCCGGTTCAGGGCGGAGACGCCCCGGGCGCGGTCCGCCACGGCCACGTGCACGTGCATGCCGTTGACGAGCTGCTCGTCGACCAGGCGCGCGCCCTGCTCGCGCAGGCGCAGATAGCGCGGCTTGGGGGTGACCTCGGGGGCGAGGCTGTCGCACAGCGGCGCGGCTCCGGAGGCGACGGCCCGGCAGCCGGCCCGCTCGGCCGCGGCCCCGGCGGCGTGCCGCAGCCGCAGCAGGTGCCCGCCGAGCTCGGAGAGCTCCCGGCAGACGGGGGTGGCGACCTCCAGCTGCGCCTGCAGCAGCTCGGGGCGCAGTTCGCCCTCCTCCGCGATGGTCCCGAAGCCGGCGATCTCCTGGACCTGCTCGGACAGGGGCACCGGCAGTGCCCGGTCCGGGTCCAGCAGGAGGTATTCCTCCTCGACGCCCAGCGTGATCACGAAGCTGCACGCATCCCTTCGCGGGATGCACCGCGCATGGCTCGCACAGGGGGCATTTTACTCTCCAAGGCCGGTGGCGGCGCTGCGCGGCGGAGCCGTCCGGCAAGGGCATGCCCACCGCACCCCCGGGGAAGGCGAGGACCCAGGCAGAAGGGGGTGCTCATGGCAATGGCCGATCAGCGGTCCGGGGGCCGGGACGGGACGCTCACGACGTCGATCCCGGCGCGCCTGGACCGGCTGCCCTGGTCCCGCTGGCACTGGACGGTGGTGATCGGGCTCGGGACGGTGTGGATACTCGACGGGCTGGAGGTGACCGTCGTCGGCAACATCGCCTCCCGGCTGGCGGAACCCGGCAGCGGACTGCCGATCACCAGCGCCGAGGTCACCGGCCTCGCGGCGGCCCTGTACGTGGCCGGCGCCTGCACCGGGGCGCTGTTCTTCGGCTGGCTGACCGACCGTCACGGCCGCAAGAGGCTCTTCCTGCTCACCCTGGCCCTGTACCTGGCGGCCACCGCACTGACCGGGCTGTCCTTCCAGTCCTGGTGGTTCTTCCTCTTCCGGTTCCTGACGGGCTGCGGCATCGGCGGCGAGTACGCGGCCATCAACTCCGCGGTGGACGAGCTGATCCCGGCCGCCCACCGCGGCCGTGTCGACCTGCTGATCAACGGCAGCTTCTGGATCGGCGCGGTCGGCGGATCGCTGTTGTCGATCGTCATGCTGGACACCGACGTCCTGCCCGCCGACCTCGGCTGGCGGCTCACCTTCGGCCTCGGCCTCGTCCTGGGACTGGTGATCCTGCTGGTGCGCCGGCACGTCCCCGAGTCACCGCGCTGGCTGTTCATCCACGGCCGCGGCGAGGAGGCCGAGGAACTCGTGGCGTCCATCGAGCGGCGCGTCGCCGACGACACCGGACGCCCCCTCCCGCCCGCGCGGGGCAGCATCACCGTCCACCAGCGCGACGCCACCGGCTTCGGCACCGTCGCCCGCACCGTCTTCCGCTCCTACCCGCGCCGGGCCGCGCTGGGCCTCGCCCTCTTCATCGGCCAGGCGTTCCTGTACAACTCCATCACCTTCGGGTTCGGGGCGATCCTCACCCGCTTCTTCGCGGTGCCCTCCGGGCACACCGGCTACTACTTCGCCGTCATCGCCTTCGGCAACTTCCTCGGGCCGCTGCTGCTGGGCCGGCTCTTCGACACCCTCGGCCGCCGCCCGATGATCACCGGGACGTACGTGGTCAGCGGGCTGCTGCTGTTCGCCACCGCCTGGCTCTTCGGCCGTGGCACCCTGAACGCCGCCGGCCTGACGGCCTGCTGGTGCGCGGTGCTCTTCTTCGCCTCCGCCGGCGCCAGCAGCGCGTACCTGACGGTCAGCGAGGTCTTCCCCATGGAGACCCGCGCCCTGGCCATCGCCTTCTTCTACGCCGTCGGCACGGCCGCCGGCGGGATCACCGGGCCGCTGCTGTTCTCCCGGCTGACCGGCACCGGCGCCGTCGGCGACACGGTGCTCGCCTTCTGCATCGGCGCCGCCCTGATGACGGCCGCCGGCCTCGTCGCGGCCTTCCTCGCCATGCCCGCCGAACGCCGCTCCCTGGAGGACATCGCCGCCCCGCTCTCGGCCACGGCCCCCGGCAACGGCTGACACCGGACCCGGCGGCTCACGGCCCCGGACGGACGGGGATGCGCCACCCGCCGGGCCCCGCCCGGCCGGCCGGGGCCCGGCGGGCCGCACGGGCCTCGGCCAGCAGCCAGGCCACGCCCACGGCGCCGACGAGCGCCAGGCCGCCCCAGGAGAGCACCGTGAACACGTCGATCTGCTCCTGGGTGGGCCGGGGCAGCCAGCCGTTGCGCAGCAGCTCGTACTGGCCGGGCGTACCGGTCAGCAGCAGGGTCACGATCAGGGCGATGTCGTGCATCGAGTCCCACAGGGCGTGCAGCGCGGAGACGCCCAGGTAGGCCAGGACCAGGCGCCCGGTGACGACGACGTGGTCCCGGGTGCTGGGGGAGAACAGCACACCGCCCAGGATCGCGGTCCACAGCCCGTGACCGACCGGGGACAGCAGGCCCCGCAGGACCTCGGTCTGCACCAGCTGCATCAACGACAGGCCGCGGACGGTGAACAGGGCCGTGAAGGCGTAGCCGGCCGACTCCAGTGCGGCGAAGCCGAAGCCCACCGCCGCGCCCAGCACCATGCCGTCGCGGACGGACTTGGTGGCCAGGTGCCGGGTGAGGAACGCCAGGGTGCACAGCTTGACCGCTTCCTCGATCAGCCCGACCCCGGCGAACAGCCACGGCGAGGGATGCAGCAGGTACGTCTCCAGGACCGACGCGGCCAGCACCCCCAGCACCCCGCCCGTCAGGAACGTGCCGAAGACGAGGGTCGGCGTCAGCTCACCGGTGTCCCTGCGCTCGAAGGCCCAGGCCACGAAGGTGACCGGCACCAGGAAACTGCCCAGCAGCACCAGGGTCGGGACGAGGTTGGGGTTGCCGGTCACGAAGGTGACCGCCACCGTCAGCAGCCACAGCACCAGCCCCGAGAAGAAGATCCGCAGCCAGGGCCGCCGGTGACCGGGGCCCGGCGCCGCAGGCGCCTGCCACATCGTCATGCGTGCTCCCGGTCCGCTTCGTCGGTCCTCAAGCGCACACCTACGGTGGAATCGGGTACCCCGTACGGCCGCCGGTATGCGCCCGCGCCCGCCGCGACGTCAGCGCTTGGGCCAGTGCCACAGCGGCTCGTCCAGCGGACCCTCGCGCCCGGCGACCTCCGTACGCCCCGAGGCGTCCTTGACCAGGGTGAGCGAGGCGGTGCCGATGCGGTGGCTGCGCGCGCCGCGGGCGAGGGCCGCGGCCAGCTCCTGCGCATGGGTGACCACCACGATCTGGGTGTCCCGGGCCGCCGTGAGGATCAGGTCCGCCAGCGGAGGCAGCAGATCGGGGTGCAGGCTCGACTCGGGCTCGTTGAGCACGAGCAGCGCCGGCGGGCGCGGGGTGAGCAGCGCCGCCGTCCACAGCAGGTAGCGCAGGGTGCCGTCGGAGAGCTCGGCCGCGCCCAGCGGGCGCAGCATCCCGCGCTGGTGCAGCAGCAGCTCGAAACGCCCGCCCTGGTCGGCGATCTGCACGGTGCTGCCCGGGAACGCGGCGTCCACGGCCGCGGCCAGGGCCTCGTGGTCGCCGATCTCCCGGATCGTCTGCAGCGCCGCGGCGAGGTCGGCACCGTCGTGGCCGAGCACCGGGGTGCGGGTGCCGACCCGGGCGGCGCGGGCGGGCGCGTGGGCATCGGTGCGCACGTGGTCGTAGAACCGCCAGGAGCGCATGTGCTCGCGCAGCCGCAGCAGATCGGGGGCGAGGCGGGGGTCGGCGAGCTCGCCGAGCATGCTGTCGTACGGGCGCAGGGCGTTCACCGACCGGTGCCAGCTGCCGTCGGCGGTGCGGGTGCGCACGGACGGGCCGGAACGGTCCGACAGCAGGGCCGAGGGCCGCAGCACGGGACCGGCCCAGGTGCACTCCCGTTTGATCTCGGGATCGCGGCCGAACATCGACGGCGCCCCCGCGCCGATGGGGTGGCCGAAGTCGACCGCATAGCCGAACTCCTCGCCGGAGAAGCCCAGTTTCAGACTCACCACCGGGGAGCGGCCGCTGCCGCGCCGGTCGCCCGCCCACAGGGCCGACGGCAGCCCGCCCTCGCGCGCGAGGGCCGCTACCGCACCGCCGTCGGCGGCGTCGGCCAGCAGCCGCAGCGCCCGGTACAGGCTGGACTTGCCCGTGCCGTTCGCGCCCGAGACCACGGTGAGCCGCTCCAGCGGAACGATCAGGCGCCGCAGGGAACGGTAGTTTTCGACTGCGAGGGTGGTGAGCATGGCGTCCTTCGGTGCAGGGGGTGGACCTGCCACCGAGTCTGCCAAGGGGGTCCGACATCACCGGCCCGCGCGCCCGACCACCGACCGAGACGTGAAGGAAACACCCGTGCCCGCAGCCGCCATACCCCACACCCTCGCCGCCGTCGCCCTGCTCGCCGGGCTGACGGCGCCCGCGGCCGCCGCCGCGCCCGCCCCCTCGTACGACCACGCCGCGGCCGCCGCCCCGGCGCGTGCGAAGGCGACCGATCCGGTGCGCATCACGGAGGGTCAGGTGCGCGAGGCCGCCCCCGGACAGGCCATCCTCTACCCCTCGGTGACCAGCTGTCTGACGGTGACCGTCCGCCTGGCGGGCGGGGCCAAGGCGGGCGCCCACGCCAGCCTGTTCCAGGTGCCGGGCGAGTACCGCTCGGACGCGATCCTGCCCGCCCTGCGCCGGGCCGCCGGGGCGCGGCGCGTGACCTCGGTGGAGGTCAAGGGCGCCGTCGGCGCCTGGCACCCCGGCTACTTCGCCAAGGCCGTCGAGGCCTACGGCCCCGACGAGCAGGTGCCCTACCCCACGCAGCCCGACCCCGCGGGCATCGCCGCCGCCGTGGCGCGCGGCCTGGGTGTGCCGCAGGCCGAGGTGAGCGTCGAGGACCTGCCGGACGGGGACGTGACGGTGCGCTGACCGCCGGGGAGCGCGCATCCGGTGCACGGCCCTCACCCCCGGCCCTCACCCCCTGTCCTCACCCCCGGCCCTCACTTCCGGGCGAGGGCCGTGTCCGCCGCGTCGAGGATCCGGCCGAAGACGTGGCCGACGACGGGCGCCAGCAGGCGGGTCGCCCGGGCGCCGAGCGGGGCCTGGAAGCTCGTCGTCCACTCCACCAGGGTGCCGTCCGCGACCTCGGTGAAGGTCATGCGGCCCAGCTCGTGCCGGGCGGGCGGGAAGCTGCGCTCGACGGTGTAGTCGAAGCCGTACGGCGCGTTGTAGGCGGTGATCCGCTCGCGGAACCAGCCGATCAGCCAGGTGTGCAGCCGTACGGCGCCCACCCCGTAGGGCGCGTCCGTGCCCGGCCGGGCCAGACGCGCCCGCAGGACGAAGGGGCTGCGGGTGTAGTTGGTGGTCGTGGCGCACCACGCGAACACCTCGGCAATCGGGGCGGCGATGACGCGGCGCACCGTCACGGTCTCCATGGTGGTCACCTTCCTGTGGGAAGCGGGTTCACCGGGTAGACCGTGCGCGCGGCGAAAGTGTGACGGAACGCGTGCCGCCGTCGTCGGTGATGCGCGTCACATGTGCGCGGCCCCCAGGGTCGCGCGCACCTTCGCGGCCACCGCGGCGTCCGTCAGCAGGTCGTTGTGCCTCAGGCAGGTGGTGCGCACGTTGCGCGCGCCCTGCAGCTGCGGGCTGTTCTGCGGGAGCATCACCTCGTCGCAGGGCGACCACAGGACCGTGTAGTCGACGGAACCGGGGGACTCGTCCCCGGTGTTGAGGTTCCTCAGCACGTACGACCCGGGCGTCATGTCCTTGCAGCCCTGGTCCCACAGGGCGCACAGCGCGGCGATGCCCGTGCCGTGGTTGGGGCCGGCCAGGGACACCCAGTGGCGGACCGTGGACCGCCCCCGGTCGAACTTCACGTACCAGCGGCTCGGGAGGCTGCCGAGGCTGTGGGAGACGATGTCCACCTGGGAGGCGCCGGTTTGCCGCAGCACCACGTCGACGTACTGCGCCAGGAGGCCGGCGGTCACCTCGTTCGTCGACCGGGTGGTGTCGTAGGTCCAGGCGAACAGCCGGTCCCCGGGCGTGCCCGCCGCTCTGAACCGGGTGATCATGCTGTCCCACGCGCCGGCGTCGGCGTTGCGGCCGTGCACGAAGACCACCGGACGGGCGTCGGCCGGCCCGTGCGCCTGCGCGGCGCCGCCGGGTGAGGCGGCCAGGGCCGCAGTCGAGAGCAGAGCTGTCAGGACGGCTGCGACACAGCGGCGCATGGAGCGACCTCCGAGGCACTCGCGCGGGTCGGGACGCAAGGATTCTCGGCTGTCGCCGTGCTGCTCAAACCGGTTTCGCAGCGGCTTCGCACCGGCTTCGCAGCGACCTCGAACCGGTTTCGCACAGGCTTCGCACCGGCTTCGAACCGGCTTCCGGGTGAACGGGCCCGCCCGCCGGTGTCGTGGCGCGGCGGGCGAGGAAGGCATCGTGCGAACCCGGTACCGCCGTGCGAGGAGAGCGCCGTGGAGATGCCTCAGGTGGCCGTGTGCCAGGTCGCCGACTGCGCGTACAACCAGGACAGTGCCTGCCACGCCCTGGCCATCACCGTGGGCGACTCGACGCAAGCCCGCTGCGACACCTTCTTCGTGCACTCCACCAAGGGCGGCGACCTGGCCGCCACGGGCCGGGTGGGCGCGTGCAAGATGTCCGGGTGCCTGCACAACGTGGGGCTGGAGTGCCAGGCCCCCGGCATCACGGTGGCCGCGCTGCAGGACGCGGCCGACTGCCTGACCTACACCTCCCGCTGACCGTCTACCGGCCGGTCGTCAGGACCATCCGGAAGCGCGCCTCGCCGGAGAGCATGCGCGCGAACGCGGCGCCCGCCTCCTCCAGCGGCACGGTCTCCACCATCGGGCGGATGCCGTTGCGGGCACTGAACGCCATGGTCTCCTCGACGTCCTGCGCGGTGCCGGAGGGGTGACCGTGCACGGTGCGGCCGCCCATGATCAGCTGCAGCGGGGTGACGGTGAGCGGCTCCGGGGTGGCGCCGAGCACCACGAGCCGGCCGCGGTGGGCGAGGCCGTCGACGGTGGCGCTCATCGCGTCGGAGTTCGCCGCCGTGGCCAGGACGACCTTGGCGCCGCCGAGGTCCTGCAGGGCCGCGGCCACGTCGGTGGCCTTGCTGTCGATGTAGTGGCGGGCCCCGAGCTTGTGGGCGAGGTCCTTCTTCCCGGCGCCGCGCGCGATGGCGACGGTGTCGAACCCGAGAGCCGCCGCGTACTGCACGCCGAGGTGACCCAGGCCGCCCAGGCCCAGGACGGCGACCAGGTCGCCGGGGCCGGCGCCGCTGTGCCGCAGGGCGTTGAAGGTGGTCACGCCGGCGCAGCCGAGCGGCGCCGCCTCGGCGGCGGAGAGCTCCTCGGGGATGCGGGCCAGCGCGCCGACGGGCGCGACCATGGCCTCGGCGAAGCCGCCGGGGTAGGCCCAGCCGGGCACCTGCAGCGAGGTGCAGTGGATGAAGTCGCCCTCGCGGCAGGGGCGGCAGTGGCCGCAGTGTCCGCCGAACCAGCCCACCGCCACCCGGTCGCCGACCTGCCAGCCGGTCACGCCCTCGCCGAGGGCGTCGATGCGGCCGGCCACCTCGTGACCGGTGACCAGCGGGAAGCGGACGTCGGGGAAGGCGTTGTGCACGAAGGCGGCGTCGGTGTGGCAGATGCCGCACGCCTCGACGGCGATGCGGACGTGGCCGGGGCCGGGCTCGGGGAGTGCGCGCTCGACGATCTCGAGGTCCCCTCCGGGGGCGGCCACCTGGGCAACACGCATGGACGTCATGACACGGGTCTCTTTCGTCGGGAGAGCAGGGGGTGAGGGACCGGTCCGCCGCGCGTGGGCCGGGCGCCACCGGGCGCCGGGGCCGCAGGCCGGCCGGACGTGCCTCGCTATCGACGATACACCCGAGAATGTATCGCCGCTATATCGCCAGGCGGGTTTCTTTATCGGTCCGACCCCGAGCCCTATATCGTTGCTACATGACCGCCAGCCCCCGGGACCGCATCCTCCAGGCCGCCGCCCGCCTGCTCGCCGCATCCGGCGGCGCCCCCGTCTCCACCCGGGCGGTCTGCGAGGCCGCCGGCGTGGGAGCGCCCACGCTCTACCACCACTTCGGCGACAAGCAGGGGCTCCTCGACGCGGTCGTCGCCCACGGCTTCGAGCAGTACCTGGCCGGCAAGAAGGCCGCGGGCTCCACCGGCGACCCCGTGGAGGACCTGCGCCGCGGCTGGGACGCCCACGTGGAGTTCGGCCGTACGCACCCGGCCTTCTACGCCCTGATGTACGGCACCCCGCGCACCGGCCCCCCGCCCGCCGCCGCCCGCGAGGCCCACGGCGCACTGCTGGAACTGTGCCGCCGCATCGCACTGGCCGGGCGGCTGCGCACCGCCCCGGAGCTCGCCGCGCGCATGGTCCTGGCCGCCAACAGCGGCGTCACCCTCGCCCTGATCGCCGACCCGGGGGAGGAGGCCGAGCAGGTCTGCCGGCGCACCCGGGACGCGGTCGTCGACGCGATCACCACCGGAGTCGCCGACAAAGCCAGCGACAAAACCACCGGCAAAGCCGCTGCCGAGGCCACGGATGGGGCCGCCGGCGAGGAGAACGGCCGGGCGGAGCACCCGGGAGTCGACCCGCACGCCGCCGCGGCCACCCTGGCCGCCGCGCTCACCGGCGACCGGGCGCCCGGACTGACCCCCAACGAGACGCTGCTGCTGCGCGACTGGCTCCGCCGCATCACCGACGGCCCGGCCGGCTGACGGATCGCCCCGCCGGATCGGCCCCCCGGATCGAGCCGCGGGATCAGTCCACCGGCTCCAGGCGCCACCACTGCGCCGGGTGGTCCCGGTCCTCCCACTGCTGGACGTTGTCACCGGGGGAGGTGCCCGCGTCGGCCACCTCCAGCAGCAGGCCGCTGACGTGGTTGATCAGGCTGACCGTCCCCGCGTCGTCCAGATGGCGCTCGACGAGCCACTCCTGGGCGCCGTAGTTGTTGGCCTTCCACTGCTGGACGTTGGCGCCGTTCTCCACGGAGGCGCCGGTGACGTCCAGGCGCTTGCCGCTGCCCGCGTTGACGAAGTGGTACTCGGCGCTGCCCTCGTGCACCGGGCTCACCTGCCACGCCTGGGCCGGCGAGCCGTCCTCCTTGCCCTGCTGCACATTGGCACCACTGCCCTTGCGGCCGCCCGCCACCTCCAGCAGCAGCCCGCTGTGGACGTTGCGCACCCGGTACAGCCCGTGCCAGCCGCTCACGTTCCCGCTCCTCACCCGCTTGTCACGCGATCCTGCGAACGCCTGATTGTACTGACCTCTGTGCCATGGGTCGGGTGCCCGCCGCGGCGCGAAGTCTCGGAAATTCCTTAGCCCCTTGCGTGATTCGGTGAGCTCGCCGAGCACTGCGAAAGGGGACTGATGTCCAAGCGCGCGCTGATCACCGGAATCACGGGGCAGGACGGCTCCTACCTGGCCGAGCACCTCCTCGCCGAGGGCTACCAGGTCTGGGGCCTGACCCGGGGCCAGGCCAACCCCCGCAAGGAGCGGGTGGGCCGGCTCATACCGGAGCTGTCGTTCGTCAACGGCGACCTGATGGACCAGGCCAGCCTGGTCGCCGCCGTCGACCTCGTCCAGCCCGACGAGGTCTACAACCTCGGAGCCATCTCCTTCGTCCCCATGTCCTGGGAACAGGCCGAGCTCGTCACCGAGGTCAACGGCACCGGCGTGCTGCGGATGCTGGAGGCCATCCGCATGGTCAGCGGCCTGGGCAGGTCCTCCGGCAGCGGGCACGGCTCCGGGCAGATCCGCTTCTACCAGGCGTCCTCCTCGGAGATGTTCGGCAAGGTCGTCGAGACCCCGCAGAACGAGCAGACCTCCTTCCACCCCCGCAGCCCCTACGGCGTCGCCAAGACCTACGGGCACTACATCACCCGCAACTACCGCGAGTCCTTCGGGATGTACGGGGTCTCCGGGATCCTCTTCAACCACGAATCGCCCCGCCGCGGCGCCGAGTTCGTCACCCGCAAGATCTCCCTGGCCGTGGCCCAGATCAAGCTGGGCCTGCAGGACAAGCTCTCCCTCGGCAACCTCGACGCCGTGCGCGACTGGGGCTTCGCCGGCGACTACGTCCGCGCCATGCACCTGATGCTGCAGCAGGACGAGCCCGGCGAATACGTCGTCGGCACCGGGCAGATGCACTCCGTACGGGAGGCCGCGCGCCTGGCCTTCGAGTGCGTCGGCCTGGACTGGGAGGAGCACGTCGTCGTCGACCCCGCCCTCGTGCGCCCCGCCGAGGTCGAGACGCTGTGCGCCGACTACACCTGCGCCCGCGAGGCGCTGGGCTGGGAGCCGGAGGTCGGCTTCCCCGAACTGATGCAGATGATGGTCGAGTCCGACCTGCGCCAGGCCGCCCGCGAGCGCGACCACGGCGAGGTGCTCGCCGCCGCCATCTGGTAACCCCCCGCCATCAGGGCGTCCTCGCCCGCCCGCCCGTGCGCCCCGCCTGCGGCGATGCCCGACTCTAGGGATTTTTCGAGCCGTGCCCGCCGACACTGGGCGCGTGGCGTGCGGGAAGCCGGGCCGTGCCCCGGGCGGGGCGCCCGGATGACGTCGAGTCGCTGTGGATCAGCCCTCCCGAGTGCCGGATGTCCACACCGAATCCTCTGCTGTCCGCCGGTCTTGAGATGGGTTGAGTTGACAATGGACAAGGAACAGAAGCTCCGGGACTACCTCAAGCGGGCCAGTGCCGACCTCAAGCGCTCGCGGCAGAAGGTGAGCGAACTGGAGGCGGCCGCCCGCGAGCCCATCGCGATCGTGGGCATGAGCTGCCGCTTCCCCGGCGGCGTGGGCAGCCCCGAAGAGCTCTGGAGCCTGCTCAGCGAAGGCCGGGACGGCATCACGGGATTCCCCGCCGACCGCGGCTGGGAACAGCTCACCGACGGCGAGGAGTTCGCCGGCGGGTTCCTGCACGACGCGGCACGCTTCGACGCCGGCTTCTTCGGCATCTCCCCGCGCGAGGCCCTGGCCATGGACCCCCAGCAGCGCGTGCTGCTGGAGACCTCCTGGGAGGCGTTCGAGCGGGCCGGCATCGACCCGGCCGGCGTGCGCGGCAGCAGGACCGGCGTCTTCGTCGGCGCCATGCCGCAGGACTACCGCATCGGCCCCGACGACGACGTCCAGGGCTTCACCCTGACCGGCAACGCCACCAGCGTCCTCTCCGGCCGCCTGTCCTACTTCTACGGCGCCGTCGGCCCCGCCGTCACCGTCGACACCGCCTGCTCCTCCTCGCTGGTCGCCCTCCACCTGGCCGCCCACGCGCTGCGCCAGGGCGAGTGCTCGCTGGCACTGGCGGCGGGCGTGACGGTGATGTCCAGCCCCACCACCTTCATCGAGTTCGCCCGCCAGGGCGGGCTCGCCGCCGACGGGCGCTGCCGCTCCTTCGCCGATTCCGCCGCCGGCACCGGCTGGTCGGAGGGTGTCGGCGTGCTCGTCCTGGAGCGGCTGTCCGACGCCCGGCGCAACGGCCACCAGGTCCTCGCCGTCGTCCGCGGCTCCGCCGTCAACCAGGACGGCGCCTCCAACGGGCTCACCGCCCCCAACGGCCCCTCCCAGCAGCGCGTCATCGAACAGGCCCTGGTCAACGCCCGCCTGTCCGCCGACGAGATCGACGTCGTCGAGGCCCACGGCACCGGCACCGCCCTCGGCGACCCCGTCGAGGCCCAGGCCCTGCTGGCCACCTACGGCCGGGGCCGCGCCGAGGACCGGCCGCTGCTGCTCGGCTCGGTGAAGTCCAACATCAGCCACACCCAGGCCGCCGCCGGCATGGCCGGCGTCATCAAGATGGTGCTCGCCCTGCAGCACCGCATGCTGCCGCGCACCCTGCACGTCGATGCCCCCTCCACCCACGTCGACTGGTCCTCCGGAGCGGTGCGCCTGCTCACCGAGGAGCAGCCTTGGCCGCAGGGCGAGCGGCCCCGCCGGGCCGGCGTGTCCTCCTTCGGCCTGAGCGGCACCAACGCCCACACCATCATCGAGGAGGCCCCGCCCGCCCCGGCGGCCGAGGAGCCCGCCGAGGACGAGCCGGGCGCGGCGGTGCCCGCCGGCGTCCTGCCCTGGCCGCTGTCCGGCCGCACCCGCGAGGCCCTGCGCGCCCAGGCCGCACGCCTGGCCGACCACCTCGACGCGCACCCGGCCGACGCCGCAGGCATCGCCCACAGCCTGGCCACCACCCGCTCCGGCCTCGAACACCGCGCCGTGATCACCGCCGCCGACGGCACCGAGGCCGCCGCGGCGCTGCGCGCCCTGGCCGCCGGCGAGCCCGGCCCGTACGTCCACGGCAGCGCCGCCGGCCGCACCCGGCTCGCCCTGCTCTTCGCCGGCCAGGGCTCCCAGCGCGCCGCCGCCGGCGGCGAGCTCTACGCCCGCTTCCCCGTCTTCGCCCACGCCTTCGACGAGGCCGCGGCCCACCTCGACCCCGGCCTCGACACGCCGCTCAAGGACGTGCTCTTCGCCGAAGAGGACACGCCCGAGGCGGCCCTGCTGCAGCAGACCGGCTACGCCCAGCCCGCGCTGTTCGCCCTCGAAGTGGCGCTGTTCCGCCTCGTGACCTCCTGGGGCATCAGGCCCGACCACCTCGCCGGCCACTCCGTCGGCGAGATCGCCGCCGCCCACGCCGCCGGCGTGTTCTCCCTCGCCGACGCCGCCACCCTCGTCCTCGCCCGCGCCCGGCTGATGCAGGCGCTGCCCGCCGGCGGCGCGATGGTCGCCGTCGAGGCGACCGAGGCCGAGGTCCTGCCGCACCTGACCGAGGACGTCTCCCTCGCGGCCGTCAACGGCCCCACGGCGGTGGTGCTCTCCGGCGCCGAGGACGCCGTCGAGGCGCTCGCCGCCCGCTTCGCGGCCGACGGCCGCCGTACCCGCCGGCTGCAGGTCTCCCACGCCTTCCACTCCCCGCTCATGGACCCGGTGCTGGAGGAGTTCCGCGCCGTCGTCGCCGGCCTCGACGCCCAGGCCCCGGCCATCCCCATCGTCTCCACCCTCACCGGCACCCTCGCCACCGTCGAACAGCTCACCTCCGCCGGCTACTGGGCCGACCACGCCCGCCACGCCGTCCGCTTCGCCGACGCCCTCGCCTGGCTCGCCGGCCACGGCACCACCACCTTCCTCGAACTCGGCCCCGACGCCGTCCTCAGCGCCCTGACCCGCACCTGCCTGGAGGACGCCGCCGACGTCGCCGCCGTCCCCCTGCTGCGCCCCGGCCGCCCCGAGCAGGACAGCGCCACCGCCGCCCTGGCCCGGCTGTACGTGCGCGGCGTGCCCGTGCAGTGGCAGCCGTACTTCGCCGGCACCGGCGTGCGCCCCTGCGACCCGGCCGCCCTGCCCACGTACCCCTTCCAGCGGCGCCACTACTGGCCCAAGGGCATCACCCACGGCGGCGACGTGCGCGCCGCCGGGCTCGGCGCTGCCGGCCACCCGCTGCTGGCCGCCGCCGTGTCCATCGCCAACTCCGACGGCCTGCTGCTCACCGGCCGCCTCTCCCGCCGCACCCACCCCTGGCTCGCCGAGCACACCGTCGACGGCACCGTCCTGCTGCCCGGCACCGCCTTCGTCGAACTGGCCGTGCGCGCCGGAGACGAGGCCGGCTGCGACCGCATCGAGGACCTCACCCTCGCCGCCCCCCTCGTCCTGCCCGAACAGGGCGGCGTCCAGGTGCAGGTGTGGGTCGGCAGCCCCGACGGCACCGGCCGCCGCGAAGTGAGCCTGCACTCCCGCCCCGAGGGCGACGAGGAACTGCCCTGGACCCAGCACGCCACCGGCACCCTCGCCCCCGGAGAGCACCGCGCCGCCCCCGGCGCCACCGCCGACCCCACCTCCTGGCCGCCCGCCGGCGCCGAAGCCCTGGACCTCGACGGCTTCTACGAGCGCCTCGCCGCCGCCGGATACGCCTACGGGCCCCTCTTCCGGGGCCTGCGCGGCGCCTGGCGCACCGGCGAGGACACCCTCCTCGCCGAGGTGACCCTGCCCCAGGAGGCCGGCGCCGACGCCGGTGCCTTCGGCATCCACCCCGCCCTCCTCGACGCCGCCCTGCACTCCTGCGCCCTGCTGGGCGTCGCCGGCGTGCCCTTCGCCTGGCAGGACGTCTCCCTGCACGCCACCGGCGCCACCACCGTCCGCATCGCCCTCACCCGCACCGGCGACGACGCGCTCTCCCTTGCCGTCGCCGACACCACCGGCGCCCCCGTCGCCTCCGTCGGCACCCTCGTGCTGCGCACCCTGCCCGGCACCGCGACCGCCGGCGACCCGCTCGTGCGCGACGCGCTGTTCGAACTGCGCTGGACCCCCGCGCGCGAGACCACCACCCCCACCCGGCCCGCCGACGTCGCCGTCCTCGGCCCCGACCCCCTCGGCCTCGCCGCCGCCCTCGGGGCACCCACCCTCGCCACCCTCGACGGCGACACCCCCGACCTCGTCCTCGTACCGCTCGCCGCGGACGGCGACGACGCCGCCGCCTCGGCCCGCGCCCTGGCCACCGGCGCCCTCGCCCACCTGCAGGCATGGCTCGGCCGGGAACGCCCCGCCGACGCCCGGCTCGTGTTCGTCACCCGCGGCGCCGTCACCGCCGACGGCCGCACCCCCACCGACCCGGCGGCCGCCGCCGTATGGGGCCTGGTGCGCTCCGCGCAGAGCGAACACCCCGGCCGCTTCCGGCTGCTGGACCTCGACCCCGCCGACCCCACCACGCCCCCGCCCGCGGCGGCGCTGACCACCGACGAGCCCCAGAGCGCCGTGCGCGGCACCGCCCTGCTCGCCGCCCGCCTGGCCCGCGCCACCGCCCCGCTGCCCGCCGACGCCCCCGCCTGGAACCCCGAGGGCACCGTCCTGCTCACCGGCGGCACCGGCCAGCTCGGCAGTGCCCTGGCCCGGCACCTGGTCACCGAACACGGCGTACGCCACCTGCTGCTGGCCGGCCGCCGGGGCGCCGACGCACCCGGCGCGGCCGAACTGGTCGCCGAACTTGCGGCCCTGGGCGCCCACGTCACCGCAGAGGCATGCGACCTCGCCGACCGCGCCGCCGTCGACCGCCTCCTGGCCGCCGTGCCCGCCGCCCACCCGCTCACCGCCGTCGTGCACGCCGCCGGCGTCCTCGACGACGGCGTCGTGGAGGCCCTGACCCCCGACCGGCTCGCCGCCGTCCTGCGGCCCAAGGCCGACGCCGTCTGGCACCTGCACCAGGCCACCCGCGAGGCCGACCTCGCCGCCTTCGTCGTCCTGTCCTCCTTCTCCGGCACCGTCGGCGCACCCGGCCAGGGCAACTACGCCGCCGCCAACGCCTTCCTCGACGCCCTCGCCGCCCACCGGCACGCCGCCGGCCTGCCCGCCCTCTCCCTCGGCTGGGGCCCCTGGGCGCCCGCCGGCGCCGGCATGACCGGCGCCATGGGCGACGACGCGCTCGAGCGCCTGGCCCGCCGGGGCACGCCCGCCCTCACCGAGGAGCAGGGCCTCGCCCTCTTCGACGCCGCCCTCGCCGCCCGCACCCCCGTCCTGCTGCCCGTGCGCCTGGAGCTGTCCGTCCTGCGCCTGCAGGGCGAGGTGCCCCCGCTGCTGCGCGGCCTGATCCGCACGCCGGTGCGCCGCAGCGCCGTCTCCGGCACCGAGACCGCCGTAGGACTCGCCCAGCGCCTGGCCCGCCTGGAGGCGCCCGAGCGCCTGCGCTTCCTGACCGACCTCGTCCGCGCCCAGGTCGCCGCCGTCCTCGGCCACACCGACCCCTCCGAGATCGACCCGGCCCGCCCCTTCCAGGACCTGGGCTTCGACTCGCTGACCGCCGTCGAGATGCGCAACCGCATCGGCACCGTCACCGGCCTGCGCACCCCGGCCACCCTCGTCTTCGACCACCCCAACGTCACCGCCCTGGCCATCCACCTCCTTGCGGAGCTCACGGGGGCCGAAGCCGACGGCCCGGCCCCCCTGCCGCGCGCCGCCGCCGACGACCGGGACCCCGTCGTCATCGTCGGCATGAGCTGCCGCTACCCCGGCGGGGTCGCCTCCCCGGAGGACCTGTGGCGCCTGGTCGCCGAGGGCACCGACGCCGTCACCGGCCTGCCCGCCGACCGCGGCTGGGACCTGGAGAACCTCTACCACCCCGACCCCGACCACCTGGGCACCACCTACACCCGCTTCGGCGGATTCCTGCACGACGCCGCCGAGTTCGACCCCGCCTTCTTCGGCATGAGCCCCCGCGAGGCCCTGGCCACCGACGCCCAGCAGCGCCTGCTGCTGGAGACGTCCTGGGAGGCGATCGAGCGCGCCGGCATCGACCCGGTGTCCCTGCGCGGCAGCCAGACCGGCGTGTTCGCCGGCGTGATGTACAACGACTACGCGGCCACCCTCACCGGCGGCCGCTTCGAGGGCCACCAGGGCAGCGGCACCTCGCCCAGCATCGCCTCCGGCCGCGTCGCCTACACCCTGGGCCTTGAGGGCCCGGCCGTCACCGTCGACACCGCCTGCTCCTCCTCGCTGGTCGCCCTGCACTGGGCGATGCACGCCCTGCGGTCGGGGGAGTGCACCCTGGCGCTCGCCGGCGGCGTGACGGTGATGTCGACCCCGACCTCCCTGATCGAGTTCTCGCGCCAGCGCGGCCTGTCCCCGGACGGCCGGTGCAAGGCGTTCGCCGACGGTGCCGATGGTGTGGGCTGGGGCGAGGGCGTGGGCATGCTCGTTCTCGAGCGGCTCTCCGACGCCCGCCGCAACGGTCACCGTGTTCTCGCCGTCGTCCGGGGTTCCGCCGTCAACCAGGACGGTGCGTCCAACGGTCTGACCGCGCCCAACGGTCCGTCCCAGCAGCGCGTCATCCGCCAGGCCCTGGCAGGCGCCGGCCTGACCACGGCCGACGTGGACGCCGTCGAGGGCCACGGCACGGGCACCACCCTCGGCGACCCGATCGAGGCCCAGGCCCTCCTCGCCACCTACGGTCAGGACCGGGACGCCGAGAAGCCCCTGCTGCTGGGCTCGATCAAGTCCAACATCGGCCACACGCAGGCCGCCGCCGGTGTCGCGGGCGTCATCAAGATGGTCATGGCGATGCAGCACGAGGCCCTGCCGCCCACCCTGCACGCCGGCCTGCCCTCCCGGCACGTCGACTGGGAGGCCGGGGCCGTCCGCCTGCTCACCGAGGAGACCCCCTGGCCGCGGGCCGGCCGCCCGCGCCGCGCCGGCGTGTCCTCCTTCGGCATCTCCGGCACCAACGCCCACCTCATCCTCGAAGAACCCCCGGCCCCCGCCGAACCGGCCTCCACGGCCACGGAGCGACCCGCCGTCGTGCCGTGGGTCCTCTCCGCCAAGAGCCGCTCCGCCCTGCGCGACCAGGCCGCACGCCTGCACGCCTTCGCCACCGACCGCCCCGCACTCGACACGGCCGACGCCGGCCTCGCCCTGGCCACCACCCGCGCGGCCTTCGACCAGCGCGCCGTCGTCGTCGGCGACCGCGACGAGCTGCTGCGCGCCCTGACCGCCCTCGCCACCGACCGGCCCGACGCCGCCCTGGTGGAGGGCGAGAGCGGCCCCGGCACCGGACTCGCCCTGATGTTCGCCGGCCAGGGCTCCCAGCGCCCCGGCGCCGGCCGCGACCTGTACACGCGCTTCCCCGCCTTCGCCGAGGCCCTCGACGAGGTCACCGCCGTCCTCGACCCGCTCCTCGGCCGGCCGCTGAAGGACGTGCTGTTCGCCGACGACAACAGCCCCGAGGCCGAACTGCTGCAGCACACCGGCCTCACCCAGCCCGCCCTCTTCGCCCTCGAAGTCGCCCTCCACCGGCTGCTCGCCTCCTGGGGCCTGCGCCCGGCCGTCCTGCTCGGCCACTCCGTCGGCGAGATCGCCGCCGCCCACGTCGCCGGCGTGCTCTCCCTGCCCGACGCCGCCCGACTCGTCGCCGCCCGCGCCCGCTTGATGCAGGCCCTGCCGTCCGGCGGCGCCATGATCTCCCTGCAGGCCACCGAGGACGAGGTCGCCCCCCTCCTCGCCGGCCGCGAGCACGAGGTCTCCCTCGCCGCCGTCAACGGCCCCACCGCCGTCGTCGTCGCCGGCGAGGAGGCCGCCACCCGGGAGATCGCCGCCGCCTTCGCGGCGCAGGGCCGCAAGACCCGCCGCCTGCGCGTCAGCCACGCCTTCCACTCCCCGCTCATGGACCCCATGCTCGAGGAGTTCCGCCGCGTCGCCGAGACCCTCACCTACACGCCCTGCACCGTCCCCGTCGTCTCCACCCTCACCGGCCGCACCGCCACCGGGGACGACCTGCGCACCGCCGCCTACTGGGTCGCCCACGCCCGCGGCACCGTCCGCTTCGCCGACGCCGTGCGCACCGCCCGCGCCACCGCGGCCGCCTTCGCCGAACTCGGCCCCGACGGCACCCTCACCGCCCTCGCCCAGGACACCCTGGCCGACGAGCCCGGCACCGACCTCGTACCGCTGCTGCGCACCGACCGCGACGAGGAACGGGCCGTGACCACCGCCCTCGCCCGCCTGCACGTGCGCGGCACACCCGTGGACTGGGCCGCCTACTTCGCGCCCACCGGCGCCCGCAGCACCGACCTGGCCCCCCTCCTTCCCACGTACGCGTTCCAACACGAGCGCTATTGGCCCGACACCGCCCCCGACCACACCGCAGCGCCCGCCGCCGACCCGGCCGACGCCGCCCTGTGGGGCGCGGTCGAACGCGGCGACGCCGGCGAGCTCGCCGGCCTGCTCGGCCTGCGCGACGAACAGCACGCCTCCCTCTACGCCCTGCTGCCGGCCCTGTCCTCCTGGCGCCAGCAACGGCAGGAGAAGGCCCTGCTGGACTCCACCCGCTACCGCATCCGCTGGCAGCCCGCCCGCGCCACCGCCGCGCCCGTCCTGGAGGGCACCTGGCTACTCGTCACCACCGAGGACCTCGCCCGGGAGACCGAGGAGATCCTCGACGCCCTGCGCGGCCACGGCGCCCAGTTCGCACAGCTCCTCGCCGACGGCACCGACCGCAGCGCACTCGCCGAACGGCTCGCACAGTTCCCGCACGCCGCCGGCATCGTCTCCCTGCTGCCGCTCGCCGACCGGCCCGGCCACGAGCCCGGCGACGCCCTGCCCACCGGGCTGACCACCGGCATCCTGCTGCACCAGGCCCTCGACGACGCCGGCCTTGCCGCCCCGCTGTGGACGCTGACCCGCGGCGCCGTCACCACCGGCCCCGCCGACCCGCTCACCGCCCCGCTGCAGGCCGCCGCCTGGGGCCTGGGCCGGGTGGCCGCCCTCGAATCCCCGCACCGCCGCGGCGGCCTGATCGACCTTCCGCAGGACCTCACCGCCCCCGTCACCCAGCAGCTCGCCAGCGCCCTCGCCGCCGACGGCGGCGAGGACCAGCTCGCCCTGCGCCCCGGCGGCGCCCTCGCCCGCCGCCTGGTGCGCCACCCGCTCGCCGACCTGCCCCCGGCCGGTGCCTTCACCGCCTCCGGCACCGTCCTGATCACCGGCGGCACCGGCGCCCTCGGCGCCGACGTGGCCCGCTGGCTCGCCCGCAGCGGCGCCGCCCACCTCGTCCTCGCCGGCCGCCGCGGCCCCGACGCCCCCGGCGCCGCCGACCTCGTCACCGAACTCGAGGCCCTCGGCGCCCGCGTCACCCTCGCCGCCTGCGACACCGCCGACCGCGAGGCCCTCGCCGCCCTCCTGGCCGGCATCGACGACCTCACCGGCGTCGTCCACGCCGCCGGCGTCGGCCAGGCCGCGCCGCTGGCCGCCACCACCCCGGCCGAGGCGGCCGCCACCATGAGCGCCAAACTGCTCGGCGCCCTTCACCTCGACGCCCTCCTGGGCGAGCGCGACCTGGACTTCTTCGTCCTGTTCTCCTCCATCGCCGGTGTGTGGGGCAGCGCCGGGCAGAGCGCCTACGGCGCCGCCAACGCCTACCTCGACGCCCTGGCCGAGCACCGCCGAGCCCGCGGCCTGGCCGCCACCTCGCTGGCCTGGGGCCCCTGGGCCGAGGCCGGCATGGCCACCCACGAGGCCGTCGCCGACCGGCTCCGGGCCGGCGGCCTGCGCTTCCTCGCCCCCGGCAGCGCCCTGGCCGAACTGCGCCGCGCCGTCGTCCAGCAGGACGTGACCGTCACCGTCGCCGACGTCGACTGGGAGCGCTACCACCCCGTCTTCACCTCCGTACGGCCCACCGCCTTCTTCGACGAACTCCCCGACGTGGCGGCCCTCGCCGCCGGCCGGGACGCCGCCAGTGGCGCCGCACCGGAATTCGCCGGCCGGCTGCGCGGCCTGGACGACGCCGAGCAGGAGCGCCTGCTGACCGACCTCGTGCGCACCGAGGCCGCCGTCGTCCTCGGCCACGCCTCCGCCGAGGGCGTCGCCGAACGGCGGGCCTTCCGCGAGGCAGGCTTCGACTCGCTGACCGCCGTCGAGCTGCGGGGGCGCCTGGCCGACCTCACCGGCCTGCAGCTGCCCGCCACGATGGTCTTCGACTACCCCACCCCCGTCGCCCTGGCCCGGTTCCTGCGCGCCGAACTCCTCGGCGCCGCCGACGGGCCCGCCGCGCCCGCCGCAGCCGCGGCGGGCGGCTTCGACGAGCCCATCGCCATCGTCGGCATGAGCTGCCGCTTCCCCGGCGGCGTGCGCTCCGCCGAGGAGTTCTGGCGGATGGTCGCCGACGGCACGGACGCCATCACCGACTTCCCCACGAGCCGCGGCTGGGACACCGAGGGCCTCTACCACCCCGACCCCGACCACCCCGGCACCAGCTACTCCACCCAGGGCGGATTCCTGCACGACGCGGGCGAGTTCGACGCCGGCTTCTTCGGCATCTCCCCGCGCGAGGCCCTGTCCATGGACCCCCAGCAGCGCCTGCTGCTGGAGACCACCTGGGAGGCGTTCGAACAGGCCGGCATCGACCCGGCCACCGTCCACGGCAGCGCGACGGGCACCTTCATCGGCTCCACCTACCAGGAGTACGGACTCGGCCTCGACGACGGCACCGCCGCCGGCCACGCCGTCACCGGCACCAGCCCCAGCGTCCTGTCCGGCCGCCTGGCCTACCTCTTCGGCCTGGAAGGGCCGGCCGTCACCGTCGACACCGCCTGCTCCTCCTCCCTGGTCGCCCTGCACCTGGCCTGTCAGTCCCTGCGCAACGGCGAATCCGCCCTCGCCCTCGCCGGCGGCGCCACCGTCATGACCACCCCCGCGCCCTTCATCGCCTTCAGCAAGCAGCGCGCCCTGGCCGGCGACGGCCGCTGCAAGGCCTTCTCCGACGGCGCCGACGGCATGACCCTCGCCGAGGGCGTCGGCATCCTCGTCCTCGAACGCCTCTCCGACGCCCGGCGCAACGGCCACCAGGTCCTCGCCGTCGTCCGCGGCTCCGCCATCAACCAGGACGGCGCCTCCAACGGCCTGACCGCCCCCAACGGCCCCGCCCAGCAGCGCGTCATCCGCCAGGCCCTGGCCAACGCCGGCCTGCAGCCGGCCGACGTCGACGCCGTCGAGGCCCACGGCACCGGCACCGCCCTCGGCGACCCCATCGAGGCCCAGGCCCTGCACGCCACCTACGGCAAGGACCGCGACCCCGGGCGGCCCCTGCTGCTCGGCTCCGTGAAGTCCAACATCGGCCACACCCAGTCGGCCGCCGGCGTCGCCGGCGTCATCAAGATGGTCATGGCCCTGCGCCACGGCACCCTGCCGCGCACCCTGCACGCCGCCACCCCCTCCTCGCACGTCGACTGGAGCCCCGGCACCGTCGCCCTGCTGCACGAGGACACCGACTGGGCCCCCGGCGAGCGGCCCCGCCGCTGCGCCGTCTCCTCCTTCGGCATCTCCGGCACCAACGCCCACGCCGTCCTGGAGGAGGCCCCCCGCCCCGAGCCGGCCCCGGCCCCCGCCACGGCGCCCCCGGCCACCGTGCCGTGGGTGCTCTCCGCCCGTACGCCCGGCGCCCTGCGGGCCCGGGCCGCAGGTCTGGCCGAGCACCTGCGGACCGCCGGCGACGTCCGCGCCCTCGACGTCGCCCACACCCTGATCACCGCCCGCACCCTCTTCGACCACCGCGCCGTCGTCCTCGTCACCGGCGACGAGCCGCAGTCCGAGGGCCTGGCGGCCCTCGCCGAGGGCCGCTCGGCACCCGGCGTCGTCCAGGGCACCGCCGACATCGACGGCAAGACCGTCTTCGTCTTTCCCGGCCAGGGCTCCCAGTGGGCCGGCATGGGCGCCCGGCTGCTCGCCGAGTCGCCCGTCTTCGCCGAGCGCATCGCCGAGTGCGCCGCCGCCCTCGCCCCGTACACCGACTGGTCCCTGACCGACGTCCTGCGGCAGACCGAGGGGGCGCCCGGCCTGGAGCGCGTCGACGTCGTCCAGCCCGCCTCCTGGGCCGTCATGGTCTCCCTCGCCGCCCTGTGGCGCGCCCACGGCGTCACCCCCGACGCCGTCGTCGGCCACTCCCAGGGCGAGATCGCGGCGGCCGTCGTCGCCGGCGCGCTGTCCCTGCAGGACGGCGCCCGCGTCGTGGCCCTGCGCAGCCGGGCCATCGGCCGTGTCCTGGCCGGCTCCGGCGGCATGCTCTCCGTGCCCCTGCCCGTCGCCGAGGTACGCGAGCGCCTGGCCGCCCACGGCGATGGCCTGGCCGTCGCCGCCGTCAACGGCCCGCGCTCCGTCGTCGTCTCCGGGCCGGTGGCGCCGCTGGACGCCCTCCAGGCCGCACTCGTCGCCCAGGACGTGCGCGCCAAGCGCATCCCCGTCGACTACGGCTCCCACTCCGCCCAGGTCGAGCTGCTGCACGACGAGCTCCTCGCCGAGCTCGCCCCCCTCGACCCGCGCCCGGCCCAGGTGCCCTTCCTGTCCACCGTCACCGGCGAACTTCTCACCGACGACACCCCGCTGGACGCCGCCTACTGGTACCGCAACCTGCGGCAGACGGTGGAGTTCGAGCCGGCCGTGCGCACCCTGCTCGCCACCGGGCACCGGGCGTTCATCGAGGTCAGCTCCCACCCCGTGCTGACCATGGCCGTCCAGGAGACCGCCGAGACCGCCGGTGGCCCCGCCGCCGTCCTCGGCACCCTGCGCCGCGAACAGGACGGCACCGACCGCTTCCTCGCCTCCCTCGCCGAAGCCTTCGTCCGCGGCGTGCGCACCGGCCTCGCCCGCCTCCTCGACGGCACCGGCGCCCGCCCCGTGGCGCTGCCCACCTACCCCTTCCAGCGCGAACACCTGTGGGCCGTGCCCGCCCAGCGCACCGCGACCGCCGACGGCGAGGCGGCCGACGGCGACTTCTGGGCCGCCGTCGAGGACGAGGACGTCGACGCCCTCGCCTCGCGGCTGCACCTCGACGGCGCCGCCCTGGCCCCCGTCCTGCCCGCCCTGTCGCAGTGGCGCAAGCGCCGCCGCGAGGAATCCGCCGTCGACTCCTGGCGCTACCGCGCCACCTGGAAGCCCCTGACCGGCCTGCCCGCCGCGACCCTGACCGGCACCTGGCTGTTCGTCACCACCGACGCCACCGACGCCGGTGACGTCACCGAGGCCCTGACCGCCCACGGCGCCCACGTCCACCCCCTCGTCCTCGACGACACCTGCCTGGACCGCGCCGTCCTCGCCGAGCGACTGGCGGCCCTCGACCTCACCGACGCCCCCACGGGCGTGGTCTCCCTCCTCGCCGACGACGAGAGCACCTGCGCGAGCCACCCGGCCCTGACCCGCGGCCTCGCCCTGAGCGTCACCCTGATCCAGGCCCTCGGCGACACCGGCACCGACGCACCCCTGTGGGCCCTGACCCGCGGCGCCGTCTCCACCGGGCGCGCCGACCGCCTCGCCCGCCCCGGCCAGGCCCAGCTGCACGGTCTGACCTGGACCGCCGCCCTCGAACACCCCCACCGTGTCGGCGGCGTCGTCGACCTGCCCGAACACCTCGACCGCCGGGCCGGCGAACGCCTGGCCGCCGTCCTGTCCGGCGGCACCGGCGAGGACCAGCTCGCGGTGCGCCCCTCCGGCGTCCTCGCCCGCCGCGTCGTGCGCGCCGCGGCCGCCCGCACCGGCTCCGCCGGCACCTGGACCCCGTGCGGCACCACCCTCATCACCGGCGGCACCGGCACCCTCGCCCCGCACCTGGCCCGCTGGCTCGCCCGGCAGGGCGCGCAGCACATCGTGCTCGTCAGCCGCCGTGGCGCCGACGCCCCCGCCGCCGGCGACCTCGTCACCGAACTCGCCGAGCTCGGCTGCACCGCCGTCCACGCCGCCTGCGACCTGACCGACCGCGAGGCCCTCGCCGCCCTGCTGACCGGCCTGAAGGCCGACGGGCACACCGTGCGCACCGTCGTGCACACCGCCGCCGTCATCGAGCTCGCCACCCTGGAGGAGACGAGCCTGGAGGCCTTCGCCAAGGTCATGGGCGCCAAGGTCACCGGCGCCCGCCACCTCGACGAACTCCTCGACGAACTCCTGGACGACGACGAGCTCGACGCGTTCGTCCTGTACTCCTCCACCGCCGGCATGTGGGGCAGCGGCCGCCACGCCGCCTACGTCGCCGGCAACGCCTACCTCAACGCGCTCGCCGAGCACCGCCGCGCCCGCGGCGCCCGCGCCACCTCGGTCTCCTGGGGCATCTGGGCGGACGACCTGAAGCTCGGCCGCGTCGACCCCGGCGCCATCCGCCGCAGCGGACTGGTCTTCATGGACCCGCAAGCCGCCCTGACCGGTCTGCGCCAGGCCCTCGACGACCAGGAGGGCGTGCTGTCGGTCGCCGACGTCGACTGGGAGCGCTACCACCCCGTCTTCACCTCCGGCCGCCCCACCCGCCTCTTCGAGGACGTCCCCGACGTCGCCCGCCTGGAGCAGGAGAGCGCCACCGGCACCGGCTCCGACAGCGAGTTCGCCGCCCGCCTCGCCGCCCTGCCCGCCGTCGAGCAGGAACGCGTCCTGCTCGACCTCGTCCGCGGCGAGGCCGCCGCCGTCCTCGGCCACGCCTCGCCCGACGTCCTCGCCGGGCAGCGCGCCTTCCGCGAGGTCGGCTTCGACTCCCTGACCGCCGTCGACCTGCGCAACCGCCTGTCGAACGTCACCGGGCTCGCCCTGCCGAGCACCATGGTCTTCGACTACCCCAACCCGCTCGCCCTCGTGGCCTTCCTGCGCGAGCTCGTCGCCGGCACCGACGCCGACGCCCCCACCGCCCACACCGGCGCGGCGGCCGACGACGACCCCATCGCCATCGTCGGCATGAGCTGCCGCTACCCCGGCGGCATCGGCTCCCCCGAGCAGCTGTGGGACCTCGTCGCCGCCGGCGGCGACGCCATCGGCGAATTCCCCGCCGACCGCGGCTGGGACACCGAGGGCCTGTACGACCCGGACCCCGACGCCCCCGGCCGCACCTACTCCACCCGCGGCGGCTTCCTGCACGACGTCGCCGACTTCGACGCCGCCTTCTTCGGCATCTCGCCCCGCGAGGCCCTGGCCATGGACCCCCAGCAGCGCCTGCTGCTGGAGACCGCCTGGGAGGCGATGGAGCGCGCCGGCATCGACCCCGCCGCCCTGCGCGGCAGCCGTACCGGCACCTTCATCGGCGCCAGCTACCAGGACTACTCCACCGGCCCCGCCACCCCCGAGGGCAACGAGGGCCACCTGATCACCGGCACCATCTCCAGCGTCCTGTCCGGCCGCCTGTCCTACACCTTCGGCTTCGAAGGCCCCGCCGTCACCCTCGACACCGCCTGCTCCTCCTCCCTGGTCGCCCTGCATCTGGCCTGCCAGTCCCTGCGCAACGGCGAATCCGCCCTCGCCCTCGCCGGCGGCGTGTCCGTCATGGCCACCCCCAGCGCCTTCGTCGGCTTCAGCCGCCAGCGCGCCATGGCCGCCGACGGCCGCTGCAAGGCGTACGCCGAGGCCGCCGACGGCATGAGCCTGGCCGAAGGCGTCGGCCTCGTCCTGCTGGAGCGCCTCTCCGACGCCCGGCGCAACGGCCACCAGGTCCTCGCCGTCGTCCGAGGCTCCGCCGTCAACCAGGACGGCGCCTCCAACGGGCTCACCGCCCCCAACGGCCCCTCCCAGCAGCGCGTCATCCGCCAGGCCCTGGCCAACGCGGGCGTCACCGCCGCCGACGTGGACGTCGTCGACGGCCACGGCACCGGCACGAAGCTCGGCGACCCCATCGAGGCCCAGGCCCTGCTCGCCACCTACGGTCAGGACCGGGACGCCGAACGGCCCCTGCTGCTCGGCTCGGTGAAGTCCAACATCGGCCACACCCAGATGGCCTCCGGCGTCGCCAGCGTCATCAAGATGGTCATGGCCATGCGCCACGGCACCGTCCCGCGCACCCTGCACGTCGACCGGCCCTCCAGCCACGTCGACTGGGCCTCCGGCGCCATCCGGCTGCTGACCGAGGAACAGCCCTGGCCCGAAACCGGCCGCCCGCGCCGCGCCGGCGTGTCCTCCTTCGGCCTGAGCGGCACCAACGTCCACACCGTCCTCGAACTCCCGGCACCCGACGAGCAGACCACGACCGCCGAGGCCACCGGGCAGCCGCCCGCCGCCGTGCCGCTCGTGCTGTCCGCCCGCACCGAGGACGCCCTGCGCGAGCAGGCGGCCCGGCTGCTGGACCTCGTACGGCAGCAGCCCGCCCTGCCGCCCGCCGACCTCGCCCGCTCCCTGGCCACCACCCGCGCGGCCCTCGACCACCGCGCCGCCGTCGTCACCACCGACCACGACACCCTCGTGCGAGCCCTGGCGGCCCTGCACACCGCCACCCCCGACGCCGCCCTGCTCACCGGCCGCCCCGCCGGCGGCCGCCTGGCCTTCCTCTTCACCGGCCAGGGCAGCCAGCGCCCGGGCATGGGCCGCGAGCTCTACGGGCGCCACCCCGTCTACGCCGAGGCCCTCGACGCCGTCCTCGCCCGCTTCGACCTCACCCTCGACCGCCCCCTGCGCGAGGTGATGGCCGAGGGCGGGGACCTGCTGGACGACACCGCCTACACCCAGCCCGCCCTCTTCGCCCACGAAGTGGCCCTCTACCGGCTCGCTACGTCGTGGGGCCTGAAGCCCGACTACCTCGCCGGGCACTCCATCGGCGAGTACGCCGCGGCCCATGTCGCCGGCGTGCTCTCCCTGGAGGACGCCTGCACCCTCGTCGCCGCCCGGGGCCGCCTCATGGCCGCCCTCCCGCCCGGCGGGGCCATGGTCGCCGTCCAGGCGACCGAGGAGGAGGTCCTGCCCCTGCTCGACCAGCGGCAGGAGGAGGCCGGCATCGCCGCCGTCAACGCCCCCGGCTCCGTCGTGATCGCCGGCGACGAGGAGGCCGTCCTCGCCGTCGCCGCGCACTTCGCCGACCAGGGCCGGCGCACCCGCCGCCTGACGGTCAGTCACGCCTTCCACTCGCCCCGCATGGACGCCATGCTCGACGACTTCGCCCGCGTCGCCGCCGGCGTCACCTACCGCGAGCCCGTCGTCCCCGTCGTCTCCACCGTCACCGGCACCCTCGCCGCCGCCGGCGAACTCACCACCCCCGCCTACTGGACCCGCCAGGTCCGCGCCACCGTGCGCTTCGCCGACGCCGTACGCCACCTCGCCGACCACGGCGTGAGCACCTTCCTCGAACTCGGCCCCGACGCCGTGCTGACCGGCACCGTCGCCGAGAGCGCCGGCGAGGACACGGCACCCGTCGTCGCCGTTCCCCTCCAGCGCCGCGACCAGCCCGAGGCGCAGGCCGCCATGACGGCCCTGGCCCGGCTGTACGTCCACGGCGGCGTACGCCCCGACTGGGCGGCCGTCTTCGCCGGCACCGGCACCCGCCGCGTCGACCTGCCCACCTACCCCTTCCAGCGCCGCCGCTACTGGCCCGAGACCCCGGCCGGCGCCCCGGCGGCCGCGGCCCCGGCCGACGCCGCCGACGCCGAGTTCTGGTCCGCCGTCGAACGCCGGGACCTGCCCGCCCTGGGCGCCTCCCTGGACCTCGACGACGCCACGCTCACCACCGTCGTGCCCGCCCTGTCCTCCTGGCGCCGCCGGCGCCGCACGGAGACCGCCGCGGCCGACTGGCGCTACCGCATCACGTGGAAGCCGCTGACGGGCCTGCCCGCCGCCACCCCGACCGGCACCTGGCTGGTGCTCACCCCCGCCGGCCTCACCGGATCCGACCACGCCTGGGCACAGACGGTCGCCGGCGCCCTGGGCACCGAAACGGTACGCATCGAGGTCACCACCCACGACCGCGAACAGCTCGCAGCCCAGCTGCGCGAGGTGCCGGCCGGCCTCGGCGGCGTGCTCTCCCTGCTGGCGCTGGACGAGACCCCGGCCCGCGCCACGGACCTGCCCTCCGGGCTGCTGCTCACCCTCGCCGCCGTCCAGGCCCTCGGCGATGCCGGGATCGACGCGCCGCTGTGGTGCGCCACCCGCGCCGCCGTCCCCGTCGGGCGCGCCGAGGCCGGGACCTCGCCGGTCCAGGCCGCCGTCTGGGGGCTGGGCCGCGTCGTCGGGCTCGAACACCCCGAGCGCTTCGGCGGGCTCGTCGACCTGCCCGCCGACCCCGACGATGCCACCCTGCGCCGCTTCACCGGCGTCCTGGCCGGGGCGGGGGAGGAGAACCAGCTGGCGCTTCGCGGCACCGCCGTCTATGCCCGGCGCCTGGCCCACCACCCCGTACCGGCGCGCCCGGCCCGCCCGTACACGCCCACCGGCACCGTGCTGGTCACCGGCGGCACCGGCGCCCTGGGCGGCCACGTCGCCCGCTGGCTCGCCGAGCACGGCGCCGAGCACCTGCTGCTCGTCAGCCGCAGCGGCCCCGACGCCCCGGGAGCCGGCGACCTGCGCGCCGAACTGGCCGCGCTGGGCGCCGAGGCGACCCTGGTCGCCTGCGACGTCGCCGACCGCGACGCCCTCGCCGCCGTCCTGGCCGCCGTGCCCGGGGACCGCCCGCTCACCGCCGTCTTCCACACCGCCGGCACCGTCGACGACGGCGTCGTCGACGCCCTGACGCCGGAGAAGTTCACGGCCGTCCTGCGTGCCAAGGTCACCGCCACACGCGTGCTGCACGAGCTGACGCACGGCCACGACCTGGCCGCCTTCGTCCTGTTCTCCTCCACCGCCGGCACCCTCGGCGCACCCGGCCAGGGCAACTACGCCGCCGCCAACGCCTTCCTCGACGCCTTCGCCGCCCACCGCCGCGCCGTCGGCCTGCCCGCCACCGCGCTCGCGTGGGGCCCCTGGGCCGAGGCCGGCATGGCCGATGCGGCCGGGGTCGGCACCCGCGTACGGCGCGGCGGCTTCACGCCCATGGCCCCCGCCACCGCCCTGACCGCACTGCGGCACGCCCTCGACCACGACGACACCGCCCTGACCGTCGCGGACGTCGACTGGCAGCGGTACGCCGGCGTCTTCGCCCGCACCCGCCCGAACCCGCTGATCGCCGACCTGCCCGAACTGCGCCGCCCCACCGCACCGCAGGCCGCCACCGGGCACGCCCCGCAGTCCGGCGACGCGGCCGGGGCGCTGCGCGCGCAGCTCGCCGGCCTCGCCGAGTCCGCCCGGCCCCGCTTCGTCCTGGACCTGCTGCGCGGCCACGTCGCCGCCGTCCTCGGCCACTCCGGCGGCGAGACCGTCGGCGCCGACCAGCCCTTCACCGACCTCGGCTTCGACTCGCTGACCATCGTCGAACTGCGCAACAGCCTGACCGCCACCACCGGCCTGCGCCTGCCGGCGACCCTCGTCTACGACTACCCGACCCCGCTCGCCCTCGCCGGATTCCTGCTCGCCGAGCTGCTCGGCACGCTGCCCGAGGCGGCCGCCCCCGCCCCGGCCGCCGCGACCGGCACCGCCGACGACCCCGTCGTCGTGGTCGGCATGAGCTGCCGCTTCCCCGGCGGCATCGCCTCCCCCGAGGACCTCTGGCAGCTGCTCGCCCGCGGCGAGGACGCCATCGGCGCCTTCCCCGCCGACCGCGGCTGGGACCTGGAGCACCTCGCCCGCGGCGGATCGGCCACCCTCCAGGGCGGCTTCCTCGACGGCGTCGGCCTCTTCGACGCCACCTTCTTCGGCATCTCGCCCCGCGAGGCCCTGGCCATGGACCCGCAGCAGCGCCTGCTGCTGGAGACCACGTGGGAGGTCTTCGAGCGCGCCGGCATCGACCCCACCTCGCTGCGCGGCTCCCGCACCGGCGTCTTCGTCGGCACCAACGGCCAGGACTACGCCACCGTGCTGCGCACCGGCACCGCCGACGTGCGCGGCCACGTCGCCACCGGCACCACCGCCAGCGTCATGTCGGGCCGCCTGTCGTACACGCTGGGCCTGGAGGGCCCCGCGGTGACCGTCGACACCGCCTGCTCCTCGTCCCTGGTGGCCCTGCACATGGCGGCCGCCTCCCTGCGCTCCGGCGAGTGCTCGCTCGCGCTCGCCGGCGGCGTGTCCGTCATGTCCAGCCCGGACGCCTTCGCCGAGTTCACCGCGCAGGGCGGCCTGGCCCCCGACGGCCGCTGCAAGGCCTTCTCGGACACCGCCGACGGCACCAGCTGGTCGGAGGGCGTGGGCGTGCTCGTCCTGGAGCGCCTGTCGGATGCGCGCCGCAACGGCCACGAGGTCCTCGCGGTGATCCGCGGCTCGGCCGTCAACCAGGACGGCGCCTCCAACGGCCTGACCGCACCCAACGGGCGCGCCCAGCAGCGCGTCATCCGCCAGGCCCTGGCCGACGGCCGGCTGCGGCCCGCGGACGTCGACGCCGTCGAGGCGCACGGCACCGGCACCACCCTGGGCGACCCCATCGAGGCCCACGCCCTGATGGCCGCCTACGGGCAGGACCGCGAGGCCGGGCGGCCGCTGCTGCTCGGCGCGGTGAAGTCCAACCTCGGCCACACGCAGGCCGCCGCCGGTGTCGCCGGCGTCATCAAGATGATCCTGGCCATGCGCCGGGGCGTCGTGCCGCGCACCCTGCACGCCGGGACGCCGTCCTCGCACGTCGACTGGTCGGCGGGCAGTGTCGCGCTCGTCACCGAGGAGCGGGCGTGGCCCGCGGCCGACCGCCCGCGCCGGGCCGGCGTCTCCGCGTTCGGCGTGAGCGGCACCAACGCCCACGTCATCGTCGAACAGGCCCCCGACGCGCCCGAGGCACCGGACGCCTCCCACCCCGCACCGGCCGCCGTGCCGTGGGTCGTCTCCGCCAGGACCGAGGCCGCGCTGGCCGCCCAGACCGAGCGCATCACCGCGCTCACCGGCACGTCCCCGCTGGACGTGGGCCACTCCCTGGCCACGGGCCGGGCGGCCTTCGCCCACCGCGCCGTCCTGCTCGCCGACGGCGAGCGGATCACCGAACTCGCCCGCGGCATCGCCCGGGAGATCCCCGGCGGCCCCGCGGTGCTCTTCTCCGGCCAGGGCGCGCAGCGCGCCGGCGCGGGCCGGGAGCTGTACGAGCGGCACCCGGTCTTCGCCGCGGCCCTGGACGAGGTCACGGCCCACCTCGACCCCGAACTGACCCGGCCCCTGCGGCAGGTGATGAACGGCGAGGCCGAGGGGATCGACGAGACGGGCTTCACCCAGCCCGCCCTCTTCGCCCTCGAAGTGGCCCTGTTCCGGCTGATCGAGTCCTGGGGCGTCACCCCCGGCTTCGTGGCCGGCCACTCGGTCGGCGAGATCGCCGCGGCCCACGTCGCCGGTGTGCTGTCCCTGGAGGACGCCTGCCGGCTCGTGGCCGCCCGGGCGCGGCTGATGGACGCGCTGCCCGCCGGCGGTGCCATGGTCGCCGTCCAGGCGAGTGAGGAGGAGATGACCGCCCGCCTCGTCGAGGGCGTGTCCCTCGCCGCCGTCAACGGCCCCCGCTCCGTGGTGATCTCGGGTGAGGAGTCCGCCGTCCTGCGGGCCGCCGAGGGACTGAAGTCCCGGCGCCTGGAGGTCAGCCACGCCTTCCACTCGGCGCTGATGGAGCCGATGCTCGCCGGCTTCCGGCAGGTGGCCGAGCAGCTGACGTACACCGCCCCGCGGATCCCGCTGGTCTCCAACCTCACCGGCGGCCTCGCCGACGCCGGCCTGGTCTGCTCGCCCGAGTACTGGGTGCGGCACGTGCGCGAGACCGTCCGCTTCGCCGACGGCATCCGCACCCTCGCCGCCGAAGGCGCCACCGCCTTCCTGGAACTCGGCCCCGACGGCACCCTCACCGCCCTCGCCCAGCTCACCCTCGACCCCGAGCGGCAGCCGGTGGCCGTCCCCGCCCTGCGCAAGGACCGCGACGAGGACACCGCCCTGCTCACCGCCCTCGCCCACCTGCACGTCGCGGGCGTCGGCGTCGACTGGGCCGCCTGGTACGCCGGTACGGGCGCGCGGCGCGTCGACCTGCCCACCTACCCCTTCCAGCACGAGTGGTACTGGCCGGAGAAGGCCCCCGCCACGCCCGCCGGCACCGACCCCGCCGACGCGGAGTTCTGGGCCGCGGTCGAGCGCGCGGACACTCCCGCCCTGGCCGACGCCCTCGGCCTCGACGACACCTCCCTGTCCGCGCTCGTCCCCGCCCTGTCCGCCTGGCGCCGCAAGCGCACCGCCCTGGCCGACGCCGACCACCTGCGCTACACCGTCACCTGGAAGCCGCTGACCGGCACGCCCGCCGCCGCGCCGACCGGCACCTGGCTGGCCCTGATCCCGGCCGGCACGGCCGACGACCCCTGGACGACCGCGGTCACCGGCGCCCTCGACGCCGGCGCCGTGCTCGTCGAGACCGACCCCGCCGACACGGCGGTCCTCGCCGAGCGCCTGACGGCTCTCGCCGAGGACCACGGCGGCTTCGCCGGTGTCCTCTCCCTGCTCGCCACCGGCGGCACCCTCGACGGCCCGGCCCGCCCCGACGTCGCCGTCCGCGCCCTGGCCGACGCCGGCATCGACGCACCCCTGTGGTGCCTGACCCGCGGCGCCGTCTCCACCGGCCGCGGCGAACCGGTCACCGACGCCACCCAGGCCGCCGTCTGGGGCCTGGGTCGGGTCACCGCCCTCGAACACCCCGACCGCTGGGGCGGCCTGATCGACGCACCCGTCACCATGGACCGGCGCACCGCCGACCGGCTCCGCGCCGTCCTGACCGGCACCACCGGCGAGGACCAGGTGGCGCTGCGCCCCTCCGGTGCCTTCGCCCGCCGCCTCGTGCGCGCCGCCGCCGACGCGCAGGCCGCGCCCTGGCAGCCCACCGGCACCGTGCTCGTCACGGGTGCCGTCACCGGCTTCGCCGGCCACGTCGCCCGCTGGCTCGCCCGCGGCGGGGCCGGGCACGTCCTGCTGACCGGCGCCACCGCGCCCGCCGAGCCGGAGGCGGCCGCCCTGCGGACGGACCTCGCGGCGCTCGGCACCGAACTGACCCTGCTGACCTGCCCCCTCACCGACCACGAACCCCTCGTCGCCGCCCTCGCGGCGCTGCCCGCCGACCTTCCGCTGACCGCAGTGCTGCATACCGGTGAGAACACCGCCGCACACGACCCGGTTGCCGTGCGCGAGGACGTCCAAGCCCTGGACGCCGCACTGCTCGCGGCCCTGGGCGAGGGGCACACCCTGCAGGCATACGTCCTGTTCTCCTCCATCGCCGCCGTCTGGGGCGTCAGCGGCCAGGGCGCCGGCGCCGCCGCGGGCGCCTGGCTGGACGCCCACGCGCTGCAGCGCCGTGCCACGGGCACGCCCGCCGTGAGCGTGGCCTGGGCCGCCTGGGCGCAGACCGCCCCCGACGGCCTGACCGCCCACCTGCGGGCCAACGGCCTGCCGCCGCTGGACGCCGAGCGGGCGCTCGCCGCCCTCGGACGGTCCCTGGGCGCCGGTGAGGCGGCGGTGACCGTGGCCGACGTCGTGTGGGACCGCTTCGCACCGGCCTTCACCCGTACCCGTCCCAGCCGGCTCTTCGCCGAACTGCCCGAGGCCCACCGGGCCCTCGCCGACGCCCCGCAGGGCGGCGAGGCCACGGCCGGCACGGCCGCGGCCCTGCGCGAACGCCTGCGGCCGCTCGCGGCCGCCGGGCAGACCGAGGCACTGCTGGAGATCGTGCGCACCGAGGCGGCCGGCGTCCTCGGCTTCCCCGACGCCCACGCCGTGCCCGCGCACCTGGCCTTCCGCGACCTCGGCTTCGACTCGCTGACCGCCGTCGACCTGCGCAACCGCCTCGGCACCGCCACCGGCCTGACCCTGCCGGCCACCCTGGTGTTCGACTACCCCACGGCCGAGGGCCTCGCCGCCCACCTGCGGGCCGAACTCCTCGGCGACACCGGCCCCGAGCACGCCACCCCCGTCCCGTACACCGCTGCCGCATCCGACGACCCCGTCGTCATCGTCGGCATGAGCTGCCGCTACCCGGGCGGCGTCCGCTCGCCCGAGGACCTGTGGGAGCTGGTGACGGCCGGGACCGACGCCATCGGCGCCTTCCCCGCCGACCGCGGCTGGGACCTCGCACGGCTGCGCAGCGGCGACCGCGACGGCCGCGGCCGCAGCGTCACCGCGGAGGGCGGCTTCCTCTACGACGTCGCCGACTTCGACCCCGGCTTCTTCGGGATCTCCCCGCGCGAGGCCATGGTCATGGACCCGCAGCAGCGCCTGGTCCTGGAGGCCGCCTGGGAGGCGCTGGAGCGCACCGGCGTCGACCCGGCCGCCCTGCGCGGCGGCGACACCGGCGTCTTCGTCGGCGGCGGCACCGGCGACTACCGGCCCGAGGCCGGCCAGCTCGGCCACGCCCAGACCGCCCAGTCGGCCAGCCTCCTCTCCGGCCGCCTGTCCTACACCTTCGGCCTGGAAGGCCCCTCCGTCAGCGTCGACACCGCCTGCTCCTCCTCGCTGGTGGCACTGCACCTGGCCGCCCAGGCCCTGCGCGCGGGGGAGTGCACCCTCGCCCTCGCGGGCGGTGTGACGGTGATGTCCACACCGGTGAACTTCGTGGAGTTCGGCGAGATGGGCGCCCTGTCCCCGGACGGCCGCTGCAAGGCGTTCTCCGACGCCGCCGACGGCACCGGCTGGTCGGAGGGCGTGGGCATGCTCGTCCTCGAACGCCTCTCCGACGCGCGCCGCAACGGCCACCGGGTCCTCGCCGTCCTGCGCGGCTCCGCCGTCAACCAGGACGGCGCCTCCAACGGCCTGACCGCCCCCAACGGCCCCTCCCAGCGCCGCGTCATCCGCCGCGCCCTGGCCATCGCCGGCCTGACCGCCGCGGACGTCGACGCCGTCGAGGCCCACGGCACGGGCACCACGCTGGGCGACCCGATCGAGGCGCAGGCGCTGCTGGCCACCTACGGCCAGGACCGGCCCGCCGAGCGGCCCCTGCTGCTCGGCTCGCTGAAGTCCAACATCGGCCACACCCAGGCCGCCGCCGGCGTCGCGGGCGTCATCAAGATGGTCCAGGCGATGCGGCACGGCGTGCTGCCCCGTACGCTGCACGCCGACCGGCCCTCGCAGCACGTCGACTGGAGCGCCGGCGCCGTGCGCCTGCTCACCGAGCCCACCGAGTGGCCCGCGACCGACCGCCCGCGCCGGGCCGGCATCTCCGCCTTCGGCGCCAGCGGCACCAACGCCCACGTCATCATCGAACAGCCCGACACCGCCGAACACCCCGCCGAGCAGCCCGCACCGAAGGCTCCCGCCGAGCCGGTGACCGTGCCCGTACCGCTGTCGGCCGCCACGCCGGAGGCCCTGCGCGCCCAGGCCGCCCGCCTGTACGCCCACGCGGCGGCCCGCCCCGAGGCGACCGCCGCCGACCTCGCCCTGTCGCTGGGCACCACCCGCTCGGCCTTCGAGCACCGGGCGGCCGTCGTCACGGGCGACCGCGACGACCTGCTGCAGGGCCTCGAAGCGCTCGCCGACGGGCGCGACGCGCCCCACGTCGTCCGGGGCACGGCCGCCGCACGCGGCGGGAAGCTGGCGTTCCTCTTCTCCGGCCAGGGCTCGCAACGCCCCGGCACGGGACGGGGGCTCTACGCCCGCCAGCCGGTCTTCGCCGAGGCCCTCGACGCGGTGACCGCGCACTTCGACGCGGAGCTGGAACGCCCGCTGCGCGAGGTGATGTTCGACGACAGTGCGGAGGCCGGGACGCTGCTGGACGACACCGGATACACCCAGCCCGCGCTGTTCGCCCTCGAAGTGGCCCTCTTCCGCCTCGCCGAGTCCGCCGGGCTGCGCCCGGACTTCGTCGCCGGCCACTCGATCGGTGAGATCGCGGCCGCCCACGTCGCCGGCGTGCTGTCCTTGGCGGACGCCTGCCGCCTCGTCGCCGCCCGGGCCCGCCTGATGCGGGCGCTGCCCACCGGCGGCGCCATGGCCGCCCTGCAGGCCACCGAGGCCGAGGTCCTCGCCGCCCTCACCGAGGGCGTGGACATCGCCGCCGTCAACGGCCCGCAGTCCGTGGTCGTCTCCGGCGACGAGGACGCCGTCCTCGCCCTCGCCGCGGCGTTCGCCGCCGACGGCCGCAAGACTAGGCGTTTGCGGGTCAGCCATGCATTTCACTCGCTGCACATGGACGCCATTCTCGAGGACTTCCGGCGCGTGGCCGCCGGCGTGACCTACGCCGCCCCCACGATCCCCGTCGTGTCCAACGTCACCGGCGACGTGGCGAGCGAGGACGAGCTGTGCAGCCCCGAGTACTGGGTGCGCCACGTGCGCGAGGCCGTCCGCTTCGGCGCCGGCATCGCCGCACTCGCCGGCCGCGGCGTGAGCGCGTTCGCCGAACTGGGCCCCGACGGGGTGCTGTGCGCCCTCGCCCGGGAGACCCTCGACGCCGACGGCTCGACGGCACCGGCGATCCCCGTCCTGCGCAAGGACCGCGACGAGCAGACGTCCCTGATGACCGCCCTCGCCCGGCTCCACGTCGACGGCGCCCCCCTGGACTGGGAGGCCCTGGCCGGCCCCGCCGCCCGCCGCGTGGACCTGCCCACCTACCCCTTCCGGCACCAGCGGTTCTGGCCCGACCACCGGCCCGCCCCCGCCCCCGCCCCCGCCGCCACCGGCGGCCGGGACGAGGGCTTCTGGAGCGCCGTACGCGACCAGGACCTCACCGCCCTCGAATCCACCCTCGACGTCGACGGCGAGGCCCTCGCCAAGGTCCTGCCCGCCCTCGCCGACTGGCGCCGCCGCAGCAGCGACCGGGCCACGATCGACGGCTGGCGGCAGCAGATCACCTGGAAGCCGCTCCCGGCGACCGGGCCCGCCCGCCCGGCCGGCACCTGGCTCGCCGTCCTCCCGGCCGACCACGCCGACGCCCCCTGGGCCGCCGACGCCCTGCGCCCCCTGGGTGCCGCGGCCGTACGCCTGAGCGCGGCCGCCGGCACCGGACGCGCCGAACTCGCCGCCTCCTTGCGCGAACACGCCGCCACCCACGGCACCTTCACCGGCGTCGTCTCGCTGCTCGCCCTCGCCGACCGGCCGGCGGCCGACGGCGCCGCCCCCGCGGGCCTGGCCCTGACCGCCGCCCTCGTCCAGGCCCTGGGCGACGCCGGGATCGACGCGCCGCTGTGGTGCGTCACCCGCGGCGCGGTCGCCGTCACCCCGTCCGAGGACGTCCCCGGCACCGCCCAGGCGGCCGTCTGGGGCCTGGGCCGGGTCACCGCCCTCGAACACCCCCGGCGCTGGGGCGGCCTGATCGACCTGCCCGCCGCCCTCGACGAGCGCACCGCCGCCCGCTTCGCCGGCGTCCTGGCCGACCCCGCGGGCGAGGACCAGATCGCCGTCCGGCCCACCGGCGCCCACGGCCGGCGCCTGACCCCCCTGCCCGCCGGCGACGAGAGCCCCGCATGGCAGCCCACCGGCACCGTCCTGGTCACCGGCGGCACCGGGGCCCTCGGCGCCCACGTGGCCCGCGACCTGGCCCGGGCCGGCGCAACCCACCTGCTCCTCGCCGGCCGCCGCGGCCCCGACGCCCCCGGCGCCGAGGCCCTGCGCGCCGAACTCCTGGAGCTCGGCGCCAAGGTGACCGTCGCGGCCTGCGACGTCGCCGACCGCGCGGCGCTCGCCGCCCTCCTGGCCGACATCCCCGCCCACGCGCCCCTGACCGCCGTCGTGCACACCGCCGGCATCGTCGACGACGGCGTCGTCGACGGCCTGACCCCCGAGCGCCTGGACGCCGTCCACCGGGCCAAGGCCGCCTCCGCCCTCGCCCTGCACGACCTGACGCGCGAACACGACCTGCAGGCCTTCGTCCTGTTCTCGTCGGCCTCCGCCACCGTCGGCAACCCCGGCCAGGGCGGCTACGCCGCCGCCAACGCCGTCCTGGAGGCCCTCGCCGAACACCGCCGCGCCCGCGGCCTGGCCGCCACCGCCATCGCCTGGGGCGCCTGGGACGGCGGCGGCATGGCCGCCGACCCCCGGGCCGCCGCCGCGGCCCGCCGCACCGGCGTCCGGCCGCTGGACCCCGCCCTCGCGGCACAGGCCCTGCGCCACGCGGTCGCCGACACCCGGCCGGTCCAGGTCGTCGCCGACGTCGAACCCGCCCGGTTCGCCGCCGCCTTCACCTCCGTACGGCCCAGCCCGCTGCTCGCCGACCTCGCCCCGGCCACGCCGGAGCCGGCGGACGCGGGGAGCGGCCCCGCCGGCGGCGACGACCTGCGCCGGCACCTGACGGACCTGCCCGCCGCCCGCCGCGGCGAGACGGTCCTGCAGCTGGTGCGCGAGCGGGCCGCGGCCGTCCTGGGCCACCCCGGCGCCGACGCCGTCGGGGCCGACCGGGCCTTCCGCGACCTCGGCTTCGACTCCCTCGCCGCGGTCGAGCTGCGCAACCAGCTCGGCGCCGCCACCGGCCTGGAGCTGGCCGCCACGCTCGTCTTCGACCACCCCACCCCGGTGGACCTGGCCGAACACGTCCTGCGGCTCCTCCTGCCCGCCGACGGCGAGGACGAGGCGACGACGGCCGCCGACGCCGACCTCGACCAGGCCGGCCTGCGCGCCCTGCTCGCCTCCGTCCCCCTCGCCCGGCTGAGGGAGGCGGGCGTCCTCGAACCCCTGATGAAGCTCGCCGCCGACCTGGCGGCCTCGGGCGAGGACACCACGGCGCAGCACACCACCGGCGCGTACGAGGAGTCGATCGACGCCATGGACGTCGACGCCCTGGTGCGCGCGGCCATGGACGGCACCACCCCCGAGACGCGGGACTGACGGAGCGAGAGTCGAAAGAGCGGACCATGACCACGCCCAGCGAAAAAGTTGTCGAAGCTCTCCGTGCCTCGCTCAAAGAGGCCGAGCACCTGCGCCGGCAGAACCGCACGCTCCTCGCCGCCGCCACCGAGCCCGTCGCCGTCATCGGCATGAGCTGCCGCTACCCCGGCGGCGTGAACTCGCCCGAGGACCTGTGGGACCTCGTCGCCACCGGCACCGACGCCGTCTCCGGCTTCCCCACCGACCGCGGCTGGGACCTGGCCGCCCTGAAGGAGGCCGGGGTCGACAAGCGCGGCAACAGCGTCAGCCAGGAAGGCGGATTCCTGGACGACGCCGCCGGCTTCGACGCCGCGTTCTTCGGCATCTCCCCGCGGGAGGCCGTCACCATGGACCCCCAGCAGCGCCTGCTGCTGGAGACCTCCTGGGAGGCGATCGAGCGCGCCGGCATCGACCCGGCGGGCCTGCGCGGCACCCAGACCGGTGTCTTCGTCGGCACCAACGGCCAGGACTACGCGTACCTGCTCGTGCGCTCCCTGGCCGACGCCACCGGCGACATCGGTACCGGCATCGCCGCCAGCGCCACCTCCGGCCGCCTGTCCTACACCCTGGGCCTGGAGGGCCCGGCCGTCACCGTCGACACCGCCTGCTCCTCCTCGCTCGTGGCCCTGCACTCCGCCGTGCAGGCCCTGCGGGCCGGCGAATGCTCCCTGGCCCTCGTCGGCGGCGTCAACGTCATGTCCTCGCCCGGCTCCCTCATGGAGTTCAGCCGCCAGGGCGGCCTCGCGGCCGACGGCCGCTGCAAGGCCTACTCCGACGACGCCGACGGCACCGGCTGGGCGGAGGGCGTCGGCGTCCTCCTCGTCGAACGCCTCTCCGACGCCCGCCGCAACGGCCACCCCGTCCTCGCCGTCGTCCGCGGCTCGGCCGTGGGCCAGGACGGCGCCTCCAACGGCTTCACCGCCCCCAGCGGCGCCGCCCAGCAGCGCGTCATCCGGCGCGCCCTGCACAACGCCGGCCTGACGCCCGCCGACGTCGACGCCGTCGAGGGCCACGGCACCGGCACCCCGCTCGGCGACCCCATCGAGGCCCGGGCCCTGCTGGCCACCTACGGGCAGGGCCGCGAGGCCGGCCGGCCGCTGCACCTCGGCTCGATCAAGTCCAACATCGGCCACACCCAGGCCGCCGCCGGCGTCGCCGGCGTCATCAAGATGGTCATGGCGATGCGGCACGGCATCCTGCCCCGTACGCTGCACGCCGACCGCCCGTCCACCCACGTGGACTGGACCGGGGGAGCGGTGGAACTGCTGACCGAGCCCACGCCGTGGCCCGAGGCCGGCCGCCCCCGCCGAGCGGGCGTCTCGTCCTTCGGCATCAGCGGCACCAACGCCCACGTCGTCCTGGAACAGGCCGAGCCCGCCCCGGAGCCGCAACCGGCCGCCCCCGTCCCCGGCATCGTGCCCTGGATCCTCTCCGCCAAGACCGAACAGGCCCTCGACGCCCAGGTCGAGCGCGTCACCGCGCTCGCGGACGGCCCGGCCCGCCCCCTCGACGTCGGCCACTCGCTCGCCTCCGGCCGCTCGCTCCTCGACCACCGCGCCGTCCTGCTCGCGGGCCCCGACGGGAGCCTGTCCGAGGCCGCCCGGGCCCGCGCGGCCTCGCCCGCCGGCCCGCTGGCCGTGCTGTTCACCGGTCAGGGCGCGCAGCGCGCGGGCATGGGCCGGGAACTGTACGCCCGCTACCCCGCCTTCGCCCGGGCCCTGGACGAGGTCACCGGCCTGCTCGACGCCCGGCTCGACCGCCCCCTGCGCGAGGTGATGTTCGCGGCCGACGGCGACGCGACCCTGCTCGACCGCACCGGCTACGCCCAGCCCGCGCTGTTCGCCTTCGAGGTGGCGTTGTTCCGGTTGGTGGAGTCGTGGGGTGTGGTCCCGGGTTTCGTGGCCGGTCATTCGGTGGGCGAGATCGCTGCTGCTCATGTGGCGGGGGTGTTGTCGCTGGAGGATGCGTGTGTTCTCGTCGCGGCGCGGGCCCGGTTGATGGATGCGCTGCCGGCCGGTGGTGCGATGGTGGCCGTGCAGGCGTCCGAGGAGGAGGTCCGGGAGCGGCTGACCGAGGGCGCCTCCCTCGCCGCCGTCAACGGGCCGGACGCCGTCGTCGTCGCCGGCGACGAGACGGCCGTACCGCGCATCGCCGAACACTTCGCCGCCCGGGGCCGGCGCACCCAGCGGCTCGCGGTGAGCCACGCCTTCCACTCGGCGTTGATGGAGCCGATGCTGGAGGAGTTCCGGCGGGTGGCCGAGGGGCTGGCCTACGCGGCGCCGCGGATTCCCGTGGTGTCCAACGTGACGGGTGAGGTGGCTGCGGCGGAGCTCATCGGTTCCGCGGAGTACTGGGTGCGGCACGTGCGCGAGACCGTCCGCTTCGCCGACGGCGTCCGTACCCTCGCCGCCGAAGGCGCCACCGTCTTCCTCGAACTGGGCCCCGACGGCGTCCTGACCGCCATGGCCCAGCAGAACCTCGACGCGCTCGACCGCACCGCACTGTGCGTCCCCGCCCTGCGCAGGAACCGCGCCGAGGAACGCTCCCTGCTCACCGCCCTCGCCCGGCTGCACGTCACCGGCACCGCCGTCGACTGGGCCGCCTGGTTCGACGGCACCGGCGCCCGGCGCGTGGACGTCCCCACCTATCCCTTCCAGCACCAGCGGTACTGGCCCAGGCCCACACCGCAGGCGGGCGACGTCTCCGCCGCCGGCCTCACGCCCGCCGGGCACCCGCTGCTCGGCGCCGCGGTCGCCGTCGCCGGCCTCGACGGCGTGCTGTGCACCAGCCGCCTGTCCACCCTCACCCACCCCCAGCTCGCGGGCGCCGGCGTCCTGCCCGAAGCCGCGTTCCTCGAACTGGTCCTGCGCGCCGGCGACCAGGTCGGCTGCGACCGCGTCACCGAGCTCCGCCACGAGGCCCCCCTCCGCCTCCCCGCCGACGGCTCGGTCCTGCTGCAGGTGTGGGTCGGCGCCGCCGACGCCACCGGCGCCCGCCCGGTCACCGTCCACTCCCAGCAGGCCGACGCCCCCGACCAGAACTGGACACAGCACGCCACCGGCGTCCTGGCCACGGGCGAGCGCGTCACCGACTTCGGCGCCACCACCTGGCCGCCGCAGGACGCCACCGCCGTCACGCCCCCGCCGTCCGGCACGCTGCAGGCGGCCTGGACGCGCGGCGGGACCGTCTTCGCCGAGGCCGTCCTCCCGGCGGGCACCGACGACGCCACCGCCTACGGACTGCACCCGGCCCTGCTGGACGCCGTCGCGCACACCGCCGCCCTCGCCCACCAGGACACCGACGCCCCCGCGATCCACCGGTGGAGCGGGGTGTCCCTGCACGCCACCGGCGCCTCCGTGATCCGCATCCGCGCCACCCGCACCGGCGAGGCCACCGTCTCCCTCGCCGTGGCCGACGCCGAGGGCGCCCCCGTCCTCTCCGCCGACGCACTCGCACTGGGCGACCGCGCCGACCTGGACGCCGCCGGACAGCAGCCGGACGCCGCAGGATCACTGCTCGCACTCGCATGGGTACCGGCACCCGAGGCGTCCGGCGCGCAGCACGACGCCCGGTACGCGACACTCCCGGACGACGACTGGGACCTCGGCGCGGTCGTCGACGCGGACACGGACACGGTCGTGGTCCCCGTCCCGCACGCCGCACCGGACGCGATCCCCGCGGCCGTCCACGAACTGACGGCCCGCACCCTGCACCTGGTGCAGCGTTGGCTGGCCGAGGACCGGTTCGCCACCGCGCGCCTGGTGTTCGTCACCCGTGGCGCCGTCTCCGGCGCCGGCAAGGGGCTGGCGGCCGCGGCCGTGTGGGGCCTGGTCCGGTCCGCCCAGTCGGAGCACCCCGACCGGTTCGTCCTGCTCGACCTCGACGAGAACGGCCGGCCCGAGGACGTACTGCCGCAGCTGCCGGGCCTGCTGGCCGCCGGCGACGCGCAGTTCGTCGTCCGCGAGGGCAGCGTGCACGTCGCCCGCCTCCAGCGCACCACGCCCGCCGACAGCCCGGCGGCGTCGGCGTGGGATCCGGACGGCACGGTGCTCATTACCGGTGGTACGGGTGGTCTGGGCGGGTTGCTGGCGCGGCACTTGGTGGCCGAGCGTGGGATGCGGCATCTGCTGCTGGTCAGCCGGCGCGGCCCGGATGCCCCGGGTGCGGCGCAGTTGCGGGACGAGCTGGTCGCTCTGGGGGCCGAGGTCACGGTCGCGGCGTGTGACACGGCCGACCGTGCCCGGCTCGAAGAGGTTCTCGCCGCTGTCCCGTCCGAGCATCCGTTGACGGCTGTGGTGCATACGGCGGGTGTGTTGGATGACGGTGTGGTCACGTCGCTGACGCCTGAGCGGCTGGCGACCGTGCTGCGGCCGAAGGTGGATGCGGCTTGGCATCTGCATGAGGCGACCCGGGGCTTGGACCTGGCGGGTTTCGTCGTTTATTCGTCGATCTCGGGTGTCATGGGCAGTGCGGGTCAGGCGAATTACGCGGCCGGCAATGTCTTTCTCGATGCTCTCGCCCAGCACCGTCGCCACCTGGGTCTGCCGGGTCAGTCGTTGGCGTGGGGTGCGTGGGCGCAGGCCGACGGTATGACAGGGGCCCTGTCGCAGGCGGACATGCAGCGCATAGCCGCCTCCGGCGTGCCCCCGCTCTCCGCCGCCCAGGGCCTGGCCCTGTTCGACGCGGCCACCGGTTCCGACGAGCCGTACCTCGTCCCCATCGGCCCCGCGCCCCGCGGCGGCCGTGCGCCCGGCATCGTCCCGCCGCTGCTGCGCGGCCTCCTGCGCGGCGGCCGTCGTACGGCCGCGACCGCCGTCGGCGGCCGGGCCACCGCCGTGGCCCTCAGCCGGCGCCTGCTGGAACTCGGCCCCGACGACGCCCTGCGGCACGCCACCGACCTCGTCCGTACCGAAGCCGCGGCGGTGCTCGGCCACGCCTCGGCGCGGGGCATCGGAGCCGACCGCGAGTTCCGCGAGCTCGGCGTCGATTCGCTGACCGCCGTCGAGCTGCGCAACCGCCTGACCGCCGCCACCGGTCTGCGACTGACCGCCACCCTCGTCTACGACTACCCCACCCCCGCCGCCCTCGCCGCGCACCTGGTGGAGCTGCTCCTCGACGAACAGGGCGACGAGCGCGACGACCGGCGCACGGGCGCCGCAGCCGACGACGACCCGGTTGTCGTCGTCGGCATGGCGTGCCGCTTGCCCGGCGGCGTGCGCACCCCCGACGACCTGTGGGAGATGCTCACCGCAGGCCGCGACGGCATCACCGGCTTCCCCACGGACCGCGGCTGGGACCTGAAGGCCCTCTTCGACGCCGGCCCCGACAACCGCGGCGTGAGCGCCACCCGCCGGGGCGGATTTCTCGACGGCGTCGGCGACTTCGACGCCGCCTTCTTCGGCATCTCGCCCCGCGAGGCCCTCGCCATGGACCCCCAGCAGCGGCTGCTGCTGGAGACGTCGTGGGAGGCGTTCGAGCGGGCGGGCATCGACGCGACCGCACTGCGGGGCACGCGGACCGGTGTCTTCGTCGGCACGACCGGCCAGGATTACGCGTCGCTGGTGATGAACTCCCGCGAGGACGTCGAGGGCCACGCCAGCACGGGCCTCGCCACCTCCGTCCTCTCCGGCCGCATCTCGTACACCTTCGGGCTGGAGGGCCCGGCGGTGACGGTCGACACGGCCTGCTCGTCCTCCCTGGTCGCCCTGCACCTGGCCGCCCAGTCCCTGCGCAGCGGCGAGAGCGCGCTGGCCCTGGCCGGCGGCGTCACCGTGCTCAGCACGCCGATGACCTTCGCCGGCTTCAGCCGGCAGGGCGGGCTGGCGCCCGACGGCCACTGCAAGGCGTTCGCGGATGCGGCCGACGGCACCGGCTGGTCCGAGGGCGCCGGCATCCTGGTGCTGGAGCGGCTGTCGGACGCCCGCAGGAACGGCCACCGCGTGCTGGCGGTCGTGCGAGGAAGTGCGGTCAACCAGGACGGTGCCTCCAACGGCCTGACCGCCCCCAACGGCCCCTCCCAGCAGCGCGTCATCCGCCAGGCCCTGGCCTCCGCCGGCCTCACCACCGCGGACGTCGACGCCGTCGAGGCGCACGGTACGGGCACGAAGCTGGGCGACCCGATCGAGGCGCAGGCGCTGCTGGCCACCTACGGTCAGGACCGGCCGGCCGCCTGCCCGCTGCTGCTGGGCTCGGTGAAGTCCAACATCGGCCACACCCAGGCCGCGGCAGGCGTCGCGGGCGTCATCAAGATGGTGCTGGCGATGCAGGAAGGTGTCCTGCCGCGCACGCTCCACGTCGATTCCCCGTCCTCCCACGTGGACTGGACGGCCGGAGCCGTGGAGGTGCTGACCGAGGCGCGCCCGTGGCCCGAGGTGGACCGGCCCTGGCGGGCGGGCGTCTCGTCCTTCGGCATCAGCGGGACGAACGCCCACGTCATCCTGGAGCAGCCCGAGCCGGTGGAGACGCCGGCCGGGGCGACTGTCGTGAGCGGTCCCGTGCCGTGGGCCGTGTCGGCCAGGTCCGAGGCGGCGCTGGCCGAACAGGTCGAGCGCGCACGGGCATGGGCCGGCTCCGGGCGGTTCGCGCGGCAGGACGCCGGCTTCTCGCTGGCGGCCGGCCGCTCGGTCCTCGACCACCGGGCCGTGCTGCTCGTGGACGAGGAGGAAGCGCTGGAGGTCGCGCGCGGCGTCGCCACGGACGCCCCCGGCGCAGTGGCCTTCCTCTTCTCCGGTCAGGGCGCGCAGCGCGCGGGCATGGGCCGGGAGCTGTACGTCCGCTACCCCGCCTTCGCCCGGGCCCTGGACGAGGTCACCGGCCTGCTGGACGCCGAGCTCGGGCAGTCGCTGCGCGAGGTGATGTCCGGCGAGGCGGAGGGAATCGACGAGACCCGCTTCACCCAGCCCGCGCTGTTCGCCTTCGAGGTGGCGTTGTTCCGGTTGGTGGAGTCGTGGGGTGTGGTCCCGGATTTCGTGGCCGGTCATTCGGTGGGCGAGATTGCTGCTGCTCATGTGGCGGGGGTGTTGTCGCTGGAGGATGCGTGTGTTCTCGTCGCGGCGCGGGCGCGGTTGATGGATGCGCTGCCGTCCGGTGGTGCGATGGTGGCCGTGCAGGCGTCCGAGGAGGAGGTCCGGGAGCGGCTGACCGAGGGCGTCTCCCTCGCCGCCGTCAACGGGCCGCGGTCGGTGGTGCTCTCCGGCGACGAGGCAGCCGTACTGCGCGCCGCGGAGGGGCTGAAGTCCCGGCGGCTGTCCGTCAGCCACGCTTTCCACTCGGCGTTGATGGAGCCGATGCTGGAGGAGTTCCGGCGGGTGGCCGAGGGGCTGGCCTACGCGGCGCCGCGGATTCCCGTGGTGTCGAATGTGACGGGTGAGGTGGCTGCGGCGGAGCTCATCGGTTCCGCGGACTACTGGGTGCGGCACGTGCGCGAGACCGTCCGCTTCGCCGACGGCGTCCGTACCCTCGCCGCCGAAGGCGCCACCGTCTTCCTGGAGCTCGGCCCCGACGCGACCCTCACCGCCCTCGCCCAGCACACCCTGGACCCCGAGCAGAACCCGGTCGTCGTCCCCGCCCTGCGCACGGATCGCCCCGAGGAGACGGCCCTGCTCACCGCCCTCGCCCGCCTCCACGTCTCCGGCGTCGACGTCGACTGGGCCGCCTGGTACGCCGGTACGGGCGCGCGGCGCGTCGACCTGCCCACGTACCCCTTCCAGCACGAGCGCTACTGGCCCCGCCCCGCCCACCGCGCCACGGACGCCGCCTCGCTGGGACTGGTCCCCGCACGCCACCCGCTGCTCGGCGCGGCCATGGACCTCGCCGACTCCCACGGCGTGGTGTTCACCAGCCGGCTGTCGGCGGCGACCGGCGCCTTCCCGGCCTCCGCCTTCGTCGAACTGGCCGTCCGCGCCGGGGACGAGGCCGGCTGCGAGGGCATCGACGAGCTCACCGTCACCACCCCCCTCGTCCTCGCCGGCGACACCGCCCGCGTCCTGCAGGTACGCCTCGACGCGCCGGACGAGGCGGGCGCGCGGACCGTACGCTTCTTCTCCCGCCCGGAGGACGCACCCGCCGACCTGCCCTGGACCGGGCACGCCGAGGCCGTCCTCACGCCGCAGGCTGCGGAACAGGCAGACCCGGGCCTGTCCGAGTGGCCGCCCCGCGACGCCACCGCCGTCGACCCCGGCGACCTCCTTCCCGGCCTCGACGCCCTGCGCTCGGCCTGGATCCGCGGCGACGAGGTCTTCGTCGAAGCCGCCCTCACCGACGAGGCGGCCGCCGACGCCGCGTACTTCGGCATCCACCCCGAACTGCTGGAGACCCTGGCCCGGGCCGCCGAACCCGCCGACGGCACCACGGCCACCGAACCGTGGTCCTGGACCGGGGTGCGCCTGCACGCCGCAGGCGCCGCCACCGTACGAGCGCGCCTCACCCGCCAGTCCGGCGACGCATTCGCGCTCGTCGCGGTGGACGCTGCCGGAGCCCCCGTACTCTCGGCGGAGTCGCTCCGCCTGCGTCCGCAGTCCTCCGCACAGGAAACGGACGCCGAGGACGGGTCGTTGCTGCGCCTGGACTGGGTCCCGGCCTCCGGGACCACGGCCCCCGCCGAGGACCTGCACTGGGCCACCCTCGGCGCGGACGACGTGCCGACGCTCGCGGACGTCCCCGCCGGCTCCGAGCTGGTCGTCGTACCGGTGGCCGCCGAGGGCGACTCCGTGCCGTCCGCCGTGCACGACCTCGCCGCCCGGACCCTCGGCCTCGTCCAGGAATGGCTCGCCGACAACCGCTTCGCCGCCTCGCGCCTGGTCTTCGTCACCCGCGGCGCCGTCTCCGGCGGCGGCGAGGGCCTGGCCGGCGCCGCGGTGTGGGGCCTGGTGCGCTCGGCGCAGTCGGAGCACCCGGACCGGTTCGTCCTGCTCGACCTGGATGCCACCGGCCGGCCCGAGGACGTACTCCCGCAGCTCCCTGCCCTGCTGTCCACCGGCGAGACGCAGTTCGCCGTACGCAACGGCACCCTGCACCTTCCGCGCCTGGCCCGCACCACGCCCGCCGACAACCCGGCCGCGTCGGCGTGGGATCCGGACGGCACGGTGCTCATCACTGGTGGTACGGGTGGTCTGGGCGGGTTGTTGGCGCGGCATCTGGTGGCCGAGCGTGGGGTGCGGCACCTGCTGCTGGTCAGCCGGCGCGGCCCGGAGGCACCGGGTGCGGCGCAGTTGCGAACCGCGCTTGAGGAATCGGGCGCCCGTGTCACGGTCGTGGCTTGTGACACGGCCGACCGCCGTGCGGTCGGGGAGCTGGTGGCGGCGATTCCGCAGCAGCATCCGTTGACGGCTGTGGTGCACACGGCGGGTGTGTTGGATGACGGCGTGGTCACGTCGCTGACGCCTGAGCGGCTGGCGACCGTGCTGCGGCCGAAGGTGGATGCGGCTTGGCATCTGCACGAGGCCACGCAGGGCTTGGACCTGGCGGGTTTCGTCGTCTACTCGTCGATCTCGGGTGTCATGGGCAGTGCCGGGCAGGCGAATTACGCGGCCGGCAATGTCTTTCTCGATGCTCTCGCCCAGCACCGTCGCCACCTGGGTCTGCCGGGTCAGTCGTTGGCGTGGGGTGCGTGGGCGCAGGCCGACGGTATGACAGGCATGCTCTCCGCCGCCGACATGCAGCGCATTGCCGCTTCCGGTGTGCCCCCGCTCTCCGCCGCCCAGGGCCTGGCCCTGTTCGACGCGGCCACCGGTTCCGACGAGCCGTACCTCGTCCCCATCGGCCCGGCCGCCGGGGCGCGGCGCAGCGCCGGCGACGTGCCGCCGCTGCTGCGCGGCCTGGTCAAGGGCGGCCGGCGCACGGCCGCCCGGACGGCGGGCGGCGCAGCAGCGGCGGCCGGCCTCGCCCGGCGCCTGCGCGACCTGCGCGCGGCCGAACGTCCCCGCTTCGCCCTCGACCTCGTACGCACCGAGGTGGCCGGGGTGCTGGGGCACGCCTCCGCCAAGGCCGTCGACGCCCGGCGCGGCTTCCAGGACCTGGGCTTCGACTCGCTGACCGCCGTCGAACTGCGCAACCGCCTGACCGCCGTCACCGGCCTGCGCCTGCCCGCCACCCTCGTCTTCGACTACCCCACGCTCCCCGCCCTCGCCGACCACCTCGTCTCCCAGCTCGTGGACGGCGGACCGGCGGAGGGCGGCGACGCCACCACCGTACTGCTCGCCGAACTCGACCGCCTCGACTCCGCCCTGGCCGTCGGCGCGCCCGACGACCTGACCAGGTCCGCCGTCGCCAACCGGCTGCTGACCATGCTGGAGAAGTGGCGCGGCGGCGGCGAGACGCAGGCCGCCGGCACCGCCGAGGTCGCCGAGCGCATCGGGGCCGCCAGCGAGGACGAGATCTTCGCCTTCATCGACAACGAGCTCGGCCGTCTGAACGACCGCTGACCCGGCCTCACTATTCACAGGGAAGGTTCCACGTCACATGTCCAACGACAGCAAGCTCGTTGACTACCTCAAGTGGGTCACGGCCGATCTGCACCAGACCCGCCAACGACTGCTGGAGGCCGAGTCGGGCAAGCAGGAGCCGATCGCCATCGTCGGCATGTCCTGCAGGCTGCCCGGCGGTGTGCGCTCGCCCGAGGAGCTGTGGGTGCTGCTGCACGAAGGACGCGACGGCATCACGGACTTCCCGACCGACCGCGGCTGGGACCTGGCCACCCTCACCGGCGACGGCGGCGGCCGCAGTGCGACCGCCCAGGGCGGTTTCGTCGACGCCGCCGCCTTCGACGCCGACTTCTTCGGCATCTCGCCCCGCGAGGCCGTCACCATGGACCCGCAGCAGCGCCTGCTGCTGGAGACCTCCTGGGAGGCGTTCGAGCGGGCGGGCATCGACCCCACCGCACTGCAGGGCACGAGGACCGGTGTCTTCGTCGGGACGAACGGCGTCGACTACGCCGGTGTGGTCATGAACTCCCGGGAGGACATCGAGGGCCACGGCGGCACCAGCCTGGCCGGCAGCGTCCTCTCCGGCCGCATCTCCTACACCTTCGGGCTGGAGGGCCCGGCGGTGACGGTCGACACGGCCTGCTCGTCCTCCCTGGTCGCCCTGCACCTGGCCGCCCACGCCCTGCGCAACGGGGAGTGCTCGCTGGCGCTGGTGGGCGGCGTCACGGTGCTGTCGACCCCCATGGGCTTCTCGGGCTTCAGCCGGCAGGGCGGCCTGGCGACGGACGGCCGGTGCAAGGCGTTCGCCGATGCGGCCGACGGCACCGGCTGGTCGGAGGGCGTGGGCATTCTGGTGGTGGAGCGGCTGTCGGATGCCCGCCGCAATGGCCACCGTGTGCTGGCTGTGGTGCGGGGGAGTGCGGTCAACCAGGACGGTGCGTCCAACGGTCTGACGGCGCCCAACGGCCCGTCCCAGCAGCGGGTGATCCGGCAGGCGCTGGCCGCCGCCGGTCTGTCCACGGCCGACGTCGACGCGGTGGAGGCGCACGGCACCGGAACCACCCTCGGCGACCCCATCGAGGCGCAAGCCCTGCTGTCGACCTACGGCCAGGACCGCGAGGCGGACCGGCCGCTGCTGCTGGGCTCGGTGAAGTCCAACATCGGCCACACCCAGGCCGCCGCCGGTGTCGCGGGCGTCATCAAAATGGTGCTGGCGATGCAGGAGGGCGTGCTGCCCCGCACGCTGCACGTCGACGCCCCGTCCTCCCACGTGGACTGGACGGCCGGAGCGGTGGAACTGCTGACGGACGAGCGGCCGTGGCCCGAGGTCGACCGGCCCTGGCGAGCGGGCGTCTCGTCCTTCGGCATCAGCGGGACGAACGCCCACGTCATCCTGGAGCAGCCCGAGCCGGTCGAGACGCCGGCGGAGACGTCGGCCGAGGTCCCGGTGGTGGCGGCGGGCGTGGTGCCCCTGCTGCTGTCCGGAAAGACCGAGGCGGCGCTCGATGCCCAGTGGCAGCAGGTGTCCCCGCTGACCACGCTGTCCTCCCCGCTCGACGTGGGGTTCTCGCTGGCAACCGAGCGCTCGCACCTGGAACACCGGGCCGTGCTGCTGGCGTCGGAGGTCGGTGAGGCGGTCGAGGTGGCGCGTGGGGTGGCCGGTGATGTGGCCGGTGGTCTTGCGGTGCTGTTCTCGGGCCAGGGCGCTCAGCGTGCGGGTATGGGGCGGGAGTTGTGCGAGCGTTTCCCGGTGTTCGCGGAGGCGCTGGAGGCGGTGACGGGTCTGCTGGACGCCGAGCTGGAGCGGCCGCTGCGTGCGGTGATGTCCGGTGAGGCGGAGGGCTTGGACGAGACCGGTTACACCCAGCCGGCCCTTTTCGCCTTCGAGGTGGCACTGTTCCGACTGGTGGAGTCCTGGGGTATCAGGCCCGACTTCGTCGCGGGTCACTCGGTCGGCGAGATCACGGCCGCACACGTTGCCGGTGTGCTGTCTCTTGAGGACGCGTGTCGTCTGGTGGCTGCTCGCGCCCGGCTGATGAGCGCGTTGCCGTCCGGTGGGGCGATGGTGGCCGTGCAGGCGTCGGAGGAGGAGGTCCGCTCGCGCCTGATCGACGGCGTGTCGATCGCTGCCGTCAACGGCCCGCAGTCCGTCGTGGTCTCCGGTGACGAAGCAGCGGTTCTCCGCGTCGCCGAGGGCCTGAAGTCCCAGCGGCTGCCGGTCAGTCATGCCTTCCACTCGGCGTTGATGGAGCCGATGCTGGAGGAGTTCCGGCGGGTGGCCGAGGCCATCGCCTACTCCGCCCCCGTCATACCCGTCGTCTCCAACCTCACCGGTGACCTCGCGGACCCCGAGCACCTCTGCTCCGCCGAGTACTGGGTGCGGCACGTGCGCGAGACCGTCCGCTTCGCCGACGGTGTCCGTACCCTCGCCGCCGAAGGTGCCACCGTCTTCCTCGAACTGGGCCCCGACGCCACGCTCACCGCCCTCGCCCAGCACACCCTGGACCCCGAGCAGAACCCGGTGGCCGTCTCCGCCCTGCGCAAGGACCGCCCCGAGGAGACGGCCCTGCTCACCGCCCTCGCCCGCCTCCACGTCGCGGGCGTCGGTATCGACTGGGCCGCCTGGTACGCGGGTACGGGCGCCCGGCGCGTCGAGCTGCCCACGTACCCCTTCCAGCACGAGCGCCACTGGCCCCGCCCTGCCGCGGCCACCGGTGACGTCACCGGTGCCGGTCTGCTGCCCGCCGGGCATCCGCTCCTGGGGGCGACGCTGGCGCTCGCGGACTCCGACGAGGTGCTCTTCACCGGTCGGCTGTCCCTGCAGTCCCACCCCTGGCTGGCCGACCACGCCATCGGTGGCCGGGTCCTCTTCCCCGCCACCGGCTTCCTGGAGCTGGCGCTGCGCACCGGCGACCAGGTCGGCTGCGACCGGGTGGAGGAGTTCACGCTGCTGGCCCCGCTCGTCCTGCCCGTGGACGGTGCCGTCCAGGTGCAGGTCCTGGCCGGCGCCCCCGACGAGTCGGGGGCCCGCACCGTCACCGTCCACTCGCGCCCCGAGGACGCCGCCCCCGACCTGCCGTGGACCGAGCACGCCTCGGGCCTGCTGGCCGCCGGCGAGCACGTGACGGAGTTCGACGCCGCCGCCTGGCCCCCGGCCAACGCCGTCGTCATGGACCTGGAGGGCTTCTACGAGCGCACCGAGTACGGCCCCGCCTTCCAGGGGCTGCGCTCGCTGTGGGTGCGCGAGGGCGAGGCGTTCGTCGAGGCGGCCCTGCCGAACGGCACGGCCGAGGACGCCGCCGCGTTCCTGCTGCACCCCGCCCTCCTCGACGCCGTCCTGCACGCCCACGGCTTCGCGGGCGTCGGCGACGAGCACACCCTGCTGATGCCCTTCGGCTGGCAGGGCGTCTCCCTGCACGCCGCCGGCGCCTCCGTCGTGCGCGCCCGCCTCGCGAAGACCGGCGAGGACTCCGTCTCCCTCGCCGTGGCCGACGTCGAGGGCGCGCCCGTGCTCTCCGCCCGCAAGCTGACGCTGCGGGCCCGCTCGGCCGCCGTGCAGGGCGCCCCGCGCCGCAGCCCCGAGCACGACGCGCTGCTCTCCCTGGACTGGGTGCCCGCGCCCGACGCCGAACCCGTCACCGGCCTGCGATGCGCGGTCCTGGGCACCGAGGCACCCGCCGGCCCGGCCGCCCCTCTCGTGCCTTCCCTCGCCGACCTGCGCGGCGACGAGGACCTGGTGCTGGTGCCGCTGTCCGGCACGGCCGGCCCCGAGGACGACGTGCCGGCTGCCGCGCACGCGCTCACCGCCCGTGTCCTGGAGCTGCTGCACGAGTGGTTCGCGCCGCAGCGCACGGGCGACGCGCGGCTCGTGTTCGTCACCCGCGGCGCCGTCTCCGCCGAGGAGGGCGAGGGCGTACGCGACCTGGCCGCGGCCGCCGCCTGGGGCCTGGTGCGCTCGGCGCAGTCCGAGAACCCCGGCCGGCTGCTGATCGCCGACCTCGACGACACCGCCGACCTCGCCCACCTCCTGCCCCTGCTGCCGGCCCTCTCGGCCACCGGCGACGCCCAGTTCGTCGTGCGCGACGGCGCCGTCCGCGTCGGCCGCCTGGCCCACCTCGGCCCGGCGGCCGGCCTGCTGCCGCCCCCGGACGGCGGCCCCTGGCGCCTGGACAGCCCGGCCAAGGGCAGCCTCGACGGCCTGGCCCTCGTCCCCTGCCCCGACGCGGCCGCGCCGCTGACCCCCGGCCGGGTACGGATCCGGGTGCAGGCCGCCGGCGTCAACTTCCGCGACGTCCTCAACGCCCTGGGCATGTACCCCGGTGAGGCCGGGCTGCTGGGCGGCGAGGCCGCCGGCACCGTCGTCGAGACCGGGCCCGGCGTGACCGGCCTGCGCCCCGGCGACCGCGTCATGGGCATGGTGGCCGGCGGCTTCGGCCCGCTGGCCGTCGCCGACCACCGGGTCCTCGCCAAGGTGCCCGACGACTGGACCGCGCAGCAGGCGGCCTCCGTGCCCCTGGTCTTCCTCACCGCCCTGTACGCCCTGAAGGACCTCGCCGGCCTGCAGGCCGGGCAGCGCATCCTCGTCCACGCCGGTGCCGGCGGCGTCGGCATGGCCGCGATCCAGCTCGCCCGCCACCTGGGCGCCGAGGTCTTCGCCACCGCCAGTGAGGGCAAGTGGGACACCCTGCGGGCCCTGGGCGTCGCCGACGACCACATCGCCTCCTCCCGCACCACCGGCTTCGAGGAGCGCTTCCGCGAGGTCACCGGCGGCCGCGGCATGGACGTCGTCCTCAACGCCCTGGCCGGCGAGTTCGTCGACGCCTCCCTGCGGCTGACCGCCCCCGGCGGCCGCTTCCTGGAGATGGGCAAGACCGACATCCGCGATCCGCACGGCCTCACCGGCGTGCACTACCGCGCCTTCGACCTCGCCGAGGCCGGCCCCGACCGCATCGCCGGGCTCCTCGCCGAGCTCCTCGGCCTGTTCGCCGACGGCGCGCTGCACCCGCTGCCGGTGACCACCTGGGACGTACGCCGGGCCCGCGAGGCGTTCCGCCACATGAGCCAGGCCCGGCACACCGGCAAGATCGTGCTGACCATGCCGCGCGCCTGGGACCCCGAGGGGACCGTCCTGATCACCGGCGGCACCGGCGGTCTGGGCGCCCGCCTCGCCCGCCACCTCGTCACCGAACGCGGCGTCAAGCACCTGCTGCTGCTCAGCCGCCGGGGCGCGGACGCGCCCGGCGCCGCCGGCCTGCACACCGAACTGACCGGCCTGGGCGCCGAGGTCACCGTCGCCGCCTGCGACGTCGCGGACCGCGACGCGCTCGCGGCCGTCCTGGCCACCGTCCCCGCCGCCCACCCGCTCACCGCGGTCGTCCACACCGCCGGCATCCTCGACGACGGCGTCCTCGCCTGGCTGACCCCCGAGCGCCTCGCCCGCGTCCTGCGCCCCAAGGCGGACGCCGCCTGGCACCTGCACGAGCTCACCAAGGACCGCGATCTCGCGGCGTTCGTGCTGTTCTCCTCCATCTCCGGCGTCACCGGCGCCGGCGGCCAGGCCAACTACGCCGCCGGCAACGTCTTCCTGGACGCCCTCGCCCGCCACCGCACCGCCCTCGGCCTGCCGGCCCAGTCGCTGTCGTGGGGCGCGTGGGCGGCCACCGCCGGCATGACCGGCTCGCTCTCCGAGACCGACATGCAGCGCATCGCCTCCTCCGGGGTGCCCCCGCTGTCCGTCGAGCAGGGCCTCGCCCTCTTCGACGCCGCCGGCACCTGCGACGCCGGCCACCTCGTCGCCATCGGCACCGTCTCCGGGCCCGTCCGCGTACCCGGCCCCGTGCCGCCCGTCCTGCGCGACCTCGTCAAGCCCGGCCGGCGCACCGCCGCCACCACCGCCGAGGGCGCCGGCATCGCCGGCATGCTCACCCGGCGCCTGTGGGACCTGCAGGGCGAGGAGCGCCCGAAGTTCGTCACCGACCTGGTGCGGACGGAGGCCGCGGCCGTGCTCGGCCACGCCTCCGCCAAGGCCGTCGACGCCCGGCGCGGCTTCCAGGACCTGGGCTTCGACTCGCTGACCGCCGTCGAGCTGCGCAACCGCCTGACCAACGCCACCGGCCTGCGGCTGTCCGCCACCCTCGTCTTCGACTACCCCACCCCCCTCGCGCTCGGCGAACATCTCCTCACCCTCCTGCTCGACCAGCACGACGACGAGGCGCGGGCCGGCGAGGGCGCCCCGGTCGCCACCGCGGCGGCCGACGACCCCGTGGTCATCGTCGGCATGGCCTGCCGGCTCCCCGGCGGCGTACGGTCCCCCGAGGACCTGTGGCAGCTGGTGTTCGAGGGACGCGAGGGCATCGCCGACTTCCCGACCGACCGCGGCTGGGACCTGGAGACCCTGCTGTCCGGCGGACCGGACGGGCGCGGCCGCAGCGCCACCGCCAAGGGCGGCTTCCTCGACGGCATCGCCGAGTTCGACGCCGGCTTCTTCGGCATCGCCCCCCGCGAGGCCCTGGCGATGGACCCCCAGCAGCGCCTGCTGCTGGAGACCTCCTGGGAGGCCATCGAGCGGGCCGGCATCGACCCCGCGTCGCTGCGCGGCAGCCGCACCGGCGTCTTCGTCGGCACCGGCGGCCAGGACTACACGATGCTGGTGATGAACTCCGACGAGGACATCGAGGGCCACACCAGCACCGGTCTCGCCGCCAGCGTCGTCTCCGGCCGCGTCTCGTACACCTTCGGCTTCGAGGGCCCGGCGGTCACGGTCGACACGGCCTGCTCGTCGTCGCTGGTCGCCCTGCACTGGGCCGCCCAGGCCCTGCGCTCCGGCGAGTGCACCCTGGCCCTGGCCGGCGGTGTGACCATCATGTCCACCTCCGTCGGCTTCCCCGGCTTCACCCGGCAGGGCGGGCTGGCGACGGACGGCCGGTGCAAGGCTTTCGCGGACGCGGCCGACGGCACCGGCTGGTCGGAGGGCGTGGGCGTCCTGGTGGTGGAGCGGCTGTCGGATGCCCGCAGGAACGGTCACCGGGTGCTGGCCGTGGTGCGGGGGAGTGCGGTCAACCAGGACGGTGCGTCGAACGGTCTGACGGCGCCCAACGGCCCGTCCCAGCAGCGGGTGATCCGGCAGGCGCTGTCGGCTGCCGGCCTGACCACCGCCGACGTCGATGCCGTCGAGGCGCACGGCACGGGCACCACCCTCGGCGACCCCATCGAGGCCCAGGCCGTCCTGGCCACGTACGGCCAGGGACGCCCCGACGACCGGCCGCTGCTGCTCGGCTCGGTGAAGTCCAACATCGGGCACACCCAGTCGGCGGCGGGCGTCGCCGGCATCATCAAGATGGTCATGGCCATGCGCCACGGCGTCCTGCCGCGCACCCTGCACGTCGACACCCCCAGCTCGCACGTCGACTGGAGCGCGGGGGACGTCGCCCTGCTGACGGAGCCGGCCGACTGGCCCGACACCGGCAGGCCCCGCCGCGCGGCCGTCTCGGCCTTCGGCATCAGCGGTACGAACGCCCACACCATCCTGGAGCAGGCGCCGCCGCAGACCGACGAGCCCGGCACCGCGGACGCCACCGGCACCGCGCCGGCGACGCTTCCCTGGCCCGTCTCGGCCAAGTCCGAGGCGGCCCTTGCGGACCAGCTCGCCCAACTGCAGCAGTGGCTGGCCGAACACCCCGGGCTCTCACCCGCCGACGTCGGCTTCTCCCTTGCGGCGGGACGGTCGGTGTTCGACCACCGGGCCGTGCTGCTGGCGTCGGAGGCCGGTGAGGCGGTCGAGGTGGCGCGTGGGGTGGCCGGTGATGTGGCCGGTGGTCTTGCGGTGCTGTTCTCGGGCCAGGGCGCTCAGCGTGCCGGCATGGGACGCGAGTTGTCCGAGCGTTTTCCGGTGTTCGCCGAGGCGCTGGAGACGGTGACGGCTCTGCTCGATGCCGAGCTGGAGCGGCCGCTGCGCGAGGTGATGTCCGGCGAGGCGGAGGGCCTGGACGAGACCGGCTACACCCAGCCGGCTCTCTTCGCCTTCGAGGTGGCACTGTTCCGACTGATGGAGTCCTGGGGTATCAGGCCCGACTTCGTCGCGGGTCACTCCGTCGGCGAGATCACCGCAGCCCATGTCGCCGGTGTGCTGTCTCTTGAGGACGCGTGTCGTCTGGTGGCTGCTCGCGCCCGGCTGATGAGCGCGTTGCCGTCCGGTGGGGCGATGGTGGCCGTGCAGGCGTCGGAGGAGGAGGTCCGCTCCCGCCTGATCGACGGTGTGTCCATTGCTGCCGTCAACGGCCCGCAGTCCGTCGTGGTCTCCGGTGAGGAGGCAGCGGTTCTGCGCGTCGCGGAGGGCTTGAAGTCGCAGCGTCTTCCCGTGAGTCACGCTTTCCACTCGGCGTTGATGGAGCCGATGCTGGAGGAGTTCCGGCGGGTGGCCGAGGCCATCGCCTACTCCGCCCCCGCCATCCCCGTCGTCTCCAACCTCACCGGCACCCTGGCCGAACCGGGCCTGCTGCGCTCGGCCGACTACTGGGTGCGGCACGTGCGCGAGACCGTCCGCTTCGCCGACGGCGTTCGCCATCTCGCCGCCCGCGGTGCCTCCGTCTTCCTGGAGCTCGGCCCGGACGCGACCCTCACCGCCCTCGTCCGGCACACCCTGGACCCCGAGCAGAACCCGGTGGCCGTCTCCGCGCTGCGCAAGGACCGCCCCGAGGAGACGGCCCTGCTCACCGCCCTCGCCCGCCTCCACGTCGCGGGCGTCGACGTCGAGTGGCCCACTTGGTACGCCGGTACGGGCGCCCGGCGCGTGGAGCTGCCCACGTACCCCTTCCAGGGACAGCGGTTCTGGCCGCGGACGCGCGACGCCGCCGCGCCGGCCCCGGCCGACGCCGACGACGCGTTCTGGTCCGTCGTCGAGGGCGAGGACCTGGACGTCGCCGCCCTCGCCGCCGACCTCGACGTCAGCGCCGAGGCCCTGGGCGCCGTGCTGCCCGCCCTGACCTCCTGGCGCCGGCACCGGCGCGACCGGTCCGCGCTCGACGCGCTGTGCCACCGCGAGGCGTGGAAGCCGCTGACCGGCGGCCCGCGCACGGCGCCCCCCGCCGGCCGCCGCCTGGTCGTCGTCCCGGCGCACTGCGCGCCCGACGAGGCGTGGATGCAGGACGCCGTACGGGCCGTGGGCACCGACACCGTGCTGCTGACCGTCGACGTGCGCGCCGGCGAGGCCACGGACCGCCCGGCGCTCGCCGCCCGGCTGCGTGAACTCACCACGCCGGACGGCGGCTTCACCGGCGTCGTCTCGTTCCTCGCGCTCGCCGACGGCACCGACGCGGCGCCCGCCGTCGCGACCGTGGCCACGGCCGTGCTGTTGCAGTCGCTCGGCGACGCGGGCATCGCCGCGCCGCTGTGGTGCGTCACCCGCGGCGCCGTGACCGTCGGCCGCTCCGACCGCCCCGCCTCGGCCGCCCAGGCCGGGGTGTGGGGCCTCGGCCGCGTGGCCGCGCTCGAACATCCGGCGCGGTGGGGCGGCCTGGTCGACCTGCCCGAGCAGCTGGACGCCCGGGCGGCCCGGCGGTTCGCCGCCGTCCTGGCCGGCAGCGACGGGGAGGACCAGGTCGCCGTCCGCTCCTCCGCCGCCTACGGGCGCCGGCTCGTGCCGGCCGCACCCGCCGCGGACGACGCCGCGTGGACGCCGCGCGGCACCGTCCTGATCACCGGCGGCACCGGTGGCCGGGGCAGCCGCATCGCCCGCACCCTCGCCGAGGCCGGTGCCGAGCGGCTGGTGCTGGTGAGCCGGCGCGGTCCCGACGCGCCGGGCGCCGCCGAACTGGCCGCCGCACTGCGCGACCTCGGCGCCCACGCCGACCTCGTCGCCTGCGACGCGGCCGACCGCGAGGCCCTGGCGGCCGTCCTGGCCGGCATCCCCGAGGACGCCCCGCTCACGGCCGTCGTCCACGCCGCCGCAACCGTCGACGACGGCGTGCTGGACGAGCTGACCCCCGAACGCCTCACCGCGCTCCTGTCCACCACGGCCCGGGCCGCCCGGAACCTCGACGAGCTGACCCGCGACCACGACCTGGACGCCTTCGTCCTGTGCACCTCCGTGGCGGGACCGCTCGGCACCCCCGGCCGGGCGGCCCTCGCCGTCGCCGGCGCCGTGAGCGAGGCGCTGGCCACCCGGCGCCGGGCGGCCGGGCTGCCCGCGACGGCTCTGGCCTGGGGCGCCTGGAGCGGCGGCGAGCCGGCCACCGGCACCGCACCGCAGCGCCACGCGGCCCACCCGGCCCTGGACCAGGAGCTCGCCCTGGCCGCCGTCCGTCGGGCCGCCGCGCGCCCGGAGGCCGCGCTCGTCCTGCTCGACACGCGCCGGCAGCAGGCCCTCGACGCCCTCGCCGCCCTGCGCACCAGCCCGCTGCTGCGGGAGCTGACCGGTACCGGTCAGGCCGCCGAGGAGCCGGCGCAGGCCGCGGGCGAGTCCGCCCGGACGGCCGGTTCCGCGCTGCGGGAACGGCTGCTGGCGCTGCCGGCGGGCGAGCGCGGCCCGGCCGTCGTCGGGCTGGTGCGCACGCACGTCGCGGCGGTGCTCGGGTACGCCGACGCCGCGGCCGTCGAGGCGGACAAGAAGTTCCGCGACCTCGGCTTCGACTCGCTGACCGCCATCGAACTGCCCAACCGGCTGAGCCTGGCCACGGGCGTGGCCCTGCCCGCCACCGCCGTCTTCGACCACCCCACCTCGCGGGTGCTCGCCGACCACCTGCTCACCGAACTCCTCGGCCAGCACGCCGCGGCCCCCGCACAGGCGGGCGGCACGGCCGCCGGCCCGCGCTCCGACGACCCGGTCGTCATCGTCGGCATGGCCTGCCGGCTGCCCGGCGGGGTGAGTTCGCCCGAGGACCTGTGGCGCCTGGTCGCCGAGGGCCGCGACGGCATCTCCCCCTTCCCCGCCGACCGCGGCTGGGACCTGGAGACCCTGCGCACCGGCGGCCCCGGCGGCCGGGGCCGCAGCGCCACGCTGGAGGGCGGCTTCCTGCAGGGCGTCGCCGACTTCGACGCCGGATTCTTCGGCATCTCCCCGCGCGAGGCGCTCGCCATGGACCCGCAGCAGCGCCTGCTGCTGGAGACCTCCTGGGAGGCCGTCGAGCGGGCCGGCATCGACCCGCAGCGCCTGCAGGGCAGCCCCACGGGCGTCTTCGTCGGCACCAACGGGCTCGACTACGCCCAGTTGATGACCACCTCCCGCGACGACGTCGCCGGCCACACCGGCACGGGCCTGGCAAGCAGCGTGATGTCCGGCCGCATCTCCTACACCCTCGGCCTGGAGGGCCCGGCCGCCACGCTCGACACGGCCTGCTCGTCGTCGCTGGTCGCCCTGCACTGGGCCGCGCAGTCCCTGCGCGAGGGCGAGTGCGACCTGGCGCTGGCCGGCGGCGTGACCGTCATGACCACACCGGCGAGCTTCGCGGGCTTCACCGTCCAGGGCGGCCTCGCCCCCGACGGCCGGTGCAAGGCGTACTCCGACGCGGCCGACGGCACCGCCTGGTCGGAGGGCGTGGGCATGCTCGTCCTGGAGCGCCTGTCGGACGCCCGCCGCAACGGGCACCCCGTCCTGGCCGTCGTGCGCGGCTCGGCGGTCAACCAGGACGGCGCCTCCAACGGCCTGACCGCCCCCAACGGCCCCTCCCAGCAGCGCGTCATCCGCCAGGCCCTGGCCGCCGCCGGCCTCACGGCGCGCGACGTGGACGCGGTCGAGGGCCACGGCACCGGCACCCCGCTCGGCGACCCCATCGAGGCACAGGCCCTGATGGCCACCTACGGGCAGGACCGCGACGCGGACCGGCCGCTGCTGCTGGGCTCGCTGAAGTCGAACATCGGCCACGCCCAGGCGGCCGCCGGCGTCGCCGGCGTGATCAAGACCGTCATGGCGCTGCGGCACGGCGTCCTGCCGAAGTCGCTCCACCTCGACGAGCCCTCCTCGCACGTCGACTGGACGGCGGGCGCCGTCGAACTGCTGCGGGAGGCCCGGCCGTGGCCCGAGCGCGACCGGCCGCGGCGCGCGGGCGTGTCCTCGTTCGGCATCTCCGGCACCAACGCCCACGTCATCCTCGAACAACCCGAGAACCAGCCCGGGAACCAGCCCGAGGACCAGCCCGAGGACCAGCCCGGGAGCCGGCCCGAGTCCGGGCCGCTCGCCGCTGCGGGCCCGGTCCCGTGGGTGGTCTCCGGCCGGTCCGAGGCCGCCCTGGCCCGGCAGCTCGAACAGCTCGCCGCACCCGCCGGCGAGCCGGGCCGCCGGCCCGTCGACGTGGGCTACTCGCTCGCGGCCGGACGCCCGCTGTTCGAGCACCGTGCCGTGCTGCTGGCCTCGCAGGCGGACGAGGACGGGACCGTGGAGACCGTCGAGGTCGCCCGCGGTCACGCCGGTGGGACGACCGGCCCGCTCGCCGTCCTCTTCTCCGGCCAGGGCGCGCAGCGCCCGGGCATGGGCCGGGAACTGTACGCCCGCTTCCCGGTGTTCGCCGAGGCCCTCGACGCCGTCGCCGCCCACCTCGACACCGAGCTGGAGCGCCCGCTGCGCGAGGTGATGTTCGACCCCGACGGCCGGCTGCTGAACGAGACGGGCTGCACCCAGCCCGCCCTGTTCGCCTTCGAAGTGGCCCTCTTCCGGCTGGTGCAGTCCTGGGGCGTCACGCCCGACCACGTCGCAGGCCACTCCATCGGCGAGATCGCCGCGGCCCACGTCGCGGGCGTGCTCTCCCTGGAGGACGCCTGCACGCTGGTCGCCGCCCGGGCGCGGCTGATGGACGCGCTGCCCGCCGGCGGTGCCATGGTCGCCGTCCAGGCGAGCGAGGAGGAGGTGACGGCCCGTCTCGTCGCCGGCGCCGCCATCGCCGCCGTCAACGGCCCCGACGCCGTCGTGATCGCCGGCGAGGAGGCCACCGTGCTGCGCATCGCGGGCGAACTGGCCGCCGAGGGCCGCAGGACGCAGCGGCTGACCGTCAGCCACGCCTTCCACTCGCCCCTGATGGAGCCGATGCTGGAGGACTTCCGCGCCGTCGCCGAGGGCCTGACCTACCACCCGCCGGCCATTCCCGTCGTCTCCCACGTCACCGGCGCCCTCGCCGGGCCCGAGGAGCTGGGCTGCGCCGAGTACTGGGTGCGGCATGTGCGCGAGACCGTCCGCTTCGCCGACGGCATCCGCGCCCTGGCCGCCGAAGGCGTCACCGCCTTCCTCGAACTGGGCCCCGACGGCGTCCTGACCGCCCTCGCGCAGCGCATCCTGGACCCCGAGCAGAACCCGGTGGCCGTCCCCGCCCAGCGCAAGGACCGGCCGGAGACCACCGCCCTGCTGACCGCCCTGGCCACGCTGCACGTCGCCGGCATCGGCATCGACTGGGCCGCCTGGTACGCCGGTTCCGGCGCGCGGCGCGTCGACCTGCCGACGTACCCCTTCGAGCGCGAGCGCTACTGGCCGCGGCCCGTCGCCCTCACCGGCGATGTGACCTCCGCCGGCATGGTCTCCACGGACCACCCGCTGCTGGGGGCCGCCGTGCAGCTGGCCGGGTCCGGGGGAGTGCTGTTCACCAGCCGCCTGTCGCTGCAGGTGCACGGCTGGCTCACCGACCACACGGTGGGCGACGCGGTCGTCCTGCCGGCCGCCGGCTTCGTCGAACTGGCCGTCCGCGCCGGTGACCAGGTCGGCTGCGACCGGGTCGAGGAGCTCACCGTCACCACCCCGCTGGCCCTGGCCGGCTCCGGCACGGCCCTGACGCTGCAGGTGTGGATCGGCGCACCCGACGAGGCGGGGGCGCGCGAGGTGCGCTTCCACTCCCGCCCGGAAGGCGCGCCCGAGGAGCCGTGGACCGAGCACGCCACCGGCGTGCTCGCCCCCGGCGCCAGGATCACCGGCCTGGACGCCGCCTCCTGGCCGCCCGCCGGCGCGAGCGCCGTCGACCTCGACGGCTTCTACGACGGCACCCCCTACGGCCCGGCCTTCCAGGGCCTGCGCGCGGTGTGGGTGCGCGGCGACGAGGCGTTCGTCGAAGCCGAACTGACGGGCGAGGCCGCCGGCGACGCCCAGTACTTCGGCATTCACCCGGCGCTGCTGGACGCCCTCACGCACGCCGCCGGCTTCACCGGCGCCGGCGACGAGGACGTCATCGCCCGGCCCGTGTCCTTCCACGGCGTCTCCCTGCACGCCGCGGGCGCCTCGGCGCTGCGGGCGCGCCTGACCCGTACCGGTGACGACAGCGTCTCGCTGACCGCGGTCGACGCCGACGGCGCCCCCGTCCTGTCGGCGGACACCCTCGTCCTGCGGGCCCCGTCGGACGAAGTGGTCGCCGCCCGGGCGCGCGAGCCCCTCTTCCACGTCGCCTGGGTGCCCGCCCCCGAGGCGAGCACCGCCCCCGCGCCGCGCACGGCCACGCTCGGCGCCCTGGGCGCCGGTTCGGCGGCGGAGCTGGCCGCCCTCTCCGGCGGCGAGGAGCTCGTCGTCGTCCCCGTCGCCGGGCCCGCCGGCGGCGACGTGCCGGCCGCGGTCCACGAGGTGACCGCCCACGCCCTGGACCTGGTGCAGGCCTGGCTCGCCGACGACCGCTTCGCCGCCGCCCGCCTGGTCCTCCTCACCCGGGGTGCCGTCCGTGCCGACGCGGGGGACACGGTCCAAGACCTCGCCGCCGGCGCGGTGTGGGGCCTGGTGCGCTCCGCCCACGCCGAACACCCGGACCGGTTCGTCCTGCTGGACCTGGACCTGGACCTGGACCAGGACCAGGATCAGGACGCCGCCGCGGCCGATGCGCTGGCCCGGCTGTCCGGACCGCTGTCCGGCGGCGACGCGCAGTTCGTCGTCCGGGACGGGGTCCTGCGCGTGGGCCGGCTCGCCGCCCTGCCCGGCGCGCCCGCCGGCGAGGTGCCCTGGCGCCCCGACGGCACCGTACTGATCACCGGTGGCACCGGCGCCCTCGGCGGGCACCTGGCACGGCACCTGGCCCGCGCCGGGCTGCGGCACCTGCTGCTGACCAGCCGCCGCGGCCCCGCCGCGCCCGGCGCGGCCGAACTCGTCGCCGAACTCGAGGAGCTGGGCGCCCGGCCCACCGTCGTGGCCTGCGACGCCGCCGACCGCGAGGCGCTGGCCGCGACCTTGGCCGCGATCCCCGCCCGGCACCCGCTGACCGCCGTGATCCACACGGCCGGCGTCCTCGACGACGGTGTGATCACCTCCCTGGACGCCGGGCGCCTGTCGGGCGTGCTGCGGCCGAAGGCGGACGCCGCCTGGCACCTGCACGAACTCACCCGCGAGCACGCGCCCGAGCTGGCCGCCTTCCTGGCCTTCTCCTCCGTCGCGGGTGTCATGGGCAGTCCCGGCCAGGGCAACTACGCCGCCGCCAACGCCTTCCTCGACGCCCTCGCCCAGCACCGCCGCGCCCTGGGCCTGCCCGGCACGTCACTGGCCTGGGGCCCCTGGGCGCAGGACGCGGGCATGACCAGCTCGCTGAGCGAGGCCGACGTCCAGCGCATGCAGTCCGGCGGCATGCCGCCGCTGTCGGTCGAGCACGGACTGCGTCTGTTCACCGCCGCCCTCTCCGAGGACGAGCCGCTGATCGTCCCGCTGGGCCTGGCCGCCGGCACCATGCGCCCGGTCGGCGACGTGCCGCCGCTCTTCCGCGGCCTGGTCAAGGGCGGCCGGCGCGCCGCCGCCACCGCCTCCGGCGCGGCCGGTACCCCCGTCTCCTTCACCCGGCAACTGCTGGAGATGGGCGAGGCCGAGCGCGTGCGCCACGTCGTCGACCTCGTGCGCACCGAGGCCGCGGCCGTCCTCGGCCACGCCTCGCCGAAGGAGATCGAGGCCAAGCGCGACTTCTACGAGCTGGGCTTCGACTCGCTCACCTCGGTGGAGCTGCGCAACCGCCTCGCCGCCGTCACCGGTCTGCGACTGCCGGCCACGCTGGTGTTCGACAGCCGGACGCCCGCCGACCTGGCCGCCTGGCTGCGCAGCGAACTGGCCGCGCAGCCGGGCCCGGAGGGCGCCGCCGAGGGCCTGAGGGTGCCGTCCGGCGAGGTGGAGATCGACTCGCTGGAGCGGCTGTTCCTCGACGCGATGGCGGGCGGCAAGCTGCCGGAGGCCCAGCGGATGCTGGCGACCGTGGCCGCCCTGCGACCGACGTTCGAGGCCACGGCCGAACTGGAGGACCTGCCGCTGGCGGCCGCCCTGGCCGAGGGGCCGGGCAGGCCGCGCCTGATCTGCGTCAGCGCCCCCACCGCCAACGGCGGCGTGCACCAGTACGCCCGGCTCGCCGCCCACTTCCGCGGGCAGCGCGACGTCCAGGCCCTGCCGCTGATCGGCTTCGCGACCGGCGAGCGGCTGCCCGCCACGCCCGAGAGCGCCACCCGGGTCATCGCCGAGAGCGCCCTGCGGGCCAGCGACGGGGAGCCCTTCGTGCTGGTCGGTCACTCCTCCGGCGGATCCTTCGCCTACGCGGCGGCGGGCCTGCTGGAGAGCACCTGGGGCATCCGCCCCGAGGCGGTGATCCTCCTCGACACCCTCAGCATCCAGCACAACAGCGACGAGGGCATCGACTACGCGGGCATGATGCGGCTGAACTTCACCGGCGAGGAGAGCTCCCCGGTGCGGATGACCAACTCCCGGCTGTCGGCCATGGGCCGCTGGATGGTCCTGCTCAACCAGCTTCAGGTGCACCACACCAGCGCCCCCGTGCTGATGGTGCAGTGCGCGCGCGACCTGCTGGCCGGCTCCGCGCCCGCCGAGGGCGACGACAAGCCGCTGATCCCCTCGGCCCACGTGCGCAGGGTCGACGCGGACCACCTGTCGATGGTCCGCGAGGACTCCGAGCAGACCGCACGCATCATGCAGGAGTGGCTGCAGTCGCTGACCGCCGGTCGCTGACCGGCCGCCGGCGGCGCGGGGACGAGCGGGCCATCGGGCCCGCTCGTCCCCTCACTCCTTCGGCACCTCGGCGCCGCCGCCGGCCCGTACGGCCTCCAGCACGGCCCGGTGCAGGGCGTGCAGGCCGGCGGCGGGCACGGGGGCGGGGCTGCCGGTCAGGACGTACCACTCCTCGGCGCCGGTGTACTGCACGTGGACGTCGGCCCGCCCGTCCGCGCGGCGGGCGGTGACGACGGTGAGGTCGCCGGTGATGACGCCGACCTCGTCGGTCATCGCCCCGCCGGGCCCGGCGGGCAGCTCGTCCACGTACTGCTCGTGCTGTCGTGTCATGAGCGACAGGTACCCAGCATCGTGTCGAGCATCTTCTTCTCCCCGTCGGTGACGGTCAGCCCGTAGGTCGACTTCACCGACGTCCAGGCACGGCCGTAGACGCACCAGGCGTCCTTGGCCGGCGGCTGCCACTGGTCGGGGCCCTGATCGCCCTTCGAGCGGTTGGACGCGGCCGAGACCGTCAGCAGCTGCGGGTGCGTCAGGTCGTTGGCGAACTGCTTGCGCTTCTCCGTGGTCCACTGGTCGGCCCCCGAACGCCAGGCATTGGCCAGGGGCACGATGTGGTCGATGTCGACCTGCGAGGCCTTGGTGAAGGTCTTGTCGTCGTACAGGCTGTACCAGGTGCCGGAGACCGCCCGGCACTGGTCGTCCTTCTTCACGTCCTGGCCGTCACGCGCCAGGACCGTCTCCCGGGTGTCGCACTTGTCGCCCTGCTGGGCCCAGTGCGGGAACGCGGCCCGGCTGTAGCCGGACATCGACCGCTGGGCTGCCACGGTCAGCTTCCCCAGCTCCGTACGGGCCTGCGCGACCGACGGCAGTTGCGGCAGGACCTCCTTGGCGCCGTTCTTGCCGCCGCCCCCCGGTGATGCGGGCGCCGACGACGACGCCGCGGACGCGGGGGAGGCGCCCCCGCTCTGCTTGTCCTGCTGTGTGTCCTCGGACTTCCCGCACCCGCTCAGCGCGATGCCCACCGCGCATATCGCCGCCACCATCCCGGCCGACCGCTTCCGACGCCACGTCACCACGTGTCTCCCTGCCAGTGTTCGTCCTGCGTGCCCAGGAAAATCAGGATATCCGCAGCCGCAAGGTCTCCTGGTGCCGCGTCACAATCCCCTTGAGCTCCTAGGTCGCATGACCTAGTTTCGAGCACATGAATGACGACCTGCTCTTAGACCCGGCCGGACCGGTGCTCCTCGTCGGCGGATACGGCACCGTCGGCGCCGAGTTGACCCGCCTCGCCGCACCCTCCTGGCCCCTGCTCCTCGCCGGCCGCACCCCTGCCCGCGGACGGGCCCTCGCCGACGGGACCGGCGCGAGCGTCCGGCAGTGGGACCTCGCCGACCCCCGGCCCTTCTCGGCACCCGTCCGCGCCGTCGTCAGCCTGGTCAACGACCCGGACGACCGCGTCCTGCGCGCCGCCCTGCACGGCGGCGTCCCCTACGTGGACGTCACCCGCTGGACGTCCCGGCTGCAGCGCGCGGCCGCCCTCGCCGCCGTCACCCCCGCCACCGCCCCGGTGCTGCTGTCCTCCGGCTGGATGGGCGGAGTGAGCGCCCTGACCGCCGCGGCCCTCACCCCCGGACCCGGCGCCGCCGTCGAGGTCGCCGTCCGCTACGACCTGCACGACCGCGCCGGCGCCGACTCGGTGGAGTTCATGGACCGCCTCGGCCTGGACTACGAGGTCACCGAGGACGGCCGCCGCCGCACCGTCCTGCCCCTGACCGGCAGCGCAACCGTCGACATCGGCGGACACCGCACCAAGGTGACCCGCATCGACACCCCCGAGCAGTTCACCCTGCCGCTCGCCCTCGGCGCCGCTACCGCCCGCACCCGCATCGGCTTTTCCGCCAACGCCTCCACCTCGATGCTGCTCGCCCTGAAGAAGACCGGCTTCTTCCGGTGGGGACGCGGCGACGCCTTCCGCTCGCTGCGCCGGTCCCTGCTGTACGCGCCGGGCGAGGGCGGCGTCGCCCTGATGCGCGTCGACGTCCGCGGACAGGACGGCCTCACGCGTACCGCAGTCGTCCGCGACGGCGCGGGCCAGGCCCACCTCACCGCCGTGGGCGCCCTGCTGGGACTGCGCCGCGTCCTCGGCGAGGACGGCGCACCGCCGCCCGGCGGTGTGGTCTTCCCCGAGATGACACCCCGCCCGCACGACGTCGTACCCGCCCTGGAGCAGGCCCACGTGGAGGTCACCCTGTCATGACCGGGGAGAAACGACTCACCGCGCGCGGCACCGCACGGCGCACCAGCCTGCTGGACGCCGCGGAGAAGGTCCTCGTCACCAACGGCAACGCCGCCGCCTCGCTGCGGGCCGTCGCCGCCGAGGCGGGCGTACGCATCGGCCACCTCCAGCACTTCTTCCCCACCCGCGCCGACCTGATCCACGCCGTCCTCGCCCGCGCACTGGACCGCTCGCTGCACCGGCTCGCCGGGACGACGGGCTTCCGGCCGGCCGCGGACGACGACGCCCCCGCGGCCGACCCCGCCGCCACGGTGACCGCGCTCCTGGCCGAACACGACGACCCGCACCTGGTCCGCCTGTACGTCGAGGTCTGGGCCCTGGCGGCCAGGGACGAGGACATCGCCCGCGTCGTCCGCGCCTTCTACGACACCTACGTCGCCCACGTGGAGGACTTCGTACGCCGCTCCCGCCCCGGCCTGCCGGCCACCGAACGGCGCGCCCGGGCCCAGACGTTCGTGGCACTGCTCGAAGGAGCCGCCCTGATGCGCTCCGGCATCGCCGGCACCCGCTCCGCGGCCCTGGACCGCCACCTCGTTCGCCAGGCCGTCCGCCTCCTGACCGGCCCACCGGAGCAGGAACCGCCCTCACTCTAGGGAAACCCGCAGTCGACCTTGACGAGGATGGGCCCGGAAGAAGGGTCAGACGTGAGTGTCGGCAGCCGGCAGGTCTGTGCCCCGGTCCGGCTCCGGCATATCACCGAGGGGTTGACGTCCTGATGTCGAACGAGGAGAAGCTCCGCGAGTACCTCAAGCGCGCCATCGCTGACCTCCACGACACCCGCCAGCAGTTGGGCGAGAGCGAGGAACGCCGGCGCGAGCCCATCGCCATCGTGGCCATGGGCTGCCGCTACCCCGGCGGCGTGCGCTCGCCGCAGGAGCTGTGGGAGCTGGTCGGCGGCGGCGTGGACGCCGTCTCGGGCTTCCCCGCCGACCGCGGCTGGGACCTCGACGCGCTCTACGACCCCGACCCCGCCCACCCGGGCACCACCTACGCCCGCGAGGGCGGATTCCTCCACGACGCCGGGGAGTTCGACGCCGGCTTCTTCGGCATATCGCCGCGCGAGGCGCTCGCCATGGACCCCCAGCAGCGGCTCCTGCTGGAGACCGCGTGGGAGACCGTCGAGCGCGCCGGCATCGACCCGGCCACCCTCGCCGGCTCCCGCACCGGCGTCTTCGTCGGCACCGGCTACGGCGGCTACGACGCCGCCTCCCTGGGCACGTCGGCCACCCCCCGCTCGGCCGGCTCCCGCGCCGCCGCGCGACAGGCCGGCGAGGCCGGCGGACACCTGCTGACCGGCAACGCCATCAGCGTCTCCTCCGGCCGCATCTCCTACACCCTCGGCCTCGAAGGCCCCGCCGTCACCGTCGACACCGCCTGCTCCTCCTCCCTGGTCGCCCTCCACCTGGCCGTCCACTCGCTGCGCCAGGGCGAGTGCACCCTCGCCCTGGTGGGCGGGGCCACCGTGATGTCCACGCCGCAGATGTTCGTCGAGTTCTCCCGCCAGCGCGGCCTGGCCGCGGACGGCCGCTGCAAGCCGTTCTCCGCCGCGGCCGACGGCACCGGCTGGAGCGAGGGCGTCGGCCTGCTGCTCGTCGAACGCCTCTCCGACGCCCGCCGCAACGGCCACCCCGTGCTCGCCGTCGTACGGGGCTCCGCCGTCAACCAGGACGGCGCCTCCAACGGCCTGACCGCCCCCAACGGCCCCTCCCAGCAGCGCGTCATCCGCGCCGCCCTCGCCAACGCCGGCCTGCAGCCGGCCGACGTCGACGCCGTCGAGGCCCACGGCACCGGCACCACCCTCGGCGACCCCATCGAGGCCACCGCCCTGCTGGCCACCTACGGACAGCAGCGCCCCGCCGACCGCCCCGTCCTCCTCGGCTCCCTGAAGTCGAACATCGGCCACACCCAGGCCGCGGCCGGCGTCGCCGGCGTCATCAAAATGGTCCTGGCCATGCAGCACGGCGTGCTGCCCCGCACCCTCCACCTCGACGAGCCCACCCCGCACGTCGACTGGAGCGCCGGCCACGCCCGCCTGCTGACCGAGGCCGAGCCCTGGCCCGCCGGCGACCACCCGCGCCGCGCCGCCGTCTCCTCCTTCGGCGTCAGCGGCACCAACGCCCACGTCGTCCTCGAACAGGCCCCGGCCCAGGAAGAGGACGAGGGAGAACGGCCCGCCGCCCCGGCCGGCCGCGTCCTGCCCTGGGCCCTGTCGGCCGCCTCCGCCGACGCCCTGCGCGCCCAGGCCGCACGCCTCGCCGCCCACCTGCGCACCCGCCCCGAGCAGGACGGCGCCGACATCGCCTGCTCCCTCGCCCTGACCCGGCCCCTGCTCGACCACCGCGCCTTCGTCGTGGCCGGCACCCGCGAGGAGCACCTCGCCGCCCTGGAGGCGCTCGCCGCCGGCCGCGCCGCCGCGGGCGTGGCCACCGGCGTCGCCGCCCAAGCCACCACCGCCTTCCTCTTCGCCGGCCAGGGCGCCCAGCGCGCCGGCGCCGGGCGCGCCCTGCACGATGCGCACCCGGTCTTCGCCGCGGCCTTCGACGAGGTGTGCGCGGAACTCGACCGCCACCTCGCCCCGCACGTCGAGCACCCGCTCGCCGACGTCGCCCTCGCCGAGCCCGGCACCCCCGAGGCCGCGCTGCTGGACCGCACCGTGTACACCCAGGCGGCCCTGTTCGCCGTCGAGGTCGCCCTCCACCGGCTCCTCGCCTCCTGGGGCATCACCCCCCGGTTCCTGGCCGGCCACTCCATCGGCGAACTGGCCGCCGCCCACGTGGCCGGCGTGTTCGACCTGCCCGACGCCGCCCGCCTGGTCGCCGCCCGCGGCAGCCTCATGCAGGCACTGCCCGAAGGCGGCGCCATGGTCGCCGTCGAGGCCACCGAGGAGGAGATCACCCCCTCCCTCGCCGACCTGACCGACCGCGCCGCCCTCGCCGCCGTCAACGGCCCCGCCTCCGTCGTCGTCTCCGGCGACGAGGACGCCGTCACCGCCGTCGCCGCCCGGTGGCAGGCCCGCGGCCGCCGCACCAAGCGGCTGCGCGTCGGCCACGCCTTCCACTCCCCGCACATGGACGGCATGCTCGACGCCTTCCGCCGCGTCGCCGAGAGCATCACCTTCCACCCCCCGCGCATCCCCCTGGTCTCCACCCTCACCGGCGCCCTCGCCACCGCGGACGAGCTGTGCTCCGCCGCGTACTGGGTCCGCCAGGTGCGCGAACCCGTGCGCTTCCACGACACCGTGCGCACCCTTCAGACCGCGGGCGTCACCGCGTACGCCGAGCTCGGGCCCGGCGCCGTGCTGACCCCGATGGTCCAGGACTGCCTCACTCCGGACACCCCCGCCGAGGACGCCCCCGCGCTCGTACCGCTGCTGCGCGCCGACCGCCCCGAGCCGCGCGCCCTCGCCGAGGCCGTCGCCGCCCTGGCCGCCCGCGGCGTGCGCACCGACTGGGCCGCCTTCTTCGACGGCACCGGCGCCCGCCGCGTCGACCTGCCCACCTACGCCTTCCAGCGCGCCCACTACTGGCTCACCCCGGGCGACGCCCCGGACGCCGGGACCTCCCCGGCCGAGACCCACGCCCTCGACGCCGACTTCTGGGAGGCCGTCGAACGCCAGGACACCCGGGCCCTGTCGGCCGTCCTGGCCCTCGACGGCGCCGACGCCGAGGACACCCTCGGCGGCATCCTGCCCACCCTGTCGGCCTGGCGGCGCCGGCGCACCACCCGCGCCGCCGCCGACGCCCGCAGCTACCGCACCACCTGGACCCCCGTCACCGGCGGCACCGCCCGCATCCCGGACGGCCGCTGGCTGCTCCTGCTGCCCGAGGGCACCGACGACGACGCCTGGGCCGCCGGCCTCGCCGACACCCTCACCCGCGACGGTGGCCTGCGCGCCGAACGCCTCACCCTGGACTGCGCCGCGGACGCGACGGACCTGACCGACCGGCTGACCGCCACCCTCGACCGGGAGGCGCCGTTCGCCGGCGTCCTGTCCCTCCTCGCCCTCGACGAACGCCCCCACCCCGCCCACCCCTCGGTGCCGCTCGGCCTCGCCGCCACCGTCACCCTCGTGCGCGCCCTGGAGACCGCCGACGCCGGCGCACCCCTGTGGTGCGCGACCCGCGGCGCCGTCGCCGCCGGCGAGCGCTCCCCGCTCACCAGCCCCCTCCAGGCCCAGGTCTGGGGCCTGGGCCGGGTCGCCGCGCTCGAACACCCCGGCGTCTGGGGCGGCCTGGCCGACCTGCCCGCCACGGCCGACGCCCGCACCGCCACCGCACTCCTGCACGTCCTCGCCGACGGCCGCGAGGACCAGGTCGCCGTCCGGCCCGCCGGCGTCCTCGCCCGCCGCCTGACCCGCACCACCGCCGCAACCGACACCAACTGGCAGGCGCACGGCACCGTCCTGGTCACCGGCGGCACCGGCGCCCTCGGCGCCCACGTGGCGCGCCACCTAGCCGAGGCCGGCGCCGCCCACCTCGTCCTCGCCGGCCGCCGCGGCCCCGACGCCCCCGGCGCCGCCGACCTCGTCACCGAACTGGAAGCCCGCGGCGCCCGCGTCACCCTCGCCGCCTGCGACACCGCCGACCGCGACGCGCTCGCCGCCCTCCTGGCCGGCATCGACGACCTCACCGGCGTCGTCCACGCCGCCGGCGTCCTCGACGACGGGATCCTGCAGACCCTCACCCCCGAGCGGCTCGCGGCCGTCCTGGCCCCCAAGGCCGCCGCCGCCCGGCACCTGCACGAGCTGACCCGCGATCACGACCTGTCGTTCTTCGTGCTGTTCTCCTCCATCACCGGCGTCGTCGGCAACCCCGGCCAGGCCAACTACGCCGCCGCCAACGCCTACCTCGACGCCTTGGCCGAACAGCGCCGGCAGGACGGCCTGCCGGCCACCTCCGTCGCCTGGGGACCCTGGGCAGGGTCCGGCATGGCCGCCACCGGCGAGAACCTCGCCGGGCGCATGAGCCGCGACGGCCTGCGCCCCCTGACGCCCGGTCCCGCGCTCGCCGCACTCGGGCACGCCGTGACCGGCGGCACCGCGCAGCTGACCGTCGCCGACATCGACTGGGCCGCCTACGCCCCCGCCCTGACCGCCGCCCGCCCCAGCGCCCTGATCGGCGACGTGCCCGAGGCCGCCCGCGCCCTCGCCCCCACTGCCGCCACCGCCCCCACGGCACCCGGCGCGGCGGCGCCGTCGCCGCTGCGCGCACGCCTGGCCGCCCTGCCCACCGCAGAAGCCGAACGCGCCCTGGTCGACGTGGTCCGCACCGAGGTCGCCGCCGTCCTCGGCCACGCCTCCACCGACGCCGTCGGCACCCGGCGCGCCTTCCGCGACCTCGGCTTCGACTCCCTGACCGCCGTCGAACTGCGCAACCGCCTGGCCACCGCCACCGGCCTGCGCCTGCCCGCCTCCCTGCTCTTCGACCACCCCACGCCCGCCGCCGTCGGCCACCACCTGCGCGAGCAACTCCTGGGCACCACCGGCCAGGACACGCCCGCCGCGCCCGCCGCAGCGGCCGCCGGCACCGACGAGCCGGTCGCCATCGTCGCCATGGCCTGCCGCTTCCCCGGCGGCGCCGCGACCCCCGAGGACTTCTGGCGACTGCTGTCCGACGGCGCCGACGGCATCACCGCCTTCCCCACCGACCGCGGCTGGGACCTCGACCGCCTCTACCACCCCGACCCCGACCACCAGGGCACCAGCTACGCCCGCGAGGGCGGCTTCCTGAGCGACGTCGCCGCCTTCGACGCCGCCTTCTTCGGCATCTCCCCGCGCGAGGCCCTCGCCATGGACCCCCAGCAGCGCCTGCTGCTGGAAACGGCCTGGGAGGCGATGGAGCGCGCCGGCATCGACCCCGAGTCGCTGCGCGGCTCGCGCACCGGCGTGTTCGCCGGCACCAACGCGCAGGACTACCAGACCATCCTCGACGCCACGCGCGACGAGGTCGCCGGCCACCTGCTGACCGGCAACGCCGCCAGCGTGGTCTCCGGCCGCCTGTCCTACACCTTCGGCTTCGAGGGCCCGGCCGTCACCGTCGACACCGCCTGCTCCTCCTCGCTGGTCGCCCTGCACATGGCCGTCCAGTCGTTGCGCCAGGGCGAGTGCACGCTCGCGCTCGCCGGCGGCGTGACGGTGATGGCCACCCCGTACTCCTTCGTGGAATTCTCCCGCCAGCGCGGCCTGGCCGCGGACGGGCGGTGCAAGCCGTTCTCCGCCGCGGCCGACGGCACCGGCTGGAGCGAGGGCGTCGGCCTGCTGCTGGTCGAGCGGCTCTCCGACGCACGCCGCAACGGTCACCCCGTCCTGGCCGTGGTGCGCGGCTCGGCCGTCAACCAGGACGGCGCGTCCAACGGCCTGAGCGCCCCGAACGGTCCGTCCCAGCAGCGTGTCATCCGTCAGGCCCTGGCGGGCGCGGGCCTGCAGGCGGCGGACGTCGACGCGGTCGAGGCGCACGGTACGGGCACCACGCTGGGCGACCCGATCGAGGCGCAGGCACTCCTCGCCACGTACGGCCAGGACCGGCCCGCCGAACGACCCCTGCTGCTGGGCTCGGTGAAGTCGAACATCGGTCACACGCAGGCCGCCGCAGGTGTCGCGGGCGTGATGAAGATGGTGCTGGCAATGCAGCACGGCATCCTGCCCAGGACCCTGCACCTGGACGAGCCGACCCCGCACGTCGACTGGAGCGCCGGCGCCGTCGAGCTGCTCGCGGAGGAGACCGCCTGGCCCGACGCCGGACGGCCCCGCCGCGCCGGTGTCTCCTCCTTCGGCATCAGCGGCACCAACGCCCACATCATCCTCGAACAGGCCCCCGTCGAAACCGCCGACGAGCAGCAGCCGGCAGGCACCCCCGAGCCCACCCTGCCCTGGACCCTGTCGGCCCGCACCGGGGCCGCCCTCGCCGACCAGGCCCGGCTGCTCGCCGACCACCTGCGCACCCACCCCGGCCTCGCCCCCGACGACGCCGCCCACGCCCTGGCGACCGGCCGCACCGCCATGGACCACCGCGCCGCCGTCACCGCGGGCGACCGCGCCGGCCTCCTCGCCGGCCTCGACGCCCTCGCCACCGGCGCACCCTCGCCCCACGTGCTGCAGGGCACCGCCGACGGCGACGGGGGAGTGGTGTTCGTCTTCCCCGGCCAGGGCTCGCAGTGGGCCGGCATGGCCCTCGAACTCCTCGACGACTCCCCGGTCTTCGCCGCACGCCTCGCCGAGTGCGCCGCCGCCCTCGCCCCGTACACCGACTGGTCCCTGGCCGACGTCCTGCGCGGCGAGGAGAACGCCCCCGGCCTGGAGCGCGTCGACGTCGTCCAGCCCGCCCTGTGGGCCGTGATGGTCTCCCTCGCCGAAGTCTGGCGCGCCCACGGCGTGCGCCCCGCCGCGGTGCTCGGCCACTCCCAGGGCGAGATCGCCGCGGCGGCCGTCGCCGGCGCCCTCGGCCTGCAGGACGCCGCCAAGGTCGTCGCCCTGCGCAGCCAGGCCATCGCCCGCGAACTGTCCGCCCGCGGCGGCATGGTCTCCGTCGCCGAGCCCGCCGACGCCGTCCGCGCCCGCATCACCGCCTGGGGCGAGGACATCTCCGTCGCCGCCGTCAACGGCCCCGGCTCCGCCGTCGTCTCCGGCACCCCCGAAGCCCTCGACGAACTGATCGCCGCCTGCGAGCGGGACGGCGTGCGCGCCCGGCGCATCCCCGTCGACTACGCCTCCCACTCCGCCCAGGTCGAGCGGATCGAGGACGAACTGCTCACCCTCCTCGACGGCATCACCCCCCGCACCGCCGACATCCCCTTCTGCTCCACCGTCACCGGCGACCTGCTCGACACCACCGCGCTCGACGCCGCCTACTGGTACCGCAACCTGCGCCGCACCGTGGAGTTCGAGCAGGCCACCCGCACCCTGCTGCGCGCCGGCCACCGGCTCTTCGCCGAGGTCAGCCCGCACCCCGTGGTGATCGCCGGGGTGCAGGAGACCGCGCAGGACGCCGGCGTCGCCGCGGCGGCCGTCGGCACGCTGCGCCGCGACGAGGGCGGGCTCGCCCGCTTCCGCACCTCCCTCGCCGACGCCTGGTGCCACGGCGCCGCCGTCGCCAAGGACGCCTTCCTCGCCGGCACCCCCGCCCGCCGGGTGCCGCTGCCGACGTACGCCTTCCAGCGGCAGCGGTTCTGGCCGCGCCCGGGCGGCGGCAGCGCCGACGTGACCGCCGCCGGCCTGCGCGCGCCCGGCCACCCCCTGCTGGGCGCCACCGTCGAACTCGCCGACGGCGACGGGCTCATGGCCACCGCCGTGTGGTCGGTGCGCACCCAGCCCTGGCTCGCCGACCACGCCGTCTCCGGCGCCGTCGTCGTCCCCGGCACCGCGCTCGTCGAGGCGGCGATCCGGGCCGGCGACGAGCTCGGCTGCGGCCGCCTGGCCGAACTGACCCTGCACGCCCCGCTGGTGCTCCCCGAGCGCGCCGAGGCCCGCGTCCAGATCGTCGTCGGTGCCGCGGACGCCACCGGCCACCGGACGCTGACCGTCCACGCCCGCACCCTCGACCCCGCCACCGGTGCCGCCGACGGCCCCTGGACCGAGCACGCCACCGGCACCCTCGCGCCCCCGGCCGCCGCCCCCGCCGACGAGATGCTCACCTGGCCCCCCACGGGCGCCGAGGCCCTGCCGGTCGACGACCTGTACGCCGACCTCGCCGCACGCGGCTACGGCTACGGGCCCGCCTTCCAGGGCGTACGGGCCGCCTGGCGGCGCGGCGCCGACGTCTTCGCCGACGTGGCCCTGCCCGCCCCCGCCCTGGCCGACGCCGCCCGCTTCGGGCTGCACCCGGCCCTGCTGGACGCCGCCCTGCACGCCGCCGGTCTCGGCGCGCTGCCCGCCGGCGACCGGCCCGGCATGCCGTTCTCCTTCACCGGCGTCACCCTGCACGCCGCCGGCGCCACCCGGTTGCGCGCCCGCCTGATCCCCGCCGGGCCGGACGCCGTCACCGTCGTCCTCGCCGACGGCACCGGCCGGCCGGTGGCGACCGTCGACCGGCTGACCGTACGGCCCGTGCCCGCCGCCCTGCTCGACCCCGCGGCCCACGTCGCCCGCGAGGCCCTCTTCCACCTCGACTGGAGCCCCCTGCCCGGCACACCGGCCGACACGGCGCCCGCCACCTGGGCCCTGGTCGGCGACCCCGGCCCGTACCCGGCCCGGGCCGGCGCACCGGACCTCGCCTCCCTGGACGGCACCCCCGACCTGGTCGTGGCCACCGGCGCCCGCACCCCCGAGGACGCCCTGGACCTGGTGCAGCAGTGGCTGGCCGACGACCGCTGGGCGGACTCCCGCCTGCTGGTCCTCACCCACGGCGCCGTCGCCACCCACTCCGGCGAGGACGTCACCGACCTGCCCGGCGCGGCGGTGTGGGGCCTGCTGCGCTCCGCCCAGTCCGAGAACCCCGGCCGCATCGTGCTCGCCGACCTCGACGACCAGGCCGACTCCCGCGCCCTGCTGCCGCACCTCGCCGCCACCGACGAACCCCAGCTCGCCGTGCGCCAGGGCACCGTCCACGTACCGCGCCTGACCCGCACCCACACCGCCGCCACCCTGCAGGCCCCGGACGGCGGGCCCTGGCGGCTGGACATCACCGCGAAGGGCACCCTCGACAACCTCGCCCTCGTGCCCTGCCCCGAGGTCGCCGAACGGCCGCTCGGCGAGGGCGAGGTCCGCATCGCGGTCCGCGCCGCCGGCCTGAACTTCCGCGACGTCCTCAACAGCCTCGGCATGTACCCCGGCGGCGCCGAGTTCCTGGGCTCCGAGGCCGCCGGCGTCGTCGTCGAGGCCGGCCCCGGGGTGAGCGGGATCGCCGTCGGCGACCGGGTGATGGGCATGGTCCCCGGCGGCTTCGGCCCGCTCGCCGTCGCCGACCACCGCGTCCTGGCCCGCATCCCGCGCGGCATGACCTTCGCCCAGGCCGCCGCCGTCCCCGTCGTCTACCTCACCGCGTACTACGCGCTGCGCGACCTCGCCGGGCTGCGCGCCGGGGAATCCGTGCTCATCCACGCCGCCGCCGGCGGCGTCGGCATGGCCGCCACCCGGCTCGCCCGGCACTGGGGCGCCGAGGTCTACGGCACCGCCTCCGCCCGCAAGCAGGAGCACCTGCGCGCCGGCGGCTGGCCCGCCGAACGCCTCGCCTCCTCCCGCACCCTGGACTTCGAGGACGCCTTCCGCGAGGCCACCGCAGGCCGCGGCGTCGACGTCGTCCTCAACTCCCTGGCCGGCGACTTCGTCGACGCCTCCCTGCGGCTCCTCGCCCCCGGCGGCCGCCTCGTCGAGATGGGCAAGACCGACATCCGCGACGCGGACGAGGTGGCCGCCGCCCACGACGGCGCCCGCTACCGCGCCTTCGACCTCGTCGAGGCCGGGCCCGAGCGCATCCGGCAGATGCTCGCCGAACTCGTCGCCCTCTTCGAGGACGGCACCCTCGAACCGCTGCCCGTCACCGCCTGGGACGTCCACCACGCCCGCGAGGCCTTCCGGTACGTCTCCGAGGCCCGCCACACCGGCAAGGTCGTCCTGACCGTGCCCCGCCCCTGGGACCCCGACGGCACCGTACTGATCACCGGCGGCACCGGCGAACTCGGCGGCCTGCTGGCCCGCCACCTCGTCACCGGCCACGGCATGCGGCACCTGCTGCTCACCGGCCGCCGCGGCCCCGACGCCCCCGCGGCCCGCAAGCTGCGCGCCGAACTCGAGGACCTGGGCGCCACCGTCACCGTCGCCGCCTGCGACGCCGCCGACCGCGACGCCCTCGCCGCCGTCCTCGCCTCCGTCCCGGCCGCGCACCCGCTGACGGCCGTCGTGCACGCCGCGGGCGTCCTCGACGACGGCGTCGTCACCGCCCTGACGCCCGAGCGGCTGCACACCGTCGCCCGCCCCAAGACCGACGCGGCCGCCCACCTGCACGAGCTCACCGCGGACCACGACCTCGCCGGCTTCGTGCTGTTCTCCTCGGCCGCCGGCGTCTTCGGCTCGCCCGGCCAGGGCAACTACGCGGCCGCCAACGCCGGCCTCGACGGCCTCGCCCAGCACCGCCGCGCCCACGGCCTGCCCGCCACCTCCCTCGCCTGGGGCCTGTGGGAGCAGGCCAGCGGGATGACCGCACACCTCGACGCGAGCGACCGCGCCCGCTCGCGGCAGTCCGGCGCCCTGACACTGTCCACCGCCGACGGACTCGCCCTCTTCGACGCGGCCCTGGCCGCCCACCGGCCCCTGCTCGTGCCCGTCCGCCTGGACGGCAGCGTCCTGCGCACCCGCACCCCCGACCGGCTCCCCGCCCTGCTGCGCACCCTCTACCGGCCCGCCACCACCCGGCGCACCGCCGGGGCCGGGGCGGAGGGCGGCGACGGGCTGCGCCACCGGCTCGCCGCCCTGCCCGCCGCCGACCGCCGCGGCACCCTCCTCGACCTGGTCGCCACCTGCGTCGCCGCCGTCCTCGGCCACACCGGCACCGACACGGTGCCCACCGACCGGGCCTTCCGCGACCTGGGCTTCACCTCCCTGTCCTCCGTCGAACTGCGCAACCGCCTGTCCGCCGCCACCGGCCTGCGGCTGCCCGCCACCCTGGCCTTCGACCACCCCTCCCCGGCCGCGCTCGCCGATCACCTGCACGCCGAACTGACCGACGCCACCGGCGAGGAGACCCCCCAGGCGCCCACCCCGGCCCCCGCGGGAGAGGACGAGCCGGTGGCCATCGTCGGCATGGCCTGCCGGCTCCCCGGCGGCGTCCGCTCGCCCGGCGACCTGTGGCAGCTGCTCGCCTCCGGCACCGACGCCATCGGCCCCTTCCCCGCCGACCGCGGCTGGGACGCGGAGCGCGTCTACGCCTCCGTACCGGACGGGCCCGGCTCCTCCCGCACCCGCGAGGGCGGCTTCCTGAGCGACGCCGCCGACTTCGACGCCGGCTTCTTCGGCATCTCCCCGCGCGAGGCCCTGGCCATGGACCCCCAGCAGCGGCTGCTGCTGGAGACCGCCTGGGAGGCGTTCGAGGCCGCCGGCATCGACCCGCGAGCGGTACGCGGCTCGCGCACCGGCGTCTTCGCCGGCCTGGCCTCCAGCGACTACCTCAGCCGCGTCCCCGAGGTGCCCGAGGAACTCGCCGGACACGTCGGCAACGGCAACGCCATGAGCGTGGTCTCCGGCCGCGTCGCCTACACCCTGGGCCTTGAGGGCCCGGCCGTCACCGTCGACACCGCCTGCTCCTCCTCGCTGGTCGCCCTGCACATGGCCGTCCAGTCGCTGCGCCAGGGCGAGTGCACGCTGGCGCTGGCCGGTGGCGTGACCGTCATGTCCTCCCCGCGCCTGTTCACCGACTTCGCCCGGCAGCGCGGCCTGGCCGGCGACGGCCGCTGCAAGGCCTTCGCCGCCGGCGCGGACGGCACCGGATTCGCCGAGGGCGTCGGGCTGCTGCTGGTCGAGAGGCTCTCCGACGCACGTCGCAACGGCCACCAGATCCTCGCCGTGGTGCGCGGCTCGGCCGTCAACCAGGACGGTGCGTCCAACGGTCTGAGCGCGCCGAACGGGCCCGCCCAGCAGCGCGTGATCCGCCAGGCCTTGGCGGGCGCGGGCCTGCAGGCGGCGGACGTCGACGCGGTCGAGGCACACGGTACGGGCACCACGCTGGGCGACCCCATCGAGGCGCAGGCGCTGCTCGCCACGTACGGCCAGGACCGGCCCGCCGACCGGCCGCTGCTGTTGGGCTCCGTGAAGTCGAACATCGGTCACACGCAGGCCGCGGCCGGTGTCGCGGGCGTGATGAAGATGGTGCTGGCGATGCAGCACGGCATCCTGCCCAGGACCTTGCACCTGGACGAGCCCACCCCGCACGTCGACTGGAGCGCCGGCGCCGTCGAGCTGCTCGCCGAGGAGACCGCCTGGCCCGACGCCGGGCGACCCCGCCGCGCCGGTGTCTCCTCCTTCGGCATCAGCGGCACCAACGTCCACGTCATCCTCGAACAGGCCCCCGCCCGAGCCACCGTCGAAGAAGAGGCCGAGGACCCCGGGCACACCCTGCCCTGGACGCTGTCGGCCCGCAGCGAGGCCGGACTGCGCGGACAGGCCCGCGCCCTGCTCGACCACCTCTCCGGCGAACCGGCCGCCCGCCCCCTGGACACCGCCTTCTCCCTCGTCACCCGGCGCGCCGCCCTCGAACACCGCGCCGTCGTCGTGGGCACCGGCCGCACCGAACTGACCGAGCGCCTGCGCGCCCTCGCCGAAGGACAGCCCGCACCGGGCGTCGTCCACGGCGGATTCGCCGGCTCCCGCGAGCGCAAGGTCGTCCTCGTCTTCCCCGGCCAGGGCTCCCAGTGGGCCGGCATGGGCAGCGCACTCCTCGACGACTCCCCGGTCTTCGCCGAGCGCATCGCCGCCTGCGAGAAGGCCCTGTCCCCGTACGTCGACTGGTCCCTGACCGCCGTCCTGCGCGGCGAGGACGGAGCCCCCGGCCTGGACCGCGTCGACGTCGCCCAGCCCGCCCTGTGGGCCGTGATGGTCTCCCTCGCCGAAGTCTGGCGCGCCCACGGCGTGCGCCCGGCGGCCGTGCTCGGCCACTCCCAGGGCGAGATCGCCGCGGCGGCCGTCGCCGGCGCCCTCTCCCTCGACGACGCGGCCAAGGTCGCCGCCCTGCGCAGCCTGGCCATCGCCCGCGAACTGTCCGGCCACGGCGGCATGATGTCCGTCGCCGCACCCGCGGACGCCGTACGCGAACGCCTCGCCGCCTGGGGCGACAAGCTCTCCGTCGCCGCCGTCAACGGACCGGCCACCACCGTCGTCTCCGGCGAGGGCACCGCCCTCGACGAACTCCTCGCCGCCTGCGAGGAGGACGGCGTGCGTGCCAAGCGCATCCCCGTCGACTACGCCTCCCACTCCGCCCAGGTCGAACGCATCCGCACCACCCTGCTCACGGACCTCGCCGACCTCGCACCCCGTACGGCGGACGTGCCGTTCCTGTCCACCGTCACCGGCGAATGGACCGACGGCAGCGCCCTCGACGCCGCCTACTGGTACGAGAACCTGCGCCGCACCGTCCGCCTGGAGGACGCGCTGCGCAGCCTCCTCGCCCAGGGCCACGACGTCTTCGTCGAGGCCAGCCCCCACCCCGTCCTGACCATGGGCATCGAGGACACCGCCGCCTCCGCCGAGGCCACCGCGGTCGTCCTGGGCTCCCTGCGCCGCGACGACGGCACGACCGAACGCCTGCTGACCTCACTGGCCGAGGCCCACGTCCACGGCGTCGACGTCGACTGGCTGCCCGCCGTCACCGGCGGCCACCCCACCGACCTGCCCACCTACGCCTTCCAGCGCGAGCGCTACTGGCTGGAGGCCACCGCCGCCACCGGCCCCGCCGGAATCGAACGCACCGTGCGCCTCGCCGACGACAGCATCGTCCTCACCGGCCGCATCGGCCTGGACACCCACCCCTGGCTCGCCGGGCACCGCCTGCACGGCACCGCCCTCGTCCCCGGCACCCTGCTGCTCGAATGGGCCGTCCGCGCCGGCGACGAAGCCGGCTGCGCGCTCGTCGAGGAGCTCGCCGAGGACCAGCCGCTGACCCTGCCCGCGCAGGGCGGCGTTGACCTCCAGGTCACCGCCGCGGCGGCCGACGCCTCGGGCGGCCGCACCCTCACCGTCCACACCCGGCCGCAGGACGCCGCCGAGGACGCCCCCTGGACCCGCAACGCCACCGGCACCCTCGCCCCCGGCGCCCCCACCCCGCTCCGGGCCCCCTCCGGCACCTGGCCTCCGGCCGGCGCCACCGAGGAGGACACCGAAGCGCTCCTGGACACCCTGGCCGCCCACGGATACGAGCACACCGAGGCGTTCGCCACCGTCCACGGCCTGTGGCGGCACGACGACACGCTCCTCGCCGACGTCGCCCTGCCCGAGGGCGCCGCCACCGGATTCCACCTCCACCCCGCCCTGCTGCAGCAACTCCTCACCCTCGCCGCCGGGCACCAGCCGCAGACCGCCCCCGCCCCGCCGCACACCTGGCGCGGCGCGAGCCTGCCGGCCACCGGCGCCGACCGGCTGCGCGTGAGCATCACCCCCACCGGCACCGCCGGCGAACTCGCCCTGACCGCCACCGACACCACCGGCATGCCCGTCCTGGCCGTCGACGCGATCACCTTCCGCGAGCCCACCGCCGACCGGCTCGCCGCCACCGGCGGCCGCCACGACGCCCTGCACCTCGTGCAGTGGACCCCCTGGACTCCGCGGACGCCGCAGGAGCCGCGGACGGCCGGCACCTACGCCACGGCCGGCACCGCCACCGCCCCGCTCGCCGAGGCCCTCGCACAGGCCGGAGCCGTCGTGCACCACCACGACGACCTCGCCGCGGCCGCCACCGCCGCCACGACCGTCCTTGCCACCCTGACGCCCACCGAGGCCACCGCCGCCGGCACCCGCCGGGCCGCCCACGAAGCCCTCACGCTCGCCCGCACCTGGCTCACCGCCGACACCACCGGTGCCGGCCGCCTGGTCCTCGTCACCCGCGGCGCCGTCGCCGCCGGCGACGACGACCCCGTCCCCGCACCGGCCGCAGCCGCCGCCTGGGGCCTGCTGCGCTCGGCGCAGTCCGAACACCCCGGCCGCTTCCTGCTCGCCGACCTCGACGACGACCCCCGCTCCACGGCCGCCCTCGCCACCGCCCTGGCCGCCGCCGACGCCGCCGGCGAGACCCAACTGGCCCTGCGCCGCGGCACGCCCACCGTCCCGCGCCTGCACCGCGCACCGCGCACCGGCACCGCCGCCCCGCAGTGGGACCCGACCGGGGGAGAGGGCACCGTCCTGATCACCGGCGGCACCGGCACCCTCGGCAGCCACGTCGCCCGGCACCTCGTCACCCGGCACGGCGTGCGCCACCTGCTGCTCACCGGCCGGCGCGGCCCCGACGCCCCCGGCGCCGCGCAGCTGCGCGAGGAACTGACCGCCCTCGGCGCCCACGTCACCGTCGCCGCCTGCGACACCGCCGACCGGGACGCCCTCGCCCACCTTCTCGCCACCGTCCCCGCCGGCCACCCGCTGACCGCCGTCGTCCACGCCGCCGGAGTCCTCGACGACGGCCTGCTGGAGAACCTCACCCCGCAGTCCCTCGACCGGGTGCTGCGGCCCAAGACGGATGCCGCCTGGAACCTCCACGACCTCACCCGTGACATGGACCTCTCGGCCTTCGTGCTGTTCTCCTCCTTCGCCGGCGTCGCCGGCGGCATGGGCCAGGCCAACTACGCCGCCGCCAACGCCGCCCTGGACGCCCTCGCCGCCCACCGCCGCGCCAGTGGCCTGCCGGCCGTCTCCCTCGCCTGGGGATACTGGGAGGATTCCAGTGAATTGACGGCCACGCTGGACGACGTGGACCTCGACCGCTTCGCCCGCTCCGGCATGCTGCCGATCCCGACCGCCCACGGCCTCGACCTCCTCGACGCCGCCGCGGCCGCCGGCAGCCCCCTCCTCGTGCCCGTACGGCTCGACCCGCGCGCCCTGGCCGCCACCGGCGACGTACCGCCGCTGCTGCGCGCCCTGGTCCGCAGCCCCCGGCGCCGCACCGCCGCGCGCACCGAAGCCGCGGAGCACTCCCTCGCCCGCCAGCTCAGCGGCCTGTCCACGGCCCGTCAGGAGGCCCTGCTGCTGCAGCTGGTCGGCGGGCACGTGGCCACCGTCCTCGGCCACGCGGCGGCCGACGCCGTCGAGGCCGAACGCGGCTTCCTCGACCTCGGCATGACCTCCCTGACCGCAGTGGAACTGCGCAACCGGCTCAACGCCGCGACCGGCCTGCGCCTGCCCACCACGGCCGTCTTCGACCACCCCACCCCCCTCGGGCTCGTCCGCCACATCCACGACCTGCTCGCCCCCGCCGTCGGCGAGGACGCGCCCGAGGCCGGCACGCCCCTGTTCACCGGGCTCGACACCTTCGAGGCCGCCCTGGCCGCCGCCGACCTCGACGACGACGCCCGCGCCCGCCTCGTCCAGCGCCTGAAGGCCCTGCAGTGGAAGCTCGACGCCCCCGGCGACGGCGCCCCCGCGCAGGACGGCGAGGACGACGCCGGCCTCGACGCCGATCTCGACGCCGCCACCAGCGACGACGAGATGTTCGACCTCATCGACAAAGAACTCGGCCTCGCCTGACGACCCAGTCAGACGAAAAAGCACCTTTTCCACGACTGGGAGAAAGCACACCACCCATGGCCCACACCGAAGACAAGCTCCGCGACTACCTCAAGCGGGTCACCGCCGACCTGCGGCGGGCCAAGCAGCGGCTGGAGTCCGCCGAGGCCCGCAGCAGCGAACCCGTCGCCGTCATCGGCATGGCCTGCCGCTTCCCCGGCGGCGTCGCCTCCCCCGAGGACCTGTGGCGCCTGGTCGCCGACGGCACCGACGCCGTCGGCGACCTGCCCACCGACCGCGGCTGGGACCTCGAGGACCTCTACGACCCCGAGCCCGGCACGCCCGGCAAGAGCTACGTCCGCCACGGCGGATTCCTCACCGGCGCCGCCGACTTCGACCCCGAGCTCTTCGGCATCGCCCCCCGCGAGGCCCTCGCCATGGACCCCCAGCAGCGCCTGCTGCTGGAAGCCGCCTGGGAGGCCGTCGAACGCGCCCGCCTCGACGTCGCCACCCTGCGCGGCACCGACACCGGCGTCTTCGTCGGCGGCGCCGACACCCACTACGGCACTCTCGCCCGGCAGAGCGACGAGACCGAGGGCCACCTGCTCACCGGCGGCGCCACCAGCGTCCTGTCCGGCCGCATCGCCTACACCCTCGGCCTCGAAGGCCCCGCCGTCACCGTCGACACCGCCTGCTCCTCCTCCCTGGTCGCCCTCCACCTGGCGGTGCGCGCCCTGCGCTCCGGCGAGTGCTCCCTCGCCCTGGCCGGCGGCGTCGCCGTCATGCCCACCCCCAGCCTCTTCACCGAGTTCTCCCGGCAGCGCGGCCTGGCCCCCGACGGCCGCTGCAAGCCCTTCGCCGAGGCCGCCGACGGCACCGGCTGGGCCGAGGGCGTCGGCGTCCTCCTCGTCGAACGCCTCTCCGACGCACGCCGCAACGGCCACCCCGTCCTCGCCGTCGTCCGCGGCACCGCCGTGGGCCAGGACGGCGCCAGCAGCCGCCTCACCGCCCCCAACGGGCCCGCCCAGCAGCGCGTCATCCGCGCCGCCCTCGCCGACGCCCGCCTGACCCCCGACCAGGTCGACGCCGTCGAGGCGCACGGCACCGGCACCACCCTCGGCGACCCCATCGAGGCCCAGGCACTCCTCGCCACCTACGGCCGGGACCGCCCCGCCGAGGCGCCCCTGTGGCTCGGCGCCATCAAGTCCAACATCGGCCACGCCCAGGCCGCGGCCGGCGTCGCCGGCGTCATCAAGACCGTCATGGCCCTGCGCCACGGCCGCCTCCCGCGCACCCTGCACGTCGACGCCCCCACCTCGCACGTCGACTGGAGTACGGGCAGCGTACGGCTACTCACCGAGGACACCCCCTGGCCCGCGACCGACCACCCCCGCCGGGCGGCCGTCTCCGCATTCGGCATCAGCGGCACCAACGCCCACGTGGTCCTGGAACAGGCCGACGAACCCGAGCCCGCCGACGAGCCCGAGGCCGCCCGCATCACCCCCGGCGTCGTCCCCTGGCTGCTGACCGGCAAGACCGAAGGGGCCCTGCGCGACCAGGCCGCCCGCCTCCTGGCCCACCTCACCGCGGCCGACCCCGCCCCGAGCCCGGCCGACATCGCCCTCTCGCTCGCCACCAGCCGCACCCGTCTGCCCCACCGCGCCGTCCTGCTGGGCACCGACCGGGACGCCCTCGTCCGCTCCCTGACCGCCCTCGCCACCGGCGACGCCGCCACCGACCCCGCCACCGTCCTGGGCACGGCGACCACCGGCCGCGGCGGCACCGCGTTCCTCTTCTCCGGCCAGGGCGCCCAGCGCCCGGGCATGGGCCGCGAACTCCACGCCCGCTTCCCCGCCTTCGCCGAGGCGTTCGACGCCGTGTGCGCCGGCCTGGACGCCCACCTCGACCGGCCCCTGCGCGAGGTGATGTGGGGCGAGGACCCGGCCCTCCTCGACTCCACCGGCTACGCCCAGCCGGCCCTCTTCGCCTTCGAGACGGCCCTCTTCCGCCTGCTGGAGTCGCTCGGCATCCGACCCACCCACGTGGCCGGCCACTCCCTCGGCGAACTGACCGCCGCCCACGTCGCCGGCGTGCTCTCCCTGACCGACGCCTGCGCCCTGGTCGCCGCCCGCGGCCGCCTGATGCAGAGCCTGCCGGCAGGCGGCGCGATGGCGGCCGTCGAGGCCACCGAGGCCGAGGTCCTGCCCCACCTGACCGACGAGGTGTCGATCGCGGCGATCAACGGCCCGTCGTCCGTGGTCCTCTCGGGCACGGAAGCGGCCGTGCTGGCCGTGGCCGCCCGCTTCGAGGCCGACGGCCGCAGGACGAGCCGGCTGCGCGTCTCCCACGCCTTCCACTCACCCCTGATGGACCCCGTCCTCGACGACTTCCGCACCGTCGCCGAGAGCCTGACCTACCACCCGCCGGCCCTCACCGTCGTCTCCGACGTCACCGGCACCACTGCCACCGACGACCAGCTCACCTCGCCCCGGTACTGGGTGCGCCACGTCCGCGATGCCGTCCGCTTCGCCGACGGCATCGCCGCCCTCCACGCCGACGGCGTCACCCGCTTCCTCGAAATCGGCCCCGACGCCACCCTCACCGCCCTGGCCCGGCCCTGCCTGCCCGAGGACGCCGGCCACCCGACCGTCCTGCCCACCCAGCGCAAGGACCGGCCCGAGGAGCAGGCCCTCACCACCGCCCTCGCCGAACTGACCGTACGCGGCACCGAACCCGACTGGGCCGCCCACCTCGCCGGCACCGGCGCCCGCACCGTCGACCTGCCCACCTACGCCTTCGGCCACGAACGCTTCTGGCCCCGCCCCGGCCGCACCCCGGCCGCCGACCTCGGCACCGCCGGCCTGGAGGCCACCGGCCACCCCCTCCTCGGCGCCGTCACCTCCGTCGAACAGACCGACGGCGACGGCCTGCTGCTGACCGCCCGGCTGTCCGTGCAGACCCACCCCTGGCTCGCGGACCACAAGGTCGGCGACCGCATCCTGCTGCCCGGCACCGCCTTCGTCGAACTCGCCGTCCGCGCCGCCGACGAGGCCGGCTGCGGCCGCATCGAGGAACTCACCCTCGCCGCCCCCCTCGTCCTGCCCGAGCACACCGGCACCCGCCTCCAGCTGCACGTCGGCCCGGCCGACGACAGCGGTCGGCGCACCCTGACCGCCCGCTCCCGCCCCGAGGACGACGGCGAACGCGCCTGGACCCGGCACGCCACCGGCGTCCTGTCCCTGGCCGAACAGGAACCCGGCGACCTCACCGCCCCCGGCGCCGCCTGGCCCCCCGCCGGCGCCCGGCCGGTCGACCTCACCGGCCTGTACGCGCGCATGGCCGACGGCGGCTTCGCCTACGGCCCGCTCTTCCAGGGCCTGCGCGCCGCCTGGCAGGACGGCGACGACGTGTACGCCGAGGTCGCCCTGCCCGAGGACGCCCGCGCCGAGGCCGCCGCCTACGGCCTGCACCCCGCCCTCCTCGACGCCGCCCTGCACGTCACCGCCTTCAACGGCATCGACCACGGCGTCCTGCCCTTCTCCTTCGAAGGCGTCTCCCTGCACGCCTCCGGCGCCCCGGCCGTCCGCGTCCGCGTCACCCGCACCGGCGAGGACACCGTCGCCGTCACCGTCGCCGACCCCACGGGCCGCCCCGTCGTCACCGTCGCCACGCTCGTCCTGCGCCGCCTCACCGGCGCCGAGGCCGGCACCCCCGCCGCCCGCGGCGACGCGCTCTACGGCGTCCAGTGGACCGAGCAACGCCCGCCCGCCGCACCGCGGCAGGAGCCCGTCGCGGTCCTCGGCCCGCGCGCCGGACTGCCCGCCGGCCTGGCGACCGAGTCCTACGACGACCTCGCCGCCCTGGCCGCGGCCCCCGGGATCCCGGACGTGGTGCTGGCCCCGGTGCCGGCGCAGCCCGCCGGGGACCCCGTCGCAGCGGCCCACGCGGCGACCACCCGGGCCCTGCGGACGGCCCAGGACTGGCTGGCCGAGGAGCGGTTCGCCCACGCCCGCCTGGTCTTCCTCACCCACGGCGCCACCACCGGCACGGACCTGGCCGCCGCCGCGGTCTCGGGCCTGGTGCGCTCCGCCTCCTCCGAACACCCCGGCCGCTTCGGCCTCCTGGACCTCGACGACACCACCACCGACGCCACCGCGCACCTCACCGCTCTGCGTACGGCCCTCGCCCTGGCCGACGAGCCGCAGCTGGCGATCCGCGACGGCAAGGTGCTCGCCGCCCGGCTCGCCCCCGCCCGGACCCCCGCCGACGCGAACGGCACCCGGCAGATCACCTGGCGCCCCGACGGCACCGTCCTGATCACCGGCGGCACGGGCGGCATCGGCCGCGCCGTCGCCCGCCACCTGGTGCACGAGCACGGCGTCCGCAGCCTGGTCCTCGCCGGCCGCCGCGGCCCGGCGGCCGAGGGCGCCGCGGAACTGACCGCCGAACTGCGCGAGGCCGGCGCCCATGTGGCGATCGAGGCATGCGACGTCGCCGACCGGACGGCGGTGACCGAACTGCTGGCACGGCACGCCGTCACGGCCGTCGTGCACTCGGCCGGCGTCCTCGACGACGGCACCGTCGAAGCACTGACCCCCGAGCGCATCGCCCACGTGCTGCGGGCCAAGGTGGACGCCGCCTGGCACCTCCACGAGGCCACGCAGCACCTCGACCTCGACGCCTTCGTCACCTTCTCCTCCGTCTCCGGCGTCTTCGGCGGCCCCGGCCAGGGCAACTACGCGGCGGGCAACGCCTTCCTCGACGCCCTGGCCGTCCACCGGCGCGCCGCCGGCCTGCCCGCCGTCTCCCTCGCCTGGGGTCCCTGGACCCGGGACGGCGGCATGACCGGCACTCTGTCGGACGTCGACATCCACCGCATCGCCCGCTCCGGCATGCCCGAACTCACCCCCGCCGAAGGCGTCGCCCTCTTCGACGGCGCCCTCGCCCTCGACGCACCCCTCGTCCTGCCCGTCCGCTTCGACCTGGCGGCCCTGCGCCAGCACGGCGACGTACCCCCGCTGCTGCGCGGCCTGATCCGCCCCCGCCGGCGCACCGCCGCCACCGCCTCCCCGACGGCGACCGGCCTCGCCGGCCGGCTCGCCGGGCTGGCCGGACCCGAACGGCGCGAGGCGCTGCTGGACCTCGTCCGCGGCCGGATCGCCGTGGTCCTGGGACGCGCCGGAGCCGAGACCGTCGACCCGCACCGTGCCTTCCAGGATCTCGGTTTCGATTCCCTGACGGCTGTGGAGTTGCGCAACCGTCTGGGGTCGGTGACCGGTCTGCGGTTGCCTGCGACGCTGGTGTTCGACTATCCGACGGCTGACGCGTTGGTGTCCTTCCTGTTGGAGGAACTTTTCGGGGCCGAGACGGCGGCGGTGGTGGTGCCGTCGGCGGTGCTGCCGTCGGTGTCGGACGACCCGATCGTGATCGTCGGCATGGCCTGCCGCTACCCGGGCGGGGTCGCCTCGCCGGAGGACCTGTGGCGAGTGGTGTCGCAGGGCGTCGATGCGGTGTCGGGCTTCCCGACCGACCGCGGCTGGGACCTCGAAGCGCTCTACAACCCCGACCCCGACGCCCTCGGTACCTCCTACACCCGCTCCGGTGGCTTCCTGCACACCGCGGGCGACTTCGACCACGAGTTCTTCGGGATGAGCCCGCGCGAGGCGCTGGCCACCGACGCGCAGCAGCGCCTGCTGCTGGAGACCACCTGGGAGGCGCTCGAGCGCTCGGGCATCGACCCGGTCTCCCTCAAGGGCAGTCGCACCGGCGTCTTCGCGGGCGTCATGTACACCGACTACGGGAACACCCTGGTCGGCGACCAGTTCGAGGGCTTCCGCGGCAACGGCAGCGCGGCCAGCATCGCCTCCGGCCGGATCTCCTACACCTTCGGCTTCGAGGGCCCGGCGGTGACCGTCGACACGGCGTGCTCGTCGTCGCTGGTGGCACTGCACTGGGCGGCACAGGCGCTGCGCACGGGCGAGTGCTCGCTGGCGGTGGCCGGTGGTGTGACGGTGATGTCGACGCCGACGACGTTCGTGGAGTTCTCGCGTCAGCGCGGGCTGGCTCCCGACGGCCGCTCCAAGGCCTTCGCCGATGCCGCGGACGGTGTCGGCTGGTCCGAGGGTGTCGGCATGCTGGTGGTGGAGCGGCTGTCGGACGCCCGCAGGAACGGCCACCGGGTGCTGGCGGTCGTGCGAGGAAGTGCGGTCAACCAGGACGGCGCCTCCAACGGCCTGACGGCACCCAACGGCCCCTCCCAGCAGCGCGTCATCCGCCAGGCGTTGTCGGCCGCCGGCCTGACGACGGCGGATGTCGACGCGGTGGAGGCGCACGGTACGGGGACGACGCTGGGCGACCCGATCGAGGCGCAGGCCCTGATCGCCACGTACGGTCAGGACCGTGAGGCGGACCGGCCGCTGTGGCTGGGCTCGGTGAAGTCCAACCTCGGCCACACGCAGGCCGCGGCCGGTGTTGCGGGCGTCATCAAGATGGTGATGGCGATGCAGGAGGGTGTCCTGCCGCGCACGCTCCACGTCGACGCCCCCTCCACCCACGTCGACTGGGCAGCCGGAGCCGTGGAACTGCTCACGGAACCCGTCGAGTGGACGGCACCCGACCGCCGGCGCCGGGCCGGTGTCTCCTCGTTCGGCGTGAGCGGTACGAACGCCCACGTCATCCTCGAAGAGCCGGAGCCCGTCGAGGCGGCGCCGGAAGCCGGTGCAGACGGCCCGGCGAATGCGGTTCCGTGGGTGCTCTCGGCCAAGAGTCCGGAGGCCCTGCGCGGGCAGGCGGCCCGCCTGCTGGCCCGCATCGCCGACCAGCCGGACCTCCCGGCAGCGGACCTCGCCACCGCGCTCGTGACGAGCCGCTCCCTCTTCGACCACCGCGCGGTGGTCCTGGCGCCCCGGGACCGGGACGCCGCCGTACAGGCCTTGGCCGCGCTCGCGACGGGGGAGAACCATGCCGCCGTCGTGGAGGGTGTGGTGGGGAATGCCGGGAAGACGGCGTTCCTGTTCACGGGTCAGGGTGCGCAGCGGTTGGGGATGGGGCGTGAGTTGTATGCGCGCTTCCCCGTGTTCGCCGAGGCGTTCGATGCGGTGTGTGCGGGTCTGGACGAGCATCTCGACCGTTCCCTGCGTGAGGTCGTCTGGGGCGGGGACGAGGAGCTGCTGAACCGCACGGTGTACGCGCAGGCGGCGCTGTTCGCGGTCGAGGTGGCGCTGTTCCGTCTGGTGGAGTCGTGGGGTGTCCGTCCGGACTACGTTGCCGGGCATTCGATCGGTGAGGTGGCGGCGGCGCACGTGGCCGGTGTCTTCTCGCTCGCGGACGCGTGTGCGTTGGTGGCTGCGCGCGGTCGCCTGATGCAGGCACTGCCTGCCGGTGGCGCGATGGTCGCGGTGCAGGCCACGGAGGCGGAAGTCCTTCCGTACCTGACCGGCAATGTCTCGATTGCCGCCATCAACAGCCCGTCCGCTGTGGTGATCTCCGGTGACGAGAGCGCTGTCCTGGAGGTTGCGGCCCGCTTCGAGGCCGAGGGTCGCAAGACGAGTCGTCTGCAGGTCTCGCACGCCTTCCACTCGCCGCTGATGGATCCGATGCTGGAGGACTTCCGCCGGGTGGTGGAGCGCCTCGCGTTCGGTACCCCGCAGCTGCCCGTGGTGTCCAACGTGACCGGCGGTCCTGCGACCGCCGAGGTCCTGGCGTCGGCCGACTACTGGGTCGGCCACGTCCGCGAGGCGGTCCGTTTCTCGGACGGGATCGCCGCTCTGCGGGCGGAGGGTGTGACGCGCTTCCTGGAGCTCGGTCCCGACGGCGTCCTGTCGGCCATGGCCCGCGAAACCGTCGCGGACGAGGCGGTCGCCGTGCCCGTACTGCGCAAGGGGCACCCCGAGGAGCCCACTGCCCTGACGGCTCTGGCCACCCTGCACGTCAACGGCGGCCAGGTGGACTGGGCTGCAGTGATCGGCGGCACGGCGGGCCGGCGGATCGATCTGCCGACGTACGCCTTCCAGCACCGGCGGTTCTGGCCGGCGGGTGTGGCGGCTGCGGTGGGTGATGTGCGGTTCGCGGGTCTGTCGTCGGCGGAGCATCCGTTGCTGGGTGCGGCGGTGGAGCTGGTGAACACGGAAGGTTTCCTGTTCACGGGGCGCCTGTCCGTGCAGTCGCACCCGTGGCTGGCGGATCATGTGGTGATGGGTTCGGTGCTGGTGCCGGGTACGGCGCTGGTCGAGCTCGCTCTGCGCGCCGGTGACGAGGCGGGTTGCAGCGTGGTGGAGGAGCTGACGCTCGCCGCGCCGCTGGTTCTGCCCGAGCAGGGTGCGGGTGTGCAGGTGCAGGTGTGGGTCGGTGAGGCGGACGAGACGGGCCGTCGGGCGGTGACGATTCACTCGCGTACGGGCGAGGAGCCGTGGACCCTCCACGCCAGCGGCACCTTGGCCGTCGCCGCCCCCTCTCCCTCCTTCGACGCTTCGGTATGGCCCCCGCAGGGTGCCCAGCCGGTCGATGTCTCCACCTCCTACGAACAGTTCGCCGACGCAGGTTTCGCCTACGGTCCGGCGTTCCAGGGCCTGCGGGCTGCCTGGCGCCTGGGCGAGGACGTCTACGCCGACGTGGCACTGCCCGAGGGCATCGAAGCAGGCGCCTACGGTCTGCACCCGGCCCTCTTCGACGCCGCCCTCCACGCGGTCGCCGCCGCCGGTGGCGACGGTGACGGCGGGGTGCCGTTCTCCTGGACTGGTGTTGCCTTGCACGCCACAGGTGCCGCTGCCGTGCGCGTCCGCATCCGGTCCGTCAGCGGGGGAGTGGCGATAGCCGTCGCCGACACCGCCGGAGCGCCGGTGGCTTCGGTGGAGTCCCTGGTGGTGCGCCCCCTCGCCGCCGACCAGCTGCGTACGGCCGACCATGACGCCCTCTTCAAGCTGTCCTGGTCTTCCGTCCAGGCGCCGGCCGAGGCGGTCGTCGGTCCGCTGGTGGAGGTCAGTGCGCTGGAAGACCTCGACAGGGCGGCGGCGGAGATTCCCTCCCACGTCGTGATGCAGCTCAAGGGTTCGGCGGAAGTGGTCGAATCCGCTCACGAGCTGACGGCTCGCGTGCTCGGGATCGTTCAGTCGTGGCTGTCCGACGACCGGTTTGCCGACTCCCGTCTCGTCTTCGCCACCCGAGGCGCCACCGACGGCACCGACATGGCGGCTGCTGCCGTGTGGGGTCTGGTTCGTTCGGCGCAGTCGGAGCACCCCGGTCGTTTCGTCCTGGTGGATGTCGACGGTGCTGTTGTTCCCGATGAGGGGACGCTGGTCCGGGCGCTGGCCACGGACGAGCCCCAGTTGTTCATCGGCACTGACGGCGACTTCCGCGCGGCCCGGCTGGCCCGGGTCCCGTCCGGCGCCTCCGTGGCCGGTAGGGCGTGGGATCCGGAGGGTACGGTTCTGATCACGGGTGGTACCGGTGGTCTGGGGCGGATCGTGGCCCGGCACTTGGCGGCCCGCGACGACGTACGGAGCCTGCTGCTGGTGTCTCGCAGTGGGCCGGATGCCGACGGTGTCCGGGACCTGCTGGCGGAGCTCAAGGCGGATCACGGCGTCATCGCTCTCGCCGAGGCCGCCGACGTCACCGATGCGGCCGCCGTGTCGGACCTGTTCGCCCGGCACCGCATCACTGCCGTCGTCCACACCGCCGGCGTCCTCGACGACGGTGTGATCGACTCCCTCACCCCCGACCGGCTCTCCCGCGTCCTGCGGCCGAAGGCCGACGCCGCCTGGCACCTGCACCGGGCCACCGAACACCTCGACCTCGACGCGTTCGTCGTCTTCTCCTCCGCGGCCGGCACCTTCGGCACTCCCGGTCAGGCCAACTACGCGGCGGGCAACGCCTTCCTCGACGCCCTCGCCGTCCACCGGGCCGCCCTCGGCCTGCCCGCCGTCTCCCTCGCCTGGGGCCCCTGGGCACAGGAGAACAGCGGCATGACGAGCACCCTGACCGAGGCCGACAACCGGCGCATCGCCCGCACGGGGATACCCGAACTGTCGGCGGAGGAGGGCCTGGCGCTGTTCGACACCGCGGTGTCGACGGCGGCGACGGAGCCGGTCACCGTGCCGGTGCGCCTGGACCTCGCGGCCCTCCGGGCCCGGGGCGAGGTGCCGCCGCTGCTGCGCGGCCTGGTCCGTACGCCGGCGCGGCGTGCCGCCGCCGGTGGTGCCGCCGCGGCGGGTGCTGCGGCGGCCGGGCTGGCGCAGCAGCTCGCGGCGCTGTCCGAAGCCGAGGGGCGCGAGGTGCTGCTGGAGGCGGTCCGCGGTCAGATCGCGGTGGTCCTGGGCCACGGCGGTGCCGGGGAGGTGGAGCCGGGGCGCGCCTTCCAGGACCTCGGCTTCGACTCCCTGACGGCCGTCGAACTGCGCAACCGCCTCAGTGCCCTGACCGGCGTGCGGCTGCCGGCGACGCTGCTGTTCGACTACCCGAACGCGGCCGAGCTGGTGGACCACCTGTACGCACGGGTGGCGCCCGAGGCGGCGCGCTCCGGGGCGGACGCGGTGCTGGGCGAGCTGGAGAAGCTGGAGCGGGCGTTCGGCGAGCTGGAGGTGACCGAGGAGGTCCACGAGCAGATCGCGGGCCGCCTGGAGGTGCTGCGCTCGAAGTGGGGCGCCCTGCGGGCCTCCGGCCCGGCCGCCGCGGCCGGGGCGGGCGCCGGCGACGAGGCCGAGTTCGACTTCGAGTCGGCCTCCGACGAGGAGGTCTTCGACCTCCTGGACAACGAGCTGGGCCTGTCCGACGACATCTGACGCGGACCCCGGCACCACCCGCCGCTGCCCGTACCGGACTTCCCGGTACGGGCAGCGGTGCGTCTCACGCCGTGGCGTCCCGGCCGGGCCACTCCTCGGCGAGGAGGGACCAGATCTCGGTGTCGTGCCGCTCCCCGCGGTACGGGTAGTTGCGGCGCAGCACGCCCTCGCGGCTCATCCCCAGGCGGCGCGCCGCCTCGACGCTGCGCCGGTTGGCGGGGGTGGTCCGCCATTCGACGCGGCTCATGCCGCGCTCCCGGAAGGCCCAGTCGATGAGGATGCGGCTCGCATGGTGCACCAGGCCGCGGCCCTCGCCGGCCGGCTCCAGCCAGCAGCCGATCTCGCAGACGCCCGTGGCGGCGTCGAACTGGGTGAACATGACGCCGCCGACCAGGACGCCCTCCAGCCAGATGCCGTAGATGCGACCGGCGTCCTTGGCCTGGCTGTCGGCGTAGCGCTGCAGGACCGCGGTCGCGGACTCCAGGTCGGTGCTGCGCGTGGCCCACGGGATCCAGGGGTCCACGGTGGCCCGGGCGCGGTCGATGTGGTCGAGGAACTCCTGGGCCCGCCAGGGCTCCAGGGGCTGCAGCAGGGCGCCGGCGCGGTCGTCGAGAGGCAGGGCGAACACGGGGTCCTCCGTGGCGGGATAAGCGGTACGGGTACGGGTACGGCATGGGTGCGGCAGGTGCGTAACAAGCGTTCGGTACGTACGATAACCCCATGCCTCCTGCTCCTGTCGATCACGAAGCCCGACGCGAGGACGTCTCGCAAGCCGTGTGGCGCGTCCTGGCCGCCAAGGGGTTCGGCGGTCTGACGCTGCGTGCCGTGGCCGCCGAGATGGGCGTCTCCACCGGCCTGCTCATGCACTACTTCCCGACCAAACGCGCCCTGGTCGTGCGCGCCCTGGAACTGCTGGAGAAGAGCAGCGCGGAACGGCCCCGGCGGGCCCGGCCCCGGGAGGGGCTGGCCGCGCTCGGGGCCGTGCTGCTGGACGTCCTGCCGATCGGCGGGGAGAACACCGCGCGCAACCGCATCTGGGTGAGTTCCTGGGACCAGGCGCTCGCCGACGAGGGCCTGCGCGCCGACCAGGGCGAGCGGTACGTGCGCATGCGCGCCGCCCTCCGCCCGCACCTGGAGGCGGCGCGCGCGCTCGGAGAGCTCCCGCAGGACGCCGACGTCGAGCAGCTCGCCGCGACCGCCGTCGCCTTCGTCCACGGCCTGGTGCTCCAGGCCCTCTTCGACCCGCCGCGGTTCCCCGCCGCCACGCAGACCGCGATGGTCGAGGCGTTCGTCGAGGGGCTCCGCGGCGGCTGAGGACCGGACCGGCCGGTCACGCCTCTTGCGGGACCTCCGGGCCGTCCGGGCCGTCCGGGCCGCCCGGGACCTCCCGACAGCCCGGGGCCTCCGGGCCTTCCCCGCCATCCGGGTCCTCCGGGACGAAGACGCAGAACTCGTTGCCCTCCGGGTCCGCCATCACGTGCCAGCGGATCTCCTCGTCCCGCTCGCGCACGACCGTGGCGCCCAGCGCCACGAGCCGCTCCGGGTCGCCCCACACGTCGAAGTGCAGACGGTTCTTGACGGTCTTGGGCTCGGGGACGCGGTTGATCCACATCGGCAGGCCCGCCCCCGCCGGATCGACGAGGAGCACCGGCCACTCCCGCGGCTTCTCGGAGCCGTCGGGTTCGGGCCGGCGCACATAGCCGAGCGCCGCGCACCACCAGTCGGCGAGAGCCTGGTGGTCCGCGGCGTCGAGGACCAAGTCCTTCAAGCGCGCTGCAGCAGCCTTGTCCACATCGGCATCATGCACGCATTCACGGCGGCACGGGAGGCCGACGCGAGCCGCCCGTAGAGAGGGCGCCGTGCTGCGCCCGGGCCTCGGGGTGGCACGTCGGCTGCGGGCCGTCGGTGGCCGATCGCGCCCACGCGGCGGCAGCCGCAGATCGGCACTGCCCCGCGCCCCTGACGGGGCACGGCACCAGCCCACGGCGCCCCATAGGGGCGCGGGGAACTGCGCGACAAGCCACCACGCGCCCGCAGACGGGGTGCCGTCGCGCCCACGCGGCGCAGCCGCAGACCGGCACAGCCCCGCGCCCCTACGGGGCGCCGTCGTGGCGCCTGACGAAGATCCGCCGGACGCGGCCTACGAAGCCCCGCCGTCCAGCAGACGGAAGAGGTCCTCGTCGGAGGCCGCGGCGAGATCCAGCCCGGTGGGCCGGGCGGCGACCGCCGCGGAACGGTGGTGCACCGCAAGGGCCTTCAGACGGTCCGCCGTCTCCTCGTCCAGTGACGCACCGGACGACAGCAGCGCCTCCAGTTCGGCCACCAGGCCGGCCGCGTCCCGGGGGGCCGTGCCCGCCGCCGCCCCGGGGCGCTCGGAGAGCTCCTTCACCACCAGCCGTACCACCGCCTCCGGTGTCGGGTGGTCGAAGACCAGCGTCGCCGGGAGGCGGACGCCCGTGGCGGCGATGACGCGGTTGCGCAGTTCCAGCGCGTTCACCGAGTTGACGCCCATGTCGGTGAACGCCCGCGCGGCGACGTCCTCGCCGGTCGGTTCCTGTCCGCCCAGGACGGCGGTGACCTCGGCCAGCACCAGCCGGAGCAGGGCCTCCTCCCGTTCGGCGGGGGGCAGCCCCGCCCAGCGGTCCGCCGGTATCGGCGCCGGGCCCGTCCCCTCGCCCGGTGCCCCGGCCACCAGCGGTGCCGTGGGGCCCTGCGCCAGCCAGTACTCCCGGCGCTGGAAGGCGTACGTCGGCAGGGCGACGGTCCGGGCGCCGGGCAGGACGGACGGCCAGTGCGGCGCCGCGCCCTGGGCGTGCAGCCGGGCGGCCGCGGTCAGCAGGGAGCGCGCCTCGTCGGCGCCGCCGCGCAGGGTGGGCAGGAGGACGGCCGCCGGTCGTCGCTCGTCGGCGGCCAGGCACTCGTCGACCATCGGGACGAGGGCCGGTTCGGGGCCCAGTTCCACGTACGTGGCCGGGCGCGCGGGGGACGTGGCCAGGTGCGCGATGGCGTCCCGGAAGCGGACGGGCTCCTGCACGTGCCGTACCCAGTGCTCGGCGTCGACCGCCTCCGTCAGCGGCCGGCCGGTGAGGGTGGAGACCACGGGAATCGCCGGCGCGGCGCAGCGGATGCCGTCGACCGCCGCGCGGAAGTCGTCGAGCATCGGGCGCATCAGCGGCGAGTGGAAGGCGTGGCTGACGACCAGGCGCCGCGTCCTGTGGCCGGCGGCGGCCAGGTCGTCCGCGAGGGCGGCGAGCGGGCCCTCGGCACCGGAGAGGACCACCGAGCGGGGGCCGTTGACGGCGGCGAGGGAGACGTCGGCGTCCGCGGGCAGGGCGGCCAGCCGCTCCACCGCCTCCTGCTCGGTGATACGGGCCGCCACCATCGCACCGCCGGGCGGCAGGGCGCCCATGAGCCGGCCCCGGGCCGCCACCAGCCGGCACGCGTCCTCGAGAGTCAGCATCCCTGCCACGTGCGCCGCGGCGATCTCGCCGACCGAGTGGCCCACCAGGTGGTCGGGCACGACGCCCCAGGACTCCAGCAGCCGGTGGAGGGCGACCTCGACGGCGAACAGGGCCGGCTGGGCGTACGCCGTGTCGTCGAGGAGGGCGGCCTGCGCGCTGCCCTCGGCGGCCCACATCACCGGCAGCAGCGGGTGTTCCAGCAGCGGGTCCAGGCCGGCGCACACCGTGCGCAGCGCCGCGTCGAAGGCGGGGAACGCCTCGGCGGCCCCGCGCCCCATGCCCGGGCGCTGGCTGCCTTGGCCGGTGAGGACGAACGCGAGCGTGCCGGGGGCCGCCTCCTGGAGGACGACGCCCGCGGGCCGCTCGCCGCGGCCGAAGGATTCGGTGGCGGCGAGCAGTTCGGCGCGCGAGGCGCCGGCGACGACCGCCCGGTACCGGTGCAGGGTGCGGGTGGTGGCCAGGGAGTGGGCGACGTCGCGCGCGGGGAGGTCCGGGTGGGACGCCACGTGCTCGGCCAGGCGCAGCGCCTGGGCCCGCAGGGCCGGCTCGCTGCGGGCGGAGAGCACCCAGGCCGGCACCGCGGAGGGCGCCTGGCTCCGGTGCTCCGCCTGCGGTGCGGCGGGCGGCTCCTCCAGGATCACGTGCGCGTTCGTGCCGCTGATCCCGAACGAGGACACGCCGGCCCGCCGCGGCCGTCCGGCCCGACGGGGCCACGGCCGGGCCTCGGTGAGCAGCCGGACCGTCCCGGCCGACCAGTCGACGTGTGACGAGGGCCGGTCCACGTGCAGGGTCGCCGGCAGCAGGTCGTGGTGCAGGGCCTGCACCATCTTGATGACCCCGGCGACGCCGGCGGCCGCCTGCGCGTGGCCGATGGCGGACTTCACCGACCCCAGCCACAGCGGCCGTTCCGCATCCCGCTCCCGGCCGTAGGCGGCGATCAGGGCCTGGGCCTCGATGGGGTCGCCCAGGGTGGTGCCGGTGCCGTGGCCCTCGACGGCGTCCACGTCCTGCGGGGCCAGTCCCGCGTCGGCCAGGGCGTCGCGGATGACGCGCTGCTGGGCCGGGCCGTTGGGGGCGGTCAGGCCGTTGGAGGCGCCGTCCTGGCCCACGGCCGTGCCCCGCACGAGGGCCAGGACGCGGTGCCCGTTGCGGCGGGCGTCGCTCAGCCGCTCCAGCAGGAGCAGGCCCGCGCCCTCCGCCCAGGCGGCGCCGTCCGCGGCGTCCGCGAAGGACTTGCAGCGCCCGTCCGGGGACAGGGCGCGCAGCCGGGAGAACTCGACGAACGACGCGGGCGTCGCCATCACCGCGACCCCGCCGGCCAGCGCGAGCGAGGACTCGCCCGACCGCAGGGAGCGGCAGGCCAGGTGCAGGGCCACCAGTGAGGAGGAGCAGGCGGTGTCGACGGTCAGGGCGGGACCGGCGAGGCCGTAGGTGTAGGCGATGCGGCCCGACAGGGCGCTGCCGGCCGTGCCGATGCCCAGCAGCCCCTCCAGCTCGCCGGCCGGTCCGGCCCGGTGCGCCGCGTAGTCGTGGTACATCGCCCCGGTGAAGACGCCGGTGCGGGTGCCCTCCAGGGTGGTGGGGTCGATGCCGGCCTGCTCGAACGCCTCCCAGGACGTCTCCAGCAGCAGCCGCTGCTGGGGGTCGGTGGCCAGCGCCTCCCGGTCGGACAGGCCGAAGAAGCCCGCGTCGAAGTGGCTCGCCTCGTGCAGGAAGCCGCCCTCGCGCGCGTACGAGGTGCCCGGGTGGTCGGGGTCGGGGTGGAAGAGCCCCGCCAGGTCCCAGCCGCGGTCGGCCGGGAAGCCGGAGACGGCGTCGGTGCCGTCCGCGACCAGGGACCACAGTGCCTGCGGGGTGGCCGCGCCGCCCGGCAGCCGGCAGGCCATGCCGATGACGGCGATCGGCTCGCCGGGCCCGGCCGCCGCGTCCGGTGCCCCGTCCGCCGGCTGTGCGACCTGCTGCCCGGTCAGGCGGCGGGCGAGGGCCAGCGGCGTGGGGAAGTCGAAGGCGACGGTGGCCGGCAGGGCGAGTCCTGTCGCCTCCTGCAGCAGGTTGCGCAGCCGGATGGTGCGCACGGAGTCCAGGCCGAGGCCGCGGAAGGTCACGTCCTGCGGGATGTCGTCGAGGATGCTCCCCGGGACGTCCCCGGCACCGTCCGCCGCGTCCCCGCCCACGAGTTGCGCCACGCATGCGCGGACCAGCCGCAGCGCCTCCTCGGTCGTACGCGGCCGCCGCGCACCGGCGCCCGCGGCGGGCCGTGCCGCTGCGGCGCCCGTGGCGAGGTGTTCCTCCAGGGCGCGCCGGTGGAGTTTGCCGGCGGGGGTGCGCGGGAGGTCGTCGACGGCGACCATCTCCAGCGGGATCTTGTAGTCGGCCACGCCGCGTTCCTGCAGGAACGCGGTCACCCGGGCGAGGGTGAGGGACGGGTCGGCCTTGGCGGTGACGACCAGGCAGGGGTACTCGCCCAGCCGGGGGTCGGGCCGGCCGAGCACCGCGAGCGGGCCCAGCCCGGGCAGGCCGGCGAGGACGCCCTGCACCTCCACGGCGTTGAACTTGCGCCCGCCCACGTTGATCAGCTCGGCGGAGCGGCCCTGGAAGAGCACCCGCCCGTCGGCGTCGAGGGCGGCGGTGTCGCCGGTGCGCAGCCAGCCGTCGGCGGTGACGGCGGCGCGCGTCAGCTCCGGGTCGCCGTAGTAGCCGCGGAACATGCCGGGGCTGCGGTACTGCAGTTCGCCGCCCTCGCCCACCGGGCACGGCGAGCCGTCCTCGGCGACGACGCGCACCTCGGCCCCGGCCGTGGGCCGGCCCACGCTGCGGGCGGCCACGTCGGCGGGGTCGGCGGCGAGCGTCCGGGTGCCGGTGCCGAGTTCGGACATGCCCCACACCACGACGACCGGGCAGCCCAGCGCGCCGCGCACGGAGGCGACCAGCGCGGCCGGCACGGCCGCGCCCGCGGTGCGGATCTCCTGCGGGCGGAATCCGGCCGGCTCGCCGAGCTCGGCCAGGCGCGTGACGACGTCGTGCAGTTGGGCGGGTACGGCGAAGACGACGCTGGGGGCGCTGCGGCGGGCCAGGTCGAGGAACCGGTCGGTGTCCCAGCCGGCCAGCAGCACCTGGCGGCAGGCGGCGAAGAGCGCCGAGTGCAGGGACTGCAGGCCGAAGAGGTGGGTGAGCGGGCAGGCGGTCAGCACGGCGTCGGCGAAGGCCGGTGCGGCCTCGGCGGTGACGGCCGCGGTGTTCGACAGCAGGCCGTCGTGGCTGTGCAGGGCGATCTTCGGCCGCGCCGAGGTCGTACCGGAGGAGGGGACGAGCACGAACGGCGTCTCGGGCGTGACCTCCACCGGCAGGGGCGCGCTGCCGGCCCAGGAGGCGAGCAGCTCCTCCAGCGCGACGGTGTCCGCCCCCGGCACGCGGCCGGCAACCAGCACCGTACGCAGCGAGGGCAGCGTCCGCCGCAGGGCGGCGGCCGCGAGCGGCCCTGCCGCGTCCTGCTGGCTGCTCGCGGTGAGCACGACGGCCGCCGGCTCGACGCGGGCGAGCAGGGCGTGGACGTCGGCGGGGCCGTTGCCCTGGTGCACCGGCAGCAGCACGGCCCCGGCGGCGGCGACGGCCAGGTGCACGGTCTGCAGCTCCCAGCAGTTGGGCAGCTGGACGGCGACCACGTCGCCGGGGCCGACGCCCGACTCCTGCAGGCCGCGGGTCAGGGCGTCGACGTGGCCGGCCCACTGGCGCCAGGTGAAGGAGCGCTCGCCGTCGACCACCGCCACCGCATCGGGGGCCTTGGCCACGGCGGCGGCGAAGACGCCGGGGAGGGTGTGGCCGCCCAGGGCACCGCCGCCGCTGCCGGCGGCCGGGTCGATCGCGTAGTCATCTGTTCGGACGGACACCGTCTCTCCCGCGGTCTCGTGGATTTCTCAGGCGCCGCCGCCGGGGCGGCGGTCGGGGAACTCGGCGCCCAGCAGCCTCAGCAGCGGCGTCGCCTTCACGGCCGTCTCCTCGTACTCCGCCTCCGCGTCGGACAGGGCGATGACGGCACCGCCCACCCCGTAGCGCAGGCTGGTGCCGTTGAGCACGAGGGTGCGGATGACGATGCTGAGGTCGACGGCGCCGGTGAGCGAGAAGTAGCCGATGGCGCCGGAGTACACGCCGCGCGGGCCGTCCTCCAGCCGGTCGACGATCTGCATCGTCCGGATCTTGGGGGCGCCGGTCATCGAGCCGCCGGGGAAGGCGGCCCGCACGCCGGCCACCGGGCTCGCGTCCGCACGCAGCTTCGCCCGCACGGTGCTCACCAGCTGGTGCACGGTGGCGTAGGTCTCCACCTGGAAGACGGGGTCGGCGACCACCGAGCCGACCTCGGCGCAGCGGCCCAGGTCGTGCCGGACGAGGTCGACGATCATCAGGTTCTCGGCGCGGTCCTTCTCGCAGGCCGCCAGGTCCGCGGCCAGGCGGGCGTCCTCCTCGGGCGAGGCGCCGCGCGGCCGGGTGCCCTTGATGGGCTTGGACTCCATCACCCCGTCACGGTCGATGCGCAGGAACCGCTCGGGCGAGGTGCTGAGCACCGACAGGCCGCCGAAGCCGAGGTAGGCCGCGAAGGGGGCGGGGCTCGTGCGGCGCAGGAAGCGGTACGCCTGCCAGGGGTCGAGGCCGGTCTCGGTCTCGATCATGTTGGTCAGGCACACCTCGTACGTCTCGCCGGCCCGGATCTCCTCCTGGCAGGCGTCGATGAGCTTGAGGTAGGTGTCGCGGTCGTGCCGCAGCTCGATCCCGGTGCTGCCCGCGTCGACGGGCTCGGCCTGCGCCTCGGGCCGCCGGCCGGCGATCGCCGTCAGCTCCTCGGCCGCGCTGCGCAGCCAGGCGCGGGCGGCCTCCTCGGCGCCGTCCTCCGCGAGCGCCAGCAGGTGGGTGGTGCCGGTGCGGTGGTCGAGGACCAGGGCGCGGTCGGCGAAGACCATCAGCGCGTCCGGCTCGGCGGCGCGGTGGGCGGCGTCCCCGTCGCACTCGGCCTTGAGCTCGTAGCCGAGGTAGCCCACCCAGCCCAGGGCGAAGTCGAAGGGCAGGTCGGGCGTGGCGGTGCGGGTGGTGCGCAGGTCCTCGTCCAGCCAGTCGAGGAAGCCGGTGCTGAGCGTGCGGGTGCCCTCGGCGGAGGTGACGGTGACGGTGCCGGCGGGCACGTCGGCGGCGGCGATGCGGGCGAGCGGGCCGGAGGCGTCGCCCATGACGGACACCTCGCCCAGGGCGCCGCCGGTGCGGCTGCTGTCGAGCCAGAAGGGGTGCTCGCCGGTGCGGAAGAGGTGGTCGAAGGCGACTTCGGCGTCCCAGCGGGTGGGCAGCGCCTCGGCCAGTACGGTCAGCTGCCGCACCGGGGCCGCAGCGGGGGCGGGGGCGGCCGGCCGGGTGCGGGCCGCGGGCGCGGGCGCGGTGCGGCGGCCGGTACGGGCGGCGTGGGCGCGAGTCAGGTCGCGGAAGTTGGCCAGCAACCGGTGGCCGCCCTGGGTGCTGATGGACTCGGGGTGGAACTGCACGCCCCACAGCGGCAGCGTGCGGTGGCGCAGGGCCATCACGACGCCGTCCGCGGACCACGCGGTGACCTCCAGCTCCTCGGACGGCTCGGTGACGGCCAGCGAGTGGTAGCGCACGACGTCCAGCGGCGAGGGCAGGCCGGCGAACAGGCCGGTGCCGTCGTGCCGGACGGGGGAGATGCGGCCGTGGCGGGGCTCGGGCGCCCGGCCGACCGAGGCGCCGTGCACCAGGGCCATGCCCTGGTGGCCCAGGCACACGCCGAGGACGGGCAGTCCGCCCTGGCGCGCGATGTCGGCGCAGAAGCCGAAGTCGGCCGGCCGGTGGGGGGTGCCGGGGCCGGGGGAGAGGACGACGTTGTCGAAGGCGCCCAGCGCCTCCGGCCGCCAGGCGGGGTCGTCGTTGCGGACGACCTCCGGCTCGGTGCCGTTGACCTCGGCTATGTAGTGGAAGAGGTTGTAGGTGAAGGAGTCGTAGTTGTCGACCAGCAGCGTCCGCATCACAGCTTCCCGAGTTCGCGGGCGATCTCGGCGTTGACGGCCGCCTGGTTGCCGGTGAGGAAGAAGTGGCCGCCGGGGAAGACCTCCAGCCGGAAGTCGCCCTCGGTGTGCCGCTGCCAGGCGGCGGCCTCCTCCAGGGAGGTGCGCGGGTCGGCGTCGCCGGTCAGCACGGTCAGTGGGCAGCGCACCCGGCGGGAGGGCTCGCAGGTGTAGGTCTCGATGGCCCGGTAGTCGCCGCGCAGCGCGGGCAGGGCCATGCGCAGGATCTCCTCGTCGCCGAGCACGCCCGCGTCCGTGCCGTTGAGCAGCTTGAGCTCGGCGATGATGCCGTCGTCGTCGCGCTGGTGCACGGTCTCGGGGCGGTGCGTGGACGGCGCGCGGCGCCCGGAGGCGATGACGGCGCGCGGCGCCGCGGCCGAACCCTTGGCCTCCAGGCGCCAGGCCGTCTCGAAGGCCAGGACCGCGCCCATGCTGTGGCCGAAGAAGACGGTGGGCTTCTCCTCCAGCTCCAGCAGCCGGGCGGTGATCTCGTCGGCGAGGGAGGCGATGTCGGTGATGCAGGGCTCCTGCCGCCGGTCCTGCCGGCCCGGGTACTGCAGGGCTATGACGTCGGCGCCGGGGGAGAAGGCGGCCGAGGCGGGGTGGAAGAAGCTGGCCGATCCGCCGGCGTGGGGGAAGCACACCAGGCGGACCCGGCTGTCCGGGGCGCGGTGGTAGCGCCGGATCCACAGGGCCGCGGAGTTGTCCACGCTGTTCAAGGCAGTGGGTCCTTTCTCGGTGGGGAGCGGGGACGCTCAGTCCTCGGCCAGGGTGATCGCCCTGGACGGGCACAGCCCGCCGGCCAGCCGTACGGCGTCGCGCACGGCCGCTCCGGGGGCGGGGGTCAGGAGGGTGACCAGGCCGTCCTCGTCCTGGTCGAAGACGTCGGGGGCGGACAGCACGCACTGGCCCGCGCCCACGCAGCGGTCGGAGTCGACGGTGATACGCATGCGAGCGGCATCTCCTTGCCTGGGGGTGGAGCTGGGGGTGGAACGGGTGCCTACCAGCGCACGGGCATCTCGTGCAGACCGAAGAGGACCACGTCGTGCTTGAACGCCAGTTCCTCGACGGGCACGGCGAGTTCGAGCGTCGGGATCCGCTCGAAGAGCCGGCGGTAGGCGATCTCCATCTCCACGCGCACCAGGTTCTGCCCGAGGCACTGGTGCACGCCGTAGCCGAAGGCCACGTGGTGGCGGCTGCTGCGGGCCGGGTCGAACATGTGGGGGCACTCGAAGGCCGACGCGTCGTGGTTGGCGGCGGCGACCAGGGGCACGATGCCCTCGCCGGCGCGGATCAGCTGACCGGCGATCTCCACGTCCTGCACCGCCACCCGCAGCGAGACCAGGTCGGCGACCGAGTGGAAGCGCAGGGTCTCCTCCACCACCCGGTCGTCGCCGATCCACTGGGGGTTCAGCAGCAGCGTCATCACGCCCAGCGCGATGTTGTTGGCCGTCGTCTCGTGGCCGGCGATCAGCAGCAGGAGCAGCACGCCCGACATCTCGTGCGGGGCGATGGAGCCGGTCGCCAGCAGTCGGCTGACGAGGTCGTCGCCGGGCCACTTGGACTTGATGTCGACCAGGCGGTTGATGTAGCGCAGCAGTTCCTTGGTCGCGGTGTCGCGCTGCTGGTCGGTCGAGGAGCGGATGGCGACCAGGGTGCGGGTGCGCGACTCGAAGAAGTCCCGGTCGGCGGCGGGCACGCCCAGCAGGGCGGAGATCACCAGCGACGGCACCGGCAGGGCGAAGTCGGCGACGAGGTCGGCGCTGTTGCCGGCGGCCAGCAGGTCGTCGATGAGCCCGTCGACGGTGCGCTCGATGGCCGGGCGCATCGCCCGTACCCGCCGGACGGTGAACTCGGGGATCAGCGCCTTGCGGAAGCGGTCGTGCTCGGGGGAGTCCAGGCCCACGAACCAGCCGGGGATCTGCTCCTGCTTGGGCACGCCCATGGTCTCGGAGATGTTGGGGAAGCCCGCGTGCTGGGGGTTGGAGCTGATCCGCGGGTCGGTCAGCACGGCCCGTACGTCCTCGTGCCGCGTCACCAGCCAGCACTTGTTGCCGTTGGGCAGGTAGGAGAGCACCAGCCCGTCGCGGGAGCGGTAGTCGGCGTAGCGCGGCGGCGGGAAGGCCTCACCGGGCCTGCGCAGCGGGAAGTCCACGACCAGGGGTTCGGTGTCCGGCATTGCGTCACTCCTTCTCGGGGGCCGGCCCGGCGGGGACCGCCTCGTAGAACTCCCGGACCTTGCCGGTGATGTACTCCTGGTCGGCCGCGGACAGCCCGGTGTGCGTGGGCAGGTACAGCCCGTCGGCGGCGAAGCGGGCGGCGTTCAGGGTCGGCCAGCCGGCGTCGAAGTAGCCGGGCTGGCGGCTCATGGGCTGGAAGAACAGCCGCGTCTCGATGGAGGCCGCGGCCAGGAACTCCCGCAGCTCCTCGCGCCGCTCGGCGCGGATGTCGTACATCCACAGCACGTCCCGCGCGGGCATCAGGGTGATGCCGTCGATGCCTGCCAGGCCCTCGTCGTAGCGCCGCTCGATCTCCTTGCGGGTGGCGAGGATCTCGTCCAGGTGCTCGACCTGGGCGAGGGCGAGAGCGCCCTGCATGCCGGTCATGCGGAAGTTGTAGGCGAGCTTCTTGTGGACGAAGCTGTGCTCGCGGGTGAAGGCCATGCCGCGCAGGTGGGCCAGCTGCCCGGCCAGGCGCGGGTCGTCGGTGAGGCAGACGCCGCCCTCGCCCGCCGTGATGATCTTGTTGGCGAACAGCGAGAAGCAGGCGATGTCGCCGACGGGCCGGATGCCGTGGGCCTCGGCGGAGTCCTCCACCACGCGCAGGTTGTACTGGAACGCGATGTCCATGATCGCGTCCATGTCGCAGCGCCGCCCGTAGACGTGCACGGGCATCAGGGCCTTCGTCCGCGGGGTGATCTTCTCCTCGATGCGGGCGACGTCGATGTTCAGGTCGTCGCCGCAGTCGACGAAGACCGGGGTGGCGCCGGTGTAGGTCACCGCCCAGGCCGAGGCGACCATGGTGAACTCCGGGACGATGACCTCGTCCCCCGGCCCGATGCCCAGCGCCCGCAGGGCCAGGGTCAGCGCGGCCGTGCCCGACGAGCAGGCCACGCCGTGGGCGACGCCGTTGTAGTCGGCGAAGGCCCGCTCGAAGCGGGCGATGACCGGGCTCTGCGAGGAGACCCAGCCGTCGGCGAGGGTGGCGGCGACGTACTCCTGCTCCTTGCCGGTCAGGAAGGGGCGGGAGACGGGGTGGGTGAACGACACTGCGGATCCTTCCTTCGTCACGCCAGGGCCGGCAGGCCGAGGACGAGGTCGGCGGCGGCGCTGCGGCCGCCCGCCGCGCGCTGCAGGGCGCCCAGGCGCTCGGCGTTCTCGCGGAACGACGGCTCGGTCAGCACCCGGGTGAGCTTGTCGACGACGTCGTCGACGGCGATGGTCTGCGGCTGGTCCAGGGTCAGGCTGATACCGAAGTCCCGGCCGCGCACGGCCTGGTCGTAGCAGTCCACCCACAGCGGGCGCACCACGAGCGGCTTGCCGAAGTACACCCCCTCGTGGAAGCCGTTGCCGCCGCCGTGGGTGAAGAACACCTTGACGCTGGGGTGGGCGAGCACGTCCAGCTGCGAGGGCACCCAGCTCTCGATGCGCAGGTTCGGCGGCAGCTCGCCCTCCTGGGGCAGCAGGTGCTGCTGCTCCTTCGGCAGCTTCCACAGCACCTGGTGGCGGTCCTGGAGCCGGCGGGCCACCTCCACCAGCGCCCCGATCTCCTGCCGGGTCAGCCGGGTGATGGTGCCGAACCCCATGTAGACCACGGAGGACTGCTCGTCCAGCCAGCGGGCGACGTCGTTGTCGGCATCGGCCTCCGGCAGGGGCGGCATCATCGCGCCGACCAGGCGCATCTTCTCCGGTATCGGGAACGGGTAGTCCAGCTCGGCGATCGAGTTGCACAGGACCATCTCGGCCTTGTCGATGCGCGTCATCGGCCCCGGCGGCGGCAGTTCGAGCTCCTTGCGCATCTTCCCGTCCTCGCCGAGCACCTTGGCCATCTCCGGGTGGAAGAACATCGCCAGCGTGCGGAACTTGAACAGCTCGTTGGACACCCGCTGCGCCAGGTTCATCCGGCGCGGCAGGCCCGAGTGCGGGACGGGGAAGTCGCGCGGGGTGTAGCCCTTGGCGAAGGGGTTGAGCGAGGTGAGCACGTTGCTCGGCAGGAAGGGCACGCTGAGCACGAAGGGGATGCCCCGGGAGACGGCCAGGTCGACGGCGAAGCCGCTCATGCAGTCGATCACCATCAGCGCCGGCTGCACCTTGTCGACCACTTCCTTCAGCCGGCGGAACTTCGCCGCCTGCACCGCCGGCTTGTAGGACTGCTTGATGACGGCCCGGTGGGCCCGGAAGCGCGAGCTCTGGGTCACTTCGCGGTAGACGTCGTCGGGCCAGGTCACCGCGGACAGCTCGGAGGCCACCTCGCCCAGCGAGGCGAATTCCACGGGTGAGCGCTCCGCAATGCGCGCCACGTCCTCGCGCCGGGGCTCGTCGGTGGCGAACCAGAGGTCCTCCACCCCCTGGCGGGAGAGCTCCCCGGCGAGCACGAGCAGCGGATTGAGCAGACCGCTCTCCGGAAGGCTGACGAAGAGGATCGGCCGTCGCGCGGAGTCCATGGATTCCCTCTCGTTGGTGGTTCGGCGGTGGCCCGGCGGTGCCGGCGAGGCCCCGCTACGGCCGGGTCGATGAGCCGCACCGCACTTTGATCTCACGCCCCGTGCCGGGAAATCCTTAGACTCCGCCCCCGCCGCCCCCGCCCCGGCCTCCGGGCCGCCCCGCCGCGAAGGGTCGTTACGCTCCGGGCACGCTCCGATGTCATAAAGTTCAAGGAAGTGGAACCTCATCAGCCACAAAAGCCTCTAGAGTGGCAGGAGACCTGACGAGGTACCCCAACGGGCGCTTTGTCGGTACTCATTGCGGATCGTGACGTCTGAGCGCCGTGTCCCCCACGGGGCGTGAGGAGAGTGAGCGTGCTGCACCGCCTTCGCGCCCAGGCATTAACGTTTCCGCTGACCGGCCGCCGGGACGAGCGCGCCGCACTCGGCGCCCACGCCGCCGCCGCCCGCGCCGGCCACGGCACCGCGGTACTGATATCCGGGCCCTCCGGAAGCGGCAAGACCCGCTTCCTGGAGGAGTTCCGCGCCGAGGAGACCGCCCGTCGCACCACCGTCCTGCACGCCACCTGCACCCGGGACACCACCCCCTACGGCGCCCTGCGCACCCTGCTCGCCGCCCTGGACCCGGCCCCCGAGGGCGAGGCACCCCCGCCGCCCGCCGTGCACCACGCCCGCGCCGCCCTCGCACCCGGCAGCGACGCCCCCGCCCACCAGGTACTGCACGCCCTCCACCGGCTCGCCGCACGCCTGATGACGGACCGTCCGCTCACCCTCGTCCTGGACGACGCCGGCCACTGCGACGAGGCGTCCCTGAGGGGACTGGAGTACCTGCTGCGCCGGGCCCGGCGGCTGCCGCTGCTGGTCGTCCTCGCCCACGGCACCGGCAGCGCGCCCGCCGCCCGCACCGCCCTCACCGAGCTCACCACGCGCCACGCCGCGGCCACCGTCCGCCTCGGCCCGCTCACCGACGACGACACCGCCGTCCTCGTGCGCCACGCCTTCACCACCCCCGCCGACCCCTCCTTCGCCCCGCTGCTCGCCGCGGCCGCGGGCGGCAACCCCCGCATCCTCACCCGCGTCCTGCGCACCCTGCACGCCGAGGGCACTGCCCCCGACGCGGCCGGAGCACACCGCGCCGAGGAGATCTGCACGGCACTGACGGCCCCCTACGTACGCCGCGTGCTCGCCGGCCGCCCCGCCTGGACCCGCGACGTCGCCACCGCCGCCGCCGTCCTCGGCGACGCCGCCCGCGACCACGTCGCCGCCCTCGCCGGCGTCGCCCCCGCCCTCGCCGCCACCGCCCTGGCCGAACTGCGCGACGCCGGCCTGCTCGCCCCCGGCGCCCTGGACTTCACCACCGAGGCCACCCGCGCCGCCGTGCTCGCCACCCTCGAACAACCCGCACTGACCCGGCTGCGCACCAAGGCCGCCCTGCTGCTCGACGACGCCGGCCGCCCCGCCCGCGAGGTCGCCGACCAGGTGCTGCTCCTGCCCGGCCCGCTCACCCCCTGGATGGCCGCCGCCCTGCGCGAAGCCGCGGACCGGGCCGCCGGCGACGGCGCCCACAAGGCCGCCGCCGGCTACCTGCACCGCCTGCTGGACGCCGAGCCCGACGACGTGTCCGTCCGCACCGAACTGGCCCGCGTCCGCGCCGGCTTCAGCCCCAGCGAGGCCCTGCCCCTCCTCGAAGAGGCCCTCGCCCAGGCCACCTGCGTGCGCACCCGCGCGGTCATCGCCGCCCAGTACGGGCTGACCTGCCTGGCCGTCCGCCGCGGCCCCGCCGCCACCACCGTGCTCACCGGCACCCTGCACGCGCTGCGCGACCACCTCGGCCCCCAGGCCGGCCCCGCCGACCGCGAACTGACCGCACACCTCGAATCCGTCCTGCTGCTGGCCGCCACCGCCGAACGCACCACCCTCGCCACCGCCCGCCGGCACGCCGCCACCACGCCCGCCCCCCACGGCGACACCCCCGCCCAGCGCCAGCAGCTCGCCATGCTCGCCACCCTCACCGCCCTCGACGGCCGGCACGCCGAGCGCGCCGTCGACCAGGCCCGCCGCGCCCTGCGCACCCCCGGCGGCGCGCCCGGCGGCTGGGCGCCCCTGGCCGCCGCCCTGCCCCTCGCCCTCGCCGACGAGACCGACGACGCCCTCGACGCCCTGGAGAAGGTGCTCTCCTACGCGCAGGAATGCGGCGAACCCCGCGTGTACGCCCAGGTGCTGACCGCCCGCGCGCTGATCCTGCACCGCACCGGCGCCCTGCCCGACGCCATGACCGACGCCCGCACCGCGACCGGCCTCATGGCCGAGGAACCGCGCTGCGCCCGCATGAGCGAACCGGTGATCGCGCTCGCCACCGTGCTCGCCGACCGCGGCGAGGCCGAGCGGGCCGAGCAGCTGCTCGCCCGCCTCGACGCGCGGGACCTGAAGCGCTCGGTCATGGAACACCCCCTGCACCTCATGGCCCGCGCCCAGGCCCGGCGCGGCCTCGGCGACCACGAAGGCGCCCTGGACCTGCTGCTGGCCTGCGGCGACTTCCTGGCCGGCAGCGGCGTCGGCAACCCCGTGCTGCACCCGTGGTGGCTGCATGCCGTCTGCCTGCTGTCCGGCATGGACCGCACCGACGAGGCCCGCCGCATCGCCGAGGCCGCCCAGGAACCCGCCCGGGCCTGGGGCACCGCCCGCGCCCTGGGCCTGGCCACCCTCGTCCGCGGTGCCACCACCCCGGGCGAGGAGGGCCTGGCCCTGCTCACCGAGGCGGTCACCACGCTCGCCCGCTCACCCGCCCGCGCCGACCACGCCCGGGCCACCCACCTGCTCGGCACGGCCCTGCTGACCGCCGGCGACCAGCGCGGCGCCCGCGAACACCTGCGCACCGCCGTCGCCCTCGCCCGGCAGTGCGGGGCCCTCGACCTGGCCCGGGCCGCCCGCAGCCGGCTGCTGGCCGCCGGCGGCCGCATGGGCAAGATCACCGGATCCCGCACCGACATGCTCACCCGCACCGAGCGCAAGGTCGCGGGCCTGGCCGGACTGGGCGCGAGCAACCGGGAGATAGCCGAGGCCCTCTTCGTGACCGTGCGCACCGTGGAGATGCATCTGACCAGCGTCTACCGCAAGCTGGCCGTCGGCGACCGGGCCGGGCTCGCCGCCGCCCTGTGGCCCGCCCTCCCGGGCAGAGCGACCCCGTCCCCGGCGAGAGGCGTGCTCCGTGCGGCCCGCTGACCCGCTGCCGGCCCGGGCCCGCGCCCGGCTCTCGGCCGTCCTGACCGGCCTCGCGCACGGCCGCCCGGCCGTCGTCACCGTCGGCGGACCGCCCGGATCCGGACAGCACGGCCTGCTGCGGTGGGCGGCCGCGAGCGCCCTGCGGCGCGGCATCGCCGTGCACCCCCTCGGCCCCGGCGCGGCGTTGACAACGATGCCGCCGGACGACCCCGCCGGCCCCGGCCGTCCGCCGACGGCCGCCCAGGACGGCCCGGTGCTGTACGTCGCCGAGAACGTCCGCGCCACCGACCGGGACACGGCCCGGCGGCTCGCCGGGCTCACCGCGGACATGCACACCCTCCCCGTCGTCCTCATGATGAGTTTCGACGGGTCCCCGGCGGCCCTCCCGCCGGTCCTCGCCACCGCCCTCGCGGGCCCGGCCGCACCCCTGCGCACCGACGTCGTCCTGCCCCCGCTGGACGCGCCCGCGGCCGCCGCCCTCGTCGAACGGGTCTGCGGCACACCCGGCGACGAGCCGTTCGTCACCGCCGCCACCCACCTCAGCCGCGGCAACCCCGCCGTCCTGGAGGAGGCCCTGCGCCGCCTCGTCCAAGGGGGCCGCGCCCCGCACGCCACCGCCCTGCCCGAGTTCACCGCCGCCGCCGAGGCCGCCCTGGCCGACCACGTCGCCCGCGTCCTGGACCGACTGCCCCCGGGCCACGCCGCCGCCCTGCGCGCCCTGGCCGCCGCCGGCGCCCTCGGCCTGCCCGCCGTCCGCCGGCTCGCCGGCCTGCCGGCCGACGACGAGACGACCGTACGCGCCGTGCTGGAGGGCACCGGCCTGACCACGCCCGCCCTGCAACCGCCCGGCCTCGACGCCGCCGTGCGCACCCACGTCCTCGCCTGCACCCCCGCCGCCGAACGCACCGCCCTGCACATCGGCGCCGCCGAACTCGCCCACACCGCCGGCGCCGGCGCCGACACCGTCGCCGCCCTGCTGCTCGACACCCCGCCCCTGGCCCGGCCCTGGGTGCTGCCCGCCCTGCGCAGCGGACTGGCCGCCGCCCGGCGCGCCGGCGACCACCCGCGCACCGCCGCCCTCCTCGCCCGCATGCTGGCCGAGCCCCTGCCGCCCGCCGAGCACGGCGAACTCACCCTGCACCTGGCCGCCGTCGAAGCCGTCACCGCCCCCACCGCCGGCGACCGCCGCCTGGCCCGCCTCCTGCACGACACCGACACGCACGACGCGCACCCCCAGGACGCGCACCCCCAGGACACCGGCGCCCAGGACACGGGCGCCGCGGAAACGGATGCTGCGGGAATGAGTGTCACCCTCCCGCTGCGCGCCGCCGACCTCGCGCTCGCCCGCGGCGGCACCGGCGTCGTCCACGAAGCCGTGGCCGACGCCCGGGTCACCGCACGCGGCGCCCTCCGCGACGGACTGCTCGCCCTGTCGTGGGCCGCCGAGGCGTCCGGCGACGGCGAGGACGGGGCCGGCTGCGAGCCGCTGCCCCCGCAACCCCGCGGCGCCGCCCAGGCCGCCGTCCGCGCCTGGCACCTGGCCGCCGAGGGCGCCGACCGCGCCACCGCCCTGCGCCTGGCCCGCATGCGACCGGCGCCCGGCGACGACACCGCGGCGCTCCTGCTGCCCCGCCTCGCCGCCTGCCGGGCCCTGGTCCTGGCCGACGCCCTCGACGAGGCCGAGAGCGCGCTGGACGCGCTGCTCGCCCGCACCCGGCGCGAGCACCTGCCCGCCGGCACCGCCCGCGTCCTCGCCACCCGCGCCGAACTGCACCTGCGCCGCGGCCGGCTGGCCGACGCCGAGGGCGACATCGCCGAGTGCGAACGCGCCCTGCCGCCCGGCAGCCGGCACGCCGGCGCGGCCGCCCACCCCATGGCCCTGCGCATCCTCGTCGACCTGGAGAACGGACACCGCTCCCGGGCCCGCGCCCTGGCCGCCGCCCCGGCCCCCCGGGGCCCGCGCACCGGCACCCCCTGGGCGTACCTGCTCTTCGCCCGGGCCCTGGAGGCGGCCGCCGACGCCCGCATCCCCGAGGCCGCCGAACTCTTCGAGGAGACCGGCCGGCACCTCGTACGCCGGCGGGCCGGCAACCCCGCACTGCTGCCCTGGCGTTCGCTGGCCGCCCGCGCCCACCAGACCCTCGGCGACCCGGCCCGGGCCCGCGCCCTGGTCGCCGAGGAACTGCAGCTGGCCCGGCAGTGGGGCGCGCCGACCGCCGTCGCCTGGGCCGAACTCCACATCGGCCGGCTGGCCAAGACCGACCGCATCGCCCGCATGCGCAAGGCCGTCGCCGCGCTGAGCGAGACCCCCGCCGGACTGGCGCACGCCTGGGCCCTGGCCGACCTGGCCGCCCTCGAACTGCGCGGACCCGGCGATGACTGGCACACCACCGCCCCCTGGGCGAGCGAGCTCTCGGCGCTCATCACCGCCCATCCCTGCAGCCGGCTGGCCGCCACCGTGCGCGAACTCACCGAAGCCCAGCGCACTCCGGCCCCGCGGGCCACCGCGCGGCTGCGCGAATGGACCTCCCTCACCCAGGCCGAACTGCACACGGCCACCCTCGCCGTCCGCGGCCACGGCAACCGGCACATCGCCGAACTGCTCACGGTCTCCCGGCGCACCGTGGAGCTGCGCCTGAGCAGCGTCTACCGAAAACTCGGCATCACCGGCCGCACGGAGCTGTGCGCTCTTGTCCGAGGGATGGGAGAGTGACGGAACGCATGCTGCTCGAACGAGGAGCCGAGCAGGCCGCCGTGGAGGCCGCGCTGCGCACCGCGGCCGGCGGAACGGCCTCGTGCCTGCTGCTGACCGGCCCGCTGGGCATCGGCAGGACCACCCTGCTGGAGAGGCTGCCCGAGCTCGCCGGAGCCGGGGCGACCCGCGTCCTGCGGGCGGCCGCCGCCCCCATGGAGCAGGACTTCCCCTTCGGGGTCGTGCGCCAGCTCCTCGACGGCCTGCCCGGCGCCGACCCCGTGCTCGACGCCCTGGACGCCCTCGACGCCGCCGGCGGCGGGCCCGAGGACCCCGACGAGCACGGCGAGCCGGCCGTCCTGCAGGAGATCGACGCGCTCCTGGCCCGCACCGGCGACGACGGCGGGCCGCCCCTGCTGCTGCTCCTGGACGACCTCCACTGGGCCGACACCCCCTCGCTGCGCTGGCTCGCCCGCCTGGCCGCCCGCCCCGGGAACCTGCGCGCCGTCGTCGTCGGCACCGTGCGCTCCGGCGAACCCGGCACCCGCCGCGCCGCCCTGCGCGAGCTGACGGCCGCGCCCTGCCGCGTCCTGCGCCCCGCCGCCCTGACCCCCGCGGCCACCGCCATGCTGGTGCGCGAGCACCTCGGCGCCGCGGGCACCGAGGAGTCCGCCCGCGCCTTCCACGCCGCATCGGCCGGCAACCCGCTGGTGCTGACCTGCCTGCTGCAGCACGCGACGGCGGGCGGCCCCGCGGGGGCCACGGCTGCGCACCCGCCGCGGCTCACCGAGCGCGTACGGGCCTGCCTGCGCGGCCTGCCCGCCGCCGAACGCGACCTGGCCGCGGCCCTGTGCGTCCTCGGCGAGCACGCCGGCCTGGCCCTCGCCGCCCGGCTCGCCCACCTCGACGAGCACGCCGGCACCCGGGCCCTGCGCGCCCTGCGCGAGCTCGGCCTGCTGACCCCCGCCGGGCCGCCGCGCTTCGTCCACGACGCCGTGCGCGAGGCGGCCGCCGCCGGCACCTCCCCGGACGGGTGCCGCCGGCTGCACGAGAGCGCGGCGGAGCTGCTGTACGAGCAGGGGGCGCCCGACACGCACGTCGCCGACCAGATCATGGCCGCCGGCGGCGGCCACCGCCCCTGGTCGACGGCCGTGCTGCGCGCCGCCGCCCGCGCGGCCCGCACCGCCGGTGCACCGCAGCAGGCCGCCGGCTACCTGCGCCGCGCTCTGCAGGACCACCCCGAGGCGGGACGGCGGCGCGCCGGACTGCTGACCGAACTCGCCGCCGCTGTACGCGACACCGACGCACCGGCCGGCGCCCGCCACGCCGCCCAGGCGGCCCTGCTGCCGGTCACCCCCGCCGACCGGGCCCTGGCCGTGCTGCAGATCCCGCCGGCGTTCCTGGGCACCCTGCCGCCGGACGCGGCCGCGACGCTGCAGCGCATCGCGGCCGAACTCGGCCCGGCCGCCCTGCTCAAGGGGGCGGCGCGCGAGGCCGCCCTGCGCCTGGAGGCCCGGCTGCGACACGCCCGCCGCGAGGATCCGGCCGCGCTCGCGGCCGCCGTCGCACGGCTGCGCGGGCCGGTGCCGGGCCCGCTGCTGCCGGACTCCCCGGCCGGCCGCGAACTGACCGCCGTCCTGCTCAACTCCGCCGCCGTGGCCGGTGCCCTGCCGGCGGACGAGGTGGCCCGGCTGGGCCGGTACGTCCTGGCCCGGGAACCGGCCGCACCGCAGCGCGAGCACTCCGCGCTGCCGCTGGTGGTGCTCGCCCTGTGCGCCGCCGACGCGGTCGAACCGGCCGTCTCCTGGCTGGCCGCCGGGCAGCGGGTACGCGCCGCCGAGAACGTGCCGGCGGACGCGGTCGACCACATGGAACAGGCCCTGGTCCTGCTCGCCCGCGGCCGGCTGACCAACGCCCGCGAGCACGCCGAACGCGTCGTCGATCTCGCCGAGGCCCGGCAGGGCCCGGCCGGCGCCTCCTTCGCCGTCGTGCTCGCCGCCGTCGCCCTGGAGGTGCGCGACCCGGCCTTCGGCGCCCGCGTCCTGCGCCTGGGCGCGGGCCCCGCCCCCGGGCTGGCCACCACGTCGATGCTGCAGCTTCTGGAAGCGGCGGCCGAGACCGCGCGCGGCGCATGGGACACGGCCCTGGAGACCGTCCTGTCCTCGGGCCGGCAACTGGCGGCCGCCGGCTGGCACAACTCCGCCCTCTTCCCCTGGCGTCCCTGGGCCATCAGCCTGCACCACCGGCTCGGCGACCTGCCGGCCGCGCGCGCCCTCGCCGACGAGGAGCACGAGCGGGCCGCACGCTGGGGGGCACCCGCCGTGCTCGGCCGCGCCCTGCGCCTGAAGGGCCGGCTGTACGAGGGCCCCCGGGGCGCGGCACTGCTGCGCGAGGCCGTCGCCGTCCTGCGTTCCTCCGCCCACCAGCTCGAACTCGCCCGCGGGCTGCAGGCCCTGGGCCGGGCGCTGGGCGGCGGGGCGGAGGCCGACGCCGCCCTGCACGAGGCCGGGGAGCTGGCGGTGGCGTGCGGGGTGCCCCGCCTGGCCAGGCGCAGCGGGCACGAGGAGCTCGACACGGCGGGCGGCCCGGCCCCCGCCTCGGTGCTCACCCCGGCCGAGCGGCGCGTCGCCGAACTCGCCGGGCGAGGGCTGACCAACCAGTCCATCGCCCGTGAACTGGGCGTGAGCGCCCGTGCCGTCGAGAAACACCTCACGAATTCCTATCGAAAACTCGGTGTCCGGGGCCGGGCCGAGATGATCGCCAGGTATTCCGGATCGCAATTGGGCCGGGCGGGCTGAACGCGGCTGTTATACGCGGCATCAAGTACCGCTCTCAACCTTTCCATGGGGTGTCCGCAGGGGTAACCGGCGGACACCCCCGTCCTTTCTTCGGTGCCGTACCACGGGTACGCCGCCGCGGCGTCGGGCCCACCCTGCGGCAAGGGTGGGCCTGCGGTCGTCTCGGGGGTGAAAGTGCAGGTCAAGTAGGCGCATGAGCCGGGCTTCCCCGCCGTCGAGGGGGGTGGACCACCGAAGCACCGAAGGACGGACCGTACCTCCGCACCGGCGGACCGCAGGATTAGGACAAGGGCCAGGGCGGTCGTTGACCCGGCGAGTCGGGCCTATCTAGGCTTTCACTCAGTTCGGCCGTTCGGCCACGGGACGAAGATCAGGATTCGCGGTTGCAGCGCGATTTCCCAGCGATTCCGCACATGTGAAGTGCCATGAAAGGGTCCCATCTCTTGATGAATTCCGCCCCGGCTCTTGTCGATCCGGCAGGGGTCGCAACCCCCCACGACGCCCGCCCCGGTGACCTCCAGGCCGCCCCGCAGCCCGACCGTGCGGGGCTGTGCATGGCCAGTCTCGACACCTCGCTGACCATCCGGCAGGCGAACCAGGAGTTCTACCGGCAGTTCGAGGACTCCTCCGGCGCGCTGTGCGGCCGCAGCTTCAACGACGTGGTCCACCCCAGCGTCCAGCAGCCGCTGATGCGTCAGTTCTCGCAGCTCCTCGAAGGTCGCCGGCAGCGGTTCGTCACCCCCGTCATCGCCGTCGGCCCCGGTGAGGCGGCCTTCACCGTCCCCCTCACGGCCGTCTCCGTGCGCGGGGGACTGCCCGACACCACCGCGATCCTGGTGATGATGCCCTCCACCGAGGAGAGCGAGGACGCGCGGGTGGTCACCAACCGCAAGAAGATCCTCTCCGAGATGGACGCGCGCATCCTGGAGGGCATAGCCGCCGGCATCTCGACCATCCCGCTCGCCTCGCGCCTCTACCTCAGCCGGCAGGGCGTCGAGTACCACGTCACCTGCCTGCTGCGGAAGCTCAAGGTGCCCAACCGCGCCGCGCTGGTCTCACGGGCCTACTCGATGGGGGTGCTCAAGGTGGGCACCTGGCCGCCCAAGGTGGTGCAGGACTTCGTCAAGTAGGGCTGCCGGGCCGGGCCTCACCCGTGCTCCCGGCCCATCACCAGCCGCCCGGCCGGCGCCCCGGCGGCCGGGCCCTGCGCCGCCGCGCCGTCCCCCTGCTGCTCGCCGCCCCGTCCCTGGCCGCCCCGTTCCTCGCCGTGGTCGCCGAACAGCCCGCCCAGCACCGGCACTCCGCCCAGCTGCCGGTCGAGCCCCGTGGGCCGCAGCACCGGCGAGACCAGGGAGCGCACGGGGCGGCCGACGGTGTCGACGGCCTGGCCCAGCAGCCTGGTCGGCCCCTGGACGCCGTCCTCCTCCCCGTACTCGTCCGGCCCGGGGGTCAGCGCTCCCGGGCCCGGCAGGTCGGCCGCCGCCTGGAAGGTCACGGTCCGCGGCAGGTCGCCCGCCGGCGGCGGCCCCGCCACCGGCGGGGCGGCCACGGCCTCGGCCGGTGCGACCGCGGCGAGGGACAGGGCGGCGAGCAGCGGGGCGACGGTGTGGCGCATGCGCATGGGGGAACCTCCTGGCATCGGGGCGAAGCTGGCGTTCACCCCGAAAACGAACAAAAGCCATCGGGGTCACCCTCGGCCGTACGCCGCCCGGCGACCGGCGCCAACACGGCTCACCGGTACGGTGATCGCACTCCGCCCGGGCCGACCGGGCGGACCCGCAGCACGACCGGATGGGGTGGGACATGGTGAGCACGGCACAGACGAAGGACACGGCGGACGGAGAGCAGGAGCCGCGCGGTGCCGCCCGGCACGCCGTCGTCATCGGCGGCGGCCTCGCCGGACTCCTCGCCGCGCACGTCCTCGCCGCACACGCCGACGAGGTCACCCTCGTCGAGCGCGACCGCTTCCCCGGCGAGCCCGTCTCCCGGCCCGGTGTGCCGCAGGACCGCCACACCCACGTCATGCTGGGCAGCGGCCAGACGGCGCTGGAATCGCTGCTGCCCGGCGTCGTCGACGACCTGATCGCCCACGGTTCCCCGCGCGTGGCCATGCCGACCGAGATCGTGCAGTGGCAGGCCGGTCACTGGTACCGGCGCACCGACGCCACCAGCCACATCCTCACGGGTTCCCGCCCGCTGACCGACTGGGTGGTACGGCGGCGTGTCCTGGCCGGATCGCGCATCACCGTGACCGAGGGCGCCGAGGTGACCGCGCTGCTGGGCGACGCGACGCGCGTGCGGGGCGTCCGCCTGCGCGAGCGCGGCCGGGCGGCGGCCACCCGGGACGTGCCGGCCGACCTCGTCGTCGACGCCTCCGGCCGGTCCTCGCGCGCCCCCGCATGGCTGACCGCGCTCGGCGCCGAACCGCCGCGCGAGGAGAGGCTGGAGACCGGGCTGGCCTATGCGACGCGCCGCTTCCGCACCGCACCGGGCCGGCCGTCGCCCGGCTACCGGGGCGTCTACATCATCCCCAACCCCACCCAGCCCTACGGCTGCGTGATCCTGCCGCTGGAGGACGACTGCTGGTCGGTCATCCTCTCGGGGCTGCGGGGGCACGAACCGCCCACCGACGCGGCCGAGTTCCTCGCGTACGCGGCCCGGCTGCCGCACCCCGTCGCCCACGAATGGCTGCTCGAGGCCGAGCCCGTCTCGCCCGTCCACGGCTATCGGAACACCGGGAACCTGCGCCGCCGCTACGACCTGCCCGGCCGCCGTCCCGCCGGATTCCTCGCCACCGGCGAGGCCCTGTGCGCCTTCAATCCCGTCTACGGACAGGGAATGTCGGTGGCCGCGCTCTGCGCCGTCGCCCTGCGCGAGGCCCTGACCGACGCCCGGCGCACCCCCACCACCCGCCGCGTCCAGCAGGCTTTGCTCGCCGCCACCCGGCAGGCGTGGGACATCTCCGCGGGCGCCGACAAGAACGTACCCGGCGCCACCGGCAACGCCCTGCGGGCGCGGCCGGCGGACCGGCCCGCCGACTGGTACCTCAAGCGGGTGCAGGAGCGGGCCACGGGCAATCCGGTGGTGGGCGACGCCTTCCGCGCGGTGCTGCACCTGACGGCCCCGGCCACCTCGCTCTTCGCGCCCCGGGTCCTGCGCGCCGTCCTGGGGCCGGCCACCCCGGGCCCCAGGACACCCCAGCTGCTGCCGGAGGCCGGCTGATCAGCAGGGCGTGAACTCAGCGAGTCCTGAAGGACTTGCGGAGCGCGGCCCGGTCCTCCCAGGAGTCGGCCCCCGGCCCCTTGGCCATGTCGGCGAAGAAGCTGTCGTGTCGCAGGAAGAAGTCGGCGCGCTCCGCATCCGTCATCCCCGCCACGTGCTCCAGGCCCTCGAAGTAGCCCTCGCGGGCGCCGCCGGGGGCGAAGAGCATCAAGAACTCCGCAGGCTCGCCGGAGATGTTGCCGAACGAGTGCACCCCGCCCGGCGGGATGTAGAGGTAGTCGCCCTTGGAGGCGTCGAACCAGCGCTCGCCGTCGAAGACGTGGATCTCGCCCGAGAGCACGTAGAAGGCCTCGGACATGGTCTTGTGGAAGTGCGGGCTGGTCCCGCCGACGGCCGGCCCCATGCGGTTCTGGTAGAGGCCGAAGAGCCCGTCCGTGGTCAGCCGGGTGGACAGGTAGTGGTAGGTGTTGCCGTTGGGCGCGGTGTAGTCCGGCGCGCTGTCGGCCGGCCGGAAGGACGCGGAGATCTCGCCCTCGTCGGCGGGGTAGAGGATCTCGGGGTAGTCGGGGGACAGGAAGGACACGGGAAACGCACTCCTCGGGATGGTTCAGGCCGTGCGGGCCAGCAGCCAGGCGTTGGGCGAGAAGCTGGGAACCGGCGAGTACTGGCAACTGGCCGACCAGTACGCCTGCTTGATCGTCCAGCCGGCCGGCGGATAGGTGGAGGCGCAGGAGTTGACCTGGGTGCCCACGGGCAGGCCGGTCAGCTGCTTGATCTGCTTCCAGTTCGCCCCGCTGCCGGGGCAGTTGCCCGCCGACCACCACTGGGTGTCGACCCACCCGTCGGGCGTGCGCGAGGACGCGCACACGTTCAGCGTCTCGCCGGGGGCGGCCACGGCGGGTGCCGCCGCGGTGGCCACGGCGGCTGCCGCCACCAGGGTCAGGCAGGCGATGCGCAGGCGCGTCATGAGGGTTCCTCTCCAGGGGGACGAATGTGCGATCTTGGCGCGGAGCAAGGATCGCCGCCGTACGCATTCGGCCACCAGAGCATTTCCGGCCGTGGCTTTCGCGCCACGGCCGGCCGGCGCGGGCCCGTTCCCGCCGCCAGGGTTCACCCGAAGGGCGTACCGGCGGTCAGGGCGTGGGCGCGTCGTCCTCGATCTGGGCGCTCAGATGGTGCTCGACGCTCACCACGCCGTCCACGCTGCGGCACAACTGCACGAGCACCGGCACCAGGCCGCTGCGCCGCACCGAGCCGCTCAGGCGCACCTGGCCGTGATTGACCTCGACGCCCACGGCCGACGGCGGCTCGCCCAGGGTGCGCACCAGGACGTCCTCGATGATCTCCTCCCTGATCGCCCGGTCGGTGCGCAGGAAGACCCGCAGCAGATCGCCCCGGCTGACCAGCCCCACCAGCCGGCCGGAATCGTCGATCACCGGCAGCCGCTTGACGCGATGCTCCTCCATCGTGCGCGCGGCCTCCACGACGCTCCAGCCGGGCCGGGCGCACACGGCGGGGCTGGTCATCAGCCCCTCGGCCGTCGTCGCCTCGTACTTGACGCGCACCTGCTCATCCGCGTGCTCCGGTGCGAGCAGCCCGGAGGGGTCCGGGTGGCCGGACGCCTTGGTCAGCAGGTCGGCCTCGGAGACCACGCCCACCGGGCGGTCCTCCTCGTCGACCACCGGCACGGCCGTGATGTCGTGCTCCTGCAGGACGTGCACGATCTCCGTGAAGAGGGTGCCGCGCTGGACCCGTACGACCGAGTGGGTCATCAGGTCGCCGACGGTTCTGTGCTGCAGCATCTTCGAAGTCCCTTCCGCTCCCGCAAAACCCCTCCAGCCTCGCACAACGGCCTGCATGGCCGTGCCGTGTCGATCTTGTGTCGGCGCCCGGGAAAACCCTGCCGCCGCACTGCCGTGCTCGGTTAGGGTCCCTCCAGCCGCGGTCGACCCACGACCGCCGACCGACCCCGTGCCGGGTCGATCCGACCCGGCCGGCCGGGCCCGAAAGGACCTTCCGTGCGAGTATCTTCACGCCGGCGCGCGATATCGGCTCTGGCGGCGACCGCCGTCGCCACGCCCTTCCTGCTCGCCGCCGCGGCGCCCGCGCAAGCGAGCCCCGCGCCCTCCTCGCAGCACAACAGACAGGCCGAACGGCTCGCCAAGAAGCTGGTCAAGGACTCCACTGCGAAGAGCGCCTACCGCCACCTGAAGGCGTTTCAGCAGATCGCCGACGCCAACGGTGGCAACCGAGCCGCCGGCACCCCCGGCCACCAGGCATCCTCCGAGTACGTCTACCGCCTGCTGAAGAAGGCCGGTTACGACGTCTCGTACCAGAACTTCGACTTCTACGAGTCCAAGACGCTGCGCGAGAAGCTCACCGTGCTCTCCCCCGAGCAGCGCGAGATCACCGTCAGGGCCTACGACTTCAGCAAGGCCACGCCCGAGGGCGGCCTGACCGCCCCGCTGGCCGCCGCGCGCGTCGACGACACCCCCGGCTGCGACCTGGACGACTACGCCTCCGGCTCCTTCGCCGGGAAGATCGCCCTCGTCAAGCGGGGCTCCTGCACGTTCAAGCAGAAGGAGGAGGTGGCCGCCAAGGCGGGCGCCGCCGGCCTCATCCTGTACAACCACTCCGGCACCGCCCCCGTGCACGGCGGTGTCGAGGCCCCCGCCAACGCCCACATCCCCGCCGGCGGCATCTCGCTGGCCGACGGCGAGGCGCTGGCCGCGGCCGTTGCCAAGGGCGAGGTGCGCGTCACTCTGAACGTGGCCACCGAGGCGGTCAAGCGGCAGACCCGCAACGTGATCGCCGAGACCAGGAGCGGCGACGCCGGGCACGTGGTGACGCTCGGCAGCCACCTGGACTCCGTGCCCGCGGGCCCGGGCATCAACGACAACGGCTCCGGCTCGGCCGGCCTGATCGAGGTCGCGCTCAACCTCGCCGACGAGATCCGGGGGCCCGGCCACAAGCCCGCCAACAAGGTGCGCTTCGCCTGGTGGTCGGGCGAGGAGCTGGGCCTGCTCGGCTCCGAGCACTACGTCGCCCAGCTGAACGAGAAGCAGCGCAAGAACATTGCGCTGTACCTCAACTTCGACATGATCGCCTCCCCGAACCCGGTCGAGTTCGTCTACGACGGTGACGACTCCGACCACAAGGGCTCGGGTCCCGGCCCCGAGGGCTCCGCGCAGATCGAGCGCCTCATCAACGGCTTCCTCGACCGTGGCCGCACGCCGCACGAGGGCACGGACTTCGACGGCCGCTCCGACTACGGCCCGTTCATCGAGGTCGGCATCCCGGCGGGCGGCACCTTCACCGGTGCCGAGGGCATCAAGACCCCCGAGCAGGCGGCCCGCTACGGCGGTACGGCCGGCGTCGCCTACGACCGCAACTACCACGGCGCCGGTGACAACCTGTCGAACATCGACCTGAAGTCCTTCGACACCAACATCGACGTCATCGCGCACGCCGTCGGCATCTACGCCCACGACCTGAGCTCGCTGCACGAGCCCGCCACCAAGTAGGCGCGCAGCGCCCGGTCCGTTCGGTGTACCACCCCGGCGGGCCGGGCGCCACCGGAGGGGGAATTGCGGCGCCCGAAGGCTGACGCGCTGCCGCCGGTGAGTGCGTTCCGGCCGGGCATCGGGTCTACTCGGTACCGGCCGGCACGGCTCGCCACCCCTCAGGAGGATGCCGCCATGCAGAAGATCACGCCCTGCCTGTGGTTCGACACCGAGGCCGAGGAGGCGGTCGACTTCTACCTCTCCGTCTTCCCCGGCTCCCGCATTCTCGAGGTCAAGCGGTACGGCGAGGCGGGCCCGCGGGAGCCCGGCATGGTCATGGTCATCGACTTCGAACTGGCGGGGCAGCGGTTCATGGCCCTCAACGGCGGCCCCGAATTCACCTTCACCGAAGCCCTTTCGCTCAGCGTCGACTGCGCGGACCAGGCGGAGGTGGACGAGCTGTGGGCGCGGCTGACGGAGGGCGGCGGCGAGGAGGGTCCCTGCGGCTGGCTGAAGGACCGCTTCGGGGTGTCCTGGCAGATCGTGCCCAGGGCGCTGCCCGAGCTGCTGGCCGACCCCGACCCGGTGACGTCGCAGCGCGTCATGCAGGCGATGATGGGCATGAAGAAGATCGACATCCAGGGTCTGCTCGACGCGCAGCGGGGCTGAGCGGTCGGTTCCAGGGGCGCCGGGCCCCTGCGGAACGAGGCGTTCTCGGCCATGGTGCGTCACGGCGCACCGCAGGAGCCCTCGCGCCCCCGGGCCGGGAGCGCGCCGTATGTCACCGCAGTGCGCGGCGGGAAGTGGCGCTTCCGGCGGTCGGTTTTACCTCTCCTATGTTGCTCCATGACCAAAGCTTGACTAACGTCCGGACCCTGCCCGTCGGCAGGCACGACAAAGCCCCGGGAACGGCATCGCACATGACGGTGCGACAGCCGTGCCCCGGGGCTTCCCGAACGGTCCGCGACGCCGGCCGGACCGACCGCGAGCTGTAGCGGGCAGCGGTCGGTACCACGCGTCGGCGCAACCTCTCCCGGAGGGTACCGTGAATCACCCGAACCGGCTACGCGACGCCATAGCCACGCCCGGCACCACCCCGCTCATCGGCATCTTCGACATGTTCTCCGCCTCCGTCGCGGCCCAGCACTACGACGGCATGTTCATCTCCGGATTCGGCTTCGCCGCCTCGCACTACGGGCTGCCGGACATCGGCTTCATCGCCTGGCCCGACATCGTCGCCTTCGTCCAGCGCCTGCGCCTCGCCTTCCCCCACCAGCACCTGCTGGTCGACATCGACGACGGCTACGTCGACCCCGAGACCGCCTGCCACACCGTGCAGCACCTGGAGGCCATCGGCGCCTCGGGGGTGATCCTGGAGGACCAGAAGCGCCCCCGCCGCTGCGGACATGTCAGCGGCAAGCAGATCCTGCCGCTGGAGGAGTACCTCGAAAAGCTCGAACTCGTCCTCGCCAGCCGCCGGGACCTGCTCGTCGTGGCGCGCACGGACGCCACCGAGGAGGACGAGATCCTGCGCCGCGCCGAGGCCCTGGCCGCCACCGAGGCCGATGTCGTCCTCGTGGACGGCGTGCGCAGCGTCGAGTGGATCCGCAAGGTCCGCGGCGTCATCGGTGACAAGCCCCTGCTGTTCAACCAGATCGCCGGCGGCAAGTCGCCGCGCCTGAGCCTGACCGAACTCGGCGACCTCGGCGTGGACGTGGCCATCTACAGCACCCCGTGCCTCTTCGCCGCCCAGACGGCGATGGACGAGGCCCTGCGCCGGCTCAAGGGCGAGGACGGCCGGCTGCCCGAGGTCGTCCCCGGGTCCGTCGGCGTGGCCGAGTGCCTGGGGCTGCTGGAGCGCAACATCAGCCGCCACCACGCCTCGGCCGCCGACTGACCCGGCGTCACCCCGCCGGGCGGGTCCGGGCCCGGGACGCCCCCGGACCCGGACCCGGACCCGCCCGGTGCGTCAGGAGACGTCCTTCGCCAGTGGGGGAGTGGGGTTGTCGGCGTTGTCGTAGCCGATCGCGCAGTACCTCCACGGCCCCTCGGAGACCTTCAGGCTCGCCGGGACGCCCAGGAACGGCCGGTAGCCCGCCGGGTCGGCGCAGTCGGTGCTCGCCCCGGGCCCGTACTTCACCTTGTACATGGTGATCTCCCAGGGCGCGTAGACGGGACGCACCCAGAAGAAGGCGCCGTCGTCGCCGTCGAAGCGCTGCACGTCCACCGCCGGGGCCACCGTCGGCGCGGTGTTGTCCACGCGGACGTAGGCGTACGCGGCGTGGGCGAGGGAGGCGGACCAGGCGGCGCCGTGCAGGGTGGCGTCCGGGCCGCCGGCCGCGCACAGCACGTACAGGTTGTCGCGCGACGGCAGGACCTCGGTGTGGTCCACGCCGGAGGCGGGCAGCGCCCGGGGCCGTGCGTACCCCTCCGGCCGGGTGCAGTCCACCGTGCCGAACGGCCCGCTCTTGAAGGCGACATAGGCGTGACGGGCGGCGTCGGCCGGGGTCACGTGCGCGTCCCAGCGGGCCGGACCCTGGTCGGTGACCGAGCGCGTCTGGCGGCCGGAGAAGTCGATGCTCACCTGCTCGCCGCGGTCCAGCCGGCAGCCCGGCCGCGACAGGCGCAGACCGCGCTCCTCCAGGCAGGAGGCGACGGCGCCGACGGGCGTGGCGTAGACGGTGTCGTCCGACGGCACCACGAGCCCCGAGGGCGAGCCCTCGCAGGGGCGGCCGAGCCCGCAGCCGAGGTAGCCGGGCGTGACGAGCGTGTTGAGCATGCCCACGATCCGCTCGCCGTCGGCCGTGGTGACCGGGCCGCCGGAGGAACCGCCGCTGATGCCCCGGCAGTCGGTGCGCCCGGAGCCCCGCCACAGCCAGGTGTGCTCGTGCAGGGCGACCGAGGAGCCGGTGATCGTGCACGTCGACAGGCGCAGGAACCGCTTGCCGTCCTCGACGCCGTCGCTGGGGGCGTGGGCGGCCTGCAGCCGGGTGCCGGTGGGCGGCAGCGCGGGGGCCGGCGTCCGCGGCGTCACCCGCAGCCGGGCCAGTTCGCCGTAAGTGGCCGAGAGTTGCAGCACCGAGACGTCGATGTCCTTCATCGTGGCGTAGACGATGCGCTCGACGCGGAAGGTCTTCTGCTCGGCGGTGTTGTCGTGGAAGTACGCGGGGGTGAAGCTCCAGTCCTGCGGCGCGGGCCGGTCGACGACGACCTCGTTGGTGCGTAGGCCGTCGTCGGCGCAGTGCCCGTTGCTGAGGATCAGTGCCCTCTGCGCGGGGGCAGGCCGGCCCGTCGCGTGCACGACCGTCGCGGTGCAGGTCGTGCCGCCGCCCCCGACGAGGCGGCCGGAGGAGCGGAACTTCGCGCCCGCGGGCGAGTCCGCCGCGATCAGCGGCGCCTCGGGCCGGTCGGCCGCCCGGGCGGCCGGGGCGCCGAGCAGCCCCGCGGCCGCCACGACCGCGGCCACCCCGGCGGCCGCGGCGCGCAGTGTTCTTGGTAAGTGCGGTGTCGTCCGTAAGCGCGATGCTGCGCCTCTGCGCACGGCAAGCTCCTTGATCGTTTCGGATGCGTCGGAGCGAACTGTGGCAGAGCGGCCCCGTTCCCCTCCACCGACCGCACGTGTGTCCGAACGTAACCGGACGACAACCTTCCGTAAGACTTTACGATCTGCTCATGCACAAACGCCCCTCCAGAAACGCCATTAATGGCGGAGGGGAGAGCAAGGCGTCGCCTCCGGGGTGCGGTGACGCGGGCCTGGCACGCCCTGACCGGCCCACGACCATCCACGACCGGAGGGACCAGTACTTCCGTGATCCCACACGATGCAGGCGAGGTGCGAAGCGCGGCGCCGTTCCGTTGCGTCCTTGGCGCCGACCACCGGACTCCGCAGCGGCGGCGGGGAGGCAAACGGTGACGCCCGCCCGCAACGCGGGTACGTTTCCCATGACCGAACTGCCTGCCGACTACCGCGCCTTCCATCAGCTCTACCGCCCCCGATACATGCAGTGGGCCGAGCTCTACCTCGGCAACCGCCACGACGCCGAAGAGGCCGTGGACCAGGCCTTCGAGGACCTCTGCTTCGGCTGGAGCGACGTGCTGGCCACCGAGTCCCCCAACGCCTACGCCTGGTCCGTCGTGCGCCACCGCACCATCGACTGCGCCCGTGCCCGGGGCCGGCGGCCCACCGTCATGGACACCGCCGCCTTCGAGACCTCCGCCCTGCGCCACGCCGTCGACCCGATCGGCGAGCTCGAGGAGAGCCTGTCCATCTACAAGGCCATCTGCGCTCTGCCCGAACGCCAGCACGACGTCATCGTCCTGCACTACTGCCTCGGCTACACCATCCGGGAGACCGCCGACATCATGGGCATCACCCAAGGCGGTGTCCGCTCCACCGCCCGATTCGCAAGACACCGCCTCCACGACGCGCTCGGACTGGAGAGAGAAGAGGAGCACCGGTGATCGGCTCCCTGGACCACGCGCTGGCCAAAGCCCGCCTCGAACCACGGCCGTACACGGTCGCCGACACCGATCAGGCCGAGGCCCGCCTGCGGGCCCGCCTCGCCGAGCGCATGTGGCACGGCGCGCTGTACTTCGACGACGAGATGGAGCCCGCGCGCACCGCCGCCGTGCGGGCCGCCGAGCGCAACTCCCTGCCGCACCGCGCCTTCCGCAGGCGCCTGCGCAGCCTGTGCGAGACGGTCGTCGCCCAGGACCTGCACAAGCTCGGCGCCTTCCTCGCCCACCGGCTCCTGGAGCCCGACGGCGCCCTGGTCCTGGGGTGCGTGCTGCAGCTGGCCGACCGGGAGGACAGCGCCCGCTTCTGGTGGCAGTTCGCCGCCGGTGCGGACGCCGCCGGCGCCGCCTGCTGCCTGTACCTGCACCACATGGCCTTCGGCGAGCGCCGGGAGGCCGAGCTGTGGCGGCGGCAGGCGGGCCTGGAGGCCCTCATCCCGCAGACGCCCGAGGACATCGACCGCTGCGACCTCAACGCGGCCCTGCAGATGCTCGACAGCCTGCGCGGCGGCAAACGCTTCTCCCCGGCGGCCTCCGCCGTCATCGCCTACGTGCCCGACGCCCTCGGCTTCGTCGAGGAGGTCGACCTGCCCCTGCCGCAGCCGGACTTCCCCGAGCGCATCGAGGAGCTCACCGCCACGGCCTGACGAAAGGGCCCGCCGGTCACGACGCGGCGGGCTCCACGACCACCTTCACGCTGCCCAGCTCCGGGTCCGCGGCGTCCGGCACCAGCATGCCGGCCCGTACCCCGCTGTCCAGATAGCGCAGGACCGGTGCGCTCAGGCGCTCGCCGGGCAGGGCCGCGGGGATGCCGGGCGGATAGGGGGTGAGCATCTCCGCGGCGATGCGGCCCTCGGCCTTGTCCCTGGGCACCTGTTCGGTACGGCCGAAGAACGCGTCCCGCGGCAGGAGCACCTGCTCCAGGCGCATCTGCGCGGGGGAGGGCACCTCCACCACGGTGGACGTGCGCAGCTTCCCCGCGTGCCGCGACAGGTCGGTCAGCGCCGCGAGCAGCACCGCGGCCGTCCCCTCGTCGTCGGCGTGGGTCAGCTGGGCGCTGATCCGGCGGTGGTCGGACACGTGCAGGTTGACGTCGTGGTGCTCGCGCAGCCAGTCGGCGGCCCGGTAGCCGGTGGTGCCCAGCGGGGCGATGTCGACGATCAGCTGCAGCGGGTCCAGGTCGGCCGCGCGCCCCGGCCCGCAGAAATCGGCCCCGTCGTGGACGTGCATCCCCTCGATCCCCTCCACGCGCGAGCGCACCGAGCGGGCCAGGGCCAGCGCCCGGCCGTACAGCTCCCGCCCGTGCTCGGCCATCTGCCGGCGCCACCCGTCCAGCGCCGCGTACACCAGCACCGACGGCGAGGTGGTGCCCAGCAGGTCCGCGCACGCGGCCAGGTGGTGCATGTCCACGCGCTCGCCCTGCAGATGGAAGACCGAGCTCTGCTCCAGGCCCGAGCCCATCTTGTGCACCGACGTCACGCACACGTCCGCCCCCGCGTCCATGGCCCAGGTCGGCAGGTCCGGGTGGAAGGGCAGGTGCGCCCCCCACGCCTCGTCGACCACCACCGGCCGGTCCCGCCGGTGGCACACCTCGGCGATGCCCGCCAGATCCGCGCACGTCCCGTACGGGGTGGGGCTGGTCACCAGGGCGCCCTTGGCGTCCGGGTGCCGCTCGAAGGCCCGCTCGAACGCCTCGGGCGACGGCGGATGGGCCAGGTGCAGCTCCGCGTCCCAGCTCGGCTCCACCCACACCGGCCGCACGCCGGAGAGGATGAGCCCCGAGACCACCGACTTGTGCGCGTCCCGTCCGATCAGCAGCTCCTCGTGCGGCCCGGCGACCGAGAGCATCGCCGCCTTGACGGACAACGAACTGCCGCAGGTGGAGAAGAACGTGTGCTCCGCCCCCACCGCGTCCGCCATCAGCCGCTCGGCGCGCTGGAGCACCTCGTGCCGCCCGGCCCGGTCGTCCAGGCCGCTGATGGCCAGCACGTCGTGCGCGAACACCGCCTCGCCCAGCGTCGCCCGCACCCGGGGATCCACCCCGCGCCCCTGCTTGTGGCCGGGCGGGGTGAAGGGCGTCCGGCCCCTGTGCGCGTACGCGGCGAGGGCCTCCAGCACGGGGGCCTGTGAGTGGTCCATGCCTCCTCGGCTCCCCGGATCGCCGCCCGGGGAAACAACCCCGGCGCGGCGCGCACCTCCGGCCGGGTGCCCTCGCTCGCGCGCGCCGCCGCACGGTCATAGCGTCGACGGCAGCGGGTACGCGTACGCCGGACCACCGGCACACCGGCAGCGGGAGGACGGCGTGGGACACACACGGCGCGACGGCGGCCGCCTCGGCCGCATCCGGCGCAGCTACGAGCAGGGCGCCGACGAGGCCGGCGGCGAACGGCCCCTGGTGGGCTACGTCGCCCTGCTCGGCGGCTACGCGGCCCTCGCCGCCACCGCGGCGGGCGCCGTGGCGCTCACCCGCCGTCGGCCCCTGCCCCGCCGCCCGGCTCCGGCCGACCTCGCCCTGCTGGCCGTCGCCACCTTCCGCACCAGCCGCCTGCTCGCCAAGGACGCGGTCACCTCCCCGCTGCGCGCCCCCTTCACCACCTACCAGGAGCCCGCCGGGCCCGGCGAGGTGACCGAGGCCCCCCGGCCCGGCCCGGTGCGCCACGCCGTCGGCGAACTGCTCGTCTGCCCCTTCTGCCTGACGCAGTGGGTGGCCACGGCCGGCGTCGCCGGCCTGCTCGTGGCACCGACCGCCACCCGCTGGCTGGCCGGCGGCATGACCGTGGTCTCCGCGGCGGACGTCCTGCAACTGGCCTACGCCAAACTCCAGCAAGCCGCCGGATGAGCCCCGTCCCGGTCCCTGAACCGCCTAATCCGCCCCGCCCGGGGGATTGACCCGGCGGCGCACCGGTTACCCATCAGCCGCGGTGCGGCGGTGCGGCCGCCCGCACGGATGCGGACGGGAGCGTGGGCGCATGCTGTTCGGGCGGCGGAAGGAGCGCGTCGAGGAACGGGCCCGGATGGCCGCACAGGCCGGCTTCACGGCACTGGACCGCAGGTTCCCCGCCAGCGAGACCGGCCGGCTGCTGCTGCGCAAGGCCTTCCCCGACCACTGGTCCTACTTCCTGGGCGAGCTCGCGCTCTACAGCCTCCTCCTGCTGGTGGTCACAGGCTCCTTCCTGGTGCTCTTCTTCGACCCGAGCATGACGGAGACCGTCTACCACGGCTCCTACGCGCCCCTGCGGGGGCAGCGCATGACCCAGGCGTACGCCTCGGCGATCACCCTCAGTTTCGACGTGCGCGGCGGCCTGCTGATCCGTCAGGTGCACCACTGGGCGGCCCTGGTCTTCGTCGCCGCCGCCGGCGTGCACATGCTGCGGATCTTCTTCACCGGCGCCTTCCGCCGGCCGCGGGAGCTGAACTGGACGGTGGGGGTCACCCTCTTCCTCCTCGCGCTCCTGGAGGGCTTCTGCGGCTACTCGCTGCCGGACGACCTGCTCTCGGGCACCGGGCTGCGCACCGCCTACACCATCGTCACCTCCATCCCCCTCGTCGGCACCTACCTCGCCTTCTTCATCTGGCGCGGCCCGTTCCCGGGCGAGCTGCTCATCCCCCGGCTGTACGTCGTGCACGTGATGTTCGTCCCCGGCGTCCTGCTGGGGCTCGTCGGCCTGCACCTGTTCCTCGTGGTGTATCTCAAGCACACGCAGTGGAGCCGGCCCGGCAGGACCAATCGCAACGTCGTCGGACAACCGATGTTTCCGCAGTTCACGGCCAAGTCGACGGGGCTCATGCTCATGGTCTGCGGGTCCCTGTTCGTCCTCGGCGCCCTCGCCCAGATCAACCCGGTGTGGAACTACGGGCCCTTCCGCGCCGACCAGGTCGCCACCGACTCCCAGCCCGACTGGTACGTCGGTTTCCTCGAAGGCGCCCTGCGGCTGATGCCGCCCTGGGAGAACAACGTGGCCGGCCACACACTGATGTGGAACGTCCTGCTGCCCGCGGTCGTGCTGCCGGCGGCCCTGTTCGCCCTGCTGTACGCCTATCCCTGGTTCGAGAAGTGGGTCACCGGCGACCGCACCGAGCACCATCTGTGCGACCGCCCCCGCGACCGCCCCACCCGCACGGGCCTGGGCGTCGCCGCCACCGTCGCCTACGCCCTGCTGCTCATCGCCGGCGGCAACGACGTCATCGCCTACACCTTCCGCATCTCGGTCAACGACCTGACCTGGGTGCTGCGCGTGCTCGTCGTCGCCGGCCCCGTCCTGGCCTTCGCCCTCACCAAGCGCCTGTGCCTGGCCCTGCAGGAACGCGACCGCGGCCGCCTCACGGAGGGCGAGGAGAACGGCGAGGTCGCCCAGAGCGTCTTCGGCGCCCTCGACGAGGGCAGCGAGACGCTTCCCGCCGCCGAGGCCTACCCCCTGATGGTCCGTGAGATGCCCCGGCCGCTGACCGTGCAGGAGGGGCCCGCCCCGCGCCGCGTACGGCTGCGCGCGGTGCTGAGCTCCTGGTACTACCGCGACCGCGTCGAGATGCCCGTCACCGAGGCCCAGCGCGCACAGATCGCGGTCCGCCTGGCCGAACCGCAGACGGAGCCGGTAAAGGAGCGCGAGGAGAGCTGAGCAGGCGTGCGAAAAGGCGGGTGCGCCCGCACGCCTTCGTTGGCAGGCTGGGGGCATGAATGCGCAGTCCCACCCCGCCCCCCGCTGGACCACCACCCCCATCGACGCCCGCATCGTGCGCGGCGCCCTGGAGCTGGAGCGCACCGAACACGGCGTGCTGCCGCACCGGCTGCCCGCCCGGGCCCGCAGGCTCTTCCCCGACGACAACCTCGCCCGGGCCTCGGCCCGGCCCTCCGGAGTGCGCCTGGCCTTCCGCACCCGGGCCACGGTGCTCGAACTCGACGTCCTGCCGACGAAGACGGCCTACGCCGGCCTGCGCGGAGCCGAGGACGGCATCTACGAGCTGACGGTGGACGGCCGCCCCGCCGGGCGCACCACCGTCCCCGGTGGCAACGTCGACACCCTCGACTGGGCCACGCAGACCGTGACCACCCGGCCCGGCCCGCCCGGTACCGCCCGCTTCGACGGCCTGCCCGGCACCGAGAAGGACGTCGAGATCTGGCTGCCGCACACGGAGATCACCGAACTGATCGCGCTGCGCACCGACGCCCCCGTCGAGCCGCTGCCCGGGCGCGGCCGCCGGGTGTGGCTGCACCACGGCAGCTCCATCAGCCAGGGATCCAGCGCCGACGCCCCCACGGAAACCTGGCCGGCGGTGGCCGCGGCCCTCGGCGGAGTGGAGCTGATCAACCTGGGACTCAGCGGCAACGCCCTGCTCGACCCGTTCACCGCCCAGGCGATGCGGGACACTCCCGCGGACCTGCTCAGCATCAAGATCGGCATCAACATCACCAACCTGGACCTGATGCGCCTGCGGGCCTTCGCACCGGCGGTGCACGGCTTCCTCGACACCGTCCGCGAGGGTCACCCCACCACGCCCCTGCTGGTCGTCTCGCCGCTGCTGTGCCCCATCCAGGAGGACACCCCCGGCCCCCTCACCGCCGACATCGACGGCCCGAAGGTCGGCTTCCGGGCCCTGGGCGACCCCTCGGAGCCGGGACGGCTCACCCTCACGCTCATCCGGCAGCAGCTCGCCGAGGTCGTCGAGCGGCGCGCGGCCGAGGACCCCCACCTGCACTACCTCGACGGCCGCTCGCTCTACGGCGAGGCCGACTTCGCCGAACTGCCGCTGCCCGACGCGCTGCACCCGGACAGCGCCGGCCACCGCCGCATCGGCGAGAACTTCGCCGCCCTGGCCTTCGCCGACGGCGCAGTGTTCGCTGCCTGAGCCGCCGCTCTCAGCCCGGCCGCCGGTTGAACTGGAACGTCATGCCCAGCACGCCGGCCAGCAGCACACCGACGGCCGGCAGGAACAGCCACAGGCCGAAGACGATGCCCAGGGCCGTGAGCGCGGCGCCGGCCGCGGTGAGCACCGGATGGACGCTGTGCGGCGGGAAGAAGTCCAGCGGCCCGGCCCGGTCGGCCACCTTGCCGTCCGTACGGTCCTCCGGGCGGACCCCCCGGCGCCGGTAGTTGACCAGGCAGAAGAAGGAGACCACGGAGGCCATCGCGAACGACACCGTCAGCGCCGCCGTGCCGGCCGGCTCCCGCGCCCAGTACGTGTAGACGACGTCGGTGACGAAGAAGAAGCCGGCCACGCCGGCGAACAGCAGGGCCTCCGCCTTCATTCCAGCTCCCCCTCCTCGCCCTCCAGGCTCGGCCGGGCCTCCGGGGCGCCCACGGGCACGGGCCGGTCACCGGCCTCCGGATGGTGCAGGTCGAAGGCGGGGGAGTCCGAGCGCACTTGGGGCAGCGCCACGAAGTTGTGCCGCGGCGGCGGGCAGGAGGTCGCCCACTCCAGGGAGCGCCCGAACCCCCACGGGTCGTCGACCGCGACCTTCTGCCCGTACACGGCGGTCCTCCAGACGTTGTACAGGAACGGCAGCGTCGAGAGCCCCAGCAGGAACGCGCCGATCGACGAGAGCGTGTTCAACGCGGTGAAGCCGTCGGCCGCCAGGTAGTCGGCGTAGCGGCGCGGCATGCCCTCGGAGCCCAGCCAGTGCTGCACCAGAAAGGTGATCTGGAAGCCGGCGAAGAGGGTGAAGAAGTGGATCCGGCCGAGCCGTTCGTCGAGCATGCGCCCGGTCCACTTCGGCCACCAGAAGTAGAAGCCGCCGAACATCGCGAAGACCACCGTGCCGAAGAGCACGTAGTGCAGGTGGGCGACGATGAAGTAGCTGTCGGTGACGTGGAAGTCCAGCGGCGGGGAGGCGATGAGCACCCCGCTCAGCCCGCCCAGCAGGAAGGTCACCAGGAAGCCGATCGCCCACAGCATCGGGGTCTCGAAGGAGAGGCTGCCGCGCCACATCGTGCCGATCCAGTTGAAGAACTTCACCCCCGTCGGCACCGCGATCAGGAACGACAGCAGGGAGAAGAACGGCAGCAGCACCGCACCGGTGGCGAACATGTGGTGCGCCCAGACGGTGGCCGAGAGCATGGTGATGGCGATCGTCGCCCCCACCATGCCGAAGTAGCCGAACAGCGGCTTGCGGCTGAAGACCGGGACGATCTCCGTGATGACGCCGAAGAACGGCAGGGCCACGATGTAGACCTCCGGGTGGCCGAAGAACCAGAACAGGTGCTGCCACAGCAGCGCCCCGCCGTTGGCCGCGTCGAAGACGTGCCCGCCGAACTTGCGGTCCGCCTCCAGCGCCAGCAGCGCCGCCGTGAGCACGGGGAAGGCGAGCAGCGCCAGGATGGAGGTGAACAGGATGTTCCAGGTGAAGACCGGCATCCGGAACATCGTCATGCCCGGCGCCCGCAGCGTGACGATGGTGGCGATGAAGTTCACCGACCCGAGCGTGGTGCTCAGCCCGGCCACCACCAGCCCCATCGCCCACAGGTCCCCGCCGGCCCCCGGCGTGCGCACCGCGCTGTTGAGCGGGGCGTAGGCGAACCAGCCGAAGGAGGCGGCGCCCTGCGGGGTGAGGAAACCGGAGACCACGATCAGGCCACCGAAGAGGAACAGCCAGTACGTCATCGCGTTCAGCCGGGGGAAGGCCACGTCCGGGGCACCGATCTGCAGCGGCATCACGGCGTTGGCGAAGCCGGCGAACATGGGCGTGGCGAACAGCAGCATCATGACGGTGCCGTGGATCGTCACCAGCTGGTTGTACTGCTCGGCGGTGACGATCTGCAGCCCCGGCCGGGCCAGCTCGGCCCGCATCAGCATGGCCAGCACCCCGCCCAGCAGGAAGAAGCAGAAGGCGGTCACCAGGTACATGTTGCCGATGACCTTGTGGTCCGTGGTGGTGAGGTAGCCCAGGATCCGCGCCCCCAGCCGCACCGGCCGGCTCTCCGGTTCGCCGGCGGCCGCACCCTGGACGCTGGTGTCGTGGTCCAGCTGCGGCATCGGCTCTCCATCCCTCAGGCGGGCGCCTTCGTCTGTAGCCGGGATCGCCGCGGGGCAAACCGTCCTTGCGCCGATCGGCGCACCGTCAGCCGGTCAGGCGGGGCAGCACCTTCGTCGCGTAGAAGTCGAAGAAGCCGCGCTGGTCCGGTCCCATCTGACCGACGTGCACGCGCGCGAAGCCCGCGTCGGCGTACGCCTGCAGGGCGGCGACGTGCGCGTCGACGTCGTCACCGCACACCACGGAACCGGCCACCTTCTCGCGCGGCACCATCGTCGCCGCCTGCTCGAAGTGGCCGGGCGTGGGCAGCACCTGGTTCAGCTCGCCGGGCAGCTGCTCCACCGCCCACAGACGGTGGGCGGTGTCCACCGCGGCGTCGCGGTCGGTGCCCCAGCACACCTTGATCCCGCCGATCGCCGGCTTGTCCGCGCCGGCCAGGGAGCGGAAGCGCTCCACGGCCTGCTTCTCGGGCGCCATCGTCACCAGGCCGTCCCCGATCTGCGCCGCCACCTTCAGCGCCGCCGGGCCGAAGGCGGAGACGTCGACGGGCACGGGCTCGTCGGGGACGGTGTACAGACGGGCGTTCTCCACCGTGTAGTGGCGGCCGCGGTGGCTGACCTCCTCGCCGGTGAACAGCCGGCGCATCACCTCCACAGCCTCGGCGAGCATCTCCAGCCGGATCGGGGCCTCCGGCCAGCGGTCGCCCAGGACGTGCTCGTTGAGCGCCTCGCCGCTGCCCACGCCCAGCCGGAAGCGGCCGGGCCCCAGCAGCACCGCGCTCGTCGCCGCCGCCTGCGCCGTGACCACCGGGTGCATGCGCACGGTCGGACAGGTCACCGCGGTCTGCACCGGCAGCGAGGTCGCCTGCGACAGGGCGCCGATCACCGACCACACGAAGGGACTGTGCCCCTGCTCGCCGGTCCAGGGATGGAAGTGGTCGGAGATCCACAGCGAGGTGAAGCCCGCGTCCTCGGCCATCCGGGCCTGCTCGACGAGGTCCTGCGGCGTGTTCTCCTCGCAGGACAGGAAGTAGCCGTACTCGGTCATGGCAGGAAACACCCCTCGTCGACGGCCGTTCGCGGCATCACGGGTGCTACGGGTAACCGCGGCCCGCAACCTCAAACAGCGAGGGTTGACCGCCCCGCGGGCGGGTACCCGGCAGCAATGTTCGAACTGACGCGCCCACCGGACCCCGTACCGCCCAAGCCCACCCCCGCGCCCGGGCCCGGCGGCCCCCAGCCGGGACCGGCACCGGGGCCCCGCCCCGGCCCCGGCGGCCCCGACCCCGTACCGCCCGCGCCCCCGCAGCCCGGCCCCGACCGGCCCCCACCGCCCCCTCCCCCCGGGCCCGACCCCCTGCCGCCCCCGGGACCGCTGCCCGGACCGGGCCCCCGGCCCGAGCCGGCCACCGGCCCCTGAGCACCGGCGTTTCGGCCGCTCGCGGAGGGGAACCCGGCAGGGCGATCCGACGGCGAGCGGAAGGCGGCGACATGCGGGCCCTGACCTGGCACGGCAAACGGGACGTACGCGTCGAGACGGTCCCGGACCCGGTGCTGCAGCAGCCGACCGACGTGATCGTACGCATCACCTCCACCGGGATCTGCGGCTCCGACCTGCACCTGTACGAGCTCCTCGGCCCGTTCCTGGACCCCGGCGACATCCTCGGCCACGAGCCGATGGGCGTGATCGAGGAGGCCGGGCCCGAGGTCGCCACCCTCGCCGTCGGCGACCGTGTCGTCGTGCCGTTCAACCTCTCCTGCGGCACCTGCTGGATGTGCAACCAAGGACTGCAGTCGCAGTGCGAGACCACCCAGGTCCGCGACCGCGGCAAGGGCGGCTCCCTCTTCGGCTACACCAAGCTCTACGGGCAGGTGCCCGGCGGGCAGGCCGAGTTCCTGCGGGTGCCCTTCGGCGACACCCTGCCGGTCAAGGTGCCCCACGGCCCGCCCGACCAACGCTTCGTCTACCTCTCCGACGTCCTGCCCACCGCCTGGCAGGCCGTCGAGTACGCGGCGATCCCCCCGGGCGGCAGCCTCACCGTGCTGGGACTGGGTCCCATCGGCGACATGACCGCCCGCATCGCCCTGCACCGCGGGGCCGGACAGGTCATCGGCGTCGACCTGGTGCCCGAACGCCTGGAGCGGGCCCGCTCGCGCGGCGTGGTCACCCTGGACCTGCGCGAACACGGCAAGGATCTCGTCGAGGCGATCCGCGAGCTCACCGACGGCCGGGGCACCGACGCGGTCGTCGACGCCGTCGGCATGGAGGCGCACGGCGCCCCGGCGAGCAGGGCCGCCCAGCAGCTGACCGGCCTGCTGCCGGACGCCGTCTCCCAGCGCCTGATGGACCGCGTCGGCGTCGACTGCCTGACCGCCCTGCACACCGCCGTCGAGGCGGTGCGCAGGGGCGGCACCATCTCCGTCGTCGGCGTCTACGGCGGCATGACCGACCCCATGCCGATGATGACGATGTTCGACAAACAGATCCAGCTGCGCATGGGCCAGGCCAACGTGCGCCGCTGGACCGACGCCATCCTGCCCCTGCTGAGCGACGCCGACCCGCTCGGCGTCGAGGGCTTCGCCACCCACGTCCTGCCCCTGGAGGAGGGCCCCCGGGCCTACCGGACCTTCCAGGCCAAGGAGGACGGCATGATCAAGACACTCCTCACCCCCTGAGGCCGCCGTGACCGCGTACGACGACATGACCACCGCCGCGAGCGAGGCCCACCCCCGCGCGGCCGTCTTCGACGTCGACGGCACCCTCGTCGACACCAACTACCTGCACGCCGTCACCTGGTTCGAGTCGTTCCGCCAGGCCGGCCACCGGGTCGCCATGACCGACATCCACCACACCGTCGGCATGGGCTCCGACCGACTGATGGACCGCCTGCTCGGCGAGGACCGCGACCGCGACGGCGACGCCGCCATCAGCGCCGCGCACAGCACCCTGTACGCCACCTGGTTCGAGCGCCTGGCCGTCCTCGACGGCGCCCCCGAGCTGCTGCGGGCCCTGTCCGACCGCGACTGGCGCGTCGTGCTGGCCACCTCCGCCAAGGGCGCGGAGCTCGCGGCACTGCGCCGCGCCCTCGGGGCGGACGACGCCATCCGCGCCGCCACCAGCGCCGACGACGTCGAGGAGAGCAAACCCGCGGCCGAACCGGTGCGCGTGGCACTGGAGGAGGCGGACGTGCCGCCGCAGCGTGCCCTGTTCGTCGGCGACACCGTCTGGGACGTCGAGGCGGCCCGTGCCGCCGGGGTGGACTGCATCGCCCTGCTCTCCGGAGGCATCGGCCGCGACGACCTCGAACGCGCCGGCGCGGTCGCCGTCTACCGCAACCCGGCCGACCTGCTGGCTGCCCTCGACGACAGCCCCTTCGGCCGTATGGACTGATACGCCGCATGGACTGACAAGCCGCATGCATTGAGAAACCGCATGGACTGACAAGCCCCATGGACTGACAAGCCCCGTGGACTGAGAAGCGCTCGACCGGTCAGCGCCCCGGCAACCGGTAGACGACCAGCGCCTCGTTCTCCTTCTCCAGCGTCAGCGACCGCGGCGCCGGGCACACCTCGCCGTCGTACGCCAACGGAGTGCCCGGGGGCACCTCCTCCACCGTCAGGCGCCGCACCCGGTCCGAGCGCAGCACCGGCGAATGCCGCAGGCCCCCCGACAGCGCGGCCAGCAGCAGCCGGGTGCGGGCCAGCCGGCCGCCGAGGACCATGCGCACGTCCAGCACCCCGTCCGCCAGGTCGTACCGGCGCACCGGGGCCGCGCCCACCCCGCGGTAGGTGCAGTTGCCCGCGAACAGCAGCCACACCCGGCGGCGCCGGCCCTCCACCCGCAACTCCACCGGCTCACTGGTGCGCAGCACGTGCACCGCGGCCGCGATCCCGGCCGGCCACGCGCCCACCCGCGGGGCCCACCGCTCGCGCACGCGCACCAGCTCCGGATAGGCGCCGATGCTGAAGGTGTTCAGGAAGCGGTGCCCGTCGAAGCGCACCACGTCCACCGCCACGCCCTCGCCGGCCTCCACCGCCAGCGCGGTGTCGGCGGACGACTCGATGCCCAGGTCGTGCGCGAAGTGGTTGTACGTGCCGCCGGGCAGCACCGCCAGGGCCAGGCCGTGCCGCGCGGCGACGGCCGCGGCCGCGTTCACGGTGCCGTCGCCGCCGAAGACGCCCAGCGCCCCGCCCAGCTCGGTGGCCCGTACGGCCGCCGCCTCCAGCACCTTCTCCGGCGACTCGTCCGGAGCGCACTCGACGATCTCGCTGTCCGGCAGCACCGCGCGGATCTCCGGCACCGGATCCGCCCGCCCCTGCAGCCGCTGCCCCGAAGCGTTGTTGGCGACCACCACCAGCCCCCGCCCGCCCGGCAGTGCCGGCGCCTCGGCCCGCGGCCGGGCCGGCGGCGCCAGCTGCCCGCGCGTGGGCACCACCCCGCGCACCGCGAACGCCGCCCCCGCGCCCAGCAGCGCCCCCGCCACCACGTCGCCCGGATAGTGCACGCCCGTGTACACCCGGGAGAAGCACACGGACGCCGCCAGCGGCGCCAGGGCCAGCCCCCACAGCGGCCGCTCCAGCGCGACCCCGGCGACGAAGGCCGCCGCCGAGGCCGAGTGCCCCGAGGGGAAGGACGTGGTGAACGGCTGCCGCGTCAACTGTCGTATCACCGGCACCGCGTCCAGCCCCGGCCGGAGCCGGCGCACCGAGCGCTTGCCGAGGGTGTTGACCGTCGCCGAGGCCACCGCCAGCGACGCCACGCCCCGCAGCGCGGCCCGCCGCCCCGGGCGCCCGCCCAGCAGCGCCGCCCCCGCCGCGACCCCCAGCCACAGCACGCCGTGGTCGGCACAGCGCGACAGCCGCGGCAGCACCGCGTCACCGCCGGGCCAGTGGCGCCCGGCCACCTTCGCGAAGACCGCACGGTCCCAGGAACTCATCACCTTGCGCATGCGCCGACGTCTACCCGCTCGCCGCCCCCGCACGCGAAACATGTCCTGCAAACGTGGCGGTGGGGCCCCCCCGCCACCGCGGGGCCCCCCCAAACCCCCCCCCCCACACCGGCCCCGCCAGGGCCCCGGCCGCGGCGAAGAGGAGGCAGCCCCGGCCCGGGCCCGCGCCCTGGTCGCCGAGGAACTGCAGCTGGCCCGGCAGTGGGGCGCGCCGACCGCCGTCGCCTGGGCCGAACTCCA